>NZ_PIZM01000001.1 GCF_002835465.1 Psychromonas sp. psych-6C06 | reverse complement strand
AATGTTTTTTGTTCCGTTTAAACGCCTGTGTAGCACGGCGATTGGGAACCTAAACAGGTTTTAGCGCCGTTAATAAATGGAAAATTGCACAACGAATGTGAAACTGAACACTTATTTAAAATCCAGTGAAAACCAAGATTTAACACCGAAACTGAAACACTTTGAATGTTACTTTAAAACCACAAGGCAAAACACATTCAATTGAAAACAGCCCTTCCAAATACGACCAAACTCACAACAACCCAAAAGCTATTTACGTAAGCCTGATAACGCCCACTTAAGCGGACAAAAATTGTTGGCTATAATGTGGAGCGAAGCGAAACAAAGCCAACTGTTTTTGTTCCGTTTAAAGTGCTTGTTAGTTGTGTTTGGCAGTATTAATTACCTTAAGAAACACGATAACCAAAATAAGAAAAACTATCTAGTAACATATTGAAAAACTTGGATTCAATTCAACTAAACATCACTCTCGTGGTTACACCTTGAAAACTAGAAACCAGAATGACGCCATTATAAAATAAGCGGAGCTAATGGAGCCGAGAGTTATGAATAAACCACGAATTAAACTTTGCACCAGACGACTATTAGCGACTGCATATTTTGGCGGAATGAGCGAGTTACAAACGAAAACTAAAAGGCAACGGCTTTGAAGATTACCAAGCTCAAACCTTAGCCTGAAATACTTCGTAGAAAGAATTACCAACCACGATTTTAAAAACCAACTAACAGCTTATTAGACGGATAAAATCACAATCTACGGAAGAAAGGTGGGATCCATCGCTATAAAATAATTCAAATATTTTACAGGCTGTATCATTTATAACAATAACTTAACTAAATAAATCAACGATAAGTCACTGAGTACACCTAAAAATAGTTGTGTTTCATACTAAAAGGTGGAAAAACAACTATACTGTATATAAATACATGTGTTTTTAATTGGGAGTTGCTAAATGAAGTCGCCTTTTATCAAAGCTGTTGCTGAAAATATGAAGATGCGTCGTTATGCAAAGCGTACCATTGAAAGTTATGTGCACTGGATAAAAGCCTTTATTCTTTTCAATCAAAAGAAACATCCCACACAGTGCCATGATAAAGAGGTCGAGCAGTTTCTTTCTCACTTAGCGAACAATCGGAATGTTGCTCCAAAAACTCAGGCTTTGGCCCTTAATGCGATTGTTTATTTATATAAAGAGTTTTTAGATAATCCGCTTACCTTGGATTTAAAATATAACAGAACCTCAGCACAGCCCAAATTACCGGTTGTTTTAACACCGGAAGAAACCGCTTTATTATTAAAAAATATTCCTGCACCTGTCTCCCTGCCTATTCAATTACTCTATGCCAGTGGTTTGCGTTTAATGGAGGTAGTGAGGTTACGGGTGCAAGATATCGATCTAGATTATTTATCTATTCAAATATGGCATGGTAAAGGTGGCAAACATCGACGTGTTACTTTGGCTAAGGAATTGGTCGAGCCACTTAAAAAGCAGGTAGCCGCAGCGCAGTTGTATTATCAACAAGACATTCATAGCACACAATATGCTGGTGTATATTTACCCTATGCGATGGCACTTAAATTCCCTAATGCTGAGAAGGAATTTAATTGGCACTATCTTTTTCCCTCTGCAAGGTTATCGATGGATCCTAGTGTACAGTTATATCGACGTCATCATGTACATGAATCAAATTTACAAAAAGCGGTACGGGAAACTTCTAAAGCTGTCGCGATTAATAAGCCAGTGACTTGCCACACGTTGCGCCATTCATTTGCAACTCATCTTTTACAGCGTGGGGCTGATATTCGCACGGTACAAGAGCAATTAGGACACTCTGACTTACGCACAACACAAATATACACACATGTTTTACAGGCCGGAGCTAACTGTGTGCGAAGTCCATATTCAGATCTTTAATGACTTAAGATCAACATACTGCCCAAGGTTATGATGCTCCGCTTGAGGCAGATGGGGGATCTCAGCTAACAGTGGCGCGTCTATCTTGGCATTTAATAATGCTAAATTTTGTGCGTAATAAGGCATTTCAGTTTGCGTCTGATTTGCAATCCACCCTGCCACTTTTAATCCAGCACTTTTGATAGTTTGGTAAGTTAGTAGTGCATGATTGAGGCAACCTAGCTTCATACCGACGACGATAATCACTGATAATTGTTGCGCTTCAACCCAATCAGAAAGCAGTTGTTTATTATTTAACGGTAAAGACCAGCCACCAGCTCCCTCTACGAATAAAACATCGGGATGATAGCTTTGTAGTTTTTCAAGCCCTAGGGTAATATTGTCGATACTGATTGACCTGTTTTCCAATTCGGCAGCAATATGTGGTGCAATCGGTTGTTCAAAAGCAATAGGATTAATGAGATCGTAGTCAGCTTCAATATTACTGTATTGTTGCAACGTCAATGCATCATCATTTCGCAAGCCTGCACTCGTTTTCTCGCAACCTGCAGCTATGGGTTTATAAGCAAGGGTTTTCAATCCTTGCTGATTTGCAGCTTGTAATAAAGCCGCGCAACATACGGTTTTACCAACATCGGTGTCAGTACCGGTAATGAAAAAGGTCTGTGTCATTTTAGTACCTCAATGTAACAAACTTGATAAGTTAAATTTAGCTTTCCCTGTGCGTTTTTAAAGGGGGCGTATCCCATATCGAGCTTGATTAAGCGATCTTTTCCTGTGGGCTTTATATTTTGGTTGTCATCTCTGTGGACATGATTGGCGCCGATACCTTTTAGCGCTCGCATCACTTCGATTACGCTATCATATTGCAAAGTTCGTGTTTCAGTTTTTATTTGAACTTTACTGAAGTTAAGCTCAGATAAAATCAAGTTGACTTCCTCTAACGCGAGAAATCGATTGGTATGCACAGCGTCATCAACCTGTTTCCATGCTTCTGTAAGCTCAAATAATGTACCTGATAATAAAGTGGATATGTAAGCCTTACCGTCTTGTGAGAGCGCTTTTTTTATTTGTTGTAAACAGTGCTTTAAATTTTCACTCCACTGCACAACGAGGTTAGAGTAGATGATATCGACACTCTCGTTAGCAAAGGGTAATTGGTCAATATCCCCTTGTTCAAAGGTGACATTTTTTAATGACCGTTGTTGTGTTTGTTTTAACATCGCCTCGGAGAGATCAAAACAGGTTAACTCTGCATCGACAAAGGCTTGATTTAGTTTTTCACTAAAATATCCGGTGCCACAACCAAGGTCGACTATCTTGCTCGCTAATGGCATAGGTGTTGCGGTCGCTGTGTTATCATTTACGACGTTATGCAGTAATTGCTCACCAATATCGCGTTGTAATTGTGCAAATTGATCATAATGAGGTGCTGCTTTTGAAAACGAGCTTTGAACTGCTTTTTTATCGATATTAAGGCGCATTAGTGCTCACTTAATATCGTTGAGATTGTACTGACCAACTCTTTGATATCCTGTTGTTCATGACGCGTAGTAAGGGTTATTCGTAGGCGAGCACTATTGACAGGGACTGTCGGTGGACGAATAGCGGTTACCCAAAAACCAAATTTCTTTAATTGTTCTGCAACAATGAGCGTTTTTTTACTATCGCCAATGATGATAGGTTGAATCGCAGTTTGTGATTCCTGTAAATTGGTCGCAGATAAAACAATCCCGTGCAAGGTTGCTTGTTGGCGAAAGTAGTGAATAAGCGAGTGTAATTTATCACGTCGCCATTGCTCTTGTTCAGCCATTTGGGCGGCTATCATAATGGCATGCGCCATCGCTGGCGGTAGTCCCGTTGTATAGATATAGGGCTTGCTGAAGTTGGTCAGGTAATCAATAAATGATTGGCTACCTGCGACAAAAGCACCACCAACACCGAGTGCTTTACCAAATGTTGCCATATATATTTGTAAGTCTTGATTCTTAAAACCAGCTTCTACGACGCTGCCTCGTCCATTTTCACCTAATACCCCAAGTCCGTGGGCATCGTCTATCATCAACCAGTTGTTATGTTGTTGGCTCGATTGCAGTAATGAAGCGATGGGCGCTTGATCACCATCCATACTGAAAACCCCTTCACTAATGATGAGCGTATTTGGATTTTGTTGTTTTTCTAGCAAACTGCAGAGATGAGCGCTGTCATTATGTTTAAAACGTAACATTTTACAATGAGCTAAACTGCCCGCTTCCATCAATGAGGCATGGTTTAATTTGTCTTGCAGTAATAACGCATTTTTATCAAGTAACAGTTTGATAATGGCTTGATTCGCGGAGTAGCCAGAGCTAAATAGCGCTAAGGCTTCTACACCTAGCCATGCTTTGAGTTGTTCGGTTAATTCGAGGTGTGCTTGGTTATAACCGGTGACAAGATACGAACCGCCACTGCCGACACCATATCGATCAGCCCCTTCCTGCCAGGCAGTGATAACCGCTGGATCAGAGGCAAGCCCAAGATAATCATTACTTGAAAAATTTAAATAACGCTGGCCATTAACCGTGATATAACGGCCCTGTGGCGTTTGCGCTGTCTGCGTTTGACGGTATAAACCGTCATTTTTTCGCGTGTCTAACTGTTGTGATATAAAATCAAAGGCCACTATTATAGCTTCGCTGTTGCATCGTAGAACAATTCATCTTTTTCAGCATGGCGAATGATTGCAGCATCAACAGTTTGTTCTTTTTCAAAGGGGGACAGATTCACCGCTTCTTTATTGATGCCTAATTTCTTAAACAGTTGCATATCTGAATTTTCATCGGGATTGTCAGTTGTGAGTAGTTTACAGCCATAGAAAATTGAGTTTGCCCCTGCCATAAAACACAGTGCTTGTGTTTGTTCGGACATAGCATCGCGTCCTGCAGATAAACGCACGTGTGACTTAGGCATCATGATTCTTGCAATGGCAATAGTTTTGATAAAGGTAAACTCATCAAGATCATCCACATTGTCTAGTGGTGTACCTTGCACTTTTACCAATTTATTAATAGGCACGCTTTCTGGCTGTTGTGGCATATTGGCTAATTGTACTAATAAGCCTGAACGATCTTTTCCCTGCTCGCCTAAACCAACAATACCACCGCTACACACTTTCATTCCCGCACTTCGCACGTTATCAAGCGTATCTAATCGATCTTGATAGCTACGCGTAGTAATAATTTTATCGTAATACTCAGGAGAGGTATCTAGATTATGATTATAATAATCCAGACCGGCATCAGCTAGTTGTGTTGCTTGATCGTTATCGAGCATACCTAATGTCATACAAGACTCTAAACCTAACGATTTAACCTCTTTGATCATTTCAACTAAATATGGCATGTCACGTTGTTTGGGGTTTTTCCAAGCAGCGCCCATGCAAAAACGCGTTGAGCCTGTCGCTTTTGCATCTTTAGCAGCCTTTATTACTTTGTTAACTTCCATTAACGTCTCTTTTTCAAGGCCTGTATCGTAACGCGCACTTTGCGGGCAATATTTACAATCTTCAGGACAAGCACCCGTTTTAATAGACAATAGTGTACTAACCTGTACTTGATTTTTTGGAAAGTTAGCACGATGAATTGTCTGCGCTTCAAAAAGTAAATCCATAAAGGGTAATGCGAACATCGCCTCAACTTCATCGACGGTCCAATTATTACGCACTGTGGTATGACTCATTTGGCTTTCCCTTGAAATAATGACTTTAAAAATATTTTCACATTTTAAAGTTCATCGTTACACTGTCAACTTTTCTTGGTATATTTCTTTACATCTGTATAAATAACGAGCAATTATGAGTTTAGATCATCAGTTTGACAAAAAGCACCTCTGGCATCCTTACACATCAATGAGCGAACCATTGCCCTGTTATGGTGTTGAATCAGCCGAACAATGTTTGCTGACGCTTGAAAGTGGCGAAAAATTAATCGACGGGATGTCATCTTGGTGGGCCTGTTTGTTTGGCTATAATGTGCCTGAACTTAACGCAGCTGCTAAAAATCAAATCGATAAAATGGCACATGTGATGTTTGGCGGTTTAACCCATCAACCTGCTATTGAGTTAGGCAAAAAGTTAGTATCGATGACGCCTAAACATCTTGAAAAGGTTTTCTTATGTGATTCCGGCAGTGTCGCTGTCGAGGTATCACTAAAGATGGCGTTGCAATATTGGCATGCCAAAGGAACGCCTAAAAGTCAGTTTCTCACTATTCGTAATGGTTACCATGGTGATACTTTTGGGGCGATGAGTGTCACTGATCCCGAGGGTGCGATGCATGATCTTTATCATCGTTTTTTACCTGAGCAAATTTTCGCGCCTCAACCTAGTATCTGTTTTCATGAGCAATGGAATAGTGACTCATTACTCGAGATAACAGAACTGGTTATAAATAATAAAAGCAATATCGCGGCCATTATTTTAGAGCCGATTGTACAAGGTGCAGGCGGGATGTATTTCTATCATCCTGAATATTTAAAGGGTGTACGCGCATTATGCGATGAATATGATCTACTGCTTATCGCCGATGAAATAGCAACTGGCTTTGGCCGTACCGGTAAACTATTTGCCTGTGAACATGCCGATATCAACCCCGATATTATCTGTGTGGGTAAATCATTAACGGGGGGCTATATGAGTTTAGCCGCTACACTCACAACAGAGCATATCGCACGAACTATCAGTGATGGCAAAGCGGGCGTATTCATGCACGGCCCCACTTTTATGGGCAATCCATTAGCCTGCGCCGTTGCAAATGCAAGTCTTGATAAATTGATGAACATGAACTGGCAACAATCCGTAAAACAGATTGAACAATGGTTACAACAATATTTATCGCCCTGTCACACATTATCAACGGTGAAGTCTGTGCGTGTATTAGGGGCCATCGGGGTTGTACAGTTAAATGAAGCGGTAGATGTCGCCGTAGTGCAGAAGAAGTTTGTTGAACTTGGCGTGTGGATACGCCCTTTTGGCAAGCTAGTGTATGTTATGCCTCCCTACATTATTACGGAGGCACAACTTAAACAATTATGTGATGCGATTTATCAAGTTGTCACACCTTCATAAATTACTCACCAAATAGATTGGCTAACATTGAAAGTTGGCCATTGAGATAATTGAGGTCGGTTTTCGCATAATAAAAAGCAAATAAAACAGTGGCAGACATGATCACAATTAAAAATTTATCAGGTGTATTGTCTCCAGGCCGGCGTTTCTTGCCCCAGGTGTTTACTATCGCTAGTACAGAAACAATACAACAGGACCATAATAGGTACATAAACAGTTGTATTTCTACAAATTGGTAATTAGAGGCAGAAGTAATCTCGAAGTGATTCATGATAATCGGTTCGAACATTTCACGTTGGTAATGAAACAACAGCATATACGCCAGAAATGCTCCCCATAATATGACAGTAAGCCATAACATAAAAAATCGACGCCACTCATGTGCGTTATGAAAGCGTTGTCGTTCAAATTGTTGTTGCATGGTAAACCCCAATAAAGCTAAACATGGTGAAAAATCACGTATTATCAAATCATAGACTTGTATCTCGCTACCGCCAAGGTAAGATATGCCTCTATTAAATTTTTTACAAAAAAACAGTGAAAACTGTGATTATGGAGCATTAATTCAGATGTCAAAAACAGCAATTGTTGAAATATTCAACGACAAATTCCCAATTGGCGAAACAGTGACAGTTAACGGATGGATACGTACGCGTCGTGATTCTAAAGCGGGGATCTCTTTTTTAGCGATTTACGACGGTTCATGTTTTGATCCGATTCAAGCTGTTGTTCCTTCAGATCTAGAAAATTATACCTCTGATGTTTTAAATCTCACTGCAGGTTGCTCTGTTAGTGTTACGGGTGAATTAGTTGAAAGCCCAGGAAAAGGTCAAAGCTTTGAAATTCAGGCAACGGCTGTAAAAGTACACGGTTTTGTTCAAGACCCTGATACTTACCCAATGTCAGCGAAACGCCACAGCATCGAATATTTACGTGAGCACGCGCATTTACGTCCACGTACTAACATTATTGGTGCGGTTACACGTGTGCGTAACTGTTTATCACATGCTATCCATAACTTCTTCTATGAAAAAGGCTTTAACTGGATCAGTACACCTATCATCACAGGATCTGACTGTGAAGGTGCAGGTGAAATGTTCCGTGTAAGTACACTTGATTTAGAAAACTTGCCAAAAACAGAAGCGGGTAAAGTGGACTATAAACAAGACTTCTTTGGTAAAGAGACGTTCATGACGGTATCAGGTCAGTTAAATGCTGAAACTTATGCCTGTGCATTAAGCAACGTATACACCTTCGGTCCAACGTTCCGTGCTGAAAACTCTCACACAACTCGTCACCTTGCAGAGTTCTGGATGGTTGAGCCTGAAATTGCCTTTGCCGATTTAGCAGATGCAGCACAACTTGCCGAAGATATGCTTAAATATGTATTCAACGCAGTGCTAACTGAGCGTGCTGATGATATGGCCTTCTTTGCACAACGTGTCGATAAAGAAGCCATTACACGTTTAGAAAAAATGGTTAGCTCTGAGTTTGTACGTATGGATTACACGGAAGCGATCGAAATCTTACAAAATTGTGATAAAGCCTTTGAATACCCGGTTGAATGGGGTGTCGATTTACAATCTGAGCATGAGCGTTACCTTGCTGAAGAGCATATCGGTGCACCGATTATTCTGCAAAATTATCCGAAAGACATTAAAGCGTTCTACATGAAACTTAATGAAGATGGTAAGACTGTTGCGGCGATGGATGTTTTAGCTCCAGGAATTGGCGAAATCATCGGTGGTAGTCAACGTGAAGAAGATCTTGAAGCGTTAGATAAACGTCTTGCAGAGATGGATCTTGATATGAGCGATTACAGCTGGTACCGCGATTTACGCAAATACGGAACAGTGCCACACGCAGGTTTCGGTCTTGGTTTCGAGCGTTTAGTTTCTTACGTAACTGGTGTGCAAAACATCCGTGACGTAATTGCTTTCCCACGCTCACCAGGCAGTGCAGATTTTTAATCTCTGATCAAATAAATCATAAATAATAAGCCAACTTTAAGTTGGCTTTTTTATATCTGACAGTCCCACACTTTGACGCTTGGTGAACTGACACGCGATCAGTCAGCGTTTCCTACTTTGTTACAGGCATAAAAAAAACCAGATCGATTGATCTGGTTTTTTACTAAAAGCTTAAAGCAAATAGCTGCCAGCTTAATGTCACTTAGTCTTCGTTATGCATTTCAAGACTTGCAATCTCTTCTTTCTGCTCTTGGATCTGTTTAGCATCTTCGCTGCGTAGGCTTGCTAGGTAATCGAAGTAACCTTTATCTACATCACCAGTAACATATACACCATCAAAGACAGAACATTCAAAACCATCAATTGCAGGGTTTTGTTTATGTACAGCATCTTTAAGATCTTGTAGGTCTTGGAAGATTAATTTATCACTGCCGATACAATCACTGATCTGTTCATCGCTACGGTTATAAGCGATTAACTCTTCAGCCGTTGGCATATCGATTCCGTAAACATTAGGATGACAAACTTGTGGTGCAGCAGATGCAAAGTAAACATTTTTTGCGCCAGCATCACGAACCATCTCAACGATCTGCTCAGAAGTGGTACCACGAACAATAGAATCATCAACCAGTAATACTGATTTACCTTTAAACTCAGCGTTAATGGCATTAAGTTTACGACGAACTGATTTACGACGTTGTGTTTGACCTGGCATGATGAAGGTACGACCGATGTAACGGTTTTTTACAAAACCTTGACGGTAAGGAATACCTAATTCAACAGAGATCTCTAACGCAATATCATTTGAAGTTTCTGGAATTGGAATAACCGCATCAATCTCAATATCAGCCCATTCACGTTTAATTTTCGCACCAAGTTTACGACCCATTTCAAGACGTGCTTCATAAACAGATACACCGCTTAATGTTGAGTCAGGACGTGCAAGGTAAACATATTCGAAGATACATGGGTGCAGCGTTGTTTTCGACGCACACTGTTTACTGAACAGTTGGCGATCTTCGGTGATATAAATTGCTTCACCCGGTTCAACATCACGCATCACTTGGAAACCGATAGTGTCTAAGCCGACACTTTCAGAGGCAACGATATATTCCATATCGCCCTCTTCTGTTTTACGAGAGCCCAGTACTAAAGGACGAATACCATCAGGATCACGGAAGGCAACCATACCGTGTCCAATAATTAATGAAACAACACCGTAAGCACCGCTGACTTGTTCATGAACAGCAGAAACAGCATCGAAGATATCATTTTCTGTTAATCGATCATTTTCAACTTTATTTAATTCAGCAGCAAAAACATTTAGTAACACTTCGGAGTCAGAAGTAGTATTAATATGACGACGAGACTTTGCTACGGCTTTACGTAAATCAGTTGCATTCGTTAAGTTACCGTTATGAGCAAGTGCCATTCCCCAAGGAGAGTTTACGTAGAAAGGCTGTGCTTCAGCAGCACTGGAGCTACCCGCGGTTGGGTAACGTACGTGACCAATACCAATATCACCTTTAAGGCGTTGCATGTGTTTAGATTCAAATACATCTTTCACTAAACCATTTGCTTTACGCTGTTTAAAATTACCATCAGCAATAGTGATGATACCAGCTGCATCTTGTCCTCGATGTTGTAATACTGTTAACGCATCATAGATACTTTGATTAACAGGTGTTGCCCCAACGATGCCAACGATTCCACACATAAATTCACGCCTTTATTTAATAATTAATATGTTTCACTTACCAAAATAAGTGGTTGATGTTGCTTATATAAATTTAACTGGAAAGATTTTGTAAGAAACTAGAGGAGTTCTCCAAGTGACTAAAAAACCATTCAATGATAATGCCAAACTCTGGGATGAGGGATGACTCTTTCCACCAATTTGCTTCGTTAAATGAGGTGAATGAGTCAATAAAAAATAGTAATGCACTGACAATTAGTACACCACGTATAGCGCCAAATAAAACGCCAAGTAATCTATCTGTTCCTGAAAGTCCTGTTACTGCGACAAGACGATTAACAATGTAGTTAATCACTGCACCGAGTAATAAAACAGAGATAAATAGGATCGCGATAGCGACAGAGTTACGGATAAGTTGGTCGTCAAGCTGGGTAAGGAATCCAGCAACTTCTGGATAAAAGTTACTGGCAATAAAAAATGCACAGAACCAAGTAACGAGAGAAATTGCTTCTTTGGTAAAGCCACGAATTAGGCTAATCAGGGCAGAAAAAGCGATAATACCTAATATAGTAAGATCAAACCAGCTCATTGCGGTCCTTATAATTTGAACGTTTTAAACGATGCGGATTCTATCAGAAAAATAGCCACAATGCTGTAATAATTTAAGGATTAACAGCGTCAAAGGGCAGTAATTTACCCTCTAGTTGAGTCAGTCTTTTTAAGCGTGGAAGTTGTTTCTGTAATTTTTCTTTTGATACATCAGGGCCAACGAATAGACGAGTTAGTTCACCGTCGATTACATCTCTAGGGACTGTATGTGCTTGAAAGCCAGCTTTATGTAGGGTTTTGAGTAATGAGTTGATATTGGCAGCATTTTGGAATGCACCAAGTTGAATAGTCCAAGCAGCTTTTAGCATTGGCTTTTGGGTCGGCTTTGCAACCGGCTGCGTATTGCTGGCTGTTTTTATTTCTGTTTTAACTTCTGCAATTATACTCTCTTTTGGAGCTTCGATAGTGACGGGCGTTGTCATTTCTTCAACTTGCCATTCATCATCTGCAATAGTGTCATTTTCCACGTTTGCTGTCTTAGGCTCCTTCTGTTCCGACAATGGACTAGTAGATGAGTTAGTATCAAGTTGCTGTGTGTGCGCTTTAAACTCAGGATTGATTGGTGTTGCCACAAATTCATCTTCATAGGCCATTTTTTTACCATCAATAATGGAAGGTAAAAAAATCACTACACACGCTACTAAAATACTAATACCAACTAATCTATTTTGAAACTGAGAAGCCACGAGTTACCCTTGTGAAAGTGTTAAGAAATCAGAGACGGTATAGAAAGAGCCAAAAACAATGATTGTGTCTGAGTCACTCAAATGTTCTTGTACGCTACTATATGCAGACGCTATATTATCGAAACATTTTACCTTTGCAATAGCGTGTTCACTAGATTGATAGTGACTAAGCAAAGTTTGTGAAGATGCTCCTCGATAACAGTTAAGCGAAATAAAGTGATAGTGGTCTATACATTCATTAATGACTGAAAAGGTACCGGCGATATCTTTATCTTCAAGCATGCCCACTATAGCAAAAATTTTTCCATCAGGTTTACGTAATTTTTTTAGTTGGCTTGCAAGATAATTGGCTGATTGCGGGTTATGTGCTACATCAAGATAAATCTCAATGGATGCATCCATTTCTACTTTTTGTAGGCGCCCTGCTAGTTTAGCCTCTCCAATAGCTTTTCGTAATAAAGTTTCAGGAAGTGTTAAACCTAAGGCTTCAATAACGGCAAGTGCGGTTGATGCATTTTGCAGAGGCATTAAAGTTAATGGTAAATTAGACAGCGTGGTTTTACCTGCCCAAGACCATCCTTTATCGTTTACTGAAGCTGTAAAATCGATGTTTGCATAACGGATATCACATTCAAGTGTTTGGGCATGATTTATTAATGATTGTGGTACATCAATTTCTCCACATACAACCGGTTTTAAAGCACGAAAAACCCCCGCTTTCTCGAAGCCAATCTTTTCTCGATCATCCCCTAACCAGTCAATATGGTCAATTCCTATTGTGGTTACCACGCTAACATCAGACTCAACTACATTAGTTGCATCTAAACGTCCACCGAGACCAACTTCTAACAATATAAAGTCACATTGCTGATCTTTTAATATTGATAAACAACCAAGAGTTACATACTCAAAATAGCTAAGTGATATACCGGCACGAGCTTTTTCAACTTGGCGAAAAGCCTGACAATGAAGATGCTCTGGCATCTCTTGTTTATTAATGCGCAAACGCTCAGTGTAACGTTGAATATGAGGAGAGCTATATACACCAACTTTGTAACCCGCTTGCACTAAAATTTCTTCTAAAAAGGCACACGTTGTCCCTTTACCATTAGTGCCTGCAACGGTGATCACCTTCGCATCAAAATTGATCAGGTTTAACGTGTCTGCAACCTGACCGATTCGTGTTAAGCCAAGTTCTATTTCTGTTGGGTGTAATTGCTCAAGATAAGTTAACCATTCATTTAAATTTTTTTCGTTCATGTGACTCTCAACACCTTTGTAAATTCACTTTCAAAACCGATAGCGATATAGACGCAATTACTCGTCTAAAAATAGCGGACCTATAGCGGGTTTAGGTAACTCGAACTCACTTGGATAGTCTACTTCAACAAGATATAAGCCCCCCGGCTTTGCCGTTGCAGCCGCTTTGGCACGATCTTTTAATGCTAATAGTGTATTTAACCAATCAACGGGCTGATTGCCTCGACCGACTTCAATTAAACTACCAGCTATATTTCGTACCATATGATGTAAAAAGGCATTGGCTTTGATATCGATAATGATGAAATTTACACGTCGAGTAATGGTTAAATATTCTATACATCGAATGGGGCTGTTAGCTTGGCAATGCAATGCACGAAAAGAAGTAAAATCATGCTCTCCGACAATATATTGTCCTGCTTGCTGCATTAAAGCTTCATTAAGTGGGTAATGATAATGACTTAAGCCCGCATTAAGAATACCGGGTCTAAAGGGAGCATTGTAGATAATATAACGGTAGCGTCGTGCCGTTGCGCTAAAACGCGCATGAAATGTATCATCAACACGCTTTACCCAACGTACTGCGATATCTTTAGGGAGATTGGCATTAACACCGAGTGTCCAAGCAACATCTTTGCGATCAGCAGTGGTTTCAAAATGCACGACTTGCCCTGTGCCATGAACACCTGCATCCGTTCTTCCGGCACAGTTAACAATTACGTTATGATTAGCGATGATCGAAAGCGCTTCTTCTAGCTTTTGTTGTACCGAAACAACCTCTTTTTGACGCTGCCAACCATAATAGTTCGCTCCATCATATTCAATCCCTAAAGCAATCCGCATCCATCTTCACCCAAAATTTCAAAAAATGAAGTATACCGTTTTTGAATCTAACCTCCATGCTCAATTTTCAAAAAGTTATCAATCATCTGTTGATTGACTAAAATGACTCCACTTTCAGATATTTCATAAAAGTTTTTATCACTTTCATAATCATGTCCGATGCAAAAGTCATCAGGAATAATACAATCTTCAATAACCAATACATTATATAATTTGCAACGTTTACCTATAGAGACATTAGGTAAAATAACACATTGTTCAACGACACTATGACGTTCTACGGTCACGCGTGTTGATAACAATGATTTCTTCACCAATGCACCAGAGATGATACAACCCGCAGTGATAACACTATCGATCGCTTGTCCTCTACAATCATCTTGATCAAAAATAAACTTTGCACCGGGAAGCTGTTCTTGAAATGAATAGATAGGCCAATGCGAATCATATAAATTTAATTCAGGCTCTATTTGTACCAAATCTAAATTTGCTCGAAAATATTGATCAACCGTACCGACATCTTTCCAATAAGCCTGAACATCTGCACATCCTTCATCATCAAAGATATATGCATAAACAGATTCTGATTCAATCGCTTTTGGAATAATACTGTAGCCAAAATCATGTTTAGAAGCTGAAAGACATGCATCTTCCATCAACAGTTTTTCTAACGTATCGAAGTTAAAGATATAAACACCCATTGATACTAATGATTTACCTGGGTTATCAGGTATCTCTGGTGGATGCTCCGGTTTTTCAACAAATTCATGTACCCGCATGTCACTGTCCACATTAAGTACGCCAAATGCTGAAGCATTAGTCGATTTTACAGGGATAGAAGCAATAGATATTTCTGCCCCCTTTTGGGCATGGCGGCGTAACATCCGGCTATAATCCATTTTATAGATATGATCGCCACCAAGGATTAATACATATTTACAATGTTGTTTACGCAGTTGTTTGAGGTTTTGGAAAACAGCATCTGCGGTACCGCGATACCAGAGATCGCCTATTTGTTGTTGCGCGGGTACGATGTTGACGTATTCACCGAGTTCCCATGGCATTCGACTCCATGCCTTTTGAATATGTGATAACAACTCAGCTGATTTATATTGTGTCAACACATCAATACGGCGAATACCAGAGTTCATGCAATTGGAGAGTGTAAAATCGATAATCTTATACTTACCACCAAAGGGTAATCCGGGCTTCGCACGATCTTCTGTCAATTGCTTTAGTCGACTTCCTTTACCACCGGCTAAAATAAGTGCAATTGTATCACGCGTTAACAAACCAATATGTTCAGACATCAATAACCTCTTAGTTAGTCAATTAAAGCTTTACCGTTTTTAGGATCACTTATTGGCGCTACTTTTAATAATTCAGCACTTTCATTATCGATTATTTGTAACGCTGAATGTATGGAACGATTATTATTGGCAATGATGTTGATATCATAACTGTGACCGTGATATTCAAAGCATACTTTTAGTATTCCATGTTCAAGTTGCCAAACACCAATACAGTGTTCATCATCAAACAAACTTGAAACAGATAATTGATTGTTTTTTTTGAAATCAAAAACTAAGGATATGTTATTAGCAGAGGTTACTAACCAAGCATGGGCTACAACCTCAGCCTCAGTGAGTTTGCGCTTTTCCAACTCCCAAAGTATATATTCTCCTTCGGTGACAATAAATGCTCTAAACTCCTCATTTAAGGCGCCATTAGGAATGGGTTTCTTATCGCGTTGACGTTTTTCATGAGTGAACAAGATGACCTTACGGTCTAATTCACTCAATAGGGAATATATCGGCATCTGCTATCTCAATTTATATAATCACCTTTTAAATTAGGCTAATTAAATATTTGCATTGAATAGCAATTATAAAAGTTTGAGAATGGTCAAATAATAATCGCTAGGAAGGTTCATTCTATGCGATGGCTCACATGCAATTGCCATTAACATGAAACTAGCGTGTTTGTGAGCTGAAATGGGATTTTACCTACAGAGCACACGGGCATCGGGGAAATTAGGAAACAAAAAAGGTAGCCTTAGCTACCTTTCTAATAAACAAAATTTTAGTTCACATACTTCATATAATTTGAATTATGTTGCTTTTACCAATCGAAATCAGGCTTTCTTTTTCTTAACAGCCCTTTTCTTGGTTTGCTCTTCTACCCACTTGCCACCTGTTAACACGTCATCGACCAACTTGGCATCAACATATTTAGCAGTCCAGCCCGTCGCTTTTTTATCTATCTCAGTCATTACATATTGTTCTTTATTTTTACGACTATATCGCACAACAGCTGGATTTCCATTAGGATCCGTTTGCGGAGCTTGCGCTAAATAATGAAACTTAGGTGAAATTCGATCTTTAAATTTAGCTAATTCAGCAACTTTGGGGGCACGGGTTTCACGAGAGCGTGGGAAGGTACTGGCAGCTAAAAACAAACCAGAAGCCCCATCACGCAAAATGAAGTATGCATCGCTTTGCTCACAAGGTAACTCTTGTAAATGAACAGGATCTTCTTTTGGTGGTGCAACTTCACCATTGCGCAGAATTTTACGTGTGTTTTTACACTCTTCGTTAGTACAGCCCATGTACTTACCAAAGCGACCATCTTTAAGCTGCATATCGTTACCACATTTGTCACATTCAACAACAGGTCCATCGTAGCCTTTGATTTTGAATTCACCCTGCTCGACAATATGCCCATCACAGATAGGATTATTACCACAAACATGTAACTTACGTTTTTCATCAATAAGGTAACTGTCCATTGCCATATCACATTTAGGGCAACGCTTCTTGGCCATCAAAGCTGCAGTTTCAAGGTCTTCACTACTTAAAATATCTTCAACTTCTTCGCCATCAACTAAGTTAATCGTTGTTTTGCAACGCTCTTTCGGTGGTAAAGCGTAACCGGAACATCCTAAAAATACGCCAGTTGAAGCAGTACGAATTCCCATTTCACGTTCACAGGTTGGACAACGCACCTCTTTAATAGCAACAGGCTCGTTTAGGCGCATTCCTCCTTCATCTTCAGGCAATTCTGCTTTTTCTAAAAGTGAAGTTAAGTCTTTATAGAAACGGTCTAATTCTTCAATCCAGTCAGCTTTACCTTCAGCAATTGCATCGAGATTAGCTTCCATTTCTGCGGTAAAATCATAGCTCATTAAATCAACGAAATTTTCACTCAAACGATCACTGACTATTTCCCCCATTTTGACCGCATAAAAACGACGTTTATCTACTTTTACATAACCACGATCTTGAATGGTTGAAATAATACTTGCATAGGTAGAAGGTCGACCAATACCCTGCTTTTCCAGTTCTTTTACTAAAGCAGCTTCAGTAAAACGAGCAGGAGGTTTGGTAAAGTGTTGTCTTGGTTCTAGCTCAACAAGCTCAATTTTTTCTCCGATTGCCAGATCCGGTAATTGCACTTCATCAACTTTACTTTTTGCAACAGGTTGCGCTTTTGTCCAACCGGCAAAACGCATTGTGCGACCTTTAGCACGAAGCAAGTAATTATCTGCTTCTACAACTAAAGTAGTAGCGTCATATAGTGCAGGTAACATTTGACAAGCCAAGAACTGACGCCAAATTAGTTCATATAAGCGCATCGCGTCACGATCAACACCAACCAATAAGGCAGCTAATTGAGTTACATCAGAAGGTCGAATTGCTTCATGGGCTTCTTGTGCACCAGATTTACTGCTATAAGTAACCGGATCTTTTGGTAAATAGTTACTTCCGAACTCTGCATTAATATAATCACGTGCCGAAGCCACTGCATCTTTGCTTAGATTGGTAGAATCTGTACGCATATAAGTAATGTAGCCGGCTTCATAAAGGCGTTGCGCTAACATCATTGTTTTCTTAACACCAAAACTTAGTCGTGTACTGGCAGCCTGTTGTAGTGTTGAGGTAATAAAAGGTGCACTGGCTTTACTTTTAGTCGGTTTATCTTCACGAGAAAGTAATTTAAAAGATGCATTTTGTAGCACTGAAACCGCTTTGTTGGTCTCTTTCTCAGTAGTTGGTTTAAAGCTAACACCGTCCTCTTTAAATACTTCAAGGCGAAGTTCATTGTTATCTTTACTTTTTGTCTGAGCGTGTAAATCCCAGTATTCATCTGGATTAAAAGCCTTAATTAAACGTTCACGTTCAACTAGTAGCCTTACTGCTACCGATTGAACACGTCCAGCAGATAAACCTCGTGCAACTTTTTTCCAAAGTAGTGGTGAAACCATGAACCCTACTACACGATCTAAGAAGCGACGTGTTTGCTGGGCCTTAACGCTATTTAAATTAAGTTCGGTGGGATTATTGAATGCTTCTTGTATTGCAGACTCAGTGATCTCATTAAACACAACACGTTGAAACTTACTGTCATCACCACCTAAAATTTCTTTCAGATGCCAAGCAATCGCTTCACCTTCTCTATCCAAATCCGATGCAAGGTAAATTGTAGGTGCATCTATAGCAAGTTTTTGAAGTTCACTAACCACTTTCTCTTTACCGGGAAGAATTTCGTAGTGTGCCTTCCAATTATTATTGGGGTCGATCCCCATTCTTGTCACAAGCGCTTCCTGTGCGCGTTTTGCTTTTTCTTTCTCTTTTTTAGCAGCCGTCATGCCCGCTAATGACTTTTTACTCTTGGCATCTATCTTTTTCTTAGCGCTGCCACTCGTTGGAAGATCGCGAATATGACCGACACTTGATTTGACAATAAAGTCTTTGCCAAGGTATTTGTTGATGGTTTTTGCTTTTGCAGGTGATTCCACAATAACAAGAGATTTGCTCATAATTCTTCTAGCCCTAAAGTAGTCATGATTGAGAGGTGCGACACTAATATTTGATTCATCCGCTGAATTCCCTTTTTATATAAGCCAAAGTAACGGCGAATAGCAACTTATATTTTCAAATACAATGTAAAATGAGATAAAAAAGCCAACTTGATGATAGTTGGCTCACTAATATGCTTATAATTCGCGCAATTTACTTAAACAGACGGCTAAGATTCACTTGCATGAGTGTTAATAGACTATTCTCGACTGCTTTTGATGCACTATGTCCAAATTTTTCTGCTAGTTTTTTACGTTGCGTATACTTAATCTGCACAATATGTCGATTGTCTAGTTGCGACAATAAATAGTCATCACTGGTTGAGATGGCATCGATAAGTTTAAGTTTAATGGCTTGCAAGCCATACCAATGTTCACCCGTTGCAACTTCTTCTATATCAATAACTGGACGATGTTCACTCACAAAATGTTTGAACAAATCATGCGTTTCTTGTAATTCTTGTTTGAATTTGTTGCGACCTTGTTCATCGTTCTCGCCAAACATTGTTAGTGTACGTTTATATTCACCCGCAGTTAACTGTTCAAATTCGATATCATGTTTTTTAAGAACTTTATTAAAGTTCGGGATTTGTGCAATAACACCAATTGAACCTAGTATAGCAAAAGGCGCCGCAATGATTTTATCTGCGATACAAGTCATCATGTAACCACCGCTCGCAGCCACTTTATCAACTGAAATAGTTAGCGGTATTTTTTTATCTTTTATGCGTTGTAACTGTGATGCAGCCAAACCATAGCCATGTACCATACCACCACCACTTTCAAGACGTACAAACACTTCATCTTGCTCAGTCGCAACCGAAAGAATTGCGGTTATCTCTTCACGTAGTGAACTCACTTCCTTTGCATCAATACTGCCTTTAAAGTCGATTACATATAGTTGTGCAAGGGAGCTATTGTCATCTCCTTCTTTAGCTAATTTTTTATCTAGCTTTTGCTTCTCTTTAGCGGCTTTCTTCTCTTTTTTATGACGTTCTTTTAATTGTGGTGCTGACAGTAGTTGCTCTTCGATTGATTTTTTAGTTTCTTTTAATTGCTCAGAAAGATCGGTTAACTCAACCTCGCCTTTTTTATTTTTTTGCTTACTAGTCAATGCAATAACGATGATCAATAACGCAGCCACGGTGACTACAAAAGTAACCGCTTTAGCAAGAAATAGCCCATATTCAAATAAAAATTCCACCGTAATATTCCTTATCAATAGATTAATGTGGCATATCATGACAAAAACTAAGCTCAGGTACAAAAAGTTTGAGTCTTTTAGCTAAAAAAAGTTACTATTTGCATAATTTAAGTTCAACGAGAAATAATATGAAAGAATATCAAGCAAAAGCTGACTGTTTAGCAAACAAAACTATCTTAATCACTGGTGCTGGTGACGGTATTGGTAAGACATTAGCAATTGAGTGTGCAGAAAAAGGAGCATCAGTCATATTGCTTGGCAAAACGGTTAAAAAATTAGAAGCCGTTTACGATGAAATCGAAAAATTAGGGCAACAACAAGCATCAATAGTACCTCTTGATTTAAGTGGAGCAACTGAAGAGCATTACACCGATTTAGCAGATACGATAAAACGGGAATATGGAAAACTAGATGGACTTGTTCATAACGCTTCACAACTTGGTGTATTGGGTCAATTTGCTCAAATTGAAAAAAGTACTTGGGATGAGGTATTGCAAATTAATGTCACAGCACAGTATTTGTTAACTAAAGCTTTAATTCCTGTTTTAGCTTTGGCGCCAAACAGCACAACAGTTTTTACTACATCAGGAGTAGGTAATAAAGGCCGAGCATACTGGGGCATATATAGTATCTCAAAGTTTGCTACGGAAGGTATGATGCAAACGCTAGCTGATGAGTTTGAAAACAGTACCCTACGCTTTAATGCGATTAATCCAGGTGCAACACGTACAGGTATGCGTGCAAACGCTTTCCCCGCAGAAGATGCTTCATTATTAAAAACACCGTTGGAGATTATGCCAACTTATTTATACCTTTTAAGTGATGACAGTAAATCAATAACAGGGCAACGCTTAAACGCTCAGTAAATTAGTTTTCATTAAAGCAAAAAGCCGTTTATTAATCTAAACGGCTTTTATTATTCAGTTAGTTGCAATTAAGTTTAATAGATCCGCTCTGCTTCATCTGGTCTTGTTTTAAGTAATTTTAAGGTCCACATATATTGACTTGGTTCGATATCAATTAGCTTTTCGATGGCTTGATTCATCATTAATGTGTCCTGTACTTCATCACCACTAGGAATATCGTTTAAAGGGGCATGAAAAGTGACATCGTATTGAGCAGATTGCTCGTTGTAGACAGTGTAAAATGGTATCACAACCGCACGACCAAGTTTTGCTAATCGTCCAATGATCGGCAATGTAGCTTTCTGAGTTGCATAAAAATCAGTAAAAACACTCTCATCACGACCATGATCTTCATCAGGAAGGTAATAAAAATGTACCTTATCACGCAAACTTTTGATAGCAGGTTTGAGTCCCTCGCTACGATGATAGAGAGTACCTTTACCAATTTCATGCGTAAATCGAGTACGATAGCTGGTAACAAACCAGTCAAATATAGGATTCCTGTAATCGTTAAACATACTCGATAAAGAATGACCGCGTGCATTAATTCCTGCAACGCCACCAAAATCTAACCCATAACAGTGTGGCCCCAGAAATATGATTGATTTACCCTGCTGCTCAGCCTGTTTAATATATTCCGCACCAATGACATTAGTTCGCTTGAGTACATGCTTTTTACTTCGGAAATATAGCTCCCCCAGAGATAGTGCAATCTGAGCAAGTGCACGTACATTTTTACGCATCAGTATATCTTTTTGTTGCTCACTATATTCAGGGAAACATAAACCAAGATTTGTGAAAGCAATTTTTTTACGCTTGTTGAGAAACTTCTTGTTATAAATAGTTTTGGCGACTAGTCCGGCAAAACGATCACGCAGACGAATAGGGCAATAACTAAATAGAAATAGAATAAAAAGAAGAAACCATGTTCCCCAATACTTAGGTGAGAAATGCGATATTTTTAGGGAGGTGTCGAAATTTGATTTGTAGCCAGACTTGTTCATTGCTAGGCCTTTGAAAGCTTGAAATGATAGTTGTGGGTGGCAGACTCCCCAGCAAACCCTCGGCACTTGAATCACCTACTATGGCTGCTGCCTTCCGGCTCTGACCAGGTTAATAAGTTATCAATGCGAGGAACCAAGAAGCCTACCATTGTCACTGTTATCAAGTTGTTCTTAACGACTTGATGCGATGAATTATACGTATCTAAAAACTGATATCAACAGCTAATTGCGCTTTATAATTTGAATGCTTAATTAAACAACGATTAATTAAAAAAACAGCTTGATAGCGCCGACTAATAAAACAATTGCAAATGCTTTTTTGAGTTTTTCCGCAGGGAGTGTATGTACCAACTTAGCACCCACCTTTGAAAATATTGTACTACTCATTATGATACCTATGGTAGCTGGTAGATATACGTAACCAAAGCTATAAATTGGTAGATCTGCATTATTATACCCCATCAGCATATAACCAACGGTTCCTGATAGTGCAATCGGGAAGCCGGTTACCGCCGCCGTTGTTATCGCTTCGGTAATCTTTACTTTATAAAGAACAAGGATTGGTACCACTAGCGAACCGCCCGCAATACCAAATAAGCCCGATAATATACCAATTCCCCCACCAATCGCTTTTAATGCAATCCCTTTGGGTAAATTAAAGTTTCCTTTGGGTTGCCATCCAAACCACATTTGGGCGGCAACTGTTAAGCTATAAAGTGCAAATATACGTTGCAACAGTTGCCCTGAAAATTGGTCTGCAAAATAGGCTCCAACAAAGCCACCTATCAATAAACCAATCCCAAGTTTATACGCAAGTTGCCAATTAATCTTACTGTGTTGATGATGCGTGTAAATTGCGCTGAGAGAAGTAAAAAGTATGGTAGAAAGTGACGTCCCAACTGCAAGATGGGTCAATATCTCAGTTGGGAAGTTAAGGTAAGTAAAGGTAAATATAAGTGTAGGGACAATGATAATCCCCCCACCTAAGCCAAAAACTCCAGCTATTAGCCCAGCTATCGCTCCTAACAGCAGATAACTTAATATAAGAAGCAATTAAATAATACCTTTAACTATTTTATCTGCTTTAATTCGGCGTAATCGAACTAATATTTTTTTCACTTTTTCGGGGTATTCAGAAACATCTTGAATCTGCTCTGGACTGGTAATTAATTGTGTATTTTCGAAAACCTGTTGTGATTCTTTATCAATTAAGTTCTTGATCTGTTGGTTAGGATCATCAATTAATAAACCATTTTCAACATCTAACCTCCAGGCTCGGGGGTTTAAATTATGTCCAGTGAGTAATATATATCTATTATCAATATATAACCCTTTTAAATGAAAACTGTTGTTATCGTGAAGCCAAAGCTTCAAATTAAGTTGACCGGTGTTAAGGCGAGCTTGATGTTTTTTTGCAAATCGCTTTAAATTTGTTTCATACAGATAAGGCAGTGCGCCAATGGTACGAAATGGCTTATCTTCAGGAATATAAAAATCATTAGCAGTTTTGTCTCCCACCACTAATGTTAATTTCACTCCACGTTTAAGCAAACCACTTATGTCACGTGATATTGCAGTTGGAAGATTAAAATATGGAGTAAATATTAGGACTTCATGTTGTGCGCTTTGTAACAGTTTACGGATTGATTGATTTAACTTATTCTGTCGTGATCCAAAACCACTTAAAGGGGTTACAGCTAAACAATCAGATGTACGCTCACCTTCAAATTCAAAGCGAGCTTGCTTTAAAGTACGTGTTAATTTCTTATGCGCGGTCTTAAGTTCACTCATTGGTGTTATCACTTCACTATTTAATGAAGCAACTGCCCCACTACCGATCAGTTCTTTATTTAAAAATGACACCAGAGAATCTGCAAGCTTAGCATTATGGATAAGCCAATAGCGATCATAACGGTAACGATCATGTTGATGTAGATAAATGTTATTCATGCTCGCACCGCTGTATAAGACCTGCGTATCAAATACAAATCCTTTTAAGTGCTGTACACCAAAGAGCTCTTTTCGTTTTACTGGAATGCCAATAATTTTAACACCAAGTTTCTGTGCTTTTTCAACCTCTTGATACCACGTTGCATTAGTTGCTGTAGATTTTTTTTGGCCAATCAAGCCACGTTGCGCTCGGTGATAATCGATACAAACAACAACATTTATCGCTGGGTTAGCTTTTTTAGCCTCATATAGTGCAAGTAATATTTCAATACCCGCTTCATCATGCTCTAGATATAACGCAGTGAGATAAATGCGATACTTTGCATTTTTTATCTGGCTAAGCAACGCTTCTTTAAAAGATTTTGAAGAATACAAACAATCTATTGATGCAGGATCAAGAGGAATTTTTCGTAGATTATTTAAGTAAGCAAGGCTTTGATTAATTCGATTAGTCATGGCACTCTTTTTATAGAAAAGGGTTACCTCACTCTACAAAAGTAAGATAACCCTAATTTTATTATTAATCTAAATTTAGATCACTTTTGCAATCGCATCACAAAGTGGTTGCATATTTTCTTTGGTCATTCCTGCAACAGAAATTCGACCGGAGCCAACAATATAAACTGCAAATTCATCTTTAAGTTGGTTTACTTGTTCAACACTCAATCCTGAAAATGAAAACATGCCGTTTTGGCGACTGATAAAGCTGTAGTCACCATCAACGCCTTTTTCTTTTAGTGTTGCCACAAATAGATCACGCATCTCTTGAATACGATCTCGCATATCTGCAACTTCTTTATCCCATTGCGCATAAAGTTGTTCATCTTCAAGAATCGTTGTTACAACAGCAGCACCATGAGCAGGCGGGTTTGAATAATTCGAGCGTATGCCGGATTTAATTTGGCTAAATGCTGAGTCTGCGATATCACTGTCTTCAGCAACAAGTGTAATACCACCAACACGCTCATTATATAAACCAAAGTTTTTTGAGAATGAGTTAGCAACTAACAACTCTTTGTTATATTTAGTGAATATGCGAAGCCCTTGTGCATCTTCTTCGATTCCTTTTGCAAAACCTTGGTAAGCGAAATCAAAAAATGGTACTGCACCTAAGTCAGCAATTAATTTTGCTAGCACTTCCCACTGTTCAAGTGTTGGGTCAATACCTGTTGGGTTATGACAACAACCGTGGAATAAAACGAGATCGCCAGCTTCAACATTTTGTAATGATGCGAGCATGGCTTCAAAGTCAAGATCTCGGGTTTCAGCATTGTAATAATCATAAGCTGCTACTTTTAGGCCAGCAGTCGTAAATACATTGCCATGATTTGCCCAAGTTGGGTTGCTTACCCAAATTTTTCTGATACCTAACTTTTTAAGCGCAAAATCTGCCCCTGTTCTTAATGCACCAGTACCACCAGGAACTTGAGCTGTACGAGCACGATTAGCACTAATAATTTCAGAATCCGCACCAAACAACAACTTTTGGACAGCAGTCCCGTAAGCGGCAATACCTTCAATAGTGAGGTAGCTTTTAGTCTGTTCAGTAGCAAGTAGGCGCTTTTCTGCTTCTTTTACAGTTGCTAGAATAGGTGTTTGACCACTTTCATCTTTGTAGATACCAACACCTAGGTTAATTTTGTGGCTGCGTGTATCTTTTTTAAATGCATCCGTTAACCCCAGAATTGGATCAGCAGGCGCCATACTTACTTGTTCAAACATAACTTTTCCTTATTAAGTCGCTATGATTTCACATGACTGATTTGCTTTAATTAGTACTACAACAGCTAATGCAATACATATTGTAAGTAAAGAAGTCACATGAGTATTAGATTCAAATGTTGTTATACCATCCGAACACTTTATCAAGCAATTTATTCTGACATTTTCTTATCTAAATCAGCAATTTTGGCCTTCCAAATAGCAGGGCCCTGTGAATGTACATTATTTCCTTTACTATCAACGGCAACTGTCACAGGCATATCTTCCACTTCAAATTCATAAATAGCTTCCATACCAAGATCTTCAAAAGCGACAACACGTGATTTTTTAATTGCTTTCGAAACAAGATAAGCGGCACCACCCACTGCCATCAGATATACAGATTGATGTTTAGCAATAGAGTCAACTGTCGCCTGGCCACGTTCTGATTTACCAATCATACCGAGTAAGCCTGTCTCTTCGAGCATAAAGTCAGTGAACTTATCCATACGTGTTGCTGTGGTTGGGCCTGCAGGACCCACAACTTCATCGCGGACAGCGTCAACAGGGCCAACGTAGTAGATAAAGCGCCCTTTAAAGTCAACACCATCAGGTAAACCTTTTCCTGAAGTGATCAATTCATGGATACGTTTATGAGCAGCATCTCGGCCTGTTAAAATTTTACCAGATAACAATAGTGTGTCACCACTCTTCCAAGTAGACATATCAGCTTTGCTAAGATCATCAACATTAACACGATGTGTGTTTTCGCCGACTTCACGTGTAATTTCAGGCCAGTCTGATAACTTCGGAGTATGTAGTTGTGCTTCACCACTACCATCAAGTGTAAAATGTGTGTGTCGGGTTGCTGCACAGTTTGGAATCATGACGACTGGTTTAGAAGCTGCATGGGTTGGGCAACTCTTAATTTTAATGTCTAACACTGTTGTTAATCCGCCTAACCCTTGAGCGCCTATTCCTAGACCATTAACACGATCCATAATATTCAAACGCAACTTTTCATCAGTGGTTAGCGATGAAGTTCCCTGTTTTGCTTTTTCATGTAGTTCAAAAATATCAATAGGCTCCATCAAAGACTCTTTTGCCATAACAGCGGCTTTTTCAGCGGTGCCACCAATACCTATTCCTAACATACCGGGAGGGCACCAACCAGCCCCCATGCTAGGAACTGTTTTTTCTACCCAATCTTCAATCGAGTCAGATGGGTTCAACATTGCCATTTTTGCTTTGTTTTCAGAACCGCCCCCTTTTGCCGCAATCATCACTTCAACCGTATTACCTTGCACCATCTCTACATGAACAACCGAAGGTGTATTATCCTTGGTATTTTTTCGAGTACCAGCAGGGTCGCTTACGATAGAAGCGCGTAGCGGATTACTTGGATCTAAATATGCTTGACGCACACCTGCATCAACTAATTCTTGTACGGTCATCTCTGTTTCAAAGCGAACATTCATACCAATTTTAACAAAGGTAGTGACAATACCTGTATCTTGACAAATGGGACGTTTTCCCTCTGCTGACATACGAGAGTTGATAAGGATTTGCGCAATTGCATCTTTAGCTGCCGGGTTTTCTTCTATTTGATAGGCTTTATCTAACGCATCGATAAAATCGATGGGATGATAATATGAGATAAACTGTAATGCGTTGGCAACGCTATTAATAAAATCTTGCTGTTTAATGACGGTCATATAAATCTCCAGAAAGTAGCTGATATCTAATCGATTGAATGGTAATCTGCCTCACAAAAACCACAACCCATTTGTTACAAAACTGTTGCCTAAATTCGAATAAATATGACTAATTGCCCCACAAATATACAAATACGCCCTATTTCTTTAACAATGACACAATTTGAACGTTTAAAGAGTGCTCTCAGTAAACACACATGGAGTGTATTTTTAGAATCAGCAGATAGTTCACATGTTGATAGCAAGTGGAGCATTGTTTCTGCGTTGCCAGTTGCCACATTACAATCCACATCAGGCAGTTTTACCTATCAACAAGGCGAGTTTGTTAAACAAGAAAATGAAGATCCGTTTGCCTTTATACATCAACAACGAATGCAACTCTTTCCAATCGCACAAACGCAACACAATATTCCCTTTATTGGTGGTGTATTAGGCGCAATAGATTACGAACTTGGTTATCAATTTGAAAAAATCGATAATGCTACAACACCCAATTCTTTATCTCTTCCAGAATTAAGTGTGGGCTTTTACGATTGGGCACTTTTATATGATCATAAAAATGATCAGTTTCAATTAGTAAGCCACCATTGCACATTGTCAACTTTTAACTCGAACAATCACTGGCAAGATCGTTATAACTGGTTAATGAAACAAATTACTTTTCAAGAAAATACTAACCCATTTCAATTGACCAGTAACTGGCAATCCAATATGGATATAAAACAATATCGAGATAAGTTTGCTAAAGTTCAGGCGTATATTCTAAGTGGTGATTGCTATCAGGTAAATTTGGCACAACGTTTCAATGCAAATTATCAAGGTGACGAATACCTTGCTTATAAAAAGCTATTATCGCAAAACAAACCGCCGTTTGCAGCTTTCGTGAGACTTCCGGAGCAGGTCATTTTATCTCTTTCTCCTGAGCGGTTTTTAAAATTTAATGATGGAACTGTCGAGAGTAAACCGATTAAAGGGACACGCCCGCGATATAAAGAAAAGGATAAAGACTTAATAAGTCAAAATGCATTACAACATTCTGAAAAAGATCGTAGCGAGAACTTGATGATTGTCGATCTATTACGAAATGATATTGGCCGAGTTTGCATTCCAGGCAGTGTCAAAGTACCGGCACTGTTTGAAATTGAAAGTTTTCCTGCAGTACATCACCTTGTAAGCACAGTTATCGGTAAACTCAATTCAAAATTTAATGTTGAAGATTTACTGCGAGTGAGTTTTCCCGGAGGCTCAATCACCGGAGCACCGAAAATACGTGCAATGGAAATTATTGCAGAACTTGAGCCAGACAGTCGCCATAGTTACTGTGGCAGTATTGGTTATATAAGTGCAGATGGAACTATGGATATGAATATCGCGATCCGAACATTAATATGTGTTGAAGGTAAAATTTATTGCGCTGCTGGCGGTGGCTTAGTCGCGGACTCAAAGGCCGATGATGAGTAC
The DNA here is from genome assembly GCF_002835465.1 of Psychromonas sp. psych-6C06. Classification (NCBI taxonomy): domain Bacteria; kingdom Pseudomonadati; phylum Pseudomonadota; class Gammaproteobacteria; order Alteromonadales; family Psychromonadaceae; genus Psychromonas; species Psychromonas sp. psych-6C06. The sequence continues at coordinate 697,397 of NZ_PIZM01000001.1, read as the reverse complement.
CAAGAATGTTTAGACAAGGTCAGTAAGATACTGCCTTGCCTGAATGATGAATTATCTTAAAAATATTAACGAGTTGGTAACTCGATATCTTTGAACAATTTATTTACCTCGTCGGTATATTTTAATTGAATGGCTTTTTCAACCAAAGGACGTGTTAAGTGTGGTGCAAAACGCACCATAAATTCATACATGTAATCACGTAAGAAAGTACCTTTCCTAAACCCGATGCTCGTTGTACTAGATTTAAAAATATGGCTCGCATCAATAACACAAAATTCATCTTCTTCATTGACCGCCATTGTCGCCACAACACCTACACCGAGACCTAACCTTACATAGGTTTTAATCACATCTGCATCAGTAGCTGTAAAAACAACATTTGGGGTGTAACCTGCCGCATTAAAAGCCTCATCAAGCTCTGAACGGCCGGTAAAGCCAAATAAATACGTCACTATTGGATGCTCTGCAATATCTGCAACGCTGATTTTATCTAATTGAGCTAATGGATGGTCTTTAAGCACAATGACGCTTCGATTCCAGTGATAGCATGGGAGCATGATCAAGTCTTGATATAAGTGCATCGCTTCGGTTGCAATCGCAAAGTCGGTTTTTCCTTTGACCACAGACTCACTGATTTGTGTTGGTGTACCTTGATGCATATGTAGCGAAACATGAGGGTAACGTTTGATAAAACCTTGAATGACTTCTGGTAACGCATATCGAGCCTGGGTATGTGTCGTGGCTATATTTAGTGTACCTTGGTCTGGCTGTGTATATTGTCTTGCTACAGATTTAATACTTTCAACTTTACCCAAAATTTCGGATGCATAACGAATGATATCTTTTCCGGCTGGCGTCACTTGGGTAAGGTGTTTACCACTTCGCTCAAATATTTGAATACCAAGCTCATCCTCCAACATACGCACCTGCTTACTGATGCCAGGCTGAGATGTAAATAAACTCTCAGCAGTCGCTGAAACATTTAGGTTATGGTTTAACACTTCAACGATATAACGTAATTGTTGTAATTTCATATATTTGCCAATAGTTATGCTATTTTTATAGGGTGTTTTGAAGTTTATCAGAGTTCTATTCAATGCGCAGTTGTTGTTTACGACTCTGCTAGTTTGATATCGGTGTATACCATTAAGAGTAAGCTTCAGCTGCAACTTTAGAAAGGCAACTTCAAAAATACTTATTAAATGGAGAGCTTCAAAATGAATCAACTAAACAATATTACCCTGTGAGATAGCTATGAATAATGAAGAAACGCTCGATTTTAGTACGATTTTAGCGACGAGTGCTCACGATATGAAAAATTCGCTATTTATGTTGTTACAATCGATAGAAAATTTAGCACAATCGAATAACCTCAATGCGTCCCAACATAAAGCTTTTGCGGATCTCCATTATCAAACCTCGCGCATAAATGGTACATTAATGCAGCTATTAGCTTTATATCGAGACGAAAATAAAAAGTTACCCGTTTACATTGAAGAGCATTATGTGGCTGAAGTTTTGCAAGAAGTCATAGAAAAAAATAGACTCTATCTTAACAGTCATCATTTCAAAATAAATTTAGAGGTAGACGATTCATTATTTGGCTACTTTGATCAAGATTTAATCACCTACTTAATTGGCGATGTTTTTGTGAATGCCTTACGCCATACAACCACAGAGATCACCTTACGTGCTTTCTATCAGGATAAGTTTCTTAATATACAGGTCGAAGATGACGGCGAAGGATACCCTTCACATATGTTAGCAGTTAGTGAGCAGACTCAATCCGAATTCAATGCCAATAAAGGCCGAAGCGGCCTTGGCCTGTTATTTGCTAAGCGAATAGCAGCCGAACACAAAACAAAGCAGTTACAAGGTCACATTTTATTAGAAAATAAACAACATTCGCAAGGCAGTATATTTACCTTGCGTTTGCCTTGATGCACACTAAGTAATTTATACTTTAACGTATTTTTGCCTAATTTTTAGTTAATGAGAGTTTATGTTATTTCCCATCATATTATCGCTAGTTGGACTATTGCTGTTCGTCTTAATCGGATACAACATTGTTCAGCAATATAAACAGAAGATAGAAGCTGAACGACGTGTTGCAGTTAGTAAACAACGCGCAGTTATTTCTGAGGTAGACGAGCTACTACTCAACGCAACACGTATGCCATTTAGTAAATCGCTATTGCTTATCCTACAAAATAGGATCAGAAATGCACTGATTATAATGAAAACGAGTATGCCAAACAACGCGGCAATTCGTGACCACCTCAAAAATACCGATGCGCAAATTCAACAGGTTCGCACTAATTACACCCCACCAGATGAAAGTGTCTTTAGAACCCCTGAAAATGATAAAGAGGCCCTTGCGTTATTACAGGTGACAAAAAAAATTCGTGCAGTATTAAGATCAGAGCATGCAAAGGGTAAAATTACCACGGAAATATTTGTTGCAGAAGATCGCCGTCTTGAAATAATGCAGCTGAAAATTAATATTGAAAATGGCTTAAAAAGAATCTTAGACGCTAAGCTAGCTAAACAGTTTGGAAGTGCGAATCAAATGATTAATAAATTGATCGCGATACTCAATAATATTACCGACAAAGATAGCTACTTAGATAAAAAACAACAACAACTTCTAGCGATTAAAAATGAGATTAAATCTTATCTTGTAAAACATAGTGATAAAGAGTTAGCAGCGATTAAGGCAAAAGAGGAAGAGAAGAAAAACGACCTTGACGTACTTTTCCAAGATAAAAAGAAATGGTAATGCTCTTTCTATCCTGATCCATATCAAATGAGTTGGATAAACTATCCAACTCATAAAAAACATTGACTTAAGTCATGTTGAAAATTAACCACCTCATTAATATATCAACATTATTATTAACGAGCCTGGTAACCATATGCACCACCTGAATGAAACACAACTTGCGCAGCTGAAACTTCAGCTTAATAGCGATCTAATTAAAATACGTGCCTCGATTAATACAATATTCTTAAAATCAGATCATGCGAGTCATCACCTTGCGGTTAAAAATTTAGCGCGTTTATCTGCTGACGAATTAATTGAATTTACTTCAAAAGTAGAAAATAATGAGCTGAAAGACAATGTCGAACAACTTAAGAAGTTAGATGCTTCCTTAGTCAGTATTGAGCAAGGCATGTATGGTCTATGCTCTGACTGTGAAAGTGAGTTACTTGTCGCTTCATTATTTGAAAACCCAACAAGGCAGCGTTGCCCAGACTGCGAACAAAAATATCAAAAGCACAGCTATAATAAATATCGACTCTAGATAAGTTTATGCTCTGTGAGAATATAAAACCTTAAGTTGAGACTAATATTTTGGTCTGTGCCCCCTCATATATTCGTTGCACTGATTAAGCACCTTGAATAAGGTGCTTCTCTATTATAGTAGCAAAGCCCTTATAACCGCCTTAACTCTATTTTTCCCTCACTATACAGTATATAATTGAAGGTCTTTTCACCATTAATCACTTAGAGTCTGCACTTTGGCAAATAATAATTCAGTTTCAATGACGACGGAAATAACCTGTTTAACCGCAACACAATGTACTACTGATTTTAGCGCACTGTTAAATAAGTCTTCTACATCGACCAACAAGTTACATACTTTGTTTCCTATCGCAACTGAAGTCATTAATAACTTTATACAGCTTTCGCCACCCTTACTATTTTTAAACGCCCCCTATTGGCAAGCGGCAACTGCGGTTATTAATGAGACTCTTAATGAGAAAGCCTCAATCCTAACGCTACAAAACTATGATCAAGAAAAGCTCTTTGGTCGTATTAATGTCACTAAACAAGAAGATATTTCACTACAAAAAGGGGCGATAGCTGATCTTAATGGTGGACTTTTAATTCTTCATATCAGTCCTCTTTTGGTTAACCCGCACCTGTGGTTCTTATTAAAAGCATTTTTAATCAGTCATAATATTCCAATGAGCGCTGCAATTAACGGAGAAAAGATTCGTGGAGAGCTTCCAGCCAATCAGGACGAGACAATCTCTACGAAAATCATTTTGATTGCCAACCGTTATCAATTAGATGAGTTAAACCAAATCGATCCCGACTATTCACAAATTAATTCACAATTTGTTGAAATTTCGGGAGAAATTAAATGCACTGATGAAAACATTCATGCATTACATCAATATTGCCAGCACTTGATTAAGCAATTATCTCTAACTTCACTTGATAACACAGCTTTTAGCCTTCTCTTCACTTATTTAACACGACTGTGTGAACATCAAAAAAATATTCGCTTCTCACCGCAAGTCATCACATCTTTATTGCAATATGCGCAACTTATTTATCAACAAGATGCATGTAAGGGACAAGAAATAGAAGCGAAACACTTTCAACAGGCACTCTCTCTTCAACAAAAAGCACAATCTAATGCGCAAAATTTTAGCGACCAAGCGTTAGTTGAAAAACAATTGAAAATCCAACTTCAAGGGAAATCGGTGGGGCAAATAAATGGCCTATCAGTAGTTGAATTAATGGGGTACCCGACTGAATTTGGAGAGGTATTTAGGATTTCGGCCAGTGATATGGTAGGCGACGGTGAAATTATTGATGTTGAAAGAAAAGTCGAATTGGCAGGTAATGTACATGCTAAGAGTACCCTTATCGTTCAAGGATATTTAAACCATTTTTTCACACATATCAATAATTTTCCACTTTCATGTAATGTTGTTTTTGAACAGTCCTATCAAGAGAGTGACGGTGACAGTGCTTCGTTAGCTATTTTATTAGCGGTCACATCTTGTTATTCGACAACCCCTATTTTTCAAAATTTGTTTGTTACTGGTGCATTAGACCAACAGGGTAATGTACTGGCTATTGGTGGTATCAATCAGAAAATTGAATCTATTACACGCTTATTCAAACTTGGTTTACTGGAAGATTCAGTTACCATATTGATGCCACAAGCTAATCAAATAAACTTAGTGCTCAGTCAAGAAACACTAGATCTCATTCAAGATAAAAAAATTAATATCTTCCCTATTCAGCACTGCCTGCAAGCCTTCCCTTTTGCAATGGATAAAAGCTTTGAATCGATAATAGAAGATATTAATAAACGCATCCATTTTTTACACAAAGAGGAAGAAGATGAGCCAATTAGCTTCTTTACTAAATGTGTAAATTTGTTGCGGTAAACTGGATAGTTAGCTAAAGTAACGCACATTATATGTCTGCATAAAATTCGCAAACACTGCATTTCCATTCAAACAAGAAAGTGACTATGACTAAAACTGTATCCCAAAAAGAGTTGGGTAAAAACTCTTACACTAAAGAAGAACTTATCCAATGTGGTAATGGCGAATTATTCGGCGAAGGAAACTGTCAATTACCAGTCGATAAAATGCTCATGCTAGATCGCATTATTACCATCACTGAAGATGGTGGTGAACATGGAAAAGGTGAATTAGTGGCAGAGCTTGATATCGACAAAGCACTTTGGTTCTTTGAGTGTCACTTCCCTGGAGACCCTGTTATGCCAGGTTGTTTAGGGCTTGACGCAATGTGGCAATTAGTTGGCTTCTTTCTTGGATGGAGTGGAGGACCAGGTAAAGGTCGTGCACTAGGTGTGGGCAATGTTAAATTTACAGGACAGGTGCTACCAACAGCTAAAAAAGTAACTTACCGTATCACGATGAAGCGCCTGATCATGCGTCGACTTGTTATGGGTATTGCCGATGGCGTTGTAGAAGTAGATGGTAAAGTTATCTACACAGCAGAAGACCTAAAAGTTGGCTTATTTATTGATACTGCAAGCTTCTAAATACCTGAACTGTTAGCTACTATTTGTATTTAACTCATAAGCACTCTCTACTTTGTGGACAGTGCTTTATTTTTATATTAGCCAGTAAAATATACGTTCAATTACGATTACCTGCTCTCTAAACAAGGAATGAAGATGAAAGCACTCATGACGCTATTTAAATCCTTCGCTAAATTAATCAACGTAACTCGACTTATCGTTATTAATGGCCTTTTTTTAGCAATCCTATTTATTTTTGTTATCGCGATAACCCGTCAAGATGAACCTGTTTATATTGCAGATAACTCTGTTTTACAATTAAACTTTAACGGTAATATTGTTGAGCAAAAACAACAGCTTGATTTCTCATCTGAGATATCAAAACAGTTAATTGATGAAAATGAACAGTTGAGTGAGTATCCTATAGAAGAAATTTTACAGGTAATTAACCATGCAGAGCAAGATCCAAGAATCAATACCATACTTCTCGATTTATCTGGCTTACAAAGTGCAAGCTTAAATCATATTAAAAGTATTGGTAATGCGCTTAATGAATTCAAATTAAATGATAAAAAGGTACTTGCTACCTCTGATAGTTATACACAAATACAATATTTACTTTCTAGTTATGCAGATAAGATCTATCTTGACCCACAGGGTATGGTAACTTTGCAGGGTTTTTCGGTGTATCGCCTTTATTTCAAAGAGCTACTCGATAACTTGCTAATCACTCCTCATATTTTTAAGGTCGGCACTTTTAAATCATTTGTTGAACCTTTTACCGAAACAGAAATGTCTGACGCGAGCAAAACAGCCAACTCTCATTGGTTAAATCAATTATGGCAAGACTATATTGATACAGTGTTACTTCAGCGTAAATCAACTAATATTAGCAGCGATTCTATCTCACCTTCCCTGGAACAGATGCATAGCGCTTTATTAGAGAGCAAAGGCGATACCGCACTTTATGCAAAACAAGTTGGATTAATTGATGAACTGTTACCGCGCTTTAATGTCATCAAAAATTTCGAATCAACCGGTTCAAAATGGATTAGCTATACCCAGTACCAAAGTACCATGCCAAGTTTATATCCCTCTGAAACGAGTGAAGACCTTATCGCACTAATTTATGGCCAAGGCGAAATTGTTACTGGTACACAAAGTGGCAATACGATTGGAGGTGATAGTTTTTCAAAACTACTTGAAAAAGCACTTAACAATCAGCGAGTTAAAGCGGTGGTTTTACGACTTGACACACCAGGTGGGAGCGCCTTCGCGTCAGAGAAAATTAGACAGCACATTTTAGCCTTAAAAGCTGCTGATAAAACAGTGGTCGTTTCGATGGGTAGCATGGCAGCCTCTGGTGGATATTGGATCTCTTCTGGTGCAGATCATATTGTTGCTAGCCCTTCTACTTTAACTGGATCAATTGGGATATTCGGAATGTATGCAAGTGCCGATAAAGCCCTTAATAAAATCGGTATTTATAATGACGGAGTGGGTACGACACCTCTCTCTTCGTTAGATCTGACTCGTCCGCTTGATCCACAAATGGCCGATATTTTACAACTTGGTATAGAACACGGTTATCAGCAATTTTTAAGTGTCGTGAGTGAAGGTCGCGGAATGACGCTTAATGAAGTTGATAGAGTTGCACAAGGTCGTGTTTGGACTGGACGTGATGCCAAAGAATTAGGGCTTGTGGATCAATTAGGCACCTTACAAGATGCAATCAATCAGGCTGCCGAAATCGCACAATTAACTGACTATGATGTGCAACCTTTCCTTAAAACGGTATCGGCAAAACAACAACTAATTAATGAAATTATGTCTAGCAGTGTATCTTTGTTACCTGAAAGTTTACGAGCTAATACTCCGCTTGGTAAAACATTATCAACACTTCAACAACAAAGCTCATTATTAACCACATTAAATGATCCAAAAGGTCATTACGCCTACTGTCCTATGTGTTACGTTAATCAATAGCACTTTCACAAGCTGCCACCTGCTGGCAGCTTAATCCAAATTAATGATTTAACTTTATGTCGAAAAAAATTTACGCGATAAGATTTTATACCCAATCAGGGGATCTTAAGCCACCGACCTATTTCTATTATGGTTTACTGTTTTTAGCACGTACTTGGGCGTTATTAATAATTTCAGTCGCTTCTCGTGAAACTGGTAACAAATTACTGGGAATCTTCTACCCAGATAAAAGCCACTTTTATCTGGGGCTAGCATCAGGTTTAATCGCGATTATTCTTTTTTTACTTTCTGGGAGAGATCATGATAAGCACCCTTTTATCTGTAAATTATGGCAAAAAGGCTACCCATTTTTGCTATTAAGTATTCTCTTTGATTTAGGGTTACAGGTTTATTATCTGTATCTTGATAAGTTTCAATATTCACTAGAAGCGTCAGTTCAGTTGGTGTTGGTTCTGTGGTTATTATTACTCTGTACTCGCAGCAACCATTTAAAAGCGAGTTTCAAAGGGACAAGTGATTAAATGAAGGGCGAAAATTTATGTGGGTAGATAGAACAGCGTAGAGAGCATTTTCTCTACGCTTGATTAACACCTAGTGTAATTTTAGGCGTGGGCGTAAAACGCGGTTAATGCGCTCTACAATTGTCATCAGAGCGGTCTTCACATATCCATGAAGCGCAACTTGATGCATGCGGTATAATGATATGTAAACAATACGTGCCAAACGCCCTTCAATCTTCATTGAGCCTTTCATTAAATTGCCCATCAGGCTCCCCACCGTGCTGTAATTACTTAAGGAAACTAATGAGCCATAATCCGTATATTTATAATCATTGAGTGGCTTTTGTTTGCTGGTTGCAATGATATTTTTTGCAACTAATGACGCCATTTGATGTGCAGATTGTGCACGTGGTGGCACGAAGCCACCGCCAGGTAATGCACAACTTGCACAATCACCAATTGCATATATCGTTTCATCTAAAGTTGTTTGCAACGTCGCTTTAACCACTAATTGATTAATGCGATTAGTTTCTAAACCTGCGATCTCTTTTAAAAAGTTTGGTGCCTTAATACCTGCAGCCCAAACAATCAGATCCGCTTCAATCAATTCACCAGACTTAGTAAGTAGTCCCTTTTCAGTCGCTTCTGTGACCATGGTTTTGGTGCGTACATCAACACCTAACTTAAGTAACTCTTGATGTGCAGATCCAGAAATACGTTCAGGTAACGCTGGCAGAATTTTATCACCGGCTTCAACTAGGCTCACTTTCAAATCAGTACTATTAATATGTTCGAAGCCATAGCTAGAAACCTGTTCAAGTGAGTTGTATAACTCAGCCGAAAGTTCAACACCTGTTGCACCGGCGCCAACAATAGCAACACTTACCTGCTTAGTTTCCTGTACACCTAGTTGTAAATATTTGTTCAGCATTAGGTGATGGAATTTTTTAGCCTGCTGTGGGCTATCTAAGAAAATACAGTGTTCGCTCACGCCTTTTGTATTAAAGTCGTTACTTACACTACCCAATGCCATTACCAGAATATCGTAATTCAATTCACTCGCAGGTAAGATTTCAGTGCCATCGTTATCAATCAACTTATCTAGCTTAATAGATTTATTTTCGCGGTCGATATCAATCAATGCACCGAGTTTAAAATTAAAAGAGTGGTTTTTTGCATGGGCGCGATAACTTAATGAATCAATGCCATGATCTAATGAGCCAGCAGCTACCTCATGTAATAGTGGTTTCCAAAGGTGAGTACGGTTTTTGTCAACTAAAGTGACGTGTGCTTTCCCTTTTCGCCCTAACTTATTACCTAGTTCAGTCGCCAGCTCTAAGCCACCTGCACCACCGCCCACAATAACGATTTTTTTCATGATATTTCCTCTAAGATTTAGTTTCATTATTACTCTCAGAGAAAGTAATCATGAAACGAAACATAGGAACAATAACTGGGATCACAAAATAGTGTAATGCAATTACAAATGCAACTTTTTTGTTTAGTAAAATACGAGGTTATAATGAGGAATGGTAATTAAGTTACAACTTGATAACAAGGCAGTCACATTGCTGCCTTGTATAACATTTACGACTTTTCTTTGAATTGTTTAATCGTTTTGAGGTGATGTGAAATATCTCTAAATTTGTGCCCCTGTTTTTCATCAAAAATAATCGGATAATAATCAGACAACTCATGGTCACTTTTTAAAGAATCAAGCATTTCATCGGTAGTTGAAAGAATGCATAGGCAGTTATCGCTATTTCGCTTGCGGAAATCACTAATACACTTAGTGTCAATATCTAGGTATTCTTCTGGCCACTCTATTTTACCAACCATATTATCTTCTGGGTGAAGATTAGGATTAAACATCACTTGTTTAATCCCGCATAAAAAACCAATACGCTCACTCCAGTAACCACCTAAACCCACACCACAAATAAGTGGCGATTTGTCTTCGCTACTCTGAATGTGTTTATGTACTTCTTTTAAAATATGGCTCATATCATGTTTCGGATGAATGGTGCTGTAATGTACAAAACGTACATCATCGTCAATAAATTTTAATTGCATCACTTTTTCATGGTTTCCTGGACTTGTAGCATCAAAACCGTGTAGATAAATGATCATTAATTATTCCGCCTTTATTATTATAATCGACTTTAAGCGATTTTATTCTTAGCCAAATTAAAGTTATTAGGGTCTATTGTATAATGCAATTTAAGTTTTGATCAGCACGATGGAGTTAAATCGAGTCGAACAACGCACGGTTTATTATAGTAACCCAATTTCGTTAAACAAAATTCAGCTGTACGAAAATACACTTAAAAGGACAACAGATATATGCAGTTTATTGAAATACCGACTAAGTGCAAGTATTGCTATTAACTTATTAGAGCCGCTCAGCAAACTGTTGCAATATATGACTATTTTCTAGCCAAATTTTGTTTTTATCTAGGGCAGAATAGTCTCCCATAGTACGATGTTGCATTTTCAATATTGCACGACTATCTTGAACCTTTTCAATGGGTAACGCATCTAAGATTGAAATAGCCGCATCACTATCATTGCAAGCTAATATCAAATCACAACCCGCGTTTAAAGCACTGTGTGCTCTTGTAACATGGTTTCCAACGAAGCTTGCACCATGCATTGAAAGATCATCACTAATAATAACGCCCTCAAAACCAATTTGCTGCCGTAATACTTTTTGTAACCAATATTCCGAGAAACCAGCCGGCTGATCATCACATTGTTCATAAACCACGTGAGAAGGCATAACAGCGCTTAAACCAACCTTTTCGATAATCATTTGAAAAGGTTTAATATCAAACTCGAAAATTTCATTTTTACTTCGAATATCAACTGGTAATGCGATATGTGAATCAGCTTTCACACTACCATGACCAGGAAAATGTTTACCAGTGGTGGCCATTCCTGCTGCTTGCATTCCATTAATATAAGCCGTTGCTAGCTCAATTACCTCTGCTGGCGTTGAAGAAAATGCCCTTGTACCAATAACATCAGATACCCTATTGATATCTAATACCGGAGCGAAGCTAAAATCAATATCACAGGCAATTAGCTCTGCTGACATTACCCAGCCACTGGCGTAGGCTAATCGTTTTGCTTGATCAATTTTATTGTAGGCAATTAAATCTCCAGCGGCAGGTAATGTAGTAAAGCCTTCTTTAAAGCGCTGAACACGCCCACCTTCATGATCCACCGCGATTACAATTTCCCGATTAGCATATCGACGAATTTGCTGTACGAGATGTTTCAATTGTTCAATATCGTGATAATTACGTGTAAACAAAATTACACCAGCAACTAATGGATGGGCAAGTACTTCTTTTTCCTGTGCCGTAAGTTCGTAACCCAGCACATCTAATATCACAGGTCTCATATTGTTCCTTTTGGGCTTTATTATTATCAAAAAATCTATTAGTTCAAACGACTGAGCAATTTATTGATTTCATCACGCTGTTTACCATTACTTCCCTCTAACACAGATTGAAGGATCTCTTTGGCACCGGCCTTATCATCAATTTCAAGATAAGCACGAGCTAAATCTAATTGCGCACCAATGCCATTTTCATCATCATCAATATCAACACTACTTTGTAGATCAACTACATCAGGAAACTCCTCTAAGCCGAGTTCTAGATTCAGTTCTGAATATGGTTCATCACTATCTGTGCTACCGCTACCCTCAAGTAAAGTTTCAATATCGATAAAGTCATCCTGATCTGCATCACCCACTTTTGGAAGTGGCACATCATTATTAAATGCAACGTCACTAATTTGTTGTGCCAAAAGGTCATTTTCATCAACAACCTCTGTGTTGTCAGCATCATTTTTCTCCTCTTCTGATATCAAAGCTTGTGCATCTGATTCATCAAGGTCTTGTTCTAAATCGGTTAAATCTAAATCTGCTAGCCCGTCGAGATCAGGTAACACATCTTCATTGGCATCGTCTTCACTTAAATCGAATGTCGAATCTTTCTCCAATTCTGTTGATGACAAGCTATTTTCAAGATCGGCTAAATCTAGCTCTGCTAACATTTCTTCATTTTCAGTGTCATCAGCGGGAAGAACATCTTGCAAGTCTGTAACAGCATCATCAGACGCTACATCAGTTTCTTTTGCTTGGTCGCTATCTAGCGCAGTGATATCATCTTCGAGTTCAGCTAATTGGTCTAACGTTTGCTCTGGTACTGTCTCTAACTGACTAATATCTTTTTCTAGCTCAGACAGGTCAAGTTCGGCTAATTCCTCACTTGGTACATCACTAGTTTCTTCTTCAAACACGTCAGGCTGAGAAGCCTCTGCAATGACCTCACTCTCTTTATCAATTTCTTCAGCTTGTGCGATTTCATCATCAATGTCAGATACAATGGCATCAACATCAAGTGAGACACCCTCTTCAAGACTGTCGAGATCTGATAATTCAGTTTCAGAAAGTGCTGAATCAATATCTAGTTCATCTAAAGTAGTTTGTTCCGATGTTGCAGCTAAATCCTCAATAGATTCACTCTCATCTACAACATCATCGCTCTTTAGCAGATCATTGTCTGATTCAGCAGCGACCTGTGACTCCCATTCAGCCGCTAAATCTAAATCGGCTTGTTCAGCTTCAGAAATAGCTGGCTCTTGAGTCTCACTTTCATCTTCTTCACTGAGCGCGCCAATACCAAAGGGATCATCTTCTGGCTCTATTTCGCTTTCATCCAAATCTACAGCACCACTAAATACTTCATCTTCCTCTTCAGTTAAGGCACCAATACCAAAGGGATCATCTTCACTGGTCTGTAACTCTTCATCATCCAAATCAACCGATGAAATTAATTCATCATCTTCTGTAAGTGATCCAATACCAAAGGGATCATCTTCACTGGTCGTAATATCGTCGTCTTCCGTAAGGTCTACAACAGATGCGTCATCATCACTTAAGTCAATCGTTGGCTCCTCTACAGGAAGCGTTAACTCTTCATCATTAGTTTCAACAGGCTCACTCTGTGCTTCTGAATCATCAACGGTAAAATCAACTTCAGGCTCTTCTTGGGCATCAAAATCGTCTGTTAATAAAGCATCAAACTGACCAGACTCTTCCATTAAGGTTGCAGTGGATTCTGCTAACTCTTGTTCTTGTAATGCGATCTCTCGTTTAGTGCGAATACGTGAGATAACCACAAAGGTTAAAAGTAATAATAGCAGTGGGGATATTATTACAATCAGTAAGTTAGTAAGCGAAGAGGTGATCGTACTCAATACTTCATTAAGGAAACCTTCACCACTGAAAGGCGCTGGCTCAATAGCATCAAGTTGCGTCCGGTAATCATCGATAATCGCTTGCAGTTTTTCTTGAACGGCTGTTTCTTGTTCTAATTGTTCATTTAATAATACGATTTCATCATTTAGTGGTTGTAGTTTTAGTTTAAGTGCTTGTGTAGCTTCGGTTGCAACAATAAATTGTTCATTGAGTAATGCTAGTTCGGCCTCTAATTCACTAAGTTTAGCCTGTGCGCTTGCTGCTTTTTCTTTATTTAGTTCATTTTCAGCAATAATAGCAGGATCAACGTTAACAGAGGCAGGTTCAACTGGTTTGGTTTCAACAGTTTTCTCAACCTCATTCACAACAGGAGTGGGGTTAGTTTTCGTTACTGCAGTTTTTTTAGCTGGACTATATTTTTTGATCAATGCCATCGCTTCACGATCGGTTTGTTGGGCAACAAACTCTAATGAAGGTACCTTCAGAATAGACTCAGGAATGATTTTATTGATATTGCCTTCATAAAAGGCATAAGGATTAGATTTATAAAGCGCAACCATGGTTTGTTGCACACTAACAGAATTATCAGGTCTTAATTTTGATGAAATTGCCCAAAGTGTTTCAACAGGGCTGACTGGTCCATATTGCTCAAAGGAAAGAAATGTTTCATCACTCGGGCCTGTGAGATCAACAGCGAAACTAATGCTTTGATTAAATAATAACGGGGTACAGCAGACAAGAGAGAGAAGAAAACGCTTCATATTCATTCCTTGGAAATTAGTATAACGAGAAGTTTTATTGAATCATAAACTAGCTCAATTAGATCTGTAAAAGAAATGAATAAGTAAGGCTAGAATTGAGATCTAGCCCACTATAAATCAAGCTTTTAAAAAACTAAAGATAACTAGCAATTAATTTTTCTGCCACTTTGATAGCAGTAGTTGCCACACCAAAGTGATAATTATCAGCACAAATCCACATGTTGATGCCACTTGCATCACACAGATCTTTACGTAAACGCCCTACTTGGACTTCACAGCTATTGACCACTTCAGTGATCATATTCGGATAATCACATACTGTTTTAGCAAGTAGCACACCTTCACTATGATGCAAATATTGCGCCACTTCATCCAGATCTACAGGGTAATGTGTTTGCAGATGAACTGACTGTGCACAACCATAAAAAAGTGGTACGACAACTTGCGTGCTAGCGATCAATATTGATGGATCATTTAATAATCGACGAATTTCATTCACTAAGCGTAATTCGCTAAAGCTAATCCCGTCGTCATTGAAATCTCCAATTTGTGGGAAAACATTGAACGCAGTTTGCTGAGGAAACAAATCCCCCTTAAGTTCTTTCGCATTTAATAGGCGTGCAGTTTCACCCGCTAAGGTAGTAACTCCAGCTTTTCCCGCAATGGAAACTGACTGATAACTTGAAACATTCACTCTCACTAAGCCAACTTCTTGATGCAGCTGTGAAATAGCTAATGCAAGTTGCGCCGTTTCACTACTAGGTAGTGCAATTTTATTACATTGATTGAAATTAATAAGTTCTTCTTCATTAACATCAATTTGTACAAGTGGTACCTGCGCATCCTGCATAAATGCACCGCTGTTATCAATAACTACACAATGCTCACTGGCGATATTTGCCCACGCATTTGTAGTTTCAATATCGCTAAAGAAGAATGCAATATCAACGCTTTGCCAATCAAAACCATTAATGTCGATAACATCAACAGGCTTTCCAGAAAACATGACACTTCGAATAGCTTCCTCTTCATCGTCGTCTATTTCTGATTCGTTATGAAGTGGAAATAATTTTCCGATTGGGAATTCACGCTTTGCTAACACTTCAAGTGTGGCTTCAACGCAACCACTTAAGTCGCCGATAATGGCGATATTATATTCTGATTTCATGTTATCTCTCTTGTACATCGTTACAATTAAACCCTAACGATTTTAATAATTGGGATTGTGAAGCTGGCGCGTTTACAGTCAATGTCGATAGCTCTCGCCTTTCACTGTAATTTTTGCGCATGATATCAAAACCATCATCTTGATCAATCATTTGTCGAAATAGTGCATCGTCGCGACGCACATCAAAAATAAGGTGCATCAAACATTTCAGAATCGGCTGACTTATAGGTTTTGTGATACTGACATTAGTTATCGCAGGTTGTACCACAAAATGCGACGCTTCATGCTCAATGTTGCAAGATAATAACTTACACAATGCTTGATATAACATTTCTGTACCTCGGGCCTTACCATCTAAGCTATAACCTGCGATGTGGGGCGTTGCAATTTCAACAAAAGGTATCAGTGCTTTCTCTATATTCGGTTCATTTTCCCAAACATCTAACACTAATGTTGGGCATTTTCCCTGTTTCGCAATAGCAAGTAATGCTTGGTTATCGATTACCTCGCCTCTCGAAGCGTTGATGAGTATTTGATTATCACTTAGTTTTTGCAGTGTTTGCTCATCAAACATATGGAAAGTAGGGAAGTCACCATCCATTATTTTGGGTACATGCAAACTAATAATATCGGATTTTAAAACATCATCAAAATCACAAAATTCACGTTTATCGTTACTTAGTTGTAAGGGAGGATCATACAGTTTACAGCGCATGCCTAGCGCCGTTAATCGTTCATAGACTGCACTTCCTGTATTTCCTGCACCTACAATCGCAACGCTTTTTTCAGCCAACTGGCACTGAAATTTTTCAGCTAACACCAATAAACAACTTAGAATATATTCAGCAACAGAAATTTTATTGCAACCTGGTGCACTAGAAAATGCGATATGACGACGCGATAAATAATCTTTATCAATGTGATCAGTGCCAATGGTTGCCGTACCAACAAACTTTAAGTGCTTATTTAGGTGTAACAGATTTTCGTCGACTTTTGTAATCGAGCGAACTAGTAAAATATCAGCATCTCTTAGTTGCTCAGCAGTGACGGTTCTGCCAGAAAATAAATGTAGCTCACCAAATGCGCTAAAGAACTGCTTTGCATAGGGGATATTTTCATCTATGTAGAGTTTCATGTTGCTTTAATTTCTCATTCTTGAAAATAAAAAAGGAGCATGAAGCTCCTTAAAAATGCATTATTATCAGATAAGAGTATCTGAAATAGCGTGCTTTATTTAGTAAAACGCTTAAACACCAAAGTGGCGTTTGTTCCACCAAAACCAAAACTATTAGACATGACAATGTTTAATTTAGTGTCTTGTGCTTGGTTTGCAACAATAGGGAGTTCCGCGGCTAAGTCATCAATTTCTGAGATATTGATGGAAGGAGAAATAAAGTCATTTTCCATCATTAACATGCTGTAAATTGCTTCGTGAACACCTGCAGCACCTAGCGCGTGGCCAGTTTGCGATTTAGTTGCACTAATTTTTGGCGCTTTATCTGCAAACACTTCGTTAATAGCACCAAGTTCTTTAGTATCGCCAACAGGTGTTGATGTACCGTGAGTATTTAGATAATCAACATCACCTTCAACAGTTGCTAGTGCCTGTTTCATACAACGAACCGCACCTTCACCAGATGGCGCTACCATGTCAAAGCCATCAGATGTTGCGCCGTAACCTACGATTTCAGCATAGATTTTTGCGCCACGTGCTAATGCATGTTCAAGCTCTTCAACAACAACAATACCGCCACCACCAGAGATAACAAAACCATCGCGGTTAGCATCATAAGTACGTGAAGCCAACTCAGGCGTTTCGTTGTATTTACTTGATAAAGCACCCATTGCGTCAAATTCACAAGCCATTGTCCAGTCTAGCTCTTCACCGCCACCAGCAAAAACAATATCTTGTTTTCCAAGTTGAATTTGTTCCCATGCATGACCAATACAATGTGCACTAGTTGCACAAGCACTGCTCATTGAATAGTTAATACCTTTAATTTTAAACGGTGTCGCTAAACATGCAGATGTAGTACTCGCCATCGTACGAGGTACCATGTAAGGACCAACACGTCTTACGCCTTTAGTGCGCATTATTTCTGCAGCAGCAACTTGGTTAATTGAAGAACCGCCACCAGAGCCGGCAACGATACCCGTTCGCTCATTAGAGACTTGATCTTCAGGTAAGCCAGCATCTGCAATTGCTTGTTCCATTGCAATGTAAGTATATGCGGCAGCATCACCCATGAAACGCATAATTTTACGATCGATATGATCTTTAGGTTCAATTTTCAGATCACCCCAAACGTGGCTTCGCATTTTCATCTCTTCGAACTGCTCAGAGAAAGTGATGCCTGATTTACCACTTTTAAGTGATGCTAGAACTTCT
Source organism: Psychromonas sp. psych-6C06 (assembly GCF_002835465.1). NCBI lineage: Bacteria > Pseudomonadati > Pseudomonadota > Gammaproteobacteria > Alteromonadales > Psychromonadaceae > Psychromonas > Psychromonas sp. psych-6C06. Next base: position 679,523 of record NZ_PIZM01000001.1, on the reverse strand, counting down.
TCTTGATTGTTACCAATACTAGAAACAATACCAATACCTGTAATTACTGCTCTTTTCATTATTAAGCCTTTATTGCTTGGGGGACTAATCATACAATGGGGATCAAGTGGTTACATTCAACCCCAATTGATTTAAACCAAAATAGTTTCGCATAGAAAGGAGAATATAACTTGTCTGAAAGCAAATACAATCAAATTATGCATGCACAAATACACTGGTCTGATCAGTCAGAGCCATTTTCCCCGCTATTTGATGATCTCTATTTCAATACAGATCAAGGTATTGAAGAGTCACGTTATGTTTTTTTACAAGGTAATCATTTAACACAACGCTGGCTTGATTGGCACAATGAATCATTTTGTATTGCAGAAACGGGATTTGGTACTGGGCTTAATTTCTTATTAACCAGTTTATATTTTGACCAGTTTTTAAAAGACAATCCAGACAGTTCTCTCAAACATCTTTTTTTTACAAGTTTTGAGAAATACCCATTAACATTTTCAGACTTACAAAAAGCATTAACGAGGTGGCCAACGTTAGCTCCATATATAGCGCCATTATTAGCACAATACCCTTTATCCTTAGTAGGTTGTCATCGTATACACCTGCCTAATATTACTTTAGATCTTTGGTTTGGCGACGTACATAAAAATTTGCCGAATGTTTATATTTATGAGCAAGGGTTATTTGATTGTTGGTACTTGGATGGTTTTGCGCCCAGTAAAAATCCTGATATGTGGAATGAACAGCTTTTTAACCTAATGGCCAACAGTAGCAAACTCAATGCCACTCTGGCCACATTCACGGCCGCGGGCTTTGTTAAAAGAGGCTTACAATCCGCGGGTTTTGAGATGACTAAACGTAAAGGTTACGGTAAAAAGCGTGAAATGCTCATTGGTACTTTAACGAAACCAAAACGTAATCAACACTACGCACATCATTTCCGCGATTCAAAGATAACAGAAGATAAAGAGGTTGCAATTATTGGTGGTGGCATTAGTAGTGCTTGCTTGAGTTTAGCGTTAATTGCTCGCGGCTATAAAGTCACCTTATATTGTAAAGATAAGCAACTTGCAATTGGCGCGTCAGGTAATCAGCAGGGAGCATTATACCCATTGCTTAATGAGCAACACGATCCATTAAGCCAGTTATTTGCTAATAGTTTTCTATATGCCAGAAATTACGTTGAGGCTCTCAACAAGACTCATCCCTTTGATTATGATTTTTCAGGCTTATTGCAACTTTATTATGATAATCATGCTTCTAAAAAATTAGACAAAATTATACGTGCGGGGCTACCAAAGCAACTAGTCACAAAAGTAGATAGTCAATGCACCGATGAGTTAGCTAATATCGACATTGGTCAATCTGCTCTTTTTTACCCCTTAGGTGGTTGGCTTAGTCCGGTACAAATGGTTCGCGCACTATTTGAAAAAGCAACGCTTTCAACATCGTTGAGCATAAAGTACGAACATGAGTTGCTTGGATTTGACCAAAAACAGGGAAAATGGGTATGTGATTTTGGTAATCACTTCAAAACTCACTCCATACTGGTACTTACGACCGCAATGCATAGTTTAGATTTTAAACAATGTGAGGCATTACCTCTTTCGGCGGCCCGTGGACAAGTTACCCACATTGATAGTAACCCGTCATTACAACATCTTAAAATGACGCTCTGCCACGAAGGTTACCTGACACCGTTAAATAATAATAAACATTGTATGGGTGCTAGCTTTGTAAGGCACACTATGGAAGATTCATTCTCACCTAAGGAACAGCTGGAGAATAAAAATAAGTTAGCAAAATGTATCAAAGATAAAAGGTGGATAGATGAGATTAAAACTGACCATCAAGATGCTAACATCGGTATCCGATGCACAACAAGAGACCACTTTCCTTATATGGGTGCCCTACCCGATTATGAAAAAACGAAACAGCAATATGCATCGCTTAATCAAAAACCATGCAACTTAGACGCACCGAGTCATCAAAACTTATTTATTTTAACCGGATTGGGTTCAAGGGGGTTAAATACAGGACCATTGTTAGCTGAATCATTAGCAAGTCAAATTAACAAAGAGCCTTTACCACTAAGTATTCCAATACTGAATGCCCTACAATGTAACCGTCAATGGATCAATTACCTAAAAAAAGGCAAACCATTAAAGTTGTAAATAATTGATACCTGACAATTAATGTAAATATTAAAAAATAACAACCCCAAAGTAGACAAACTTTATTAAAGTTAGCGAAAGCCACGATTCTTTCGCCTTAGTCCTTTGTTAAAATAAAGAATTAAGTTAATCTACGCGCTCGATTTATGGGCATGGTTAACTGGGCGTTTATGAGCCATTAATCCCCTTTGCAAAAATAATAATGAGAAACAGTACTGCTTAATGAAATATTCCCGCGTTTTTATCAACAGCTTTGCTTATGAGCTAGCTCCAGAGATTATCTCTAGCCGTGACTTAGAATCACGCCTCGCGCCGCTATATCAAAAATTACGTATCCCAATGGGCCAATTAGCAGCCCTGACAGGGATAGAACAACGCCGTTGGTGGCCCAAAGACCACCGTTTATCAGATGGTGCAATAGAAGCGGCACAAAAAAGTTTAGCGGAAACCGATATCAATGTAGATGATATCGGTGCGGTGGTTTACACCGGTGTTTGCCGTGACCAACACGAGCCTGCAACAGCTTGCCGCATTGCGGCTGAGTTAGGTGTTAATAAAAGTACTGCGATTTACGACATTAGTAACGCATGTTTGGGCGTGTTATCAGGTATGTTAGACGTAGCGAACCGCATTGAACTTGGGCAAATTAAAGCAGGGTTAGTGGTTTCTTGTGAATCAGCACGCCATATTGTCGATATTACCGTTGATAACATGCTTGAAAATCAAACCATCCAAAACTTCTCACAATCGTTAGCAACACTAACCGGTGGATCAGGTGCAGTTGCAGTACTGCTAACGGATGGAAGCTTACCTCTTAAAAATACACGCCAACATAAATTACTCGGAGCAAGCCATTTAAGTGCGCCTGAGCACCATGATTTATGCAAATGGGGCTTGCAAGAAGTCGGTCTTAAACTTCATCGTGAATTTATGCGCACTAACGCCGTGCCGCTTCTAAAGGAAGGTGTCGCGCTCGCCCATGATACTTGGAAACATTTTCTATCTCAGCGAAATTGGCTCGGCGAACAGGTAGACAAAGTCATCTGTCACCAAGTTGGCTCCGCTAATCAAAAACAAGTATTAAGTGCACTTGAAATTCCGGCCCATAAAGAGTTTCCAACCTACCAAACCTTAGGCAATATGGGCACAGTGTCTTTGCCGGTCACAGCAGCAATGGCCCATGATCAAGGTTTCTTAAAAGCAGGTGATAAAGTGAGTTTCTTAGGCATAGGTAGTGGCCTTAATTGTATGATGTTAGGGCTTGAGTGGTAATTAATATGAATTTAGAAACTTTATTTCCTTTTAAACGTAATTATTTAGATCGTAACGGACAGCAATACCACTACCTTAATGAAGGTCAAGGTGAGCCTGTTGTGATGGTGCATGGTAATCCAAGTTGGTCTTTTTATTACCGTAACCTAGTGCTTTCATTAAGTAAAAACCATCAATGTATCGTGCCTGATCATATCGGTTGTGGCCTTTCGGACAAACCAGGTGATGAGCAGTACGAATATACTTTAAAAAGTCGTATTGATGATTTAGAAGCGCTACTTGATAGCCTAAATATCAAAGAAAATATCACCCTTGTTGTTCATGATTGGGGTGGCATGATAGGTATGGGATACGCGACGCGATATCCAGAGCGTATTAAACGTTTAGTGATATTAAATACCGGTGCCTTTCACTTGCCTAAAACTAAACCGCTGCCTTTGGGTCTTTGGATTTGTCGCAATACATTATTGGGCACACTATTAGTTCGTGGTTTAAACGCTTTCTCTTCAGCAGCCTCTTATGTAGGAGTGAAACGTAAACCGATGCCTAAAGAGATACGTAAAGCTTACGTGATGCCGTTTAATTCATGGCAAAACCGTATTTCAACATTACGTTTTGTCCAAGATATCCCGCTTTATGAAACAGATAAAAACTATCAACTAGTTTCTGATATCAGTGATAGCCTTGAACAATTTAAAACAGTGCCTACGCTTATCTGCTGGGGACTTCAAGACTTCGTTTTTGATAAGCATTTCTTAGATGTCTGGAAGGATAAAATGCCTCAAGCACAAGTTCATGAGTTTGCAGACTGTGGTCATTACATCCTAGAAGATGCAAGTGATGACGTTATTCCTTTAGTTGAACAGTTTATGGACGCAAACAAATAATAATGAGCGATACAAAACAAGCTAATCTATGCCGTCATCTTGTAGATGCGGCGTCTCAATTCCCGACCTCTCTTGCCGTAGCCGTACAAAAAAAACAGTTCTCAAAGTTAACCTACCAAGAGATGGATTTTGCACAATTACATCAAAACAGCGATAACATTGCTTATGCATTAAACCAATATGGTTTAAAAGCTGGCGACAAAGCCGTGCTCATGGTGACACCTAGCCTTGATTTTTTTAGTCTTACATTTGCGCTTTTTAAAGCGGGTATCATCCCTATTTTAGTTGACCCTGGTATGGGGACTAAAAACCTTAAACAGTGTTTTATTGAAGCTAAACCCGATGCGTTTATTGGTATACCCAAGGCACACCTTGCAAGACGCCTATTTTCATGGGGTAGTGAAACAATAAAGCATAATATTACCGTGGCGGGATCAGGTCTTTGGGGGGGGGCAAGTTTAAACAGCCTGTTAAAAAAATACCCAACAACTGAAAGCTTTGAAATGATCATGTCGTCAGAAAATCAACTGGCTGCGATACTGTTTACCAGTGGAAGCACCGGCTCGCCTAAAGGGGTCGCCTATAGCCATGCAATGTTTGAAGCGCAAATTTCAGTGCTCAAGAATGACTATCAAATCCAACATGGTGAGCGAGATTTAGCGACCTTTCCTTTATTTTCACTGTTTGGTCCAGCACTTGGTATGGCATCAATTGTCCCTGAGATGGATGCCAGCAAACCGATCACTGCAAATCCTGATTATTTGTTTGCAGCGATAAAGAAATATCAATGTTCTAACCTTTTTGCCAATCCCGCGCTTATTGAAGTGTTAGGCGATGCAGGTAATAAAAAAGGCATCAAGTTAAATACACTTCAACGGGTTATTTCAGCAGGGGCACCGGCTACGTTGCCTTCCCTTAAGAAGTTTTCCAAACTGTTAAATAAAGGCGTCGATATTCTCAACTCCTATGGCGCAACAGAATCATTACCAATCAGTAAAATCGCCAGTTCAGACCTGCTAAAAACAGAGACTATTACCGATACTGGCGGTGGCATCTGTGTCGGGCAAGCCGTTGAAAATACAGATATTGCCATTATTGAGATCAATGAAGAAACAATCAGTAAATGGCATCAAGAGCTTGCTATTCCAGCCTATCAGATAGGTGAAATCGTGGTAAAAGGGCCTCAAGTTAGCCAGCGATATTACGAACGCGATAACGCAACGTTAGCCGCTAAAATTCATCATGGCGATACCGTACATCACCGTATGGGAGATCTTGGCTACCTAGATGAACATAACCGTTTATGGATGTGTGGTCGAAAGGCGCACCGTGTTGAAACCCTATATCAAGGTAAACCAACCACCTATTTTTCGATTTGCAGCGAACGAATTTTTAATACTCATCCAGCGGTTAAACGCAGTGCATTAGTCGGGGTTGATTTAGCACAGGAACGAACTGCTATTATCTGTATTGAATTAAATGAAAAACAGACGGAAAGTAGTTTAAAACTGTTTAATGAATTACGTTTTATAGCTGACAAGCATGAGCATACTCAAGGTATTAAGCATTTCCTTATCCATGAGGGTTTCCCAATGGATATCAGGCATAATGCAAAAATATACCGTGAAAAATTAGCGGATTGGGCGCAAAAAGAGATTCGCAAAGAGTGTAATCAATAATATGACCGTACATACAAATACTTTTTATCAGGCATTATCATCAAAACAACAAAATGCCTTAACCAAGTTCAAAGCAACGACGCAACGGGTTTTTATCACTGGTGCAGGTGGTTTTCTTGGTAAAGCATTATGCCAATGGCTACGTAGTTGTGATGTCGAGGTAGTCGGTTACGCACGCGGACATTATCCTGAATTAACCGCGATGGGCGTCAGCATGATACAGGGAGATCTAGCTGATAAAAAAGCGCTATTTGAAGCAATGACCGGCTGCGATGTGGTCTTTCATGTCGCATCGAAGGCTGGAGTTTGGGGCAGTAAAGAGAGTTACTTTATGCCTAATGTTGAAGGTACTGAACATATTATTAATGCCTGTATCGCACACAATATCAACCGATTAATATACACCAGTACACCAAGTGTGACTTTTTCCGGTAAAGATGAATCTGGCATTGATGAATCCGCTCCCTACGCATCGCAGTTTTTAAACTTTTATGGTTTATCTAAAGCGATTGCTGAGCAACATATTCTGCGCAGTAATAGCGAATCTTTAAAAACCGTTGCACTACGCCCGCATTTAATTTGGGGGCCTGGCGATAGACATCTTATTCCACGTGTATTAGAGCGTGCAAAAGCAGGTAAACTAAAGCTTGTCGGTAAAGAAGATAAACTCGTCGACACGATATATATCGATAACGCCGTTTACGCTCATTTGTTAGCAGCAATCGAGCTTAATCGCGCACAGCCTAAATGTGCAGGAAAAGCATACTTTTTAAGTAACGATGAGCCAATATTGATGGCAGACATGCTCAACAAAATCTTGGCTTGTAAAGAGCTTCCACCGGTAACAAAACGTGTCCCCGCTAAATTAGCTTATGCAGTAGGCACATTACTTGAGTGGCTATATCTGGGCTTAAGAAAACAAGAAGAGCCTATTATGACCCGTTTTGTGGCAAAACAGCTCTCAACCTCGCACTATTTCGATATTAGTGCGGCAAAAAGTGATTTTGATTATTGTGCCCTGATCAGCATCGGTCAAGGTATGCAAGCATTAAAGAAAGCACTCAACTAGGCATCTTATCAAGTTGCTGTACTAAAACGTTGCTCAGCAGCTTGATAGCCTAAGTCAATCATCTCTCTTGCACGATCAAACTCTAATGTTCCACATGCGTTACGTGCAATCTCAATAACAATATCAGCGGGATAAGCGGCTAATTTCTGACGTGCAATGGTACTTTGCATCGCATCAAATGCTTGATTGGCAATATCATAAGCCCCCCAGTCTTTACTAGTTAAATCCACTTTTTCTTCTTTAAAGCTACTGATAAATTGTAATACTTTCATATGAAAGCCTGTTGTTTCTATCTTCTTTTTCTCTTTTTCAATAGGATTAATTGTTTTGGCCACAACACCACCAAGGTTAACCGCGACCGATAGATCATTATTGTCATTAAAGATGGGGGCAATAGGGACTGGATTAAGTACCCCTCCATCTATCAACAGCACCCCATTTCTAAGTACAGGTGTAAAAAATAGTGGTAGTGAAATTGATGCACGAATCGCTTCAAACAATGATCCCCTGTTAATCCAAACCTCTTTTTCTTTTTCAATGTCTGCAGCAACTGCCGTATATCGAATAGGTAAGTCTTGAATTTGTTGATCGCCAAGTAATTTTACTAATGTATTGATAATCTTGTCCCCTTGGACTAATCCATTTGACTTCCAAGCAAGATCTAACAATGACAGTATCTCAAAGCGGTCAATTTCACATATCCATTGTTCAAATTCATCCAATTTACCAGCAGCATACACGCCACCAATTAAGGCACCGATCGAGCAACCAGAGATAGCGTTTATCTGATAGTCGTGTTCAATGAGCCATCTAATAACTCCAATATGGCTAAGGCCTCTAGCACCTCCGCTACCTAACACCAAAGAGATCGTTTTTTTCTTTTTAGCGGTTTTCATATAGGTTTCCAAATATATTTTCGTGTATCAAAAAAAGGCGGGTATCTAATTCGAGTTGGTGGTAATCTGGCAGCATATAACAACACAGCTTATAAAAGGCTTTATTGTGTTCCTTCTCCTTAAGGTGTGCTAATTCATGCACCACTATCATATCTAACATAGCTTGTGGCGCTTGTTTAAAAAGGCTTGCGATACGTATCTCTTGTTTTGCTTTAAGTTTATTTCCCTGAACGCGTGAAACAAAAGAGTGCGTTCCTAAAGCATGTTTTACCAGTTGTATTTTGTCATCAAAATTGACTTTACTAATTGGGTTTGATTGTTTTATATAGCGTTTCTTATAAGCCTGAACATAATTATAAAGTGCCTTCTCTCCATTAATATCATGTACTACCGGATAACGGCCAAGCAAATATTTACCTAAACGATTGTTATTTATTAGCGACTCAACCTGCTCTTGAATATGTGCAGGATAATGCTGAATTGGTTCAAGTGTTTTATTCATATATGTTCAATTAAAAATAAGGTATGTTACCCATTTTTACTGTTAGGAATCAACATGATTGAAAGACAACAAACAAAACAGCGTATGAGCCGCATCGTAAAACATAATGGTACTATTTATCTGTGTGGGCAAGTTTGCGCTGATGCAACAAAAGATATCACCGAACAAACACAAACCATGCTCGACAAAGTCGATGAATTACTGATTGAAGCAGGTAGCTCACGCACCTCAATTTTGTCAGCGACTATCTACGTAAAAAGCATGGCAGAACATTTTGCTGCCATGAATGCAGTTTGGGACGCTTGGATCCCTGAAGGTCATGCACCTGCTCGCGCTTGTGTTGAAGCAAGCATGGCACGTGAAGCGTTACTCGTTGAAATTTCAGTCATTGCTGCCGAGAACTAATCCTCGCATATTAGCAAATACCTGAGTAAAATACTAAGCTATTATCTATTTTACTCAGGTAGGCGTTATGTCATTAAATACTCTCCAATTTACCGATCGATTAACTGCTCAATTACCCGCGGATCCACTCACAGAAAATAGCTGTCGTAGTGTTGAAAATGCGGTTTACTCATGGGTACTTCCAACGTCAACAAGCCAACCATCAATGGTTAATATTAATGAATCCTTTGCGCTTGAATTGGGTCTAGATACCGATACACAGAATGATCCACTATTTACCGATTTGATGAGTGGTAATGCAATACTTGAAGGAATGAAACCCTATGCATTATGTTATGGAGGGCATCAGTTTGGTCAATGGGCTGGTCAACTTGGTGATGGGCGAGCCATTAATTTAGGCGAAATAAACACACAAAAACTTGGCTTTCAGACACTACAGCTCAAAGGTGCCGGTAAAACGCCCTACTCACGTCGCGGTGATGGTTTAGCTGTATTACGCTCTTCAATTAGAGAATACCTGTGTTCAGAAGCAATGTATAACCTTGGTATTCCAACCACACGTGCATTAAGTTTAGCCCTAACGGGTGATCAAGTCATACGTGATAAAATGTATGATGGTAATGCTGATTTTGAGCCCTGTGCTGTTGTCTGCCGCGTTTCCCCCTCTTTTTTACGCTTTGGTTCAATCCAATTACCAGCTTCTCGAGGCGATGAGGCACTGGTTAAACAACTTGTAGAGTTCAGTATTAATAACGATTACCCACACCTTGCACCTGTTGATGGTCAATTTACTATTGAAACTTATCTTAACTGGTTCAAAAACGTTTGTGATAATACATCAACAATGATTGTCCATTGGATGCGTGTTGGATTTGTTCACGGCGTAATGAATACCGATAACATGTCGCTCTTAGGTGAAACTATCGATTATGGCCCCTACGGTTGGATTGATAATTTTGACCTTGGATGGACTCCAAATACAACAGATGAAAGCCAAAAGCGTTATCGTTTTGGTGGACAGTTTCAGGTGAGTCAATGGAATCTATTTCAACTTGCAAATGCTATCTTTCCACTTATCGGTGAGGTTGAACCACTGCAGAGTATCATGAGTGATTACGCAATTATTTATGAGCAAAAATGGCAAAAAATGATGGCCTCTAAACTGGGTTTTGTAGATTATCAAGGCACAACTGATTCAGCGATATTCAGTGATCTTGAAAACTTACTAGCGCGCGTTGAAACTGACATGACTCTATTTTATCGCTTACTAAGCAGTTATTCTTCAAGCAAGGATGCTTTACAACATTTTAAAGACTGTTATTACAACCCAGAGCAACTCAGTAGTGATTATCTTCAGCAACTAACACAATGGTTAACACGCTATCAAGCACGCCTTAATTTTGATCGCTTAGAAAGCACTACTCGACAAAAAAATATGAACAGTGTTAACCCCAAATATGTATTACGAAATTATTTAGCTCAACAGGCGATAGAATTAGCAGAAAAAGGTGATTTTAGTGAGATTGAAACGCTAAAATCACTATTAGCATTCCCCTATGACGAACAACCTGAATATCAACGTTATGCACAAAAAAGACCCGATTGGGCACGTGATAAGGTCGGCTGTTCAATGCTTTCGTGCAGTTCATAACAAAAATCAAATCAGCAGACTGTTAATTCACTAAATAGTCTGCAAATTATTGTTTTAATAACTACTATTTATAGATAACATTTATCTTATATGTGGTATTTATGGAAAACAAACAACCGCTCACCAGCAATTTATTACGCCTATCGGCAGATAAAAGTGAATTATTACTGTTAGTCACTGCTGTACAGGATGAGGTGACGGTACAGAGTTTAACAACTCTATTTCAACATTCCGATTACACTAACCTTAAATTAAATGTAGCGGGATTACATGAAGCGGTTCAAAGCTTCACGCGTTTAGAAACCCAGACTGAACGCCATGCCGAATTAGAATCTGTTGCCATTGCAGAACGATTAGATGCCGAGCTATCAATTACCTTTGATTCGTTGAAAATGGTTGCAAAAGCGTTGATTAAAACCGCTTATGGTGGCCACCCTATCACATTGCAACAATTCCAAGAGACATTACAAGAAAATGAAATCGTATTTGGAATTATCGATAAAAATATACAGCTTCTACTGGAAAAATCTCAACAAGCAAAGCCCGGAAGTAGTTTTCAGGCAACGGTTGCTAAAGGAACAAAGCCAGTACATGGTATTGATGCAACATTCAAACGTTTAGTTGAAACACCGAAAGAGCGCTTGTTAAAACCACAAAAGAATAAAGATGGCACCGTTGATATGCGCAATCTTGGGCAGTTAATCACCGTAAAACCGGGTACCAAACTACTGCAAAAAATACCATATCAAGCAGGTGTTGATGGTATTAACATCATGGGTGAAACCATTGAACACAAACAAGGAAAGGACTTTATCCTTGAAGCTGGTGAAAACAGTGAAATATCTCCTGACGATGAAAATTTGTTAGTTGCTACACTATCAGGCATACCAAAAGTCATCAGCCATAATGCTATGAAAGTAGATGATGTCTTAGTGATCAATAATGTCGATGTTGGTTATGGCCACGTCAGCTATGAAGGAAGTATTATTATTGAAGGTGACGTATGTGAAGGCATGAAGGTTAATGCAACAGGAGATATTACTATTTCCGGTTTCGTAGAATCTGCAAAAATTGAATGTAAAGGCGATCTTATTGTTGGAAAAGGAGTTATTGGCCATAAGGTTGAAGAGGGAAGTAATGATTATTCATGCATGGTTAAGGTCGATGGGAGTGTGACGGCACACTTTAGCCAATACTCAAAAATAGAAGCCGGTGAAGCAGTAAATATTAAAAAACAATTACTTCATTGTGACGTCACCTGTCAAGGTGATATAAATGTGTTAGATGAAGCGGGCAGTAAAGGTACAATATTAGGTGGCACACTTTGTACAAAAGGGACAATAAATACTGTTACATTAGGCGCAAGCGCTGGCGCCAAAACACAGATAGATCTTGTTGGTAACTACCCTAACCTCATTCAAGATAAAAAGCAGATTAATCGAACCATTCAAGATGAACAACAAAAGTTAGAAAATTTAATTGAAGCGCAACGAAAGGTCGATGTATTACCAAACTCCGAAAAGAAACAGTCACTTGATGCACGTTTAATGCTCACTAAAGAGGAAGTTAAGCACCATCTCGCTGATTTAAAAAACGAACTAGCGCAGAATCAAGGTGACTTGCAACATTACTTTGAAACTGCAATTGTTGTCACACAAAAAGAGATGTTTAATGATGTGTTTGTTAAAATAGGCCCTGAAAAATTTCGTTCAACCAGAAACTACGGTCCAACCAAGATTAGTGTTAAAGAGTATAAGCTTGTCGCAGAGCCCTATAAAAAGTAACCGCGTTATCTTTGCTAACCTCCCCTAGTTTTTCGTAGTAGTTGATAGATTGTTTTTAACTGCTTAATATTCTTCCTATACGATATTTTATCTGCTTGTGGCGCATATTTAATATTGTTATAGCAACTCGCAAACTTGTTAAATAAAGTCGAATTCAACGCTTCATTTTGGCTTAATTGCTTGCAATAATCACTGATACTCTGCCCCGTTTTCCTAATCCCTCGTTCACCATATCTATTTTTGTAATGCTGTTGTAATCTATTATAAATAACATCTTCTGGTGCAAACTTAATCTTTTGCCAAGGTTTAAAGATACTAAGCAACAGAGCAATAAAAATAATCCCCATTACAGCAAGAACACTATAAGCAATATTTAACCATGGGATTAGGTTAAGCCAACGTTGCAACAGTTTTTGCTGTTTCTGATTATCAAAATTAACCACATAACGAGCCCACAAATAATCTAGTTGTGCTAACCGCGCTCGTAATGTATCGAGTAAGGGAACAGACTGCCATCGTTGCAATGAAAAATATTCGTCAGCAAGAAACTCATTGCTATCAGTTAAACTCTGTTCAAGTCCTGATTCAACTCGCTCAGGGGCAACATAAGCGGTTGGGTCTACTCGCTGCCATGCATCATTTTTCCATATTTCTACCCAAGCATGAGCATCATATTGACGAACAGTAAAAAAGCCTTCGGATGCTTGCCATTGACCACCTAGATATCCGGTTACCATACGTGCAGGAAAACCTAGCTTACGTGCGACATAAAGATAACTACTGGCATAGTGAACACAAAAACCAGCCTGTCTATTAAACAGAAAATCATCAACTTGCTGTTCAGCCAATAAAGGGGGTTGTAAAGTATAAGTAAATCGTTGTGTAAACCCAGTCAATAACTGAGTTAACAAATTCTCTCTACTTACCCCATTATTCAAGTTTTCCGAAATCCAATTGTCGGTTTTTGGATTAGTAGACTCAGGTAATTGGGTGTACTGTTGCAGTTCAAATGTTGTTAAAGGCGAAGGTTGTACTGACGATAATGAAGAGATAGTAAAGCCTTTTCGGGTAATAATAGGTTTATCACTTCGCAGTGAATAATCGCTTAAACTAACTAATTGTTGTGGCGTTTTTGCATAGTCTAATACCGGAATCCAATAATTATAATGTGGTTCAATAATCAGTTCATAATCATTATTAACATTATCACTCGCATTGTTTGCACTAAAACGTTGCCCAACACCTCGCTTAGCTTCCATTTCCTGTGCTTTTAGCGTTCCACTTTGCGACCATGTTCTGCCATCAAAACTATCCAATGTAAGTGCACGCCAATATCGCTCACTTTCGATAGGAGGCATTGCTGTAAACGTGGCTCGAAATGCAAGAGCACTAGAGCGACTTAAATTAGCGATTTCACCCGGTGTGACACTATCACTTAATCCAGTAGTTGCTTGTTTTTGGATTGGCATTTTCCACAGTGTCGGTAAACGTGGCATCACAAGAAAAAGTAAAATCGCAAGTGGCAGGCTAATAACACAGCTTTTAAGTAGTAATTTAACAAACTCACTTTTGAGTAAGGCTTGCGCATGCAAGCTTAATAATACCGAAAGTAACAATAAAATTAATAGCGTTGCTATAAACGCACTGTAAATTGAGGTATTAAAAATAAAGAATAATGCGATTAATACTAAGCCGGTATTAACAAAAAAATACACATCTCTTACTGAACGTAATTCCAAAAATTTTAAACTAAACCCAAGAAAAACAAGGTGTATGAGAATGTTAAATAACCCTTGTTTGTACAGTAAAAGCACTGTAAATACAGCACATATAATGGAAACAATAGCCAGCATGATGATATTCAATAGCGGTACTTTGCCAAAGTAATGGCCTAGTCGCCATGATGCAGCACCTAAGCCAATCAGCAAAATAATAGCATGAAGCTGGTCATATAAAGTAAAGACCAATGCGAGGTAACTGCAGATGATAAGGGTTAAATTAAAGCGACTTAAGAAATCTTTCATATTAACTTCGCTTATATAGCGCTAAGGCAGTTAAACATTGTTGTTTGTGACGACTACCAATTCCAACCTCAATCATTTTATTGGGTAATGCAAGCGCATATCGTTGTTGTTTTTTATCAAGCTCAATAATCTGAAACGTAATATAACTTAATGCCATTTCTAAGGGATACTGTGACATTGTGCTTACATCCAGCTGTATGTCGCCACCAGCTGTTTGTTCGAATTGTTTACTTAACCAGCCCCTTCCCTGTGCTAATTGCTTCCATGCGACTGATTTCAAGGACTCCCCTACCTGATAAGTTTTTAAGGTTGAAAACTCATCAACACCAAGTTTGCTGCTATTACCGTATTGAGCACGATTATCTGCTTCTAGCAATGCTAACGGTAGTGCGTTATGTAATACCTTAGGATAAACCAACACGTTGAAATCGAAATCTACATGTGTCCATACTTTATATAGGCCAAAGGGAAAACCTGACTGAATGGTAACGCGACCGGGTCGAAAGTAACCTCGCTTCTGAGCAAAGGCATAAAGGGTTACGCCGTTATCATCGATGATAGATTTTAGATCTGATGTCTGATGTTGAAATGAAAAATTAATATCTTGTACTGGTTGCTTTGCATCTTTCATCCGCAAATGAAAAGCACAATCTTGACCTGCAAATTGTGGATCAGTATCGATTGCAGTTACCGTTAAATGCGACATATTTCGAAAACTCAACAGCAAGCAACTAACCATAAAACTGCACAGAAAAAAGACCATAAATAAAATTAAGTTGTTTTGGTAATTAGTTCCTATCAAAAACAGGATAAAACAACTAAATAAAAAATGCAGGCCATTCTTGGAAGGTAAAATAAATAGATTTCCACTGTTCAACTGTATCGTATTGGTCGCCGGCATTCGCCGAGTTAACCACTTATCAAAACGCTTATTGATTAATTTTTTTAGCATTAACGAGCAACTGATGGGGTTAATGGGTCGATACGCTCAAGTAACGTTTTACTTAGCGCACCACTGCTCTGACTTTCATGATTAACGCCTAGCAAACGGTGCTCCGTAACAGCCACAAATACTGCTTGTACATCTTCAGGGATAACGTAATTTCGTTGATGAATAAAAGCCATCGCTTTGGAAGCTTGCAACAATATTTTGCTACAACGTGGAGAAAGAGGATTCACTGCTAGACCACCATAACGACTTTCATCGACTAGACGTAATAGGTAATCTAATAACGCATCATTCGCCTCCACCTTATCAACAGCGCGTTGCATTTCTTGTAATTCCGGGACCGATATGACCGCTTTTTCGACGGTTGCATGTTTGCTATTTTTTAACATTGCCATTTCAGCTGCATGGTTTGGAAACCCAAGTTCAATGCGCATCATGAAACGATCAAGTTGAGACTCAGGTAGGGGGAAAGTGCCCGCTTGATCCAATGGATTTTGTGTTGCGATGACAAAAAATGGTTTCGCTAATGGGTAAGTTTTGCCATCGACTGAAATCTGTTTTTCTTCCATCGCTTCTAATAAAGCACTTTGTGTTTTGGGACTTGCTCGATTAATCTCATCCGCTAGTAATACCTGACTAAATATAGGCCCTTGATGAAAATGGAACTGTTGAGCTTGGGGATCAAAAATAGAAACACCCAGAATATCTGCAGGCAACATATCACTAGTAAACTGAACACGTTTATATTCTAACCCAAGTGTTCTTGATAGAGTTGAAGCAAGCGTGGTTTTGCCCATACCAGGCAAGTCTTCGATTAATAGATGTCCATCAGCAAGTAAACAAACGAGTGCTAACTGTGTTTGTGTTTTTTTTCCCAGAAGGACCGAATTTAGTTGGTTTAAAATCTGTTCTACTTTATTGTGCATTTTTTATCCTTTTGAACAATAAAGGTTCCGAAAAGTGGTAATACCTTTATCTAGCTCAATATTTATCGTTACTACACTAGCGTACAAGTGCCCTAAGGGGTAGAATTTGCTTCGAAATTTTTAACCAACTTACAAAAAAGAGTTTGAACCGATGGGAAGAGCATATCAAAACCGTAAAGAGTCTATGGCTAAAACTGCGGGCGCAAAAACAAAAGTTTATTCTAAATATTCAAAAGAGATCTATGTCTGTGCAAAAAATGGTGGCATTGATCCAGATGGTAATTTAGCACTTCGTCGATTAATTGATGGGGCTAAAAAAGATCAAGTACCTAGCCATGTAATTGATCGTGCTTTAGACAAAGCAAAAAGTGGTGCTGGTGAAGATTACGAGCGTGCAACTTATGAAGGGTTTGGTCCAGGCGGATGTAGCGTTATTGTTGATTGTCTAACAGATAATAATAAGCGTACATGGACTGAAGTACGTAACTGTTTCGTAAAAACAGATGCTAAAATTGGCTCTACTGGAACTGTTGCTCATATGTTTGAGCATCAAGCTGTATTCGTTTTTTCTGGTGAAGATGATGAGGCAGTGCTTGAAGATTTGATGATGGCAGATGTTGATGTGACTGATGTTGAAGCTGAAGATGGAAAAATCACCGTCTTTTGTCCGCACACTGAATTTAACAAAGCTAAAACGGCAATCCACGAATGTTATCCGGATTTAGAGTTAGATGTTGAGGAGATTACTTTCGTGCCTCAAACAGATACAGATATTAGCGAAGAACACTTGCCAAAATTTGAAAAATTTATGGCAATGCTTGATGATTGTGATGATGTACAAAATGTCTACCACAACGCGGTTGTACCAGATTAGTCTTTAAATTATCGTTACAAATTGCAAAACTAAAAAGCCACGTTAATTTACGTGGCTTTTTAGTTTTTATTGGCTGTTAGTGCGATAATAAATATCATAGAGTTCACTATAACTATATGAAGTTGTATATTTATCACCATCGGAGAGAGTAATATTCAATGTCACTGCACTAACATCCATTGTTAATAACATTTGTGTATCTTGATCAGCTTTAATTAAAACCTGACCGCTAACATATTCATGTTTTATATAGCGATCCGCTAAAATGATGGGGGCATCCTTTACTGTATTAATTGTTAAACTACCACCACGCCCGTTAAACTCACTGTATAATTTTACATTACCATAGTGTAATGCAAACTGATCTCCTGATATCATCATGTTGGTATTAATTTCATCAAAGCGTACTTCATTACGCTCACCATAATTAATAAACAGATGTGGATACTGCTCAGGAACATCCACGGGTGAAGGCGCTGTTGAAGGATGTGCGGTCTTAACCACGCCGTTGAAATTAACCAACTCGCCACTCATTCCTTTTACCCATTGCGCGGTGAACCAAATAGCGCCTGTAATTTTGGCTAAGTTTTGATTTCCTGTTTCACCTGTAATTCGGTCACAATGGTTTGCGATAAACCAGTAAGATAAGATAGCCTGTTGAGAGTTATCAGCAATTCCATCAACAATGTTATGACTCTCTTTACTCACAGCATAGCTAGGCTGGTTATTATACTGTTCACCATTAGCACACAATTGCAATGCATTATCATTGCCATCGAAAACAAATTCACCTTTATATTTTGTATTTACTGCAAGCTCTTCCGTACGCGCCATATTAGGTAAGGTTATCTTAGGGGCAATGTAGGGGTCATTAAGCATATCTAAGGGTGCACGGGCAAAGTCTTCTAAATCAAAGATCACCGATGCAACAACAGCCGCATTATCAACGTTGATAGCAAGTTGCTTTTTCTCAAGCACATGCACTGCCTCGCTAGGAAGCAATCCATTAGTCAATCCACTATCGCCAGATCCACCACCACAGGCAGTTAATAACGCTGTGGCGATGAACGTTATTGCAAAGTTACATTTCATTGTTAATCCTTTAACAAACTTAAATTAGCTTATTATCCCTAATAATAATCTATAAACCAAGTAGTTAAGCTCATAAATCAATGATTTAATTGCTATATATAATGAGCCTAACGCAATAAATTGAAATTTTTACTATTAAGATAGATTTAATGCCAACGAAATAAATAGCTAAGACATTTTTCCTGCGCAAAATTTAAATCACATATCCAATTTGGTGGGTATAATTTGCTTGCGATTCTTTCCCGTGTAACTCGTACATACCACCATGCTATTAAGCAAGCCTCCTGATCATGGCTAGAGTGTTAAGTAACCAATCCCATATTTGTTGCGAGAATATATTATCAAAAACAACAGTTGCTAATAATGACATTTTCAAGACTTCTTTATCGATATTGCTTAATCTATAATTGAGCATTACTCATTTAAATTAGGGGATTCTTGTGATTATCTTCAAAAAACTTTTCAGTAAATATTACTATCGCTCCCCAATTTTTTGGTTGCTCAGCCTTCTTTCACTCTATAGTGCCTTCGGTTTTTTAATACTTCCTAAACTGATACACAATGGCATTAATGAACAAATACAAATTCAACTTGGCTGGAAGACAGAGATTGCAGAGGTTAAAATCAACCCTTTCTTATTGACGATGACCATCAATGAGTTACAGATAATAGAAAATGCTACTCCAGTATTTAATTTTTCACGTTTTCATGCAGATATAGAGCTACGTTCACTGGTTGAAGGGGCTTATACCTTTAAAAATATAGAGCTTATTAAACCCAATATTAACCTTAGCATCGCACCAAATGGGATGAGTAATATCCAACAAGCTTATCTCAACCAACAGCTATCGGAACCACCTCTCGTTGTATCAGAAGAGCAATCAGCGCCGTCAATACCAAAATTATTGTTTGATCAAATTAATGTCGAAGCAGGCTCAATCCGAATCAATGATTTTAGCCAAGGTGAAAAAATTGTACACCAATTAAACCCGATAAGTTTCAATATACGTACATTTTCAACGTATATAGAACAGGGTGGCGATTACCAATTAAACATATTACTTGATAATGATCAGTCCCTTTATTGGAAAGGTAATTTATCACTTGCCCCTATTTCGTCTACCGGTTCTTTTCAAATAAAAGGTATCCGCGCTCATCGCTTGTGGGCTTACCTTGCAAAAGTTTCTCCCTATGACGTGCGCAACAGTGAAGTCGATTTTAGTTCAAATTACTCCGTTAGTTATACAGATAGTCAATTACAATTAATACTAAACGAAGCTTATGTTAGCCTTAAAAACACTAATATTGCCGATCCACAAAAAACGGACGAGTTTGTAAACATCAAACAGATTAATATAGGTCCGAGTTATTTTGATTTAGCCAAACAGTCCGTTGCGATTAAACAAGTTGAGTTAGACACTGTAGATTTAGACTTAACCATCCTTGAAAATGGGGAGCTGCAACTCCTGCAGCCACTCAATACATTAACTAAGCAGGATGAGCAGATAAAAAAAACTAATACAGAAAACTCTAATTTTCTGTGGTCAATCGATAACATTAAGTTAAATAACAGTATTATTCACATAAATGATCGGTCAGTGGCGAATAATGCAAATATTCGTGTACGTAACATCAATGCCGAACTCAGCCAACTAAACCAAAGCCTTGCTAACTCACAGCCTTTTTCACTCTCTTTTACTTTAGATGAATCACTCACAAACGAGATTTCTGGTGACATCACCTTGCAACCTTTAGCATTGCAAAGCGACATAAAATTGTCACAAATTCCGGTTAAGATTGCGCAACCTTATCTTGAGCCATTCGCTAATATTGCTATCAATAAAGGGCTATTTTCACTTTTGGGTAAAACACAATTAACTAACAGTGAAACACACGGAATGAATGGAAGTTTTCAGGGTGATATCACTGTAGATGATTTTGATAGTCAAGATACGATTAAGGGACGTCGTTTACTAGGCTGGGAACAAATTGATATTTCCCCGCTGCAAGTCAGTTTTTCACCACTGCGGGTTGATATCGATAAAATTTTACTAAAAAAACCCTACTCACGTTTTATCATCAATGAAGACAGAAGCATTAATTTTTCACAGTTGACAAAAAACAATAGTAAAAACAAATCTATCACCTCCCCCACGCCTAAAAGTGCAGAGTCAACCGTTATTAACATTAATGAAATACGCATTAATGAAGGTAGCACCTATTTTGCTGATCTTTCATTAACGCCAGAATTTGCAACGAGTATTCAACACTTAGATGGGACAATTAAAGGACTGTCATCTCATAATGATGCGCCTGCTGAGATCGACATAAAAGGGAGTGTCGATGAATATGGTATGGCCTCTATCAACGGCGAAATTAAACCATTAGTTGACCCCTTATATACCAACATTAATGTTAATTTCGATAAAGTAGAATTAACGACCTTAACGCCATACTCAGGTCGATATGCGGGTTATGTTATTGATAAAGGGAAATTGAGTCTTGCGCTTAACTATAAAATTGCTGATGGTTTCCTCGATGGTTCAAACCGGCTTATTTTGGACCAATTTGAATTAGGTGAAACGGTACAAAGTGAAGAATCATTAGATCTTCCTATTAAACTTGCACTGGCACTTTTTAAAGACAGCGATGGTATTATCGATATTAGCCTGCCAACTAAAGGAGATATGAACTCACCTGATTTTGAAATCGGTGGATTAGTGATGAAAGCATTATTAAATGTCATGACCAAAGCCGTCAGCTCCCCTTTCACCCTGTTGGCAAATTTAGCCGATGGTGATGAAACATCATTAAACTCAGTTTCCTTCGCGTTAGGAAGTAGCGAGCTAAGTGCAGAGCAAAAACAAAACCTTGCTACCTTAGCTTCGCTACTTATTAAACGTCCTCAACTGATTTTAGAAATGCGCATTAACGTTGACAGCGAAAAAGAAGCTGTAAAGCTAAAACAGATGGCATTGCAGAGCCAATTACAATTAATAAACAAAGATATTTGGCAACAGCAAGAAGCATTGGAGAAATTTTTTATTGAGCAACAAGGTGAACAAGAGTTCAATGATTTCAAGCTTGCACAATTAACAGTAAAAGAGTCAGAGCCAGAGGTTGATCAGGATGAGCTAATGCAGCAATATCAACAGGCACTTTTTAATCATCTTGTTTCTATACAACCATTTTCTAACTTGCAATTAACAGAACTAGCACAGCAAAGAATTAGTAGTATTAAAAATGAACTCATTAAGGTAAATAAAGTACAAAACAAACAAGTTTTTGCTCTGCATCCAACATTAGATGCTCTTGCAGAAAAACAAACGATCGATTCAATTTTCACTCTCACAAGTAAATAAACCAGGAAATATTATGAAAAAAATAACAGCCATTTTGGCCTTAGTACTCGTACAAAACAGCTACGCATTACAACTCGAAGGCATTAACGGTGTTGATATTTTAGCGGTGAACGGAAAAAAAGTTAACAGCAGTTTATTTTCAACAAGTCAAAGTGAACTAGATCCAGGTAAACATCAAATTGTTGTACGTTATTCAACCCAAACAAATGATGACCAATTACTTGAAAGTCGCCCCGCAATTTTTACCATCGACCTGCAACAAGATACTAAAATTTCAGTGTCAGGTATGAACAATAAACAACAAATTAAACGTGCTATGAAAAAGGGAATCACTTGGCAAGTCATTAGCGATGATAATCAATACCCGATTGAAGATAGTGATACTTTGGTCGGTAAAGGTTTTATGCCTTATAGCGATATTGAAGGTTTAGTTGCACAATATAATCAAAGTAACAACATCACGTTGAAAACGGTTGAAGCAACGACAGTCGCTACAATAGCCGAAGAAAGTAAAAGTAACGCTAACATAGCCGGTGAAGCTCTTATTCAGCTTTATGAAAAAGCATCTATTGAAGATAAAAAAGCGTTTCGTTTATGGTTAGTTGAACAAGATATGAAATAATGTCCTAAAAGAGCGCTAACTGTGATTAAACAGTTAGCGTTTTTATCAATCTTGATAAAGTTTATTAAACTTAGCGATTGAGAAGCCGTTGAGATAGTTCTCACCGACTCTGATTATTGGTACTGCTCTAAATCCCGTTTTAGCAAACTCTTTCTGCCCTGCTGGGCTTTTAATGTTTACCAAACGAAACTTAATATTTTTTGACTCAAAGTATTGCTTTGCACTGTCACAATGTGGGCATTGACTCATCGAAAATAGGGTCACTTTTTTCATCGCAACAAACCTTAATGATCGTGACCACAGCCACCAGCAGCATGAACATGCCCATGTGAGATCTCTTCAGCGGTTCCTTCACGTACATTCACTACTTGAATGGTAAAGGTCAATGTTTTACCTGCAAATGGATGGTTTAAATCGCAATCGGCATTAAATTTACCAAGCTTAACAATCGTCACTTCTTGACGACCTTGATTAGACTCAACTAATGCGGTTGCACCAACTTGTAATTTTCCTGCAACTTGTAAATGTTTGATAGGAATACGTTGAATGCTACCTTCTCGTGGGTAACCGTAACTTTGCTCAGGTGTTAATGTAACTTCCAATTTTTCACCCGCACCTTTGCCTTCGAGCGCTTCTTCTAATGCCGGAAAAATACCACCATGCCCATGCAAATAAACCAAGGGTTTATCATCAAAACTTGACTCAATCTCTTTTCCTGCTTCACTTAAAATGTAATGAAATTGAACCGCACTGTCTTTAGTAATTAACATATTCTTCTCTTGTATTGTTCGTTATTAGCTATTAACTGTATCATATTTAGTATGTAATTCCGCGATCGTTTTAAAAACTTCAATGCTAGTTTTATAACCCATTCCATGCGCAGGTAAGTAATCTTGCTCATCTTTTGCTTCTTGATCATAAGCCCAAAAACTCGCCCCATCGTTAACACGTCCATATTGACAAATATAATGATAAATCGTCTTAAGCCTAGTCAAAGTATGAGAGTAACGAGGGAATGCCTCTTGTCCGATGTGAGAGCCATGCATAATAACAAAGCCCTCTTGCCCACTTAGTTGTGTAAGCTCCTGAGACAATGCGCGGTGGCTTTCGTAGCAAAGTATTCGACCTAATAAATTTGCACTGCCCATGTTGTAAGCTTGATAAATAACGATATCAACCATATTACCAATATAGTCATAATCAGGATTGCTACTTAGTTTTAAAAACACCTCGACCATTTTTCCTGATGACGGAAAGTTAAAGATACTTAACGCACTACTCAAGGCATCAGCGGGATCATCATTAATATCGCCAACATATAAAGCCTGTTGTTGCTCATCAATATCGATCAATGCTTGTAAACGTTCATCGATTTTCGAGATGAACGCGGTATCTTGCTGTGCCTCGGTTAGTACACCAACACCGGTTGGCGCACAGCTTAGTAAATAATGAATGCCCATTTGTTTTCCAAGCAAATCGAGTGCTTCACGTGCATCAGTAATAATATCTTGATAGGTTTCGATTTGTGCTTGAGTTTCTGTCATTCCACCTGCAGGTTCATAATCAAGATCTAAGCCATCTAATCCCAGATCAGTCATTAGTAATGCTAAAGATTTAAAGTCTGCATCGATAAACTCACCGCCAATTTCACCACCCGCCGATAACAAAACTTTGCGTCCATCAAGATTTTTTTTACAGTGTTCGATTGCTTGCTTTAAGTGTTGCAGTGAGGCAACCTCTTGCAGGGCTTTACCCTCCCCTTCAAAAAAATAGTCACAGATAGGCGCCGTTAAGTCACCATTATACTGTTTACTAGGGTCAACAAAGGAGAGAATGACCACATTCACAGATCTATCAACATTGGCTAAACGAGACATTTCAGGTTGTAACCATTGCTGATTTTCATGCCACATGGGGAAATAAGCGGTAACGGGACGGTGTTTGAAATTAACAGACATTATTTACTCACAGAAAAGTTTAAAGAGGCACTTTAAAACAAAAATTCAATATATTAAATAGATGTAAATCATAGATATAGTGGGATTTAAGCAAATAGCGGATAAATTTTCAATTTGAGATAGTGCGCAACCATGTGCTCTTGTTTTAAGGTTTTCTGGCTCTGTTTCATCGCGTCAAACAACCTATTTAATGGCGGACTCATTAATAGATTGTTATTAAGATAACTGATCGCGTTTTGCTGTTTAAACCACTGTTGTTCTTCACCTTGCAAGCTGACTTTAAGCTCGCACTCATCGCCAATACTGAGGAACTGTGAAGCACCTGATGTCATTGCAATTTGTAAACCGCTTGGATCTAAATCGCTAAAACAGATCAGTTGATGGGTTTCTTTAAAGGCTTTAAAAAA
The DNA here is from genome assembly GCF_002835465.1 of Psychromonas sp. psych-6C06. Lineage (NCBI taxonomy): Bacteria > Pseudomonadati > Pseudomonadota > Gammaproteobacteria > Alteromonadales > Psychromonadaceae > Psychromonas > Psychromonas sp. psych-6C06. The sequence continues at coordinate 654,987 of NZ_PIZM01000001.1, read as the reverse complement.
CTGATAGGCGCGACTGGTTTGCTGTTGTGCTTTGATATCACCACGATATAACCACAACGCATTTTTTAAACAATCAGGAATCGCTAATCTGGATAGATTAGCCATGACGATGAGATTCTCAACTAGTATAATTTGTGGGTGTTGAATGGTTTTTATCTCATCAGCACACACATATTGACCCAATGTAGTGAGCGAATTGAGTGCTATCTCCTGGTTATTAATGCGCAGTGAATTAAGGCTATTAACCAGTACAAAAGCTTCCGTCACATTTAAAGCATGTTGTTTCTCATTGCGTTGCCAAGTCGCTGCAACGATACGTGACTGAGCTTGAGGATAATGATCGCGAAACAGATGTATGCCATTGTGCTCTAGCGCAACCATCTCAATCAGGTGTTGCTTGTCTTTTGCAGTAAAATAGAAACGGCCATTATCGATATAACCCACGTTATAATCATCAGCTAGCTTTTTTAGGGAAGGCGTCGATTTTAATTGCCCAAAGGGCAAATCACGCAGGTGTTTTTGACAATACTCAAACAGCTTTTTATTCATCTTTGCCCCCTAATACTCTTCCCTATCGCAATAACACCACAACATCACTATAGGTATAGTTGTCGGTCGTCCCAGAGACTAACGCGCCCTTTGGTTTTATATCAATCGCATCCTGTTGATCATTGGTCAATTTACAATAACTACTAAACACCAGTTCCACCCAATCGGTAGGCTCAATTAATTGTTCTTCATTTATCCAACTTTTAAGAGCATTCTCCCAAAACTGCAGCGCAGAGATAGGCATGCCATGCTTAATAACCTGCTCAAACAGGTGCTCAGTTTGCTCCTCAAAATAATCATGGTCGATAACAAATTCTTGTAACGCTGTGACGTCTAAATCACTTACTTCACGCTCAACAATGCGTGAGCTCTGTGCAGGTTTGCGCAAGGCTTGAACCAGCGCCACAAGTGGTGTTTCAATTTCACTATTACGCGTATCGACATAACTTTTTAGTGGCATGGGCGGTGCAAACTTTAAAGCTTGCGGTAACTGTTCATCTTCGAACAATGAATCACTGATCTCAAATTCAGGATGCTGGTGCAGATAACGCGCCATATTACGTAATAAGCTGGCCTGCTTTTCATCTCTTCGCAGTCTAAATAAGCTTAAGCGCATATTATCGATGATAAAGCGCAACCTTGGCAGGGTTTGATTAAACCAATAAACAAAACCACTTATTTTACGTGCAAAGTCACTGGGACAAGCCCAATCTGCCCACTCATAACAGGTCTCAGGATCGACCTGTTGTAATTCGGTTAATAATTTTTGCGCATAGGCCAAGGCACGTTCATTTTCGCGTACCTTAGCGCTCAGTGTGCTGACAAAACCAAACTGACTTGAGATAGCATGATGCATATTCTCAAGGCTAACATTCAAGTTATCCTTGGCTTCATAAAGCAGATCATCAAGCTGATCTAAATAATACTCTGCATCGTCCTGCTGATTACTCTGCACCGATAAACGGTAATCTTTAACCATATCATCAAGGGTATCGATCACCTTTCCCATATCACTGAGTTGCCGATAACTGCTTTGTTTACGCATTAAGCGATTGAGCATCCGTTTTAGCTCTGCGGTAATGCGATAATCTCCCAACTCATCATCGGGTCGTAACAAACCACTTTTATGCAAACTGGCAATTTTACGCGACTCACTTTGTAACTCGGTCACCGTGCCATAGACGTAAGCATCGGCAAGCAGTTGATCATGAGCACCAATTTGACGCAGTAAATCGGCCACATCAGAAGCGTTATAGGCAGCCATTAAAAGAGTAACTCCTCTTGGGTTTGCACAATAGTTTCCGGTAACTCTACCCGTTCAGAATCATTTAAAAACTCAATTAATAGATAGATTAAATCAAAACGCGCGGTTGCATAATAACGGCTACTACCACTATTTTTACGCACGAAATAGCCCATCTCTTCTAACTTTTGAAAAATAGTCACTAACTGTTCGCGTGAGGCTAATTTATTAGTTTTAAAAGGTTTAATGGTGGTTAAGCGATGCAGTTGCTCACGTAAGGTTTGATCATGTTCAAAGGGGTCAAACAGGCTGTTAATATTGACCATCGATTTAGCACGTAATGGCAGATCCGTTTGCGTTGCCGTTAATAGTAGCTCTAAAAACTCCACTAACGGACGAAATGATGATCGGACTTCTAAAAACAGTTGTGTTAACTCGTGGCTGTTTTCCTGCTCCACCTGTTGAAAGGTTGCATAATATGCGTCAGCACTGTCAAGGTAGGTTAAATTTCTGTCTAAGTTAGCTAAAAAGTCTTCCACCCGTTCGCGGTTTTCAGTTCCGTTTAGGTATTCAAACTGCTCAGCAAAGGCGGTTTCACAGATGATTTCACCAGTTAATAACTTTTGTACGGTTTGCTTAAACATGGCTAGCCTCCGCTTGTTGATTCTGCTGCTGTTTTAAACGAAGCGCAAGGAGTTCATCGATACGTGACTGGGGTATCTGCGCATGGAAAATTTTATTGTCTTTAATTTTATAATGGCGCTTATAAAGCGAAAGAATATGGCGATCCGTTGATGGTGATGCACTCAACATGCTGATGTGGTTATCGGAAAACATCTTCAATAACAGATCAACATTTTCAGCTGCTAACTCACCCAATTCATCAACCGGTAAAATGATATTTGAAGGCGATTCAGTTTGCCCGCGTAACATGCCCAAAATGCCGGCAAAAAGCGATAGCATCGCAAGGTATGAAAGCCCCGTAGAGCTAATCTTTTTCAGCTGTCGAGCATTACGCGCATATTTAAGCTGCCCTTTTTCACTAATTGAAAATTCAATATCAAATAAGTTATGGTGCGCTAATACAAAACCATCACTCGGCAAATAGCTAGAAAGCTTCTGCATTGCATAAACAAGATCATCGGGTATATCCCCCATCCCTTCTCGTAAATCATCACGATATTGCTCAAACAATTTAGCAAACTGTTGTAATGGTCCCCAATATTCTAGCTCTTCTTGCTTCATCACTGTGTAAACATTGATATCGGCAAGCGCTTCAAAGTGCGCCAAAGAGGTCACGTTTTTAGAGAGCTGTTTACCGATACTTTTAATACGACGACCAAAGTTCTCAATATGTTGATAAAACTCGTTGATCATATTGGCATTGACGGTCACCAGTTGATAAGTATTCTTCTGTTTTTGCTCTGCGCTACTGAGTAGATCGCTAATAGGATCGCGATATTTAAACAGACTGCGCGCACCTTGATAAGTATCATTATCTGCCACCAATTTTTGCCAGTTTTCAAACAGTTCACTGCTAGCATGGTTCTTTTTAAAGGTTTCATTAAAGCGTTGTAACTGACCCGTTAAACGTTTTTCTACTACTTCAAACTGCTTCAACCAATCAAAACAGAAACTCACCGTTAAATCAGCTTCATTATTAGGCTCTGTCACACATTCAACCGCACTAATACCCGCCTTTTCACACAGTTGTTTACTATCGTTAAGCTGCGTTAGTAGCTCACTATTAGCACGAAGTTGTGTGTTTAATCTTTTCAGCGTTTTTTGATTTTCACGGATCGCATTGCCCTTTTCAGACTGTAAATCCTCTAAGCTATTTTCAAAACCACGCTTTTCAATTTCACGGTTTTGATTCACTTCAACCAACTTGTCACGATGAATGTATCGTTCATTCATAAACTGTGAATATTCACGCGCTTTGCGTGCCCAAACCGCACATTCATCTAAACCTTTTTCCAGTTCGATACGTTGTTTAGTACGTTTATCAACCTCACCATCAGGGTCAAGTTCACTGAGTGCACTGCTATGTTGCTTTTTATAATCACGAAGACGTTCTGCTGCGCTACTTTCGATTTTTTGTAATTGGCTATCTAATTCATCAAGTTGACTATCACGATCAGATTCAACCACCATACGTTGCTCAAGCATTACGTTATGAAGTGCTAAACGTTCATCCTGTTGTTGCTCTTGAAAAGCCTCGATTTTTAGACGATTTTCTTTTTGCTCTGCCTGCAGCTGTTTAAGTTGCACTTCACAGCTTTGTTGATGTGCTTTAATGGCCCGTGTTTTTTTATCACCAAGATGTTGTTGCTGTGTTTTTAATTGCTCAAGTTTTAACTCGTTTTGTTGGCCACTTTGCTTTGCCTCAGCAATTGTAACCTGCAACGATTGGATCTGTTTATTACACTCTTTAAGTTGTAGCTCGAATGCGCTGATACTGTCACTAATCTGTACCGCTTTATCATCTAATAATGATGCTTTTTCTCGCAGTTGATCTTCACTTAACTGCAGATCGCTCTCTTGTAGCTGTAACAGATCAAGCTGCAAGCCATATATTGTGTCCGATGCACCACACCATTTAGGTGAAAGATCAGCACGACTTAGTTGCTCTGTCGATAACAAACGGCCGATGTTGTCTTTCCATGCACTAGCCTCAGGTTCATTCGCTAAAAAATGCTGCAGCGAGCCCTCTTTGGGAATGAGTTGACATTCGATTTCATGGCGCTGTGCTTTTATGGTCTCTAAATGACGCCCTTGTTGTTTGTGTTTCTCAAGTAATTGCAACCGTTGTGTTTCAAGTACGCTTAGTTGATGATTAAACTGATTTTGCTGCGCGAGGACTAAAGACTGTGACTCATGGGTTTGCCCAAGTTGTAATTGATTCTCTTCAATCGCCGTGAGTAGATCGCTATCAAGCGTCGGATTATTTTGTTGCTGTTGACACTGTTTGACCTCGTTCTCAAGTGCTTGCTTGCGCATATTGAGCTTCAAATTGGTTGCATTAAGTTGCTCGTTCAGTGTAGCGAGTTGTGCTTGCTGCGTTTCTGATATTACTGCTAACTGCACAGAAGCAGCTTCTTTGGCAGTAAACCGTTGCTCTTTATTAGCGGTCATATCGACCATTTTTTGTTGCTTAACTTGATTGATTAGCTTTTCAAATTTATTTTGAATTTTACTTAGGTTACCTTCGAAGGCTGCGATGATCTCATTAACTTCGTTGAGCTCATGCTGAATACGTGGTGCTTGGTCAGCTTGAAGTTGAAAACTAGCAGCATCATTATCTTCATAATTCAATTTGTCTTCATCAAGCAGGTCAATTCGGCTTTGATCCGCTTCAATTTTCGCCGTTAGCTCACTAATATCTTTTCTAAAAGCGTAGGAAGACAGTTTTAACTCTGCTTCTAATATATCCAACTCAGTAATGGTTTTGTCTTTCTCGGCCTGTTGATTTTGCTGTTTTAACTGTAGTTGTTCTTGATGTTTCAGCATCTCAAAATGTAGGTGTTGCAACTTGTTTAACAGGCTATCTAAGCTACTAAAATCAGTTTGCCAAAGGGCAATTTTATCGGCTACTTTTTGAATCGCACGGCTGGCTTGAATATCAGCAAGCCAATGACTGATATCCTCTTTGTTTAAGCTAATTTTCTCTTTTTCTTCAATATCATGTCGGGCAAGATGATCACTGGCGATTTCCACCAGCATCCGTTTTACCGCTTCAAAATCGAGGTTTTTTTCAATCGTGCCATTAACTACTTTATCAATATGCGGTGACGCACTATCTGTAAAAGAGAAACGATTTTGTAATTCACGCACATCTTTTATTTTACGTCCACTACGTAACTTTTGAATCACTTGGCGATATTTATCAACGCCGAGAAAACTAGAACAAAAAGCTCCAGCACTACGGTAATTTCGTTCAATTTCATTAATGGTTAAGCGTTGCTTGTCACGGATAAACAGGCTGCTATCGTAAGCGGCATCAACCAATTTATAATGGACTGCACGGCCATCACTACTAGCGAGTACCATACAAGTTTGTCCATAGGGACGTTGGTACTCATAAACCAGTAAACTGGTATCGCGAGGTAAATAATAATCAGCAAAGTTTTTCGCTTGATCAACCTTACTGACGATATCACTTGGGCGCATACCATAAAACAGAGGCAACAAGCGCATTAAAGACGTTTTACCCGCACCATTGGTGCCTTCAAGTTGAGTATGGCCTGTTAAATCAAGTTCATTAACCTGCTTTTTCCAAAAGCTATCGATAAGAATAATACGCAGTAATTGATAGGCTTGCTGAGCCATAGGAAGATCCTTTATGAACAATTTATAAACAAAAGCGAGAAAAAACAGTTAGCGGGCTAATTTATAAGGATTGTATGGCTTTGTCGACCTATTTAAGAGAATTAAGCACGCTATTTTGTAGGATGTTATTACGATCAAAAAAGGCGATAAACATTACCTGTCCATCGCCTTTTGAATTGAATTATTTTAGTCTTTATTTTTTATAGTTAAGCAGTGCTGCACCACGTACGCCGCCTTCGCCACCAAATTTAGCAGTAACGACAATTGGTAATTTTACATCATTTAACAGGTGTGCCGGTAAACGTTTTGTAAATTCATCAACTAGGATTTCAAACTTAGATAAACCACCACCAAATACAATAGCATCAGCATCAAGTACCATCATTGCTGTCGCGACACCAGCGGAAAGGATATCAAAATATACATCAACTACTTTTTGAGCCGTTTTGTCGCCAGCACGGAATTTCTCTAAAATTTGAGGTCCTTTCAATGGTTTTTTAGCATAGTGCTTGTATAGGTTACCAAGTCCAGTGCCAGATACATAGGTCTCTAAGCACATTTGACGACCACAACCACAAGTTAAATCCGGAAGCTCAGGATGTTTCTTTAACACAGTCGCAGGTAATGGGTAATGTCCAATTTCGCCGGCAAATGAGTTTTGACCCGTTAATATTTCACCATTAACAAAAATAGCACCACCAACACCCGTACCTAGCGTAACGCCTAATACTGTTGTACAACCATCTGCACTGCCACCAAAACACTCTGATAATAAGAAACAGTTTGCATCATTTTCGAGCTTAATATCACGATCTAATGAAACTGAAAGATCATGAATTAAAGGACGCCCTTTGATAGCCGGTACATTTGCACAATTTAGGGTCATATCTTCTGGATTAATCGCACCAGGAAAACCTAAACCTACTTGCCCTTTTACCCCAAACTTAGTATCTGCTTGGCGAACCATATCACTGATAGTGGTAATAAAAGAGGCGTAATCTAGCGGGGTTGGTGTCTGATCTTCAAACAAGCAATTTAATTCTTGGTCATAAACAGCAAACGCAATTTTGGTACCACCCACATCAAATCCATACAACATAACTATTCCTTTTTATTACAGAGACTTATTTAAAATTTTTGCAATTTTACACTGACTAGCCCCTGACATGTAGGATCTAAATCAAATGCGCGATGATAAAATGATTGATTTGTTACAATCATTTTCTGCTAATTAATAAATTTGAGCAGGAATATATCACAAAGTTTATGCTTCAGCGTTTTATCGCCACGATTTATTGTTTGTTTGTATAATTAATCAACAACAAGCGTGAACATGGAAGATACTGTATCTAATTTAGGTTTAATAAATAAATTTATTGAAATAAAGATAGGGTCAGGATTAAGACCCTATCTTTTAATAGTCAATTGGACTGATGGTTTTCTATTTATGTACTATTTCTATTTATGTACTATCTCTCTTTAGCACCTTTTTCTAATTCAGCGGATAACATCGCCTCAACATAACCCGGAGAGTGGGTATGTCCGGAAATAAGACGGTACATTGCCGGAATTACAAATAAAGTAACAAAGCTCGCAAACGCCATACCAAAAAAGATAACCGTTCCCACTGCAATTCGACTTTCAGCACCTGCACCCGATGACAACAATAACGGAATTGCGCCAGCTAGTGTCGTAAATGCCGTCATTAATATGGGACGTAATCGGCGCGCAGAGGCATTAATGATTGCCTGTTCAAGTTCAAGCCCTTGATCTCGCAGCTGATTAGCAAACTCAACGATTAAGATACCATTTTTGGTCACCATGCCAATTAACATGATCATGCCTATCTGGCTGTAGATATTTAACCCTTGTTGCATGAAGTATAAACCTATAAAACCACCAAAAACGCCCATCGGCACGGTAAACATGACTACCAGCGGATTAATGAAACTCTCAAATTGAGCGGCTAATACTAAATATGCGACTAATAGCGCAAGGCCAAAGACTATCAACACACTGCTACTGTTCTCTTTATACTCCTTTGATTCACCCGAATAGGAGATTGAGATATCATCTGGCAATGTTTCAATTGCCAGTTTATCTAAATAATCTAAGACTTCTCCTAAGGTGTAACCTTCGCCAATGTTGCCAGCAAGTGTGATCGACTTTTGCTTATTATAGTGAGATAGCTTACTTGCCGAAGCAACCTCTTCAACCTCAGTGATTGTATCTAAAGTGATCAGGGCTCCTTTGTTACTACGCATGTAAATTTGGCTTAAATCGGCTGCGTTATTGAAGCTATTTTCGTCTCCACGCAGATAAACATCGTACTCTTCGCCACGATCTATATAACTGGTTTCTGTTCGTCCGCCAAGCATGACCTCCAGTGTGGTTGAAATATCATCCACGCTTATTCCTAAATCAGCAGCCAGTTGTTTATTCATGGTCACCACCAGCTCAGGTGTTTTCTCTGAGTAATCAATATCGCCAGCAGTCAATACCCCCGCTTCTTCGGCTTTAGCTTTAAGCACTTCAGCCCATTGGTTGAGCTCGGGATACTCTGATCCCCCCAATACAAATTGTACAGGATCACTTGATCCTCCCCTAAAGCCCGGCAACATACCGCGAACGCGCACATCAGGAATGTCTTTTAACGCTGCATTAATCATCGCTAATGCTTGGTTGGCATTGACCGTTCTTGTTTCCCAATCTTCTAAGATCATGATAACAAAGCCAGTCTGATCGCCTGCATTACCGCCAAATGCAGGGGCTTGCGTGCTGAATGATTTGATAACTCCTTGACCTACTAAAGGCAATATTCGCGCTTCGACAATGTCCATATTCACATTCATACGATTATAACTTGTCCCTTCAGCCCCTTTAACAAATGCGAATATCACCCCTCTATCTTCCTGCGGTGCAAGTTGTGATGGAACCTGTTGCATTAAGAAAAAACTACCAACGATACAACCAAGTATTATAAAGGGGGCAATGAAGCGTTTTTTTACCGCTTGGCAAACCAGTTTTTTATAGCCTGATTCTAAACGAGAAAATAATGCTTCTACTTTTTTATTAAGCCGACTTTGTTGGGTCTTATTTTTTAAAAGCTTACTACCTAATACTGGCGTTAACGTCAGTGCAATCAACGATGAAAATATCACCGACATTGCTAATAACACAGAAAACTCGGTAAACAATAAACCGACCATACCTTCCATGAATGAGATCGGTAAAAATACCATAACCAACACCAACGTGGTGGCAACAACTGCAAAGCCAACCTCACGCGCGCCTTTGTAGGCAGCCATTAACGGAGGCTCTCCCCGCTCTAAATGGTGGAATATATTCTCCACCACCACTATCGCATCATCGACAACCAGCCCAATCGATAAAATCAGGGCCATTAAGGTGATTAAGTTTATAGAGAAACCAAAATATTGAGCTGCAATAAAGGAGGAGATAAGCGACACTGGTACGGTGATGGCAGGAATAATCGTTGCTCGAGCTTGTCCAATAAAGATATACAACACCAAAATCACAAGTGCCCCAGTAATAAAGAGAGTGTTGTAAACTTCTTTAATCGACTTTTCTATAAATACAGTAGAGTCATAATCAACATATAAAGAAGTCCCTTCAGGTAAAAAAGCTTGAATCTTTTCAACCTCTTCACGTACCTTTGATGCGACATCAAGCGGGTTAGCATCGGATTGTGGAATAATGCCTAAACTTAAATTAACCTCACCATTACTTTTAAACGAAGAGTTTTCATTCTCAGCGCCGATAGTGACCTGCGCAACATCCTTAAGATAGATAGGAGAACCATCATTACTTCGACGCACGACAAGGTAATCAAAATCATCAGGGGCATTATACAAACGCGCGGTTCTCACAGACATCACGGTCGTATCGTTACGCACTTCTCCCCCCGGACTTTCAACATTTTCTGCTTTTAATGCATTGGTAATATCAGTACTGGTGACTCCTCTTCCTGCCATAAGATCAGGAAACAATTTGACGTACATCACCTTATATAGGCCACCACTGATACTCACCGAGCTGACGCCGGTGATCAAGCTAAAGCGATCTTCTAATACGCGCTGCGCATAATCGGTAAGTTGCACCCTGTCCATCGAATTAGAGTTCAAATTAATATATAACGAGGGTTCACCAGTACCATTGTTCTTGGAAACAGTAGAATCATCGGCTTGATCAGGTAAGTTTCGTTTCGCTTTTTCAACCGCATCACGAATATCGCTGACACCTTCCGTCAGGTTCCAACCTAAATCAAAGGTTACTGTAATACGTGACATGCCATTTCGCGTCACCGATTTAATTTCATCAATTCCGCTAATACCGGTGATTTGATCTTCAATCACCGAGGTAACTTGGCTTTCCATAATGGCAGCTGCCGCACCATCGTAACGTGTCATTACTGTAACAACAGGGCTTTCGATGTCAGGCATTTCACGCACAGATAATTTTTCAAAGGAAACTAAACCAAATACACACAGTAACAAGCTCAGAACGATAGCAACAACCGGCCGTTTTACCGCCGTATCAGAAAGCCACATTATTTAGCCTCCTTTGTATCTAGCACACTCAGATCTTTAATCGTTAATCCGTCTGACATATTGACAAGCCCCTGCACCACAATACGCTCGCCAACCTCAATGCCTGACTCAATTAACACATTGTCTTTAATTCGTCCGCCAAGTATCACCTCTGTGCGTTGTACTTTATTGTCTGAGGTAACGCGATAAACAAACCGTTTAGTGCCTGCATATTCAATAGCTTGAACGGGGATGATAGGTTCGTTAATTGCAGCAAAGGCGATATTCGCTGACATCATCATGCCCGGTTTTAGGCGCCCCTCTTTATTGTCAAACTGAACACGAATTCGAAGATTTAAAGTATCCTCATTAATACGTGAATCAATCGCGACTATTTCGCCATTAAAAAGGCTATTTGGCCATGCTCGATTTGTTGCTGCCACTTGCATCCCTATTGAGAGTTGTGACAAATATTGCTCTGGTACTTGTAGGTCAAGCTGCATTATGGACAGATCATCAAGGGTCATCAATTCACTGCCAAGTGATACCATTTGACCTCGACTAAAGTCTATAAGACCAATGGTGCCAGCAAAAGGTGCTTTTACATAATGATCGTTCAATTCAGTTTGGCGTGCAGATAAACGCGCTTTGCCAATATCGACCTGTACCATTTGAGCATCAAGTGCTGATTGCGTTACTGTATTGCTCTTAACTAAGCGTTCGTGTTCGCTCAATTTCCGCTGCTCATCGACTAAAAAAGCCTTTGCTTCTAACAAGGTAGCTTGCGCTTTTTTATCATCAAGCTTAAACAACACTTGTCCCTCTTTTACCTGCTGGTTGGCATTTACGTTGATACTACTTACTTTACCCGTTACTTCAGTTGCGATACTCACATGCTGTACGGACTGAAGCTTGCCGATCAATGAAAGCTGTTGCGATACTTCATGATAATCTACTAACTCACTATAAATTGGTACCACAGTCGCCCCTTTACTCTGTGTATTCGGCCTGGCGACAGAGTTTAAGCTGATTAAAGTAGTGAAAATAATAATGGTTACAGTCAATATTGCAGGTCTATTCATTGTCATTGCGTGTTTCTTCTAATTGAATGATTTATAGGTTCGCAGAACGATTATGTGATGCTATAAGATATTAAATCAAAATGTTATGTCTAGAGTTTGTCGACAATGAATTGCTTTGTGACAATTTGTGTCAAGGTTCATTATTGACACACTTTGACATATGCGTGCTTAAATAAAAGGCAATAATATTCAGGCATTAAAAAGCCAGTATAAATACTGGCTTAAATCATTACTGATAGACATTAATGTAGCTTAAGAGCGACTAGTCAGTGGTCAATGCAAGGGTGTCATTAGCGATAACCCACTCTTCGTTCGTTGCAATAACCATAGCAGGGGTACTTTCAGGTGTAGTAATAATCCCCTCTTTACCAAAACGATTGGTTAAGTTTGCTTCAGTATCGATAGTCAAACCCAGTAAGCTTAAGCGATTTAACGTTAATTCACGTATTGGCGCAGAGTTTTCACCAATACCACCTGTAAACACAACAGCATCTAAACGCCCATCTAGTGCAGCAGTGTAACCAGCAATCGATTTTGCAAGACGGTAGCAGTAAAGCTCCATTGCACGTTTAGCAGCGTCATCTGTTAGGTAATTATCTTCAACATAGCGACAATCACTGGTCACTTCTGTCAGGCCTAATAAGCCAGATTCTTTTGTCAGCATGTTATCAATTTCAGCCATCGTGTAACCTAACTGATCATGAAGATGGAAGATAATAGCAGGATCGATATCACCACAACGCGTGCCCATTACCAGGCCTTCTAGCGGTGTCATACCCATCGATGTATCTACTGATTTACCATTTTTGATTGCACAAACACTACCACCATTGCCTAAGTGACAATTGATAATGTTTAATTCATCAATAGGTTTGTTAAGTCTTTTTGCAGCTTCAAGACTAATAAAGTAATGACTTGTTCCGTGCATACCATAGCGACGTACACCATGTTCTTTGTAAAGCTTGTAAGGTAGTGCGTAGAGGTAGGCTTCTTCTGTCATCGTTTGGTGGAAGGCAGTATCAAACACAGCAACATTTTGCAATGTTGGGAAAGCAAGCTGTGCAGCTTCGATACCTTCAATATGTGCTGGTGTATGCAAAGGTGCCAACGTGATCGTTTTTAAATCTCGCATAAATTCATCATCAATCACTGCCGATGAAGTAAATTTCTCTCCGCCATGAACAACACGATGTCCGATAGCGTGAATGTTATCTTTTAGTTCCGATTTACCCGCTAGAATTTCTTCTACAATATACGCAAGGGCTTCTTTATGTGCAGCTTTGCCTAGCTCAGCTTTTCCTTTTACACCTTCTAAATTCCATTTAATTGAAGCATTTTCTAAATGTAGACATTCAGCAAGGCCGGTTAATTTTTCATCGCCAGTAACAGTATCAATGATGGCAAATTTAAGTGAAGAACTACCGCAGTTAAGTACAAGGATTAGCTTATTGCTCATATCCAGATATCCTCTATATGAAAAAATAGTTTAAAAAAGCAAGATCATGAAAATCATCATCCAATTATGGAAACAGACTACACAGGAAGGAGATTGATCACAACATTTGAATTAAAAAATCATACAATTTATATATTTTTAAGTTAGATCACGTTTTTATATCGATATTTAAGTACTCGTATTTGATGTAAAACAAAAATACAACTACTTTTTTAGAAAACAACGAGCAAGTAGATCGGCAAAAAATGGATTGCCTTTCTTATTAGCAAAAGCGATATTTCGATCAGGTATCGCATCAACATCAGGGTGATTGTTGATTGCTAACTCCATACTTTCTTCACGAATAATATGCAATGTAGGATACGGTGAGCGATTTGTATAGTTTGAAGGCTCACTTTGCACTTCTCCAGCAAAACAGTAATCTGGATGAAAATTGGCTAATTGATAAACACCTTCATAATTTTCCATCTCTAATAGATCATTGGCAAGCTCCACTAAATCGAGAAAATCATAGAAGCCTTCCAATCCGACAGGCATAATCAATAAGGTAGTCTCTATTTCAGGATGCTTATCTAATTTTTGGCATTGCACCATCAAGTCACTCAGCAACAATGCCTTATCGGTGTGCTTGCTAACCGCATAATGAATCGTACCACTTTCAACTTCTTTACGTGCAAAGGGACAAATATTATATTTTACAATCACATCTTTTACCCAACATTGGGTGTGTAATATTATTTCATCGTTGTTCATTTTTATTCCGATTATCTTTTTAAAGCAATTCCATACTTAACTTTTTTAGAAAGGTTAGGAGCAATTTCAACTGATTTAAATGCAAACCATCAAGCTTTGCTTTCCATTTAACGGCTTCTAATCTGCTGTTGAGAATGAATAGCCATTTTTACCTTTATTTTTAACGTCATACATCGCCTTATCAGCTAACTTAACGAGGTTTTCAGGCGTTGTTGCATGATCAGGATATAGTGTAATTCCCACACTAGCACTGATTTCTATCTCAACATCATCAATAAAATATGGCTCATTTAAAGCAAACAACACCTTGTTAGCTACTTTTTCAACACATCGTTTTGTCTTGAAATTAGTTAAAATGATCCAAAATTCATCGCCACCAACCCGCGCAACGGTGTCAACCTCACGTACCGTATCACAAAGACGTTTGGCCGTTTCTTGTAATACCGTATCACCAGCTTCATGGCCTAATGAATCATTAACGGCCTTAAAGCCATCCAAATCAACAAACATCATTGCAGTTTTAGATTTATCACGTTTTGCAATAGCTAGAGCTTTGGTTAATCTATCCGTCGCTAAACGCCTTGTTGGCAATCCAGTTAATGCATCATGGTTTGCTAAATAAGTTATTCGTGCCTTAGCATCTTTGAGTTCAGTAATATCTTCTTTTACCGCCACATAGTGACTAATGGTGCCATTTCGTTGCTTAACCGGTGCAATGGACGCTATCTCCCAAAACAGATCTCCATTCTTTTTACGATTATGAAATTCACCCCGCCAGGTTTTTCCTTCTGAAAGTTGTTGCCACAACTCTTCATACTGTTCCTGTTCGGTTTCTTTAGATCTTAAAATACGAGGGTTTTTACCGATGACTTCATTTTCTTGATAACCGGTTTTTTCGCTAAAAGCAGGGTTTACATATTCAATATTGCCAGCAGTATTAGTAATAACAACCGAAGAAGCGGATTGATTAACTGCAAGTGAGATATTACGAAGCTCAGACTCTAGGGCCGCATAGGTTAAAAGGATCAAGGTAATGGATGTCCCCCCAATAACAAATATACTGCTTAAGAAGACCAAGGTAGAGGCTAAACTAGGATCCATAAAGGGTTGCTGATTTGCATAAAACAAAGCGTTTCCACCGCGAATGGCATGCGCTAAGCCAAACACTACAAAGACCAATCCGGTAGCAAAACCAGCGTTACGCCATGGCGCTGTTTTATCTCTTAATAAGGCATAGATAACATTAGTGCTGACAATTACAAAGGCAAATGAAATGATCACCACACGCGCATTTAAATCTTGTTCGATGTAGTTGTAATAATAAAAACCTACCATGGAAGCAAGGGGTAAGAATATATCTAAACGTATTAATGGTTTATGACCACAAAATATTCGTACTCCCCTTGCTATCAATATAAAACCCAAAACATATAATGTATTCGCAAGTACTAACGTTATAATATCTGACAGAGTACCACGCGCAGAAATGAATAAACTTGCGATGGCAACAAAAGACATACCGATTGCCCAGAAGCCGGCACCATTTTGTCGAGTTTGTGCTCGCCAGACTGCTACTAAGGCGATTGCTGAACCAATGGAAATTAGTGAGGTAACGAGCAGCAATGTACGTGTATCTAAGATTAACATCTATAATCCATTTATTATTTTTAGAATATTGATTTGCATTATTGGCCAAAGAGCCATCAACTCATGCTGTAAGAAATAAAAAATCACACTTACATCATAAATAAGTAGTGGTCATCTCGGTTAGTATAGTGCACTAGATTATTTCTTTTTCAATCTGTAATTAGATTTAACTTGATATGGATTACGATGAAGCTTTAAATGCGTTGAAGTGAGTGTTTTTAACTGTTCATTTTACTAATAGGTGGTAAATATGCCGGTGAAGTGCGCTTCAATGACTAGCTTTCAAGTTTATTTTACAACAAACGTTGGCCTTTAAATTCAACACAACATGCTCTTACTCTATTTGACTACGTCAAACAGTACGCAATACAAAACGAAACTTGCTTAGAATGACTAAGCGACATTCCGCCTGCCTTGCTCAAAACACCTCGTGTTGAACAAAATTAAAACGGCAAAGAGCAACACCCCCTAAGCAACACGCCGCCCACTTCGATTAAAACCCCTTGTGCTTAACAAAGTTTAAATTGCAAGAAGCATTAGGACTCATACTCCATCGATGCCAGAAATACCTGCGAGGCATCGACTAATAGTCTATCGCCAATCGCTTCTCGTCCGAATAACATCAGATAATTCATATCAGCACGATCCGTTAAGGTTATCTCGATGGGCCAAGTTTCGTCGCCAAGCACCATCGGAGTTTTAATAACATAGCGTTGTTCGGCAGCACCATTTGATGATTTAATATTTCTAATATCACTAATAACCGCTTTGCATGAAATCAAACGCGATACATTATGAATATCTGGATGAATATCAAACTTAACGCTTGGTTTACCTTTATGTAAATATTTAACAATATTATCTACATGTAACGATGAAGTTTTAGCACCTGTATCCACCCTGACTTCTAATTCACTGATGCCTAATTCAGGTAATGCAATCGACTCTAATCTGCCAATAATTTTTTTATCGTTAGGTTTCATATTATAAATCTCTCAACATATTTGGATCTGAATATTGATCTTCGGGTATTAATGACTCTTGTACATTTTCAATATGCTCAGCAATGCTTTCATCATCTTCTTTAAAGTAAGCGATATGAAACATCGCTTCGCCCTCTTGCACTAAAGGAATATTTTGCTTACCAATTAAAATACCAGAACGACTCGCGGTAACAATACCTAAAACTTCCCCATAGGGACTACCAATTTCCGCTAAGGTATCCCCCTTCGTGACTTGGTCACCCAATTTGACTAGGTGATTAACCACCCCACTCGCATTCGCACGCAACCAGCCACTACTATTCGCAATATAGGGCTCTTTCAATTTTTTCTTGGAACGTTTTTGTGGCATCATTTTCAAATGTCGCAATACATTTTCAATGCCTTTAATACCCGCATTAATAGAAAAATCATCAAAACGTAATGCTTCACCGGCTTCATACAGCAATACCTTGGTCTTATTTTTAACCGCGGACTCACGTAATGAACCATCTAATAAATTAGAGTGCAAAATAACTGGCACAGCAAATACCTGCGCCAACAATTTAGTTTCTTCATCGTTCATATCTCCTCTAATTTGAGGCAAATTAGAGCGATGAATAGCACCAGTATGTAAATCAATGCCATAGTCACAGTGCTGTACAATTTGCGTTAAAAAAATATGTGCAACACGCGCAGCTAATGAACCTTTGGGCGATCCAGGAAAACATCTATTGAGGTCGCGTCTATCAGGCATGTATCGGCTCTGATTAACAACACCATAAACATTTACCATAGGCACAGCAATTACTGTTCCTCTAATCACTTTAAAGTTAGGTTTATTAATTAACCGACGAATTATTTCAATTCCATTAAGTTCATCCCCATGGACGGCTGCACTTATAAAAATGGTAGGGCCGTCCTTTTTTGCACGAATGATATGTACAGGTAAAGAAACATTTGCATCGGTATATAGTTTCGCTACAGGCAACTCAATTTTTCTTTGAGTGCCCGGTAAAATATCAAAATCACCTATACGTAATGCTTTCATCGTTTATCCTTTACCTCGAGTTTTGTTATGGTGGTCTTTAGCATTTTTTTCAATAAAATCGAACACTAAGGCAGCCACATCTTTACCTGTTGCCTTTTCAATACCTTCTAGACCAGGAGATGAGTTTACTTCCATGACCATTGGCCCATTTTGAGAGCGCAGTAAATCAACACCACAGATATTCAAGCCCATCACTTTAGCTGCATTAACAGCAGTTTGGCGTTCTTCTTTGCTTAACTTAACAACTTCAGCTGAGCCACCGCGGTGAAGATTAGAACGAAACTCACCTTCAGCACCTTGGCGTTTCATCGCGGCCACTACTTTACCACCAATGACTAAACAACGAATATCTGCACCACCCGCTTCTTTAATAAACTCTTGCACTAATATATTAGCTTTAAGGCCCATGAACGCTTCGATAATGCTTTCTGCAGCTTTAGCTGTATCTGCGAGTACTACCCCTATCCCTTGCGTCCCCTCAAGCAACTTGATCACAACCGGTGCACCACCCACATTTTTGATCAAATCTTTAATATTATCAGGCTTACAAGCAAATCCAGTACGTGGCATACCAATCCCTTTGCGCGAAAGTAGTTGCATCGAACGTAATTTGTCACGAGAGCGACTAATTGCAACTGATTCATTAACATTAAATGTCCCCATCATTTCGAATTGTCGCGCAACCGCTGTTCCATAAAATGTAACAGAAGCACCAATACGGGGAATAATCGCATCGTATTTTGGTAACTCTTCACCATGATAGCGCACCGTAGGACGGCTACTCGTAATGTCCATGTAACAGTGTAATGTATCGATAATATCTACTTCATGGCCCATTGCTTCGCCCGCTTCTTTTAGGCGTCGCGTCGAGTACAGATTTTTGTTTCTTGATAAAATAGCTACTTTCATTTGATTTACCTTTTCTTTAATGAGTACTTATGTTTTGTATTTATCAATAGAGTGTATAAACAAAAACCAATATAATAAAATTAATTATTTAGTGTTTTGTAATCAATTTTTTTGATTAAAGGACGATAGAAGAATATGAAAATAGATCTATTAAAAACGTTTCTAGAAGTAAGTCGTACCCTGCACTTTCGCATTGCCTCGGAAAATCTGTTTATTACTCAGTCAGCTGTAAGCGCACGTATAAAGTTATTAGAAGATGAGCTTGGAGTATTACTTTTTGATCGCACCAAAAAACATTTAAAATTGACACCTGAAGGGCACCGCTTAATCAAACATGCTAATGAGCTTATTTTCATGTGGCAGAAAACTAAGCAAGATGTTGGCATTACATCACAACACTCAACACAGCTAGTTATTGGTTCAATGAGTACTATATGGGATATTGTGTTACAAAATTGGTTACAAAAGATTCATCGAAATTATGAAGATATTAGCTTATTAACAAACACTTACAGCCCAACTGAATTGCGAAAAAAACTGTTAAATCGAGTCATTGATATTGCTTTTATGTTTGAGCCAATTTTTTCAGAGCAACTATTAACTGAAAAAGTAACCAGCGTCCCCTTACACTTAGTAACAACTGATCCTGAACAAGCAACCAACCTTGACGATATTAGCGATTTTGTATTCGTAGATTATGGAGATTCGGTAAATGCGCAGTATCTGAGAGAGTTTGATGATGCTCCTGAAGCGAGGCATTATATGAGCCAGCCAATGCTAGCACTTAACTTTATTCTTAACGTAGGAGGCGCGGCTTATCTACCACGACAGATCTGTTTCAGCCACATACAAAATAATAACCTTTATTTAGTACAAGATGCGCCAATATTTAGTCGTGAAATTTTCGTAAATTATTTAGCGAAGAGTCAAAAAGTAGATGTTATCGAACAAACGATTAACCTGTTTCCACAGATTGAGGTTTAAATTCGAATGACTGACTTGAAAAAAGAAACAAAGCACCTGATAAAGATGCTTTGATTGAAGGGAGCTGATTTATAGTAGTAGCACACTGCCTAAACCTAAAAATACAATAAAGCCAAAAATATCAGTTACTGTAGTTAATACCACGGAGCCTGATAATGCAGGGTCTATTTTAAACTTGGTTAAAATCCATGGCACCCAAACACCAGATAGTGATGCAATGACAATGTTACCCAATATCGCAATAAAAATGGTCACCGATAATAAGAAGGTATCAAACCATAGATAGGTGATTAACCCTATAACAACAGCCCATAGCACACCATTGATAGCACCTACTTTTAACTCTTTAATAACAATATCTTTTTTATTTGCGTCGGTTATTTGCCCAAGTGCTAAACCGCGAATAATTAAAGTTATCGTCTGGCTACCCGATATCCCTCCCATCGATGCTACTACCGGCATTAATACTGCAAGTGCAACAACCTGTTGAATGGTTGCTTCAAACAAACCGATAAACCAAGATGCTAAAAATGCAGTCACTAAATTAATGCCTAACCAGACAGCACGGTTTTTAGAACTTAACCAAACATTACTAAATAGATCTTCCTCTTCAACTAAACCTGCCGATTGAATTAATTGGCTTTCTACTACCTGCTCTTTGTATTTGTAAGCTGTTGGTAAGTCCAAACGTCCTGTTAAACAGTTATTTTCATCAATAACTGGTAATGCAGACTTTGCAGATGCAATCACTTTTTCACAAGCCACATTAATATTATCGGTACTATTAATAACCTCAGCTGACGGGGTGATTAATGCTCTGTACTCCTCATCAGAGGTTAATTTTAATAGGCTATTTAGCGCAATTTCGCCTACTAAAGCACCGACATCATTAACAACATAAACCACATCGGTAAATGCAGGTAAACTTTTCGCACAGACTTTTTTTACCGCTGAGAGCTTTAAACGCTGAGGAATTTGGATTTCAGTAAAATTTTGCCAGTGACCAACTTCAATAAGCGCATAGTCGCATGACTTTTTATATAAACTGCGTTGTTTTGCGGTCATATTACTAACAGCAAAATCAATAAAGCGATCATTTAGATTTTCAGATAATTCTAAAAGATTAAATGCGTCTAATTTAGTAAATAGCGGAAAACAATCAACATCATCTAATGCATAAAGTAATAACTGGCGTGACTCATTTTTCATCGCAATAAACACATTTTGTTGTGTTTCTTCGCCAATTAGCTTCCATACCAAGATTCTTAATTTAATCGGGAATGATTCTAACAAGTTTGAAATTTGTTCCGCAGAGAACCCTTGTTCAATTTCCTTCATTAACTCTGTTAGATCTTGTTCTTTCTCAAAGTGAATGTTTATTTTGTCAATGTAATCGAGAATTTCTAACGACATTGGCGTTCCTTTTTCCATGAAATGATAAATAAAGCAGAGAGTTATTCCCTTGTTAGCGCAACAAACTGATGCTTAAAAATATACAACCTTTATACTCTGGCTAGCGTGTAAACTGAATTTACGCCAATCTCATTATGTATGTGATCTCTTTTTTTTGCACAGGAAAACTTACTTAATAAAGTGCAATGTAAAAAATATTATTCTTACGAAATTATCAACAAAGAAGTTAATGGCTTTACCTGTGAAATAGAGTAGTAGTTTATATCGTTTACAATTACTACCCAATACTGTGAACAAACATCGTTCCAAACTGGAGGGAGCGTTGAAAAAAATAAGTAAGTTAGCGTCGCAATGCAAACTATCACTTTCATTTAACAAAAGCTATGTTCAACACCTTAAAAACAATTCGTTTTACGGTTAATTGTTTCAATATGCCAATCAAATTAAGTCTGCGATCTAAATTCCCCATAAAAATGGCTTAGCTAAAGGCAAAAATTTACGTAACTGATTGCTTCTATGTCAAAAACTCAACGAAGTGATCAGTCATTGTAACCAGTAAAATAGATCTGCTATTCGCTTCCTTCGATATTACTGTTGAATGTACATCACAAGTGGCCGACTTTAACTAATATCAGTGTTTCTTGTTCAACATAGGGAGTATGCTCACTAAGGTGTGGGCTTCTGATCCAACTGCCTTCAGGGTATCGACCATGTTCATCAATAAACTCCCCACTGATTACAAAGATCTCTTCACCACCAAAATGACGATGCCCCTGAAAACGTTCACCAGCCGGCCATTTTACTAATGCTGTCGACTCCCCTTCAAATTGATGTAATGGCATCACTTGCAAGCCACCAATACCTGGTTGCCATGCCCTGCTTTGAGTTTCAATCGTCACATGCGCGTTATCGCCAGTTTGAAACTGATGTAACTTCACTAAGATCGTACAACCTTCACGACTAAATGGAGCATGAATAAAGCCCTTTGGGTTTCTAAAATAGGTCCCTGCGTGATAATCCCCAGTATGGTCAGAGAAAACACCGGATAACACCAGAATCTCTTCGCCAAGTGGATGATCATGCTCACTAAACTCTGCTCCAGGTTCAAATTTAACAATACTTGTAGCATGTCCCTGCTCAGCCTCTTGTCGCGCCAAAGGTTTGCGCCATACGCCTTTTTTAGGACTAGCAATCCATTTTTGTTTAGCGGTATCGATAACCACCCTTTCTGCAAAATTCATGTTTAACATGCTCGGTTTGCCTCCAATTTGTCGTAAATGTGCCCTTTAAAGCAGATAATACCCTCTATTGAAGTAAATAGATCACCGATAATCAAATCTAAAGGCTATCAATTTAAATGTATCTATGACTTCGCATCAGTTAAAATAGCCGAAACCAACAAAAACAACTCATTGAAGCTCATATTTAAGTACCCCCATGAGCCAGTGATAGAAATATAAAAGGCAGTAAATAAAATGGCTAGCACAAGTATTCAGTGGTTTCCCGGGCATATGCACAAGGCTCATAAAGAGATTAAAGAGGTATTACCGCAGGTTGATATTATCATCGAAGTGGTTGATGCGCGTATTCCTTATAGTAGTGAAAATCCATTGATAGCTTCTATTCGTGAAAAAACCCCCTGTATCAAGGTACTAAATAAATCTGATTTAGCGGATCCTGAAATAACAGCCCTTTGGATTGACTACCTCGAGCAGGAAGAAGGTATCAAAGCACTGGCTATTACCACGACAAAAACAGAGCAAGTACATCAGATAACCAAGTTATGCCAACAGATGTTGCCTAGTAGACTCAGTCAAGACAAGCAGATCCGCGCGATGATCATGGGCATTCCAAATGTTGGTAAATCAACCATTATCAATATTCTAGCCGATCGCATTATCGCTAAAACAGGTAATGAGCCAGCGGTGACTAAAAACCAGCAGCGAATTCGTTTACCTAGTGGCATCATGCTCAGTGATACACCGGGATTTTTGTGGCCTAAAATAGAAAATCAAAATTCAGGTTATCGCTTAGCAGTGACAGGTGCCATTAAAGACACGGCCATTGAATATGAAGATATCGCCTACTATGCAGCGGAATACCTAATTAAACATTATCCTGAACGTTTAAAGGCACGTTACGAACTTGAAGAAGTACCTCAAACGGATCACGAATTAATGGAAGCGATTGCACAACGACGTGGTTGTTTACGTGCAGGAGGCCATTTTGATATTTATAAAGTATCAACGATTTTATTAAATGAGCTACGCTCTGGTGCATTAGGTCCGCTGAGTGTTGAAACGCCTGAAATGGCTGAAATCGAAAAAGTAGAAGTGGTGAAGTTAATGGCACAACAGGCTGAAGAAAAAATAGCGAAAAAAGAAGCTCGCCGTCGCCGTAGCCGTCGAAATCGTAAATAATTTTCCAAAATAACTTTCAGCTCACTTTATTGTTCAAAGAAGTGAGCTGTTATTGACACTTTACGCTTAACTAACCTCAATTCTGGTTAATGGAAGCGTTAAAGTTTTTAAAATCATGATGTTGCTAGTTTAATAATACAGTGCCGTTAGTTTTGCGTAATTCAAAGCAAATTATCGTCGCAATAACCGCTTATTGGTAGATGATTTAACGCCGAAATTCGCGCAAATTGCGGTATTGTATCGCTTTGCTTGTCTAGAACTAAGGTTAACTAGGTAAACGGTGCTTACTGTTTTGTAACAGGCTAACATTCGCCTCCCTCGCTTTTTCTGCGTTTCCAGACATAATCGCCGTATAGATTGCACGATGCTCTTTCAGACAAGTCCCGCCTTCTTCAGAAGAGTGAGCAATAAAGCGTTTAAACATGGTTGCTAATATATTGGCGAAAGGCAGGTAAAAACCGTTCCCAGTTGAAAGAAAAACTAAACGATGAAACTGTGTATCAACCTCAGTCCAACGAACTGCATCAAACTCCTCGGCGAGTTTTTCCATCTCTTGAAAGGTTTCCGACAATAAAATTCGTTGCTCTGCAGTCGCATTCACAGCAGCTAATGCAGCGGCGGCCGGCTCAATGGCACGACGTAATGCTAAGAACTCATGATATACGGCTTCATTATCTCCCATGTCTGCAATCCAATCTAACAATTGCGGATCTAAAAAGTTCCATCTATCGCGATTAGTAATACGCGTACCAACTTTCGGCTTTGATTCTAACAACCCTTTTGAGGTTAACAATTTAATCGCTTCACGTAGTGCTGTCCGGCTAACATTAAATTGCTGACAAAGTATAACTTCTGAAGCGATCAATTCACCTTGCTGAATCTCAGCAGATAAGATTTTACGCGCAATATCACGTGCAATCTGTACGTGTAAGCTTCTTGAGCCACTTGTGATTTGCGAAAATGGGTTATTCATAAAAGTCCTTTAAAAAAACACGCTAAACTCGCTGAATAGTAATATAAATCATCGTATTTGCCTATAATTGCTTAATAATACCGGAAAATTAGTCGCCCCCCGCAACGTTACTCCAATAGCCAACATCTAGATAAAGGGTCAGTTTGTTAAAATAAGCAACTACCATTAAATTTTAAGCAAAACAGGTGCTCAACGAATATCGTCCTAAATATTAAGGTTTTTTATACATATGCCTTATTTAGCCAAACATTATCGTTAGTTCCAGCAGCCTTTTAGTCGTCAGCAGCTAAATAAAATAGGATTGATACTGTTTTGGCGTTACCGCTAAACGTTTTTTAAAGTTTCGTTGTAAGTGACTTTGATCTGCAAAGCCTAACTGATGGCTAGTATCAATTAATGAATGCCCATTTTTAAGCAATGTTTTGGCTGCTTTGATTCGCTCATCAAGCTGAAAAGCATGGGGAGATAAACCATAACGTTGTTTAAAACTACGAATTAAATGATATCGACTTAACCCTGCGGTTTTTGCTAGCTCCGTTAAGGAATGGTTTATATCAAGTTGATCTGCAATTTGTGCTTTTACCTGAGATAGCTGCGATAAATCTGTCTTTTTATCGACGTCACTAAAAAAGCACCTCTGAAGGTAGTTAATCAATTCAGTTTCAACGTTTAACGGGTTTTGTTCATATTGTAAGGCGTTAAATAAACGTTGGAATTGTTGATAAGCATCGGGAGAGCGATGAAAAACAGCCGCAAAGGACAAGTAATCACAACTTAATTTCTCGTCTATTTCAGACTGTAAACGACCTACCCAATCTGCTTTAATAAACAACATTCGATATGACCAGTCACCTTCATGTGGATTACAAGCGTGCACATCAGCAGGGTTAATTGTTACGGTATCACCCGCACCAATTCGCAAGCGTTGATTGAGGTTTTGATAATCGGCTACCCCTGAGTCAATAACTCCAAATGAGAACTCATCGTGTGAATGAGCGTGATAACAAGCCGTCGAAGCGGATGCCTGACGCATTTCGACAAATGGTAGCTGTTCACTTTGCCTGAAAAAAACAGTTTTATCTTGTTTCATAGAACACTCCAACGGATTTAATCCCTTATACCAATGGAATTTAGAAAGTGATTTAGTCTTATTGCAACAGTATTGTAAATACCAACATCGATAACATCAATGCCATTAAAATATTGAAGCTAATTTGTCTTTTGTGAGTGGATAAGAAGCCTCGAATCGAATGCCCCATAACAGCCCATGTAGAAATCCCCAATAGACACAAAGTAAAAGAGACGACACAAAAAATGAATAAATAAAAGAATGGTTGAGAATGTGTGGTAACAAATATACTCACACCAGAGCTAGAGACTAACCACGCTTTCGGATTTAAGCCTTGTGATAAAGCGCCCTGCCATGCAGAAGGAGGTTGACTGATAACGTTAATTTTAGGTGTGTTCACTGCGACAGCTGTCGCTATTTTAAAAGCCATATACAATAAAAAAGCACTTCCTATATAGCGTAACCATTCAGTGATCACCGGGAGAGCCACCGTGGTTGCGCTTAGCCCAAGCCCCACCACAAATACAATTAATGTATAAGCGATTGTCGCACCTAATACATGTGGTAATGTTCGCTTAAAGCCAAATGAAGCACCAGAGCTTGTTGCGATTATATTCACAGGTCCTGGTGATATCGCGCCAATAAACGCAAAGACAAACATCGACATTAATACAGATATCATAAAACCTCTTTAATTCCCTTAAATTTCTAGGTTTACTATATCGCCAATTTACATCACATGATTGAACGAAATTGCGCAGTGACAATATTTATTAATGGGAAAAAAACAGGATGTGTAAGGAGTTATGTTTTCACAGGGGTAATTCGTTATCGTGCAAAGTTGAGAAAATAAGCGATAACACATTGATGTGTTATCGCGTTACAGCAACTATTAACCTAAGGTTAAAACACGTTGATAAGCATCGCGTTGCTGCACTTTTTTAAGATAAGTGAGCGTGTATGGACGTCCCTGTAAAATACCGAGTTTATTTGCAATTTCGAGCATAAAAGTCATCATAATATCGGCAGCAGTAAACATCTCTCCGGCGAAATATGCACGTTGGCTTAATACTGACTCAATGTAATCGAAATCCAGAGCAATCTCTTTAGCCACGTACCCATCCATCGGTAGCTCTCCCTCTCGCCTTTCCATACCCATGAATAATAATGTGATCAATGGCAAGCTTAGCGAACCTTCGGCAAAGTGCATCCACTCAAGGTAAGCATAATAATTTGCATCGTTAATAGCAGGTCGTAAACGCCCCTGTGCATACTTATTCAAAATGTATTCTACTACTGCACCCGACTCACACAATGTTAATGCACCATCAACAATAACTGGTGCTTTAGCGAGCGGATGTATCGCTTTTAGGCTTTCTGGCGCTAATTGCGTTTTCGGGTCACGCTGATGGTTAACTAACTCATAGGCAATATCTAACTCTGCGAGTAACCATAATACACGTTGAGAACGAGATGCATTCAAATGATGAACGGTTATCATAACTTATCCTTGCGTTAAACTGTCGGGCCCAACACGCACCACTAATTTACCAAAGTTTTTACCCTCAAGTAGCCCAATAAAAGCAGGTATCGATTCTTCAAAGCCTTCAACTAAATGTTCACGATACTTTATTTTACCTTCCATTAACCACTGCGTCATTGCACTAGCAAACTCAGAATAACGGTGCCCATAATCATCAAAAACGATAAAACCTTGCATACGGACGCGTTTTACTAATAATGCGCCCATTAATGCAGACATTCTGTCTGGCCCACTCGGTAACTCAGTTGCATTGTATTGTGAAATAAGCCCACACAATGGAATGCGTGAAGCAGGGTTTAATAAAGGCAATACTGCATCAAATACTTTCCCACCGACATTCTCAAAATAGACATCAATCCCTTCACGACAAGCCTGCGAGAGTTGTGTCACTAAATCATCAGAGTAATGATCTAAACAAGCATCAAAGCCTAGCGTTTCAACAGCATAGTTACATTTTTTTTCGCCACCAGCGATACCAACGACTTTACAGCCCTTAATTTTCGCGATTTGTCCGACTAAACTGCCAACAGCGCCAGTAGCTGCAGCAACCACAACGGTTTCACCCGCTTTAGGGGCTCCAATATCTAACAGCCCCATATAGGCGGTCAAACCAGGCATCCCTAAAACACCTAATGCATAGGAAGGATTACCCATATTTGGATCTAATTTAAGTAAGTTAACACCATCAGATATACAGTAATCTTGCCATCCACCAAAGGCAACGACCCAATCTCCAACGTTAAAATCAGCGTTATTTGTTTGCTCTACACGGCAAACACTGCCCCCGACCATGACGCCATCAATAGCGACTGGCTCAGCATAGGATGCAGCATCACTCATACGGCCACGCATATAAGGGTCAAGCGATAAGTAAACGGTACGTAATAAAACTTCACCCTTTTTTGGCGTTGGAATATCAGATTGAACTGTTTTAAAGTTTTCTTGAGTTGGCGCGCCAAAAGGGCGAGATGCCAAACGTATTTGTCGATTAGTTTGTTGATTTTGGCTCATGCTTTACTCTCTCTTTATCTTATAAATAGCGTAAAAAAACGATCTCAATAAAGAGTTCGCTTTAATAACGGATAAACTACAACGCAAGTCTTAATATTTCACGGCTTACATCAAGTGAAATATCACCATGCTCACCTAATGCAACCATGCCATGTTGCTCTAATTTTTCAATCAGACCATCGATATCTTCAGCATTAAGATCGACATCAGAAAGACGTGTTGGCACCCCCATCTCTTGGAAAAACGTTTCAGTTAATACAATTGCCTGATCAACTTTATGATCGTCACTACCTTCGTTGATATGCCATACACGTTCAGCAAATTGTACGAGTTTTTCATGCTTCTCTTTACGCTTTACCTTCATCACAGCAGGTAATACAATCGATAAAGTACGCGCATGATCAATCCCAAAACTGCCCGTTAACTCATGACCAATCATATGGGTCGACCAATCTTGTGGTACGCCTGCACCAATCAATCCATTTAATGCCATCGTAGCCGACCACATAATATTCGCACGTACCACTAAATCTTCTTTTGTGTCAGTAGCGAGTGCTTTCGGGCCCTCTTCAATCAACGTTTGCAATAACCCTTCTGCAAAGCGATCTTGTACTTTTCCGTTTACACTATAAGTCAGGTATTGTTCCATCACATGGATGAAAGCATCAATGACACCATTACTGATTTGACGATCCGATAGGGATAAAGTCACTTTAGGATCTAGTACCGCAAACTGTGGGCGTACTAATGCACTTGAAAACGGTAATTTATTTCCATCGCGCGTCACTACCGAATTACCGTTACTTTCAGAGCCCGTCGCTGGCAACGTTAATACTGCACCAATGGGTAATGCTTGTTGAACAGGCTCTTGTTTAGCCAAAATGTTCCACGCATCTTCACCTTCATATAAAGCAGCCGCCGCAATAAATTTAGCGCCATCAACGACAGAGCCACCGCCTACTGCAAGAATGTAATCAATGTTATGCGCTTTAATTAACGCCTGTGATTTCATCAAGGTATCGTAGCGAGGGTTTGGCTCAATGCCAGAAAACTCAAACCAAGTATGTTTTGACAGTGCAGCTTTAACTTGATCGTAGACACCATTACTTTTGATTGAACCACCGCCATAAACCATTAATACTTTTGCATCCGCCGGGATCTCACTTTCAATCAGATGAATTTGATCTTCACCAAAGTGAATTTTTGTTGGGTTCTGAAAACTAAAATTTAACAAAATAAATACCTCACAATAAAAAATAATTAAGCGTTAAGTTGGTTTAATAATTTTTGTGCAACCAATATTGAGCTTGCTGGGTTTTGCCCGGTAATAATCAAAGCATCTTGTACTGCAAAGGGATGCCAATCATCGATTTTTTGATAATCTGCTCCTCGTTTAATTAATGCATCTTCTAATAAAAACGGCACGATATCAGTTAACTGAACCGCCGCTTCTTCACTATTTGTAAAGCCAGAGATGGCTTTACCTTTTACAGCAAACTCACCATCACGGTCTTTGACATTTAACAAAGCAGCGGTGGCATGACAAACCGTTGCAACCGGCTTATCGTTGTTTAAAAAAGATTCGATTAAAGTGATCGAATCACTATTTTCTGTTAAATCCCATAATGGACCATGTCCACCAGGATAAAAAACTGCATCGAAGTCATCAGCATTGAGCTTAGATAAAACATCTGTTTGCGCAAGAAGTTGCTGTGTTTCATCATCTTTATAGAATTTTTCAGTAGCCGGTGTTTGAAAGTCATTCAATTCACTTTTCGGGTCAATCGGCGGGTGTCCACCCAATGGTGATGCGAGTGTTATCTCAACACCCGCTTCCTTGAAAGCATAATAAGGGGCAGCAAATTCTTCTACCCAAAAGCCAGTTTTTTCACCGCTATTACCTAACTCATCATGTGAAGTTAACACCATTAATATTTTCTTAGTACTCATCGCTATCCTCGCTTATTTAAGTTAATAACCAACGTTTTTAAGATGCAATCAGTCTACACAGCCAATTTCATTGTAACAATGCAGATGAAATGAATGTCTTTGTATCAATAAATGATACAATAAACTAAAACAGATCAGGAGACTAACAGTGGATATTTCATTTGATCAATTAAAAAGTATGGTGGTTTTTGCTCAGGTCATTGAACAGGGAACACTCACCGGTGCAGCCAAACGTATCGGCTTGTCACGTGCGGTGGTGAGTTATCACATAAAAAAATTGGAAGCACACCTCGGTATTAAGCTGATTAATCGTTCCACACGTACACTCTCGCTCACCGAAGCGGGCAGTGAATATTATCAGCACTGTCGAAGCATTGCAGAGTCAGCCTCAGCGGCCAACCAGCAAATTGAAAATTTGAAACATGATCCCGTCGGTACACTGAAAATAACTTGTCCTGTGAATGTAGGTCTACAAACTATCGTCCCTGCATTAAATGAGTTTCGAAAAATCTATCCAAAAATAGAGTTAGATTTACTGCTTACCGATGAAGTGATTAACATCATGAAAGAAGGAATTGATTTAGCAATTCGTGGCGCCCCACTACCAGATAGTGGATTGCAAGCCACCAAGCTTTCTACCCTTTCAACTTGCCTGTGTGCAGCCCCCAGCTATTTTGAAAGAAATCTGATACCAAAACACCCGACTGACTTAATCAATCATCAATGGGTTATTTATAAACTCACCTCCACGACCCTTGAGTTATTTAAAGGCAGTCGTTCATTTAGCATCGAGATGAAAGGCACCATTAAAACTAACAACGCAGCAGCTAGAACAGCCTTTGTAGAAGGAGGACATGGTTTAGCACGTATTCCAAGTTACGATGCAATCCCTAAGATTCAGCAAGGGACGTTGGTATCGGTATTAGATGATTACAGCATGAACGATATCAATGTTTATGGTGTTTTTCCGCCGGGGAGTACCGACTCTAAAAAGCTACGATTATTACTCGATTATTTAAAAGGGTATTTTGTAAAGTCGGCATTAGTAATTACTTAACTTACTGCCAAATTCAATAATGGTTAATAAACAGCCCCACTTGCCTTTAATAATTAAATACGCACCATCTACAGCAAAAAAACAACAATTAATTGATTAATATTTTTCTAAAGGGTTGTTTTTTAATTGGTTATTCAATCGGTTAAAATCATCGCAATAAGAAGCACAACATAGAATAGATAGCGAATAGACAATTAAATATACTTAAAAATAAGCTTTATTTATTAGTCTAATCATGACCCTTTTATAAACTTTTTTTATACCCACTCAGCCCTTTGATAAATATCAATAATCCCCCCTTCATGCTAGGTAAAGTCTATCAACGGAAGTCAAAGGATGACGACAATAGCTCAGTTCGTGCTTTGATATGGATTGTATTTATTAAAAGGAATTAATATGAAAAACCGTTGGCTCATTGCAGCTTCAGCTGTTGGTATTCACGGCTCAATCGGATCAGTATACGCTTGGAGTGTGTTTAACCTTCCACTAGAACAAACCTTCGGCTGGGATAAATCTTCTGTCGCAAGTACGTTCAGTTTAGCTATCTTCTTTCTTGGTTTATCTGCTGCTATTATGGGGCACTTCGTTGAACGTCACGGCCCACGAAAAGCAGGATTAATCGCAGCCACTTTTTGGGGTGTCGGCTTGTTAGTCGCAGGTGTCGGAACATCCATTGGTAATATATATCTACTTTGGTTAGGTTATGGCGTGTTAGGTGGTATTGGTCTTGGCGTAGGTTACATTACCCCCGTTTCAACATTAGTGAAATGGTTCCCGGATCGTCGAGGGTTTGCAACCGGACTTGCTATCATGGGCTTTGGTTTTGGTGCAATGATCGCAGGACCAGTCTTTGGCTATATGATGGAGCAGTACTCTATCCCGACCACCTTTTTCACGGCTGGCGTGGTTTATATGATTGTCATGTATTTATCAGCACTGTATCTAGAACGCCCACCAGAGGGTTGGATGCCTGAAGGCATGAAAGCGGCGGTTGAATCAGGTACAACAAAAGTAACGCAAGATTTAACACAACAAACGGCTAATGAAGCAATTAAAACCGCACCTTTTTATTGGTTATGGATCATGATGTTTATCAACATCTCCTGTGGTATCGGCGTTATTTACTCCGCGTCACCTTTAGCACAAGAAACGATCGGAATTAGTCCAACAGAGGCAGCAGCTGTCGTTGGCCTTATGGCAGTATTTAATGGCATTGGCCGCTTAGGCTGGGCAACATTCTCAGATACATTAGGACGTCCAAACACCTATATTGCTTTCTTCATTTTACAAATTGCACTGTTCTTGATTCTGCCAAATATTGCCAGTGTTCTTTTATTCCAAGTCGTATTGTTTACCATCATGACCTGTTACGGTGGCGGTTTTGCAACATTACCTGCTTTTATAGGCGATCTGTTTGGTACGAAGCAATTAGGTGCGATCCACGGTTATATTCTCACTGCATGGGCGCTAGCAGGTTTGGTTGGCCCTCAAATAGCTGCATACCTTCGCTCTGCAACAGGAAGCTATGAGCTGACGCTCTATATTTTCAGTGGCGCGTTCATTGTGGCACTTGCGGTATCAATATTAATGAAAAACTATATTAGTAAAGCAAGAGCGAAATTAGAGTCAGTAAGCGCATAAAAACGATGTAATACTGACTATTGGCAATAAATAGAATGCGGCTCTCGTTAAAAGAGCCGTATTTTTTATGGGGTTAAAAACTAATATCTCACTACTACCAACCCCACTAAATAACTGATCAATCTTACTGGTTAAAAGAAGCTATTCCAGCGTTAAAAATTTCGTAAAGGGAATAACCATTTTCATCAATTTTCGCCTTGAACTAACTGCTTTTTCCTGCGTAATATTTGATCACTATATTAGCGGAATTGGTATAATTTTTTCATCATCTGAGTTTATTACTCACTCTTCAGTGATAAATTGTCAAGGATGTACAGTTGACTGCTATCGATAACCTGTCGCGCTTTATCTAAATACTTTTGTGTTAATTTTCCCTTTTTAGACCAAGTTGCAAAGTCATCATCATTGACCACCGCCAAAGAGTGAGGGCCTCTTAACCACATCCCTTCGAGCTTATCATGCGGATAATTAACCGCTTTCACCAAATCCACGACTAATGTCTTCGACACAGGTTTAATATCATGCGCTTCCAATATTTTCCAACCGTGCTCAAAAACAGCTTGCTCGAGCGTTTGTCCATTAATTAACAGCCCTAATTTATCATCCTGTTTCAGTGCACTGTTATTTGCAATCGATTCTAAATCGGTTGCTTCACTGATATCAATGCGATAAATGTGCTTCATCGCACCTTGTGTATCACGTAAAAAACGCCCATCACGTTCAATCACCAAAAAAGTGCTATCTGAGAGCGTGGCAATACCCGAATTGGCATTTTGATTTTTCTCTTGCTGATAAATAAATTGCTGGATTTTTTGCGTTTTTAAATTGACCGTAACAAGTCTCACCAAATTAAGTTTCTTAACTTTTTTATTGGGATTAAACATGGTCGATTGCATCGTCCCGATTAACGTCGCTTGATCTTGTGTAACCGCAAGCCCTTCCATACCGCGATTAGGACGACGATTAGCAAACTCAGCCGGTAAATTCAATTTAGCTCTGCTATCAGTTACGAATGGGTTAATACGACCAATTTCAATACCTTGGCTATCAAAATGAACAAGGTGTGGACCATATTCATCACTTACCCAAAAACTACCATCTTTTAATGCAACCAGTCCTTCGCCATCCAAGCCAAAATCATCAAGCTTAATCGGATTTTTCTCAGCATCAAAGGGTAACGCCATATCTTCAACAATCGGCTTACCTGTCGCTGTGTAAGGTGTTTCGCCTGTACCTCCAAATGCACTACTGTTTGGTAAACCAGTGATTGGTGTGCCATCAGGGCGTTTAAGCAAAATGGTTTTCAACTGTTTAATACTGCCATTACCCTGTAACTCAAAAAGGCCAATACGTGGCGTATAATCAGCAACGGGGAATATCTTACCTTTACCCAATGCCCCTTTTTTGTAGGTTGCATTTGGGCCTCGGTCAGTTAACGCATAAAACTGATTTTTAATATGCGGATGTGCGGTCATATCTGAGCCATAACCACCATTACGAATCTCAAGCCTACTATCTTCAATACCTTTAGCGTGATTTTTAAGATCATCGCGCAATACCGTGTAGGGCAACATAGCCCCAGAGGTGGCCTGTGTATTGTGTTCATTAGCAACATTATTAGCCATTGCACACGCTGAACAAGCAAGCGCTAAATAAAGTGCAGAAAAAATTTTAGTTACATTCATCAATTTAACCTATCAAAATTTATATAAAACAAAAGCATATACAAACTTAATTAAGATTTTATGACTGTAGATGATTGAGACTAATACTTTGAGGCTTACCTATTTATAGCGAGAACGCTTAATGCTAGGTTGTAACTTTTGTTAATGTACGATGTAGAGGTCTCCCTCAATTAATCAACAGCCCCTAAAAATGTAGAAGGCCAAAAAATGAATAAAAAAGCAAAGGAGGCTAAGCAGGTGGAAAGATAAATTAAGCACCTTCTATGAAATTTTCAGGCTGTATGGCAAGTTTTTTTATAATTGCCTGTAAACAGGTTTCGTTGTCTATCACCCATAAACCGTAACTAATTGGCAGAACTTCAACACCCGCCCTTTTAAACAATTTATAAGTATTTAATTCAAAAAAATCAGACCAAGGGCCAGGATAACCGATGAGATCAAGTGCTAAATATTTGCCTTGATAACAACACAGCATATCCACCTCGGTACCAGCCATGGAGTAGCCCGGCCAACAGCTTATTTTAAGGTTTTTTAGCGCCGCGATAACACTATTTTGAAATTCATCGCGTTGCGAGGTCACTGAATGTTGCGCTTCAAACTGATACACCGAGTGTAAATAACGCCTTAGTAAATTGTCCGTTGGAAGTTGTGTTTCATCGATTGAAATAAACAACAACTGTCGCAGACGCGCTCTGGTAATAGTAACGTTGAATACATCCGCCTTATTAAGATAAATAGCCGCCCTTTTACTGTTATTGTCCACAGAAAATGAAATAAGCATAATATCTCTTTCCTCCCCTTGAAAACCAAATGGTGTAGCGACACGAATATTATGCAAAGTAATTTCTGATTCACTGAAATGGGCGTGAATCTCTTTATTGATATGCTCTGCTTGGTGCCTAAAGGGCGAAATAATGCCAATGCTGTGCGTAATACCACAAGTAGCATCTTCGTCGATCGTTTCTCGTAATGACTTTATCACTTTTGCAGTTTCGAGTTTATTAACGCCTGATTTATCACGTAAACCATCCACTCGATGGACATGCAGATGACCAGAGGTTGTGCAGGGGCGATGTTGCATTACTTTTAATTTATTTTGATAAAAATGCACATTACTAAAATGAATCAGCTCCGGTTTGCATCTAAAGTGTTCATCTAAAAAAGCCAATTGCTGATGACTACTCAGTGCATGTAAAGTTAAATCGAGTATTGAGTTATCACGGTAACTGAGCACGCCTTGTGTTTCCGCGTTGAGATTGTGTCGAGACAATAATTCACGCTCTTTGCTTTTCGCCAAAAATGAGTAATGCCTTAACTGCTTAGTATCGCCTACTACCATGGCACGCTTTGCACGATAAAAAGCAGGTAAACAACTGCTTATATTACATTGTGTTGCTTCATCAATTATCACTAAATCAAACATTTCTGCTTTTAACGGTAATACACGATGTAATGTATTTAAACTCACTAACCAAACAGGAAAGGCGCTCAACAGCGCAGCATATTCAATATCATCAAATAATTCAAACTGACGTTGGGAGGTGCGACTTCGTATTGCTTTATTAAAGGCCTGCAGTGATTTCCGTTTTGTTTCAACTAAGGTTTTAAGGTTTTTACTTTTGAGCGCACTCAAGTAATCACTCGCTAATTTTTCTCGCTTCATATGAAGCGAATTAATGTCGTTTAACGCCTGCCACTGTTGGCTTAATTGCAAAATACCTCTACGAGCAATGCTCAAGTAAAGTCCTTTTATCCACTTTGACTCCTTTTCTTCTACCCACTTTAGCCTTTGCCCCCTGACTATTGCTTTACGACAGAATTTAATAAAACGCGCCTCTAAATGATGCAGTGAACCATTAATATTGTTTAATTCTGATTCGCATAACAGCGGGTCTCTTTCAAGTTCATCATTGAAAAAACCCGACAATAAGTCAGCAATATAACTTTTTAACTGCTTTAAAAACGCTTTTTGTCCAGCACGAATGGAGATATCGCTGAGACCAAAATTAACATCGAGTTTATTGGCAATCACCTCTAACGCAGTCTCGTTATTAGCAACAATCAGTACAGACTCTCCTCTTGCCATGTGTTCCGCGGCAATGGCTGCAATCGTGTAACTTTTTCCGGTTCCGGGTGGCCCATAAGCGCAACCGAGCTTGGCATTAGCGGCAATAGAAATAATCTTTTTTTGAGGCGTGGATAATAAGCCAGGTAAATAATCATATTTGACTACTTTATTATGCTCTTGAGGTTCACAGGGGTTGAATAAGTTAGTCAGGGGAGCAGATAACTGTTTTGCGGCAATCACCTCTTCGAGCTCGTGTAAAACACCACGACTACTCGTTGAGCGTTCAACAAAGACCAACATAGAAGCTGGCAATAATACCGGTTTAGTTGCCTTTAACGCTTTTTTAATCTCAGCACCGGTTGCCAAAGTCGGGAAGTTGAGTAACCCGAATAAATCTATCTCACAGGGGCTATCTTTAAGCCATGCCGTCCATAATGCAGGTGATTGAATATTGCCAGTACCCTTTAAATTTGGACGGCCACTGCTCTCCGGCATCAATAACTGCGTTAATGACTCATTAATTTCAGGTGACGGCTCATTAACGGAAAAGAAATAATTGGACTGATCATGTTCGATCACCGCTTCGTTGTACAACAGTGGCGAGACGATTTGTTTCATCTCCCCTTTTACATTCACTTTTCCGACCAAAATGAAACTTACATAAAGTAAAACACGTTCGCGTTGATATGCCTTAACGCGTTTACTCATTGGCACAGCAAATTCAGCAGGGATAGGCAAACGAGAAAGGAAACCAGAGCCTAAATCATCTTGGCCTTCTAAAATGAGACAGTCTTCTTTTTTAAACTTATTTAGATTCCATAGATTAAGATCGGCACTATCTTCTTTGTAACAATCTCTATAGTAGGAGAGAATCTCTTGGCTGCTCAATGTCGAAACCCATTTAATGATGCTGTTCGTCTGGCGAGAATATCACCCAGATAGCTCAACTTAAAGCGTTCTACTATTAATCTTTGAATAACGTTATGAAATTAATGACTTAATAATTTTCGTAGCGCATGTGTATATTTCTTAATACCCCCTGTTCAGTAAGCTCATCAATCGCGATGTTCATTTTTTTCAAAAAGTGCTTATCAATCGTTTTTTTACTTAGCATCAGATGCGTTATATTCACTTGTAAATCAGGTAAGTTTAACGAGACTAAATTTTCTTGGTTAAAAGCCATGTCCGCAACATGATCATTAAAAATGATCACATCAATACGCCGACGAAGTAATAATTTATCCAACTGACCTTTATTAAAATACATCACCTCTTGGTCTTCTAATTGCGCCATTAATGTTTCACCATATTCCACTTTATGACGTAAACCAATGCGTAACTTTTGCGCTAAAAGAGCATCCAGAGTGTTAATATGAGTCAAACGGGGATCATCTTTTCGACCAAAAAACTGAAGCGATTCAGAATCGGTGACATGTGAAAACCATGCAAATTTAGCGCGTTCATCAGAAAAAGTCACCCCTGCGATAATATCAATATTACCAACTTCCAACTCACGCATTAAACGTACCCATGGCGTTTCAATAAACGTGTATTGACAGCCCATTTTACCAAGCACTGTTTTTATTATATCGGTGCTTTTACCACGCAATTCCCCCTCCTCCATGTAATGAAGAGGCGCCCACTCTGTCCAGCCAATACGAAGTTTAGTTGGACAAGCGAATGCAGAAGCACTCAACCAAAAAAGAATCAGAACCAAACTTGCTTTCAATATAATTTTGCTCCTAAATGGCGATAAAAGGTGCTCTTAATGATAGCTCACATCTCATCGCATGAGCAGTTTCACGCTCACCGAATTTACACCACCATTCGTGCAAAAAGAACTGCCAAGTGACTGGCATTATTAAATATGAATGGTGGCCACAATGTACATTTTTGTTTACGATTTCTCTAAAAGCCATATTCCGTCCGCCTTACTCAAAACGCGTAGTGTTGAACAAAATTAGACAGCAAAGATCAACAGTCCCTTATTTGAGCAATACCAAATAATAGGAATATATATAAATCATCGTTTTAGTTTGTAACCATTGCTTAGTGAATGCGTATCACTCCCTTTACTTTTGCATAAATATGTTAATATAATCGCATAACTATTCAGAGTTCTTTAGAGGACTCAACATTATTAAAGAGATCTTGTTATGCCTGTGAATTTACCTGTTATTGATCCTGCTAGTCTTCATCCAGTTACTGGTGTTCGTTTAGGCTGGGCAAAAGGTGAAATAAAATACGTCGACAGAAAAGATACCCTCATCGTAGAAATTGCAGAAAATAGCGCAGTTTCAGGTGTTTTTACATTGAACCGATATTGCGCAGCCCCCGTCACCCTATGCAGAAGCCACTTAAAATCAGCTAAAGGGATTCGCGCTTTGGTAGTGAATACCGGTAATGCAAATGCAGGCACAGGTGAACAAGGCATGAATGACGCGATAAAAACCTGTAATACCGTGGCGGAAATTATGGAGATAACTCCGGAGCAAGTATTACCCTTTTCAACAGGCGTTATTTTAGAAACACTGCCCATGGATAAGTTATTGCCAGCCTTACCCCTTGCAAAAGATAACTTAACTGCTGATAACTGGGCCGATGCAGCCGAAGCGATTATGACCACGGATGTTGCACCTAAAGCCACCTCTACAAAAATAATGGTGAATGGGGAAGAAATTACCATCACAGGGATGAGTAAAGGCGCGGGTATGATCCACCCGAATATGGCTACCATGCTAAGTTACATGGCAACCGATGCAAATATCAGCCAAGGTTTACTCGATGAAATAACCCAAGAGATTGCCGACAAATCTTTCAACTGTATTTCAGTAGATGGTGATACGTCGACCAACGATTCGTTTATTATTATTGCCACAGGTAAAGGCCAACAACAGCAAATAAGTACGCGTGAAGACAGTGGTTTTACTGCTATTTATGAAACGTTACTTGAAACCGCACAATTCTTAGCGAAAGCAATCGTACGTGATGGTGAAGGGGCAACTAAATTTATTAGCGTTGATGTACAAGGTGCCAAATCACTCGAAGAGGCGAAGGCGCTTGGTTATGCAATTGCCAAAAGCCCACTGGTTAAAACCGCATTTTTTGCCTCAGATCCTAATTTAGGTCGCTTATTAGCTGCCATTGGTTATGCCAACCGAGAATGCAGCAGCTTAGACGATTTAGATACTGAAACCATTAGCTTGTATTTAGGTGATGTAAAGGTTGCTGAAAATGGCGGGTTTGCGAAAGGTTATACGGAAGAAAAAGGCCAAGCGGTGATGAACCAAGCTGAAATAACGGTAACGTTGAAATTAGATCGCGGTGAAGCGAGCACCACCATTTGGACCTGCGACTTTAGTTACGACTACGTGAAAATTAATGCGGAATACCGTACTTAACATATTGATTGTTCGTGGATGAAATTCGTTATTGAATTTCATCCACGGCTAGAAAATTAATTAGATTAAGGGGTCAAGACTTGAGTTAAATTAGATTAAGGGGTCAAGACTTGAGTTAATAGCTTTAATTTTTCTTTTAGGTCGTTATCTGAATCTAAACGAGCCTTCAACTTTTTTATTACTTGATTAATACCGCTAACATGACCCATATTAAAGGCGCTTGCTATTGCATTTAGTGGATGATCACCGATTTCCCGAGCAAGATAAATGGCACACCATCGAGGAAGATTTTCTGTCCCTCGCCCTCTCCGTGCAAAGGCGATTGATTTAGTTCCTACCAAAAATAATTTTGCTGTTTGCGCTATTACAGTTTCAATTTCCGGTAAACTATTTTGTAATTTATTAATACGATTGACTGTGACAGAATTTTTCTGCTCTGCTTTTATCTGCTCAACAAAGCATTGAGAACCTAAAATGGCAGGCCATCTTGTTTTATCTAAAATATCTTTTACTTCATGATCGGTGTCATTATGTACAAAATGGTTATACCGTTGCTGATTATCGTCAAACTGAGCTAACGTAAAATCCCGTTGCAACCATTCAACAAAAATATCCTTGTCTACATAAGCTGGAAAGCTTGACCATTTAAATGTATCTAATTGGTCAACTAAAGGGATCGCGCAATCGATGGGGTTGCGATGTATATAACGGGACACTTGAAGAAAGTAGTTATCGACATCCACAATCAGAGCTTTATAACGTCCACGAAACAAAGGGCCATCTGTTTTACGTAATCGATTAAACCTTTGAGTATAAACACCGTTAATGTGTCGCATGCAACGACTTAAATTCGCTCTGGGAGTTTGAACTAAAAGATGATAGTGATTGGGCATAAGACAATAAGCGTGTATCACCAAACCGAATCTCTCATGTGCTTCTTTTAATGACTCTATAAATGCCAGATAACAACTATCATCATAAAAAATTCTCTGTCTACCACGACCACGATTCATAACATGATAACAGGCATTTTCATATTCCAATCGTAATGGCCGAGGCATCGCGGTTTCCTTTTAACTTAACCTTTAAAGCTAAAGATAGTAGAAAAAGCTATTGGATCAAATCTTGACCCCTTCTTCCTTCTTCCGAGACTTAGGTTAAAGCACACTATGACTGGCTAAATTGCGCAACTAACCGCTGTAAGCTTTCCAAGCTATCCACCAAATTTTCAGTTCTTTCTAGTGAATTACCTGAAAGTTTTCGATTAGATTGATTTGCTTCTTTCATACGCAAGACATGTTCAGCCATTGCTTTAGTGACTTGCTCCTGCTCTGTTACAACTGCTAAAGTTTCTGCGCTTTGCGATCCAATGTTCGCTAAATCATTTACGATAGTCTTAAAAGCTTCTTTGCCTTCTTGGGATTTTTCTATGCTCGATTTAGAGGACTCAATGCCTTTTTCCACCAGCGCGCCGGTTTTATTGACGGCTAATTGTAGCGCTTCAATGTTTAAACGAATCTCTTCAACTGATGAGCTAGTTTTTCCTGATAATGACCGAACTTCATCGGCCACCACGGCAAATCCTCTCCCTTGTTCCCCAGCTCTAGCGGCTTCGATTGCCGCATTTAGCGCTAATAAATTAGTCTGATCTGCAATCCCCTGTATTAGAGTAAGAATAGATTTTATACCATCAACGTCAGAATAAAGCTGACTAAGGGCAACTTTAGACTCTTCCAATTGCTGACTAACGGCCTGTACGGTGTCTACGGCATCTTCAATTGTCGATACCGCCTCCGTGGCGGTATTTTTGGTATTACCCGCAAAATTAGAACTATGCTCAGCCTGCTGAACCACTTCGTTAATAGAGATGAGCATCTGATCCGCAGACTCCGCCATCGCATCGATTGCAACTTCCTGCTCATGTAATTCAACATCAATCGCTTGGCTGTTAACAAACTCTTCGCTTGCTGAAGCAATTAACTCACCCGATGTTTCACTTGCCCTAGCTGTTACTGCCCTTAACTCAGCGCGCTTCATCATCATCGCTAACTCTATTTTTGAAATGTCATCACAATGTCCCGTATAAGGCTTTTCCATCAATGGGTTATCATAATGCTTTTCAGCCATTTTATTGATCGAAGAAAGCCTACTTTTAATTTTAAATATTCCTATCATTTGTAAGCCACCCAACGCCATTATGAATACACTCGACAGTAATGCGGGCGCGACACCCGATATTGACAAAGCCACGATGATTAATTGAATAGCACCGATAATAACCATTGAATTTAGCCACTGCATTCTACGAACAGAAACGTTACCTTTTTTCAAACTTTCGTAAAGTGAACCTGCGCGAGAGATTTGTTCATCACTCGGCTGTGTTCTGACAGATTGATATTCATGAATTTTGCCATCTTTTCCTTTAATAGGCGTAACAAAGGCAGAAACCCAGTAATGGCCAGATCCCTTGCATCTGTTTTTTACAATCCCCATCCAGCTTTTGCCCGATTGGATATAATCCCATAACTGCCCAAATGCAGCTTTAGGCATATCATCATGTCGAATAACGTTATGAGGTTTGCCAAGTAGTTCTTTTTCTTCATAACCCGCAATTCGACAAAAATCTTCATTGCACGATGTAATATGGCTATCAGCAGTAGTTGTGGATATCAGGCTATCCTTATCTGAATATTTCACTCTTTGATCTGTCATTGATATTTACCTTTTATCGAATAAAACTACGCATTAATTCGCCGATTAATTGCAAGTTTCACGTTTTGTTGAATAATCTATTAATCCTAGTTAGGGTTTTAGATCATAACCAGTCCAAAAGTTTGCTATTACGTGAGGTTCAACTTGATGTTTTAAATAGTGTGATGCAGGGTATTGTTTACTTATCGTACTTATCCAAGAATACTGTCAACTAAGGGCAATATAACGAAGTCGCACCATTAATTTGATGTTTTAAACTTATCTTTGTGATTGTACTTTCTGAGACTCACATCTATTGATCTGCAATAGCGGAGATTAAGGGG
Source organism: Psychromonas sp. psych-6C06 (assembly GCF_002835465.1). NCBI lineage: Bacteria > Pseudomonadati > Pseudomonadota > Gammaproteobacteria > Alteromonadales > Psychromonadaceae > Psychromonas > Psychromonas sp. psych-6C06. The sequence continues at coordinate 612,188 of NZ_PIZM01000001.1, read as the reverse complement.
TCAAGACTTGAGTTAGGTCTTAAGGGGTCAGGTCTTAAGGGGTCAAGATTTGAGTTAATAACTTTAATTTTTCTTTTAATTCGTTATTTGAATCTAAACGAGCCTTCAACTTATTTATTAACTGATTGATACCGCTTACATGACCCATATTAAAGGCGATTGCTATTACAGTTTCAATATCCGGTAAACTATTTTGTAATTTATTAATATGATTGACTGTGACAGAATTTTTCTGCTCAACACAACATTGAGAACCTAAAATGGCAGGCCATCTTGTTTTATCTAAAATATCTTTTACTTCATGACTGGTGTCATTATGCACAAAATGGTTATACCGTTGCCACTTATCGTCAAACTGCGCTAACGTAAAATCCCGTTGCAACCATTCAACAAAAATATCCTTGACTACATAAGCTGGAAAGCTTGACCATTTAAATGTATCTAATTGGTCAACTAAAGGGATAGCGCAATCGATGGGATTACGATGTATATAACGGAACACTTGAAGAAAGTAGTTATCGACATCCATAATCAGAGCTTTATAACGTCCACGAAACAAAGGGCCATCGGTTTTACCTAATCGATTAAACCTTTGAGTATAAACGCCGTTGATGTGTCGCATGCAACGACTTAAATTCGCTCTGGGGCTTTGAACTAAAAGATGATAGTGATTGGGCATAAGACAAACAGCGTGGCTCACCAAACCAAATCTCTCATGTGCTTCTTTTAATGACTCTATAAATGCCAGATAACAACTACCATCATAAAAAACCTCTTTCTATCACGGCCACGATTCATAACATGAAAACAGGGATTTTCATATTCCAATCGTAATGGCCGAGGCATCGCGGTTTCCTTTTAACTTAGCCTTTAAAAGCTAAAGATAGTAGAAAAAGCTATTGGATCAAATCATGACCCCTTGCTACTCCAGAGCAAAATTACCTACAAAGCAGATATAAGCGACATAACAGCCGGAAACAACTCACCGCGCCAGAGCCAGTTGATTCACGACTCTTAAATAAAAACAAAGCCAAACTGCTTATTACCCGGAATCAAGAACTATATAACGACTTTTGGCAAAGCTGTTTACAGCTTGGGCGTGTGCCAGCGAATGAAGAGTTTATACAAGCAGAAAAGGTTAAAGCATTAACGGGTTCGTTCAAAAAGACCTTCTCACTGCTTGAAGAGTTATATGATACGGCTGAATTTGAACAGGCGCAGAGGAAACGCCAAGAGGATCTTTTAGCCTACTTTGCCATGAGCCTATTTGAAAAACGTAAACCCTACACCCAACAACCAGAAAACTTAAAACGCGATATCAAAGCGCTGTTTGGCGAATACAAAACAGCGCTAAACCTAGCAACCGATTTACTGTTTGCTATCTCTGATGTTGAGTTGATTGAACAGCAATGTATCAAAGCACACCAAAGCCTACCAGCAAGCGTTTTAAACAAAGGCCACTCGCTATTACTGCACAAGCATTTCTCAGGCGAATTACCACTGCTATTACGGATTTATGTCGATGCGGCATTACAAATGTACGGTGAAATAGACGACGATATCGATTTAGTTAAAATCCACATCACCTCAGGCAAAGTAACCCTCACAGGTTATGACGACTTTGAAAACAAAGCATTACCCTTCCTAAAAGAACGTATCAAAATAAAAATGGCCGATAAAGATATCGACTTCTTTGATTACATCAATGAAAACAGAAGACCACCACTGCTTAACAAAGGTGCTTATATAGATGAAAGATTTACTAACTACAAAAAACAGGTGAGCTTTGATAAACGTTTAGGTAAGTTATTAGGATTTAATTTGAATGAGGATGTAATAATGGCAAGAAATGAATTTGAGGCACAACTAGTACAATTAAATAAAAAAGTATGTGGGTTACATATCCGAACGATGTAACCGATAGTATTAAACCAAATCAATCTCAAAATCATAGATTGGAATATTTTTAACCGAAACGCCAATCCCTCTATCAATCATGATCTCAGCTAGCGTTTCACCATCAATTAAAACAATTGGCACACAGCCACGTTTAAACGCATTATCTTTTGCTTCTTTGGTGAAAGAGCTTGTTGTTATGAATATGCCCTGCTGAAATTCACCTTGTATCGCCCCTCTAAATTGGTCAATATCAGGCCGAGATACTTTATTACTTTTCTTGTAACGCTTACATTGTGCAGCAACATGAAGCTGGGATATACCCACTTCTAAAGTACCAAATACATCGATACCACCATCACGACCACGTTTGGTAACTTCCATATCATCAAAGCCATAGCGATCTAGAAAACGACGACAGAATGATTCAAACTCATCAGGATCAAGTGCATACAAATGATCAACGATTCTTAAAATAGTATCTTGCTTTAGTTTGTTTGCTAACTCATTCACCATAGATAAATTGTCAGTTGGCTTATCCTCTTTTTTTGCTTTCTTTTTAGTCATATCTAGAGGGCTAAATTTCCCATCATCGTCTTTAGTTAATACTTTAACTTTAGCCTGAGAGCACCATGCAGAAGCATCACTGTGGCGCTCCATTTGTATACGTAAGACGGCAATAGGATCTTTCGCACCAAATTTATAGAGTTGTCTTTCCATTATCTTGGCATAAGTCTGGTTAACAGAAGCAGGCACACCAATTAAGTGCAACGCTTCAACAGCGGCTTCAACAATAGTTAGCTTTTTACTCATAGCAATTGCTCAATTTTTTCAGATAGTTGAATGAATGGTATCGCTTCTGTTTGATGGCTCCAAGACATTCGTATTGCACCATTGATGCGGTTCTCATTTAACCCCATAGAAACTAAAACATGACTTGGTGTATAGCTATTAGAAGTACAGGCAGAGCCATTTGAAACAGCAACAACATCTTTAAACATCACAATAGCGGCTTCAGAATTAACTTCAGGTATAGAGAAGTTAACAACATAATCTGAAGTGTTTTGACCGTTAATTTCTGCATCATATTTTGCTAAGAAATCCAACACTTCAACTTTTAGATTTTTAGCATTTTCCAAGCGGTTCGGACTGTTTTTTACCGCTAGTTCACAGGCTAAACCAAAACCAGCAATTAACGGAACCGCAAGTGTTCCAGGTCGTAAACTACGCTCTTGCCCACCACCAAATAGAATGGGCTTAAGTGGTACTTTAATAAAACCACGTTTACGCTGAATTAATGCCCCAATGCCTTTTGGCGCATATAATTTATGACCACTCGCACTAATTAAATCGATTCGTTCGTTTTTTAACACTTCACTGTACTTACCAAAGCTCTGCGCTGCATCAACATGAAAATAGGCATCGTGACCTTCTAAAGCAGAGCAGAATTCACCGATAGGTTGAATAGAGCCAGTTTCATTATTGATATGCATAATGGAAACTAAAAACGTGTCATCTCTTAACGCATTTTTTAAAGTAACAGCATCAATTAATCCATCTGCATTAGCAGGAAGATAAGTCACTTCAAAGCCACGTTTTTGTAACTCTTGGATCGGCTCTAATACAGACTTATGCTCAATTTCAGTGGTAATAATGTGTTTTTTGTTTTGCTTTTTGGCGTAGTTTTCTAAGCCTAACAAAGCAATGTTATTGCTTTCAGTTGCACCGCTGGTAAATATCACAGTAGATTTATCATCATCTGTCACAGCTGCAACTTGAGTTCTTGCCTGTTCGACGTACTTCTTAGCACTTGCCCCAAATGCATGAGTTCTGCTACCCGCATTGCCATATTCTTCACGCATTAATTTGAACACTAAATCAGCAACCTCTTGGTCAACTTGAGTTGTTGCGTTGCAATCTAAATAAACAGGCATGAATTGCTCCAAAATGAGAAATAAATAAAGACATTTAACGTCATGTCACGTACATTACGCACTCTTGTTCTTACGAACAAGCATATATTTCGTAAGAACATGGATGATAAGTATTTTGAGGTTTTAAGTATGCAAACAATAGTATCGGGTACTTCGTTTCCTGCAATTAAAGGTACTCAGGCTGGTAATGAATATTACACGGTTATGTGCCCTCTAAAAAGGTTAATGAAAGTTTTTACTTTAGATGAAAGCATATTGCCTGTAGAGAAACGAGCGCAACGTGTTATTAATGAAGATCGAATTCCTGAAATTACTAACTACATCTTAGATAACCGCTATGGTTATGTGTTTTCTGCATTAACTGCTTGTATCGATGGTAAAAGTGAATTCATTGGCATAGGCGAATCTAAACACGAACAAAAAATTGGTACTCTTTTAATTGATGAAGATGCAGAAATCTATATCACTGATGGTCAACATCGAAATGCTGCAATATTAGAAGCATTAAAAGAGGATCCTTCATTAGCAAATGAAACTATATCTATTGTTTTTTTTGCAAATAAAACCCTTGCAGAGAGGCAGCGAATATTTAAAGATCTAAATCTATACCCTGTTAAAACAGATACTTCATTAAGCATTACTTACGACGATAAGCCTCATGCTATTTTGTCAAAAACAATCATATATCAAAGTAAAAACCTATCGAAACTTGTGCATATGGAAAAAAGCAACTTAGGCTCTCGATCCAAAAAATTAATCAGCCATAGTGCTGTAAATAAAGCAACAAAGCAGTTAGTTGGCAAAATCGATAAAGATAATTATCAGAGCCTAATTCCAATTGCATCTGAATACTGGGAAGAAGTAATTAAGAACATGCCAGCTTGGTTATTAGTATGCCGAGATGAAGTTTCGAGCAAAGAACTAAGAGAAGAGGGCATTCATGCTCATTCAGTTACTTTTCAAGCCCTCGGTATCGTCGGTTCATATTTATTGAAAAATGATAAAAATTGGAAGCAAACATTAATAAGGTTAAAACAAATTAATTGGGATAAATCTAACCAGGCAGACTGGGAGAGTCGATGTGTAGTGAATGGTGGTATGAATAATAATTCCCAATCAGCAAAGCTAACAGCCAATAAAATAAAGCATTATCTCGAAATACCGCTTAATGAAAAAGAACAAGCCGACGAAGAAAAATTACAAAGGGCAAGAAATGTCTAGCACAAAAAACCAATCTGCATTTACGAAAGTAGGCTTGAAAGAAACGATCAGAGATTCTATTGATCACGTAAAAACACTTTATAAAAGTGATCAGATACCATGGGTAATTGGTTACAGTGGCGGTAAAGATTCAACTGCAATTTTGCAACTTATCTGGTATGCCTTACAAGAGTTAAAAGAAGAAGGCGCGTGTAAGAAAAAAGTACATGTTATCAGTACCGATACTCTGGTTGAAAACCCCATCGTTGCAATGTGGGTAGGTAAATCTTTAAGTAAAATGAAAGAACAAGCTGATGAGCAAGGTTTACCGATTACCCCACACAGATTAACCCCTGCAGTCAAAGACCGATTTTGGGTTAATCTAATTGGTAAAGGTTACCCTGCCCCACGTTACAAATTTCGTTGGTGTACAGATCGCCTGAAAATATCACCTTCGAATACCTTCATCCAAAATATGGCCAACAAAAGTGGCGAAGCTATTTTAGTGTTAGGTACACGTAAAGCAGAAAGCACTGCACGTGCAGCGAGTATGGAGCGTTTTGAGAGTTCTGAAACTAATACTCGTAAAGCACAAGGTTTAACTGAAAATGACTCTCTCGAACGTGTTTGGGTTTATACGCCTATTGCAAGTTGGACTAATGATGATGTGTGGGTCTATCTCAACAGTATTAAAAATCCTTGGGGTTTTCCAAACCATGATTTAATGGGCATGTATCAAGGCGCAACTGAAGGTGGTGAATGCCCTTTAGTAGTTGATAAAAGCACGCAAAGTTGTGGCGATAGCCGCTTTGGTTGTTACGTTTGTACTATGGTATCTGAAGATAAATCCATGAATGCCATGATAGCCAATGATGAAGAAAAAGAGTGGATGTATCCATTGGTTGCACTGCGAAATGAAATTGAAGTCAATGATGCCAACCGCCATAAAAAAATAGAAAAGCTAAAGCGGGATAAAGCCAATCGAGACTTTAGACGAATGAAAGGCAATTTAACCGTGCATGTTTCAAAGCATGGTGCAGATTTAGTACCAGGACCTTACATTCAATCGTTTCGTGAACACCTGTTAGCTAAGGTTTTAGAAGCGCAAGTTGCAGTGCAACAATTAGGGCCAGAAGAAGTCAAAGACATAGAGCTATTAACGATAGAAGATTTAGAAGAGATCCGCCGTATTTGGCTAGAAGATAAACATGAAGCGGAAGACAGCGTACCTCGCATTTATGAGCAAGCAATTAAACAAAGCTACCCGGGTAAACAACGCGCGCATCACCCTATTTTAAATTTGGACGTGCTTGATAAGTTAAAGCAACACTGTAAAGAGCAAGGTGATGAAGATGGCCTGCTTTACCAACAAATGCGCTCTGTGATGTCGATTGCCAATAAGCACCGTAATCAACTGCGTCGTGCAAATTTATCAGAAGAATTAAACAAAAGCTTAGATAAAGGTGCATTTAATAGCTTGTTTGAAGCAAAGCAATTTGCCTTAGAGCGCGAGCGCCATCGTTTACAAATACATTTAAATAACTCTCCTAATCTCGATGAAGAAGATAAGAGAGCAATTGAAGAAAAAATTATAATGGTAACAAGATCTATTAAAGAACAAGGCTATAGCTCCTTAATTATTGAGACTGAGGAGTCAACCGATGATTATTAAACAGCTCACCATTGAAAATTTTGGTATCTATAAAGGTTTTCATGAAATCGATTTAAGCGTCACTAAAACTAAACCTGTTATATTGTTTGGTGGCTTAAACGGTGGAGGTAAGACGACCTTCTTAGATGCACTGCAACTCGTTTTATATGGTAAACATGCTAAATGCTCAAACCGTGGCGTAGAGGCCTTTAGCACCTATTTAGCTAATACTAAAAATCGTTATGCCGAGGCTAATGAAAAAGTAGAATTATCAATTACTTTTACTCACTCATCAGATACTGAGACAAAAGAGTTTAAAGTCGTGCGTTACTGGAAAGTTGCTGTGGAAACCCGCGATAAAGTTAAAGTGTTCTGTGATGGTGAAGAAGATCGCCATTTAAGCCAATACTGGGATGAATTCGTGAATGAGTTTATTCCCCTTTCATTATCAGATCTGTTTTTCTTTGATGGTGAAAAAATTGAAAACTTAGCACACCCAGACAGAAGCTCTGAACTTATCCGTACAGGCATTGAAAATCTATTAGGCTTAGATCTACTTAGCCAATTGCAAATAGATTTAGGCAATGTAGAGCGAAAACGTAAAAGCGCAAACCTTGATGACAGTGTCATGCAAAAAGTGAGTCTCTGTGAAGCCGAAATTGGCGAGCAAGGCATCGTGGTGCATGATCTACGTACCGATCTTGCCAATCTTGAACAACAAGCAAGTCAATATAATCTCAGCATTAATAAATCTCGTCAAAAAGTACGTAATGCAGGTGCACATTTAATCGAAGAGCGCGATAGCATTAAATTTGAACTTGGGGCCATTGAGCAAAAATTAAAAACCAATCAACACAATCGCGTAAAATTAGATGCTGGTTGTGGACCACTTTCGTTAGTCTCAAAGTTAATCAAGCAAACTAAAAAACAGATTAACCTTGAACAAAAAGCCACGCAGGCAAAAGTGATCGAGAGTGCTATTTATGAGTATGAGCAAACTATAAAAACGTCACTCACAGAAGCTGGTGTTGATCAAAAAGCCTTTGCCAAAGTAGCAGAAACCATGCAAGCACTGGCGAATGAACGCCAAAAAGTGGTTGGTACAGAGTGTTACCTTCATTCAGATATTGCGATATTTAATGGGCTAGATGACAAATTAGCAAACGATGCCATTGAGCGACAACAGTTTGCAGAAGAGCGAGCAGAGTTATTAGAAGCACAGGCCTTATTTGATAAAAAGCTAGAAAGTGTGCCTGATTATGAAACCGTACAACATCTGTTAAATGAGCTTGCTGAACATGAAGCGATGTTCAAAAATACACAAACTATTAAGAAGCAAAAAGAAGTCTTATTAGATCAGGCAATAGCCAAGTTAGATGTGTTGAATCAACGTTACTCAAATCTACTGACACAACAAAGTAAAGATACCTTTGAGCAGAAACGTGCAGGACAAGTTGCAGAGCATATTGGCAAGCTTAAAAACACAATGCAAAGCTTTGCTGAAAAGTTAGTGGCTGAAAACGTTGAGTACCTTCAATCTCATATCAGTGAAAAGTTTCATGCGTTATCGCGTAAAGAAAAACTCATAAATGGTATAACAGTTTGTCCTACTAGCTTTGAACTAACCCTGCTTGATAATAAAAACCAAGCGATGTCACCAAGCCGTTTATCAGCAGGTGAGCGACAATTATTGGCGATTGCTGTTTTATGGGGATTAGCAGAAGCATCAGGTAAAGAGATCCCAACAGTGATTGATACACCATTAGGTCGTTTAGATGGTAAACACCGTAATAAGTTGATTAACAACTACTTCCCAAATGCGAGTCAGCAAGTGATCTTGTTATCAACGGATGAAGAGATAAACGGACAGTATTATAAGCAACTCAGTCCAGCTATTTGCCGTGAATACCACATTCAATATAACGAACAACAACAAAGCTCAGCGTTCACAAAGGGGTACTTTTAATGGAACATACAATTGATACTATTCGCCTTTCTGAAAAGCAAAAGCAACAACTAACCACCTTAAAACGTAAAACAGGAATCGAAAACTGGAATGTACTTTGTCGGTGGGCACTTTGTATGTCGCTCGCTGAAGATTCAATCCCCCCTGTTGAAGATATTCCATCAGACAGCAACGTGGAAATGAGCTGGAAAGTGTTTGCCGGTGAATATGCCGATGTTTATTTAGCCGTGCTGCGTGAAGCGTATCAAAAACAAACTGCACACCTAGGAGGTGTGCAGTTTGGAGATTTTGTTAAGTTGCATTTGAATCGTGGGATTAGTTTTTATAATAAAAGAGATTAAACCCGCGTTCTTTACTTATAACTGACAGCCTATGGGAACTGTCAGTTTATATTTAAGCAAGTAACCCAACTTTGTTAAATTTAAAAAGTACTTTAGTCACACCCTTAATAGCCCTTTTTCAATGAGTTTGTGTAACTGTGTAACATTCGCTTCATTTGAGCCAAAGTGTTCCGATGTCAGGCTAATATTCTCCTCACTTAGAACAGTTTTGAAATTAGCGAACACTTCACGGAAGTAACTTTCAGAAAGATCTCCTTTTGATTTACCTTTCTTAAAGATAGCTGGAAATGCTCTTATAATAGCCCCAAAACCTATACCTTTCGAAAGGATTGATTCACTCGGGTTGCCCCATTCATCTCTAAACTCATGCCTTACAGCTGAAAATAAATTCAAGACCACTTTGAAAATTACGTCATCCTTATTTTCTCGGAAATACTCATTGAAAGGTAGATCTTCTATCGGAAGTTCTTCATCATTTTTTATTTTTATCAGATAATCATCTGGTTTCTTAGTGATTAGAGTAACAAGCCTTTTCACAAATGTTCCTTGTGACAATGAGGCATTTTCCCCTCCACCTTTTCCCAACATTTTCAAACGCCCGAAAAATGGTGATGATTCCATTTTATTCAAGCTGCGAGCAATTTCATGACATGTTTTTTGAGGGCTTCTCTTTTTCATGACCGCGAATAAATCATAAATTAGAGAGGGTGATACTCTAGTTTGCTTACTATTAATAATAGAAAATATATAAGCTTTTTGTTCTTCTGTTGCATCTTTTACAAATACTACCGGTAATTCAAATGCATCAATATTATTTGATGCTCTAAGACCTTTCAGCCTGTGTTGCCCATCTAAAACATCAGCTATTCCTGCTTCATCAGCTATTGTAACTGTATTATCTTTGTTAAATGTCAAATTTTCTGAATCAATTGCCATTATTACGGGGGTTGGGAATGTAGCATCAGGATCATTACAATAACTCTTTATTTCATCAATCCTTGGTTTAGAGTCCCCTCTTTGCATCCCACTCCCGTCTTCATCTCGTTCGTTTACGACCATTATTTTAGTAACGAATTTAGCAGGTAAGCTCAGCATATAAAATACCCCCGCTGGCTGAGTAAACTGAATGTAGTTATAGTTACTCATAGCTTTACTCCTGTCCCATCATGACTCAAAACATTTGCCGATTTACTTAAATTGCCAATTTCATAATTTTCTTTATACAAATAATCATCATTAACATAGTTTCTGTCTACTATAGTTCTAACTCTCAATTTACTCGCATAATTACCTGTATTTTCAAGAACAAGTCTCCATTGTTTCTCTAATGCTCTTTTCGGTGTTGCTACTAAAGCAATTTTTCCGTCAGCCTGTAGATCTGTAATAACTCCTAAACCAAACTCAATATCACCTTGTTTTTCGTCACATAGTATTATTGTTACTACGGCATCTTTTTGAATTGATATATCTTTATTTGGGTGAAGAATGATTTTCGCATTTTCGTCGTCATTAATCCCTGCAATACTCAATACAGGTGGTAATTCACCAATATTGAACTTTGAATTTACAAAGACGTTTAGATCCTTGAGTGCTAAATCTAGCGCAATTATGACAAGTATTATTAATGCGACGAAAAGCCACACCATAGCCCAGAAATTTGAAGCATTGAAAGTCCCCTCCATAGATACGCCGAATGTAGACATAGTTGTAAGTGCTAAACCTACAATGCCTATAGGTATTGAATAGCGTTTAATAAATGCTTCACTAAGATACTTTCTTTTATTATACATTTTAACCTCGTTTTAGTTTTGCTGGACTCTTGCACACTGTATTCTAACCAACTTACCTTCTGATTTAAGATAAGCATCCCCTTTACCATTAAGTACTTCCGCGCCTTGTTCATCAAGAATAACACGACTTTCAGTACCATTTTTAACTCGTAGTGCAAGTTGTGCTGGCAGGTTAGAACGTAAATTTGTGCTTATTACATCGCCACTTGGTTTTTGCGTGGCAATAATTAAATGGATACCGGCAGCACGGGCTTTTTGCGCTAAGCGCTTTAGCTCAGATTCAATATCCTTTTTCATGTCTTTATCTGATGTTAAATCGGCGTATTCATCAAGCACCAATACCCACCAAGGTATACGCTCTTCAGGTGTTACTTTGGCGTTGTAGTCTGGCAGTGAGCGTACACCCTGTGCTTTAAATTGTGCATAGCGCGATTGCATTTCAGCTACTGCTTGAGTTAACAGTTCTAGTGCGTCTTCATCATCAAACCCAATGCGCCCTATTAAGTGCGGATAGCGTTCAAAATCGTTAAGCTCGGTCCCTTTAGGGTCAATTAACATCAACTTTAATTCACTTGGTGTGTAATGCTCAACCATGCCATATAAAATAGTATTTAGCGCTTCTGACTTACCGCTACCGGTTGTACCACCAATAAGCAAATGTGGGCAATTTGAGGATGAAAAATTAAGTTTAATTACTTCGCCGAAGCGGTCTTCACCTAGTGGTACTTCAAGAGCGTTTTGTGGACGTTGCCAATTTGGCCAAATGTCGTTTTGGTCTACAAAGTAACGTTGCTCTTGGCTTTTAGGCACATCAATAGTGATACAGCCTTTATCGATACCAAAACCAATCTCTTGTTCTTGTTCTAGCTTTAACGCTAATTTAAGTGATTGGGACTTCGCAAATACATTCTCTGGTTTATCACCGAGACTGAGCCCGACTCTAAATAGAATAGAGGCTGGTCCCTCAATATAAGGTTCAACATTATCAGCTTTGAGCAAGTTAACTTTATGGCTGTAATAACAATCAATGATTGTTTGGTACATTGCTTGTAAATCTTCAACAGGCATTTTTTTACGTATTGAATCAGTGGCTACAACGTCTGCTTCATCAGTAGTCTTAGACGCGCTTTCTGAGTTATCTGTAGAATCTGATTGTTCGCTAATAGTGGTTTGTGTTGTGCTACCTAAGCTAACTAACGTAGTTAAATCTTCACTGTTTGTTGTAGAAGGCTCAGAATCCGTTACAACAAGATTTACCACAGGCTCCCTTTTTAAAATATATTGCTCATCGATATGATGTAACTTAGCAGGCGTTAAATCACCAAGTAACTTTTGCATTGGTGTTTTAATCCAATAACCCAAGTTATCTGCTGGTAGCTCTATCTTCAGAATATTTTGTATTTTCAAGAAAGAAGCTTTGGTAAAGTCAGTGTCTTCAACATTTACAAACAAAATACCTTCAGGATAATCTGTCAGTTCAACAAGTTGGTAATCACCTTGTAACCACTGCGCGCTATTATTCTCGATTCTATTAAAATATCCATCAGCATACACTTTATAGAGCTTGTACTTATCTATTTGCATCAGCACTTGGCGCATAAACAAACCACGGTACAAATGTCCCGCTAAATTTTGTTGCCCTAACAGCGCTTCAAAATAGCGTTTAAGCTCTTTAGTTTGCTCCACCCCTTTGTTATGCGTCTGGCGTTTACCCGTTTTTACCTCAACGGGTAAAAATATAATTTGCTGTTCTTTAAAACCAACAAAAAGAATATCGTCTGAAATAGCCCCTTTTTTGAAACCTTGTGAATGACGTGATAAATCACTGTCTTTCATATTTAAACCAAGGTTACCCGCCACTCTGACTATTTCGGCAATTGATAACGGCACCCAAGTAATGTTGGAATCTGCAACAAGGCAGTTAACATATTTATACGCACCAATAATACCGCGCTTTTCTTTTCGTTCATTGGCCTCTGCAGTTACTAAATTAAGCAACCATTCGCCATTGAATGCATTAAATTCTTCTATGATGCCACCTTGATCACTTTCAAGTACTTTATGATAAAGATCTGTCTGCTTGGTCACCGTTATTGCATCGTAGTTAACTGAGTTGGTGTAGTTATCTGAATAGTGGATCAGCACCATATTTTTTTGGTTTTCAAAAAACTCTAGCGTCACCTTTGGGTCGATAATGGTGGTCCAAATTGAGTTTTCGTAAGAGCGCTCAAGTAAGGTTTTGAAACTATCCTTGACTACTAATGCTTGCGATTTAGAGGCACTATATTCTTCATGCCTAAGCTTAGCGGGTTTTATCAACCCACTGTATTTAGCAATCAGTTTTAAATGTGGTGCACTTTCGATATCGACGCCTTGCAAACCAAAAGAGGTATAGTAACGACCATTTTTATTAGATGCTGATTCGCCCGGCATTAAACCATGACATACCACGCCACTTTCCTGTTTTAAGACATCTACGTCCGTCGCTTGAACACGTTCATTATTTTTGAAAAAAGACATGTGCGCATACGCTTGTTCTTTGTCGCCCTTACCATGCTCATACTTACTGTAGGTTAAACGTGTTCGTAGCAAGTCAACAATGCTATCGGCTTGCTCTCGAATAGCCCCTTTATTTAATTCACAGAGTACTTTAATTTCATCGTAGCTGGCCATATCTGCAAACTTATCAAACCAGCTATAGCACTCTGACTCATCATATAGATTGACATGAATATTGGTAACTTTGTCTTTTTTAAGCTTGATGTAATCTATTAAACCTAGGAACAACTCTTCATTTTTCTGATTATTAACCGAGTTAATGATCAGGGTTGTTTTACTGCCCGCTAAAAATAACTGTTTGAAGGCGGTTGTAAATTTCCCCACTTTGTCTTTAACAAGCGAGCGGACAAAGTCATAACTACTTTCTTGTTGCGGGATAAGCTTCGACCAAAAGACATTTTCTTTTTCAGCATGGTTGTATGAGAAGTCATGCTGAGGGTGATAAACAAACGGTAATAAGCCTTGGGCCGTTAAACGCTGGATAGTAACTGGTGGCAATTTTTTATAGCTGCCTGTTTCCAATTTATCGTTGGCGAGACTATTCGCTAAGTTGGCATTGTAAGCTAATACCATTGGATGGTAAGGGCTTATGTACTCCTGCTCTTCAAATTCAGCGAAACCAATATTAACCAGTAAGCTATGTTGATCTAGTAGCGGTGCATGATAGGGAATGTCTTCGATAGCGATTTGATAAACAGTAACTATTTGTTCAATCAAACCTCTTAGCTTGGGCCCCCATCCCGATAGACTTAAGAGTGTTTTATGAAATGCGAGATAATCGTATAAATCACGGTAAGCATTAAAAAGGTCTGGGTAATAAACTTCTATATCATGGAGTTTTATATCATTTTCAAGTGAATGTTTTGCAAGCAATTGGCTGTCGAGTAGCTCGGCTTCATTTTGCAATAATGTGAGTCGCTTGCCTTTCGGTGCAACTTCTTTACCGTCTAATAATACTTTGCTTTTACGGCGGTTATATTGACCAAAATATTCATCGTTAAATAGATGATTAAAGCGCCCTTGGTCTAACATAAGCGGAAAAGCCAGCGAGTCGGTTGCAACCTCACCTTCCACATTAAATGTTAATTGGCTTGTAGTGCCCTTTACCGTGAAGCAAACTTCGTCGGATTCACTGGCTAATTTTTTAAAATCAACAAAGCCCACGTCACTCGCATCAAACACTTGCTGGTTGGTGTTTAATACGCTGGTATTGGTTAAATCACTCACTTGTAAAGACTGATCATCCGTTTGCAGTGTTAACCACTGTTTAGAGGGTTCAACCAAGTAGGTATGCTTGAAACCTTCTATATAAAAATCAGTTTTACCAATCACCAATACTTTAAACTTATGCGTTTCTTTTGGCTTGTCCGTTTTAACCTGAAATGTAAAGTAACGTGCATTACCATCAAAGCTACTGGTTAACACTGCACGACTTCTTATACCGCCGGGATTCTTTATTTCTATATTGACATCTTGCTGGTTTTTATTGTGTTGTATCTTACAGTAACTGTCTTTTAATTTTTGATTCAAAAAGCACAACTCTAACTCGAAGGTATGCTGTTCAGGCTCAAGTAGAAGTATTAAATGACGTTCTCTTGCACCCGCCCCTTTTTCTGACTTCGCTTTACTTAATAAATCAATATAAGGCGCTTTTTCACTTTCAAGTTCAAGTAGATTTGTTCTGTTTTTTTGTTGTTCTGCAAAACACAGACCAAGATCAAGCTTACCTTTATACTGCTCTACATCTTCACTTGGAAAGTTTTCTTTTATAAATTTTTCACTGAAATCAAGCGAGGCTAATTTATCTTCTAATTCATTGGGGAAATGATGTGTTATAAAATCAAGTTTTTCACTTAGTTCTTTATTGTCTTTTAAACGATCATTAATTTGCTCTCCATCCCAGCCCCCTTCTGTAAGTTGATCATCGTTTAAAAGACCTAATTCATGAAACTGTAAATCACCATCCGCAATTGCATAATACAGTTTTTCAAAACCAAACATGGTTGCGCCGTCATCAACAATATCGTCGAAATAAAAATCGAGTAAACATTCAGAGATTTTTGCATTTTGATCTTCCTGCTTAATCTCAGCAAAAAGCAACTGCTTGATATTTTTAGGGTGCCAAACAAATTTAGGCTGCGCGACATCCTCTGTAGAATTTATTAACGTATCAAGCATTGAATTATGAATAATTAATAACGCAGTGCCTTTAAATTCCCCCTGTTGAGAAGATATTTCATCGCGTAGATGCGATATAAAGTTTTCAGTAAAGCCATTTTCAGAGTCGCCATGATAGACAGGTAAAAGCTTCGTACTACCATATTGAAGTATCTTTAACTCAACACCTTTAATTGAAATGCTGCTAGTAGAAGAATCAACAAAAGCATTATAAAGCGCTTGCCCTTTATCACTATCCGATGTTTTAAATTGGTAACGATAACCTGCTTTTAAATTTGTCTCAGCCCAAGTATTAAAGTGTGTTACTAAAAACTCTTCAAACTGTTTTTCTAACATATACTGCATCCCCACTATCACTCATTCTTTCAACATTGCCCATACGCTCATAAAAATCGATCAAACATTGCTGACTTTGTTTATCGAAAAAGATACCTCTTGCTTCAAACTCATCAAGCAGCTCATGAAGGCGTAATTTTTCCTTTTCACCAATTGCTAAATTGGTTAGTAATACAATGTAATCTTGATTGAAGGTGAGCACTTGCCCTGCACGACCACGACGTTGAATAAAAGGGTCGCAAATATTGCCTAAAAGACCTTTTCTCACCGTATCGTTGAATGTGGTTAAACCACCTTTACCTTTCTCAAATTGTGCATGTGCTATATCGAGTAATTGTGCTAACAGTTCATTATTATCGTTGGTGTTAGTCCAGTTGAGCGGTTTTTTATACCATTTACGTTGATGGCGATCTTCTACGAAATCTTTACCGAAATCATTTAACTTACTAATATGATCGTCTGTTAAACCTTCAAATAGTTGCCAAATAGGCTTAATATCACCTTTTTCTTGTAACGTTTCATTCATCACTAGGTATGGAAACAGGTACTCAAGGTACTCGTTTAGTTGACCATAACCATAATTTTTAACTTGTGAACGCTCATCACTGGCTTTTTCATTATCGATGATGAAATAGCAGGGTTTACTTGTTGGCGCTCCATTGCTCCAATTTTTTATATTAAGGGCCATTTGAGAAACATATAAAAAACCATATAAGCGAATAAAGGCATTAAAATTATTTAATAGGTATTGTGGCCTCTTGCTAAGGAAGAGTAAGTCTTGCTGAAAGAGTTCCGTCAGGAAAGGTAGATAAGGTGTTTCTTCATTCTCCCTCGCTTTACCTTTTCCTGTCTCATAAAAATTATCAAATTCGGATTTAATTTCTTTTTCTAAAAAATTAAGGTTATTTTCGGCTGAGCTAGGTACATTAAAACCATTTAGCAAACCGAGGTACATATCACCTAACTTTTTACTGTTTGTATCTATCTCACCTTTTACTGCTTTAAAAATTAATAACTCAGGAGAAATTTTGAAAATTTGTTCATGTTCAAAGTACATTTTTTCTAGTACAAGCCAAAAATCAGGTTCTTCTTCTATTTTTGGAGATAACCTCTTTTTACATAGCTCTTTAAAATCATCAACAGTAATTTTTTTTACTTCTTTTCCATAAAATACGCGTACAAAGTAACCCAGTACCGTATCCCAACAAAACTTGTAATGAAGGCTTTTAGTTCTTAAAGGTAGGTATGTACTCAGTTTATTATTTGCTGGTATATCTAGTTGCTCTTTTATCATTTTACATCCCACTTACTTTAAGTTCGTCTTCATCTACTTTTTTCACTGTAATATGTTGATTGGATTTGAAAATATGAAGCGTGTTTAACTTATTAGCCACTTTCACTATTCCAGCGATTAACTCATCCAATAGTACGACTGTATTTTTGTCATGCTTATTGGGTCTATAACCATCAACTATTTTTTGCATCAGATTTAATAAATTGATATTGACAGGAATTGATAACAATTCATTTTCTACTTTTATACATGCAGTAAAACTGGCTGGAGATTGGGTCGAAAATTGAGTAATTCTTTTAATATCCGCAGTGATGTCTAACTCAGCAGCTAGTTGATAACCATTTAATTCAGAGATTAAATAATGGCTCTTACCCAAGTTAGGGGCATTACGGTTATTATACTTTCTAATAGCTGTACTCAAGCTGTTCTTATAAAAGTCTTTTAATGCCTTCCTTTGAATAGAACTACCATCATAACTTCTATGTAACTGATAAATATTGATATATTTCTCTATCAGTGATTCATTAAAGTCCTGAATAAATTTACTAGGGTAAGTATTTTTAAAGTCACCATTTTTTAGCACATAAAACAATCTTAAGTAAGAGTGGCTACCTGTTAAGTTTTCAATGCCAATAGATTCGATATGTGCCTTGAATTCATCAAATTCGTTATCTGGTAAAGCGAGGTCATTTGCTAAGATAAAACGATCAATTTTCTGTGTTCTTAAATGGGCAGGATCAAAATCAGTAATTTTGCTTAAAAGTTCATTGTCCCCACCCGCAAATAAATTATCAAACAAGTAACCAGGTCCCGCTAAAAGCGTAAAAATAAAATCTAATAAAGAACGAGCAGTCAAAAACTGATCGTGCATTAAACGCGCTTTAAACAATAATTCAACAATTGTTTTTTGAACTGCAGGTTGACTCAACAACTCATAATTGGCATGTAACCGCTTGCTACTTTTATCTTTATTTACAGACCTATTTCTCTCATAAATTTCTCGAATTAAGTTACCTTCGGCTTGTGTAATTTTATTAAGCAATTTATGTGTAAAATCTGCTTCATAGCCATCATCAGTTATTTTAAACTTAGGGTAGCTTTCAAAATCTAGGAATATGTGATTGTCAGGTGTTGACTCCTTATCTAAAAAAGCCAATGCAGACTTTTTAATTTCAGATACAGCCCCCTCTTTCGCATAGTTACCTAACATACCGGTATTGATACCCACAACCAATGGTTTTGAGTTTTCCGAGAATTCCAAAAATAATTTATCCAGCGTCTGTATTGCTGAATCATTTGGATGGAAACTATGTGTTGCATCGAGGTGGAAATTTACCTTAGATAGGAAATTTTTCTTTGCTCTAGTTAAAATTTCAGACTTTCCATCTCCACTACTACCACAAAGGAAAATTATCTTTTTATCGTTAAATGACAGACTATTTAGTACCTTTTTAAAATCAGTCTCAATATCAGAGTCTTCAATATAAAGGTATTTTTTTACAGCATCCAAGTCAGTTGATAATACAGTGCTTCGTTCTGTAGAAACAGCGTATGGTGATGATTTTGACATCACACTAAGGGCGGTTCGAAAGTCAATCAAATGATTAATTCCTGTAGGCTTAATTGTGTAGTGATTATATATTTAGATGATTTTATTGATGGTAACAGATTGAAATATTGAATAGTAATGTCGAGTTCAAATAAATGAACACATCATATTTTAAATGTGCATTATACCAATTCCAGTAAATAGCTGATCTATTTAACTGGTTAAAATAACTTATTTCCACGTTGTAAGTTTCGTAAAGGGAACAACCATTTACATCAACTTACGCCTTGAATTAAGCCATTTTCCCTGCGTTAAATTTAGATCACATACTTAATGGAATTGGTATTACTACTTCAGTTATGTTTCCCCTCTATTCCTCAGCACCGAATTAATAATTAATATACCTAAACAGGCCACTGTAACGCTTCTTTGTTAATGCCATTTTTGCAGCTTAAAGGTTCATTGCCTTTGAAGTTTCGACATCCCCAGAATTCGCCCTTAGGGCCTTTTCTTAGCACCATTTCTGCGCCACATTTATCACATAGAGGCACGATTTCTAAACAGCTAGGGTTTAAACAAGTTTTAAAACCTTGGTGTTTTTGTTTGCTCATGGCGCTTTCACATTGCTTGCATCCTCGCTCTTTGTGATCGCAACGCGGAAAATGGGTACAACCATAAAACTGGCCAAAGCGACTGTTTCGTGGCGTTAATGTGCCCGTTTCACAGACTAAACAGTTAAGCTGTTTCACAAAGGCTTGGTTCATGGTGATAGCAAATTCGTTCAGTTCGATATCATAGTTTTCAATTAATTCGCTAACAAATTCACTGTTATTGCTCATATCGGCAATCAAGTAAGCGCGATGTTTAGCGCGGGTTAATGCGACATAGAATAATCGTCGCTCTTCGGCATGTACAAACGATTCCTGTTTTGCCAATAAGGCATCAATAATTGCAGGGGTTGCTTTGTTGGAAGGGAAACCCTGTTTGCCTTTTTTAAGGCCAACAATCACCACAAAATCTGCCTCTTTACCTTTAGATGAATGAAAAGATTGGTTTTCAATGTTAAGCAAGGGGTATTGTTGATTCAACTGTGCAAGCGCTTTTTTATTGGGCAGTTGAAACCAGTTTCTCGCTAATAGGTAGACACTCGCCGTTTGCGTTACCTGTTGACTGATAGCCTTTAATACTTGATCGAGTGCGCCATTCACCATTTCATCAATTGCGTCATCGTCATGACTTTTAGCCTGTGTTACTGCGCCTTTACGTAGCAGTGACACGGCGGGTTTACTCACTTTACTATGTGAGTTGATGATTTTTTTAATTTGCGTTGGATTTTGACAGACAAACTGTGTCGCAACTTGTCCAATTCGATCATTAAAACGAAAGGTGGTATCAAGCTGCGTTTGTGTTGTCGCACCAAAGTAGTCGCTAAATTGTGTCGTTAGTGAAACATCTGCACCACTAAATCGATAGATTGCTTGCCAATCGTCACCGACAGCAAATAGCGAGCTACCTCGATGGTTATCACGTAAGGCTTTAACGAGTCTGGCACGGGGCTCGGAGATATCTTGAAATTCATCTACCATAATGTAACGCCATGGCGATGTGAATTGCCCCTTTTGCACATATTCAATCGCCTTGCTTATCATGTCTTCGAAATCTATTTCATGACGACTACTCAGTAAGGTTTGATATGCGCTTAATATTGGCTTGAGTAACTCAAAGGCTTTTTCTGTTTGTTTGCTATCTAACGCTTGCTCGATAATGTTTTGCGCTAGGGCCTCTGTTAAACAGGCACCTTTATACAAACCCAATAGGGTTGAAAATATCTGTGCTAACTCTGTAATTCGCCCCGTTTCTTTTAGGTTTGCTAGCATCACCTCATCGGGCAATTTGTTGTATTTTATGCCTTTTTTATTCAGCAATTTCTCAAGTGTTGCTAATAACTTTCCCTGCTTAAGCTCTGCATAACTTAGCTCGATGCATTCACTACCATGTTGTTGGTGTGTTTCTCGTTTCCAGTTTATCGCATCATGGTATTGCTGTTTGTCGATATAAGGCGCGCTATCGCCATTTTCATCGATGCCATAATATTCAATATAAATATTGAACTCAGGTATAAAGAAGTCTGGCTGATACTGTTTTCGCTCAAGTGTATTTAAGGCAACGTGATACTTGGCCTCATACTGATATGCGATGCCATGGTTAAACAGCCAATTGGCAATATGTAGTTCACCAAAGCTTTTTACCTTTTCTCCTTTGAGGGTACGAATATCATTATCACTAAGGTATTGGTAATAATCACCAAGTGTGGGAAATGCAAAAGGACTTTTTTCAACGTAATAGTATTGGCTGAAATAGGTTAATACTGATTGGCGATAAGCTTTATCGCTGGAAATTAACTGTTCAAAGCATTGTTGCACCCATTTGGCTTTGGCCTTTTCATCTTCAACAAAGGGGCTAAGGCTGGGCATTGCGCCTTCGACCTGGGCAATAATTCGTAAACCAAGACTATGAAAGGTACTCGCTTTTATTTTATCGGTGGCAAGCTTTTCTTTAATGCGTTGATCCATCTCTTTGGCCGCTTTTTTGCCATAGGCAAGCAGCAATATATTGCTGTGCGTTGCTTGCTCGCTATTAAGCAGATAAGCGGTGCGCCCGACCATCACACTGGTTTTACCGGTGCCCGCTCCCGCTAATAACAGGTTGTTATCGTCATCTATAATGCAGGCTCTTCGCTGTGCTTGTGTTAAGGGGTTGGACTCAACATTATCGAAAAATGCTTGATGTAATTTAAGCTGGGATTGAATATAAGTTTCTCGACAATGCGTTATATCATCTGCGTTCCAGTGCTGATAAATTGTAAGTTGCATCAATAACTGTTGCGTTTTATCGCTTAATGCAGGAGCCGATTCTGACCAAGGAAACCACTGCTGATAAAGTCGATTGATGTTGCCTTTAATCGCATTGAGGGTCGATTCTCTCAGATAACGTTTGCTAATCAGTGGCTTTATTTTACCAAGCAATAATTGCAATTTATGTTGATGGACCGCTATCCAATAGGTTTGACATTGTTGTTTGAACTCTTTTATTCCACGCGCACTCAGTTTACTCAGCTGCACGGTATTATCGTCTGTATCAAAACTAATGTGATGACCAAGCAAGGTAGATAAGAACACAGGTGGTGTGCTGAGCGATTGCCATGGGATGGTTTGTTGCTCTTTCCCAATGGTCACCTTGATCGCCTGAGAATCAATATTAATGCGGGTTGGATTGCCAAATAGCTGACCCAAAATATTTGATTTAACTGAAAACATATTTTACTTGCGACCTAAATTAAGCGGGAGCGTTAATGACTCGATTTGCATTACGTGAAAGGAAGAGGTGCAAATGATGCCATAAAAACCGTTGCAGGTGTGTTTTTATGAGGTTATTTAGGATATAAAAAAGCTCGGACAATACCGAGCTTTTTTGGGGGAGTTTCTAAAAACGAATTAGCTTTTTTAACCTTTCTTTAACCTTTCTTTAGGTCTGAAAGCTCATCGCTGTGCCAAATTTTACGTTGAAAACGTGGGTTTTTAGATGACATATCAATTTTGTACGGGTTAGTTTCCGCTTGGTGTGGTAAATCAAGAATATTCGATAGCTCCTGTGCAAGCCATTTCTCTACTTTTAATACCACCAGCTTTTTACGTAAACGTCCCTGTTCATCTCGGTTTAGAATCGTTGGCAGTGTATTAAGTGTTAAAATTTCACCGATTGCAGGGTGGATCATACGCTCACGACCTTCGTCACTTGCATAGAAGTGAGATACTGCAAATACCATGCGCTCAGGGTTGATTTTTTGTAGGAACTGACAAGACATTACCACGGTAGAGCCAGTGCGTACCATATCGTCGAATAATACAATACTGCTTCCATCTAGTCCTTCAAAGGTATGCTCGCTCTCTTTGTGTAATGTGATTTCAACTTTACGCTCACTGGTACGCTCTTTATCTAACATGATAAATTTCGCTTTCGATAAACCAAGTGCGTTGTACATCTCTTTTACAAAATCACGTGCGCCTTTGTCGGGTGCACATAATACAAGCCCTTCGCCTTCTGGCCCGTAATTTAGGATGTTGCTGTTTAATAAGTAGTGCGCGTAAATCTCATAAGGAATCAGGTTATGAAAATCACCTTCAAAGATGTCTGCAAAGACACGTTGAACAGAATAAGAGTGATTATGGATTGTTAATACTGTATCAACACCCGAGAACTTTAATAGCTGTGCGTATAATTTCGCTGTAAATGCCTGTCCATCAAACTTTTTAATATCGTTAATATCACGTTCAAAATTAGTTTCGCCAAGGTCGGCATGTGCACCACGATCCTGAGCGCTGTAAAACAGATCTGGTTCAACTAATACGACACGTGTAGCCCCATTTTCTTTTGCGGTACGAGCGATCACTAAGTTAGCCATTGCTAATTCTTGACGTGATTTAGTATGGCTACTGGTACTAACAATCACGACTGTCTTGCCTTCTAAGCTTTGACCAATGGCATCCATATCGAGTTCGTCGGAGATAAAACGAGGGCAGAACTCAGAGTTCATAAAGGTTTTCATGCTGATTAAATCAGCAATATCTTCATGTTGTCCCATCGCATACGCGATATCAATGGCAAAAGGATTGTCAGAAGTATTACTTACAACGACAAGGTTACTAGACTGATTAGCAGAAAAACGCATGAACGGTTCCTTTTCAAAATCGTTTGGATAGAGGGCAAATTTAAGGTGCCCATTCTAATGATATCGTGGTGCATTCGATACTGTTTATCCATACAATTTTTCATTTTATTAACAATTTTTCGTGTCAAGGCGATGAACATGCACTCAGTTTCAGCGATTAAAATTAGTTATCTTTATCAACTTAAATCAATCGGCAATCAACTGAGCTTAGACAAAATGTATTACCGCTAACAGTTCTCGCTTCTTTCGCTCACCTAACTTCATTACTATTCTATACTTAATTGACTTTTAACTGAGAAGGCATACAACATGCGCATGACCATAACGCTAATAATATTAATCGTGGTGGTGCTAACCATTAGGGCTTTTAGTGGTGCCAACGATGTCAACTCTCCGCAAATTCAATCAGCAATTACTATCGCTGTTTCTACAACACCGCTTTCAGCCCCTTTTTACATCGCAGAATCAGAGGGATATTTCCAAGAGTATTGTGGCGAAGTCATTATTAAGGATGTCATTGGCGGCAAAAAAAGCTTCCAACAGGTTGTTAACGGTAAGGCCGATATGGGCACAAGCTCAGGCTCTGTTATTGTATTTCAAGGTATGAAGCGCCGTGATTTTGTTAGCTTGGCGACCTTCACTCAATCTGATAATGATGTAAAAATTATTGGGCGTAAATTGAATAATATGCGTCAAACTATTAATATTTCCGGTAAAAAAGTAGGCGTTACAAAAGGCGCTTCAGGGGAATACTTATTAAGCACCTATCTTGCATTATCAGGTTTAACGACAGAGGATGTTATTGTTCGCTATTTTTCACCAGATAAATTACCACAAGCACTGATTGATAATGAAGTAGACTATATTGTTGCTTGGGAACCCTACGCTTTTGAAACTAATCATCGCTTAAATGATCAGGTAACAACCCTCAATACCAAGAATTTAAATACCCTCATGTTTAATTTAATTACAGCCCCATTAAATAACTCACATAAATTAGCGCGTGCAACCTGCGTCTTAAAATCGTTAAATGCAGCCATCGAGTTTATCGCAACACATCCTGATGATGCCAAAGCGACCATCATAAAAAGAATTGACGCAAATGATCATTTTATCGACTGGGTATGGCCCGATTACATTTTTAAATTAACCCTAAATAAATCTTTATTAATGCATTTAAAATCTCAGGCAAAATGGATGGTCAAATCAGAATTAGTGGAAGATGGAGAAGTACCTGATTATAAATTATTGTTAGATCATAGGCCTTTAGCACTTGTAGATAATAACGCAGTACAGCTTTGAACAAATCAGTGTATAACTATGTTCAGTGAATTCATTACACTGTGCGAAAAATAATTACTTAACAACAGTGACAGGAAGTATAAATGGGGTTTACGCAACGCTTATATCTATTTAGTTTCGCAGGTTTTGGTCTGATGGTGATTATTTTATCTATCTTGGCAGGCTCTTGGAACTCTTTAAATATTGCAATGGAAAAAGTTGATTATACACAACGTGTAAGTGGTGCAGTGAACGACCTTCAGCTCAATATTTTTACTGATCAAGCTAACCGAACACCACAAAAAGCAGCCGATTGGTTCGCCGGACAGCGACATTTTACTAACATTATCTCATCCGTTCCCACATTAACTCCCCGTCAACAAACCTTACAAAATGCAATCATAAATCAACACAGTAGCATCATCATTTTATTCAGACAGGTTGAGTATTTAGTAACCGATGCCAACAAGGCTGAGATATCAGATCATCTTTATGCTCGATTACTGACACAAATAGAATTGATCCGTGAAGATTGCGCCCAATTAGCCGAAAATGCTGAAGCAGAATTACGCTACACGGTACTCAAGTTATTTTATATATTAGCCGTGGTATTGATAACTACGGTTGTTGGCCTTGCATGGGGCGCGCTAAATATTAGCCAAGTGTTTAAATCATCTATCAAGGAGATTGAATATGGTATTAATAATTTATCACATGGTGAATATAAAGAGATCACTCTTTCGCAACGCAGTACTGAGTTTAATGAATTCGTAGAACAGTTTAATAAAATGAGTAAACAACTTGCAGAAACAACCATTTCACGCGATTCATTACAAGCTTTAGTAGATGAACGAACGGCAGCTTTAGAAGCACTTTCTAATACCGATCCGCTAACCAATGTTGCCAACCGCCGTGCATTATACAAGCGCGGTGAGACTGAATTTTTACGCAGTAAACGTTATCCTTCTCCATTGGCATTATTAATGATTGATTGTGATTTTTTTAAAAAAATTAATGATACTCACGGGCATTTAGTAGGAGATCATGTTTTAAAGCAACTTTGTCGTACTTTTGAAAAAGAGATTCGCGATGTTGACTTTTTAGCGCGATATGGCGGTGAAGAATTCGTCATTTTATTACCACATTGCGAAACGCAGGGGGCAATTGAATTAGCAAAACGCTTACAACAGGCACTCAATAGCACCACAATAGAAACCGATAACATATCATTAACTGTCACTGTCAGCATAGGTATCGCCCTCAGTGATGATGACGATAAAACCTTTGAGGGCCTTTTAAATAGAGCCGATGAAAGCATGTTTTTAGCAAAAGAAAATGGCCGTAATCGCTATGAAATAAATTCAAAAGTGGCTTGATATTGCGGCGAACACTAACCGAATAATATATGATATTTAAATTTTTCCAGAAAACGTGACTTAACTAAAGGCGAAAACACAGTAAATTGTGTCAACAAACGTTGCCCTAAGGTTCAACACAATGCCCACTCGTTTTTTAACCCAATAACCTGCTATTGCTCAATCAAACACCTTATTCATATTGATTTTTCCTACAAAATGTTAGACCACTTATTTATCCTGATTAGTATAAGGTATTTCAATGAGTTGAATCTCCATAATGGATAGGTATAGTTACTATTATTCCTCCAAATTGAGAACCTTTATGCAATATTTATCCTGTGTTGAAGTTGAGCCAACTCATGAAGCAAGCGCTTCGGTAATTTGGCTACATGGTCTAGGCGCTGATGGGCATGATTTTGAGCCCATAGTCAAAGAGTTACAGCTCCCAGAACAATTCGCAATTCGTTTTATTTTTCCGCACTCCCCTTCTATTCCCGTCACGGTCAATGGGGGCATGACCATGCCTGCTTGGTACGATATTTTAGATATGAGTATTGACCGTAAAGTCGATGTGGCACAACTAACGCAATCTGCTAACGCGGTACAAGCACTAATTGAGCGTGAAATACAGCGCGGTATTCCTGCTAACCGGATTATTCTGGCTGGTTTTTCACAAGGAGGCGCGGTGGCTTATCAAGCGGCTTTATCCTTTGGTCAATCTTTAGCTGGACTGTTAGCAATGTCGACCTACTTTGCGACTAAAGACAGCATCGAAATAGATGCTAATAATAAGCAACTTGATATCAATATTATGCATGGCAGTTACGATAATGTGGTATTACCGCAACTTGGCGAAAAGGCATTGCAGACTTTGCAGTCACTTGGTTTTACACCGAGTTATTCACAATATCCGATGGAACATAGTGTGTGTGCAGCACAAATAGCAGATATTTCTAGTTGGTTGCAACAACGTTTACGCTAAAACTATATATTCAATGCGATGTGGCCGAATGAATCAAAGGCCACTATTGCTGTATTCACCAGCAATAACATTCTCATGCACCGATTAGTATTAAGACACTGTCACGTGCCGATATACTTTTCAACTAGAGGAGATTAAACAATGAAAATGAGCTACACGGTACTAGGAACAAACAACATGCAAGCGGCCGTTGAGTTTTACAATGCATTGTTTGACCATACTACTCCCTATCAAACTTCCCAAACAGAGAGAATGACTTTCTGGTTATTTGAAGACTTCGCATTTGCAATCGCTATCCCCTTTGATAAAGAGCCAGCAAGCAACGGAAATGGAACAATGATTGGTTTTAACGTTGAATCACGTGAAGAGGTTATACGCCTTCACCAAAAGGCGATTGATTTGGGGGGAACATGTGAGGGTGAACCACATGAAAAAGGGATTCATTATTCTGCTTATGTCAGAGATTTAGATAACAACAAACTGTGCTTCTTTGAATCATAACAAATACTAAAAAGTAAAAAACACGTAGTTTGAAATTCACGTGGTTAATATTTTTGGCTTACATGCCTTTAAACAAACTCTGACCACTACGACTCACCGGTAATTTATGAGTTTGAATATGCACTTTCATGTGACCCAGTAGATCCTTTTTCACTTTGTCAATTTTGCTAACATTAACAATACATGAACGATGAATCTGCCAAAACTGTTCGCTATCGAGTTTTTGTTGAAGCTCTTTTAAAGAGCTACGAATAATGTATTCATTTAACGTGCCCTGCGATTGAGCAAATACGGAGATATATTTGTCTTCTGCTTTAAAGAATAATACGTCGTTAATCGCGATCAAGTGCAGATCTTCCCCTTTAAACGCTTTTACCCAAACTAAGTAGTCTGGCTGTGCATTGCTCGATAACTGCTGAATTTGTTGTAAAAGATCGGTTAATACTGCCCCGCTATTATCATTCGTTGGTGTTTGCTTCTTTTGTAATTTAAGTTTGTCGCAGGTTTTGATTAATCGATTTTCAGAAATCGGTTTAAGTAAATAATCAACCGCATTATTTTCAAAGGCTTTAACAGCAAACTCATCATAGGCGGTGATAAATGCGATTAGCGGTGCTTGCTTCATGCTCGCTAACTTTTTAGCGACCTCCATTCCATCTAACTCTGGCATTTTAATATCTAAAAATAAAAAATCAGGATTAAGTTCATCAATCGCCTGTAGTGCTTGCTGACCATTTTCACAATGTGCAACAATCTCAATATCATGGCAAATGTCGGTCAGCATTTTTTGTAGATGAAAGCGTAATAAAGGTTCATCATCTGCAATGATTGCGGTGTATTTAGCCATTATTTATGTTCCTGATGAAGTTGTTGTAGCTGCGCCAAAGGAATGCTTACGATAGAGCTGACTCCACTTACTTTATTTTGTTGAATGGAGAGAAAAGCTGTTGATTCAAAGAGGCTTGCCAAACGATCTTGGATGTTTTGTAAGCTTATCCCGTTGCCTTTGCTTGTGGGATTTTCTTGTAAGCCTAAGCCGTTGTCTGAAATAGTGATCAACAACTTATCTTGCTGTATTTCAAAGCAAATAACAACTTCACCTCCCTCTGCTTTTGGTTCAATACCATGTTGAAGTGCATTTTCGACTAATGGCTGAATAAGGAACGGTGGGATGCTTAGCGTTTCTTCAATTTTATCGATAATACGGTAACTTAAACGGTCACCCAAGCGAATTTTTTGAATGTCTAAATAAGCGCTCAGTAATTGTGTTTCTTGCTTTAAATTGGTTAAGGCAGCGCGATTGCTCGTTAAGGTACTGCGCATTAAATCAGTGAGTTTATCAAGTACGGTGGTTGCCTTTTTGGGATCTAATTCAATCAGTGCACGTAAATTGGCAAGGGTATTAAATAAAAAATGCGGTTCAATTTGACTCTGTAATTGATTTAGTTGGCTTAATATCAGCGCTTTTTCTTGTTCAGATTCTTTGCGCTTGGCTTTTTCTAATGCTTGAATGGCGAGTGCTTTTTGTTCATGAGTATGAAAAAAGTAATAACAGATAGCGGTAAAAATAAGGCCAAGGAAAATAACAGGTTTTAATGAATCTAAAGACGCATATTTATCATACTGCTGTAACCATAAAAAAGCATTGATACTACCTATTATGATTGCCATAAACAGTGCCATAAAGTTCAACATTAAATATTTCAAACAGGGAAAGAAACGTTGCAAGATACGTTCACAAAGGATGGTGCTATACCCGTAGCCAAAACTGATCACCAGATGGATATATAAGGGATCTCCCCATAATGTATAAGTTAACCCTGCGACTATTAAGCAAAATAGGCTGGTAAATGTGAAAGTATTAAAAAGCCCTTTTTTGCTATTTTCTGTTGCGGTCATCAGAAACGTCCTTTTAAATTGGCGAGAAAGGTGTGTTGATCAGGTAAATTGGCATAGGCTGCATCATGCTTTCCGGTGAAAAAGCGCGCGGCTAGTTGGATTTCGATTTTACTTCGTCCCGAGTCATGAAGTAAATAACTTATCCATTGCGTGACAATCAAACCATTATCTTGCGGTGAATATAATAAATCCATGCTCGGTACAACGTCTTTCAATATACTGTTATCAAAAGCCCAGTGTAGCATTAGGTTATGCGCAACAATATTGCTATGGGTGTAACCTTGTTGATAATATTGATCCCCATCATTGATAGCTTGTTGCCATTGTTGCTTATTCCAAGCCCGATTGTCATACCAGTATTCAAAAATGATGGTGTGGCCAGTACTATGTGCCCATGTTAACCCAGCTAACGCTTGATAACCGTTATTTTGTTTTTCTAAGTGGACAGCACCATACTGTTTTTGTTGATATCCAAGAAATTTGTTTTGATATAAAGCCGTGCCATGAAATTCCCATGCCTCATCAAATACCGTCACCAAGCTGGTGGCTATTAAGCCATGGCGAACGTCATCATAATATGCAACAAATTGATACTCGGTATCATCAATTAACCCATAGCGCCGAATGCCAATACCTTGTTGTGTAGCTTGTTCATCTAATTGGTTACCAAGTTGTTGATTCCATGAAGAGTCGCTGTAAATGAGCGTCCACTCTCCCAACGCATCGAAATATGAAAGGGATGCGATACCCGCACCTTCTTCAACTTGAATACCAACGGGATTTCTCCGGTATGGCGTAAAAATGTCTAAAGGTCGATATCCGTAACCCACTCCCCAATCCACACGAACCTTCCCTATTTGTAGGTCTATCGCATTACTAATACTACCTTGCCAAAATAGCTCACTGAGAATAAATGTTGTTTTGTACTCATAGTCGTTATTGGAGTGGTAAATATTATCTGCTTTGAGCGCAACCGATGCACTAAACCCTTGATAATCAAGTTGTGCATCAAATAATCCATTCACTGACTGTAACGCGGTAGGCGATGCTATAACTGGATTGAAAACAGTCGATTGTTGTTTACTGGTTTGTGCGCTGAGAGTCCAGTCCCATTGCATTGCCAACTCACTTGCATAGGTTGAATTGGCAATTAATGAAATGCTAAACAGCATAGTTTTAATCGAGATACTCATAGCGCTAAGCTTTTAGTACGCGATAAATATGATGGGTTATAATATTTATCGGCAATTTCAACGGGCTCAACTAATAAATATTCAATCACTGTTTGCTGTTGGTTTTGGATTTGATCATCAAGTTGCATTGAGATAACTTTTTCTTCTCCGTCTCTCATCCCTTTGGTAAACCAAGCTTGTTTAGCCATTTTTCCTGATTGTAAAAAGAGATCTGCCTTGACCGGAAAACCTGTTTCTTTCTCTAACCAAAGCGTGATAGCGGTATAACTCGCGCCCTTTGTTTTAGCCTCTAGCCTTAGTTTATGTGTATCAGTGCGTTGCTTACTCCCATCGAGATCAACAAAACTCAATTGTGCTTCGCTTAACCAGTGGCCTTGGTAGTCTTCACTCCAAGTAAGCGTTGATATATCACCAATTGAAGCTTCGCCTAATAACTTTTGCATCGGTGTTATGCGAATAGGACGGCGACTTTTAGGCATTAATAACCAATAGTTATCACCTAACATCAGCATTTTTTGCCCTGCTTCTACTTGTGCATTAAATATCACCAGCGACTCTCTATTCGCTCGCGTATAGACGGTGTATTGACGAGTTTTATCTTGTTTCCCTTGTTTATAAAGTGTCGCTTTTGATACTACTTTGGCTGATTCCTCGCCAAGTCGATAGCTATCGGCTTGTGTAATTAATTGCTGCACTTGCTGATTGCTCAGTGGTTGATTGGCAATACAAAACACGGGAGTAACTAACATGATGAACATTGGAATAAATTTAAACATAGATAAGCGCCTCTGTAATAGGTTTATTCACACCCTTGTATGCGGAAAGGAATGCTGCAAATAGACAGATAAAGGTGATACCAATGGCGGCAAACACCACTAGTTCATAGGAAAAGTAGATATTTAGAGGATACCCTTCGGTTCTCCCTGGTGGCGGAGGCATTTGTACATCCACAACTAACAGCGTCAAACTGGTGATTGCCGTGGCAATACTGCCAATAATTACACCAATAACAGCTAATAGGGTCGCTTCTCGTAAAAATATAGCGATAATTTCATTAGGATAATTACCTAATGCTGATAGCGTGCCAATTTCTCGAGTTCGTTCAGTCACAGACATTGTCATGGTATTAAACAATGCGACAAAGACAACCAATGCCATAATCGCCCCCATTACTCCAAAAATCAGATCGTATAAATCTTTTACTTTGTCATAAAAAAACGCGCGCTCTTGCCATGGCGTTATTTCAAGTGGCTCATCTAAGTTCATTACATTCAATGCATCTTCTAGTAACAGTTGCACTTTTTTTGTACTCGCCGTATCAAAAAGAAAAACCGATAATGTACTGATTTTATTGCTGGCCAATAGCGATTGTGCGGAATCGATATGAATGTATAACTGGCGTTTATCTAAATCAGGTACACCCGTTGAGTAGATCCCTTTTACTTTAAAATCAAAAGCATTTAATGCCCCTTCACTTGTCGTTGCTAATAGCGTGATCCAATCCCCCACTGTTACATTTAGGTTTTTTGCCAGCTCAGTGGCTAGCATAATTTCAGGTTGTTCGTGGTTATAACGGTGTGAATGAATATTAGAAAGTGTTTTACCTTGGCGCATATCTAAAAATGGCCCTTTCATATCAAACTCTTTATCATTTACACCAGTGCCCATAAATATGGTGGATTTATTGCCATTAGAGATTAAACCAGTAAAACTAATGCGGGGCTGTACACTTCTTACTTGTTCATATTTCATTATCGTGGTTATTAACTTTTCAGATTTAATAAGGCCATTCGCGAGTGGTGTTTCCTCCTCTTTTTCAAAATAGTCTGGTGTACTTAAGGTTAAGTGCCCAGTATCACGCGCCGTTGATTCTTCAAGTGATTCATAGGTGTATAGCCCAAATCCCCCCGCGCCTGTTAATGCAAACACAGTGATACTAATAATTAGGACCGATAACATGCTACGACGGCTATTACGCAATAAATTAAGGAATGCAATACGATAAGTATCGGGAATTAAAAAATTTAGCTTGCCCATTGCATCTGCTCCTTATTTATCATGCCATCCAATAGATTAATGCTGTTATCACAATGGCGAGCCATACGGTGGTCGTGCGTGGCAACAATAAAGGTACTGCCGATCTCTTTACCTAACTCTTTCATTAGGTCAATCACTAAAGTTGCAGTTTCGCTGTCTAAACTGGCTGTGGGCTCATCGGCAATCACTAATTGTGGCTGGTGAACCAAGGCTCGTGCAATTGCAACCCGTTGTTGCTGTCCACCTGATAGGTTATCTGGACGATGATGAATAAAATCTTCCAATCCGACGCGCGATAATATTTGTGTCGCACGTTTTTTCTGCTCTTCACGATCATAACCAGTCAGGTGTAACGGATAAGCAACATTTTCTAAAGCAGTCATGACTGGCACGAGATTAAAACGTTGAAATACAAAACCAAATTGATTGCGGCGCAATTTAGCTGCTTTTATAGGGTCGCAAGGATATGTTTGTCCATTAAGCGAGACTTGCCCTTGATAGTGCATATCTAATAAGCCTAATATGCTTAACAATGTACTTTTACCTGAGCCAGACGGACCACAAAGTGCGATCATCTTGCCCTGTTGAATCTGCCCGTTAATCCCTCTTAATGCTTGCACCTGCTGTGAGCCTAATTGATATGATTTACTGATATTATCAAAGGTGATCATGATTGCTCCCCTTTTACAGCTTCTTGAGCGGAAAGCGTTTCTGGATGTGTTTTATCTTGCTGTCGCATCGTGTTTAACCATTGTTGTGCTTGTTGGATATCGTTTGCACGAAGTGCGGCTTGTACTGCGTAGTTGTAAATCCAAGCGGTCGCTGGGAATGGTTGTTGCTCAAATTGTGGCTCAGCAAGTAGTTCAACAAACAGATCATACCCGCGCTCAAAGTGGTTAAACATATCCGGCAAACTTGAATAGGTTGTCGCCGCTAATGCCCGCGCTAAATAACTTTCATTAAGTCCCATATAGCGTGACTGTTGTTCAATATTCGGCTCTGATGCTAACAATGTTAATCCTTTGTCGATAGTAGAAAGGCCTTTTTCAACATGTTTCATTGCCGTCCAAGGCATCCAAGCATCACGGCCTTTTAGTGTTTCTATGCTCCCTAAATAGACCAAGGTTAGTGCTGTCGCTCCCTCATTTTTTATAAGCTGTTTAAAAACGTAGTATGCAGGCTCAACCTGATCTTCATCTCCGGCAGCCGCTTGATTATAAATAGCGATATCGTTTTCAGTTAATGTGGCATGCGCTGATAACACCGTTAATAAACTAATTGAAATCGCACCGACAGTATTTCTTAATAACGTATTCATGACTCTCTCCTTGGTTGTTTTGATGGTTAAACAATAAATCAAGCGTTGGAACAGATCTTATCGATGCGACAAATGGTGAATAACAGGAATTAACGGTCAATTTTAGAGATAAAGCTGATTGGGTTTTACGAAAATTGTATAAACATATATACAACATGACTTTTGCGTGACAAAACAAACAGTCATCATTTTATTATGATATTGTTGCCGATATTATTTAGGGGCGATTTAAAATTATTCTCTACTTTACGCCATAAAGTGTCCCCTCTTTAGCACTAAGAGTACATATTTACTCTATTAACCAATCAACACAAAGAAGATGTTT
Source organism: Psychromonas sp. psych-6C06 (assembly GCF_002835465.1). Lineage (NCBI taxonomy): Bacteria > Pseudomonadati > Pseudomonadota > Gammaproteobacteria > Alteromonadales > Psychromonadaceae > Psychromonas > Psychromonas sp. psych-6C06. The sequence goes on along the minus strand of NZ_PIZM01000001.1, from coordinate 577,871 downwards.
TTATGTTAACCATTTATGATCTCAAACCTAAGTTTCAGGATCTCCTCAGACCAATCGTCAAAAAACTTGCTCACGAAAATATTACTCCTAACCAAGTGACTGTCGCGGCGATGCTATTGTCGTTATGTTGCGGTGTGTTTATCTATTTTAGTCATACGCTTGTTTGGACTTTATTAGCCTTACCCATCATTTTATTTCTTCGAATGGCGTTGAATGCGATCGATGGCATGCTAGCACGTGAGCATGATCAGCAAACTAAAAAAGGCGCAATGCTCAATGAGATGACAGATGTTATGGCTGATGTCGTGATGTATCTTCCTCTCGCCTACGTTGCAGGTGTTTCCCCAAGTTTATTGGTCGCCTTTGTGACAGTTGGTATTTTTACAGAAATGGCCGGTGTGGTTGCACAAACGTTAACGGCAAAGCGCCGATATGATGGCCCAATGGGCAAAAGCGATAGAGCCTTTGTGATCAGTTTATTGGCGATATTATTAAGCTTTGAACTTATTAATATAACCTGGACTTCACTTTACTTAAGCACCGCGACACTATTGGGTTTATTGACCTTATATCGCCGAATGAACCGAGGCCACCAACTGGAAAAACAGTAATTTAGGGGCTGAAACATATATTGCTATTTAACTTCCCTTTGACGGCTTTATATTTGCGCTATTTTACTAGCTCAAACACTACGTAATATATAAATCTAAACGGCAAAATCAACATACCTTAGAAACAATTGCTTTTATTATCAATTTAAAGGAAACGAAAAAATGAGTGTTAACGATATCGATTTACAACAGGACAATACAAAACCTCAAGCCCTGCAAATGCAAACGGGCACCTTTTCAAGTTTCGATAATAATACTCTGTTCTACCGCCGTTGGCAGAATAAGGAAATGAACAATGGCAAAATTTTATTACTTTTACACCGAGGCCATGAACACTCACTTCGCCTTGAGCAAATTGCTAATAACCAAGCATTTTTAGGTTACACCATCTATTCTTTTGACAACCGTGGCCATGGAATGACCGATTTATCTGCCACATTTGAGTTCATGGATATGGTTCGCGATTTAGATGCCTTTGTGCAGTTCGTTTGTCGTAAAGAAGACAAACAACAAGATGAGATATTTGTGGTCGCAAATTCAGTTGCTGGGGTAGTCGCCTCTACATGGGTACATGACTATGCACCACAAATTAATGGAATGGCCTTAGTCGCGCCGGCATTCAAAATTAAACTTTATGTTCCCTTCGCGAAACCGGTTTTAACACAGGCAGTGAAAGCTTTTCCGACGCTTAACATCACCTCCTATGTTAAATCTAAATATTTAACCCACGATAAAAATGAACAGCAAAAATATGACAGTGATGAACTTATTACGCCTCATATTCCTGCCAGACAACTCACTACGTTGCTTGAGACAGGTGAACGAATTGTTGATGATGCAGCAATGATCACTGTCCCTACATTAGTGCTTTCTGCAGGTAAAGATTATGTCGTCGATTCGAAGGTCCAAGGCGATTTTTATGCTCGACTCTCTTCTGAGAATAAACGTTTCGTGTTACTCGATAATTTTTTTCATGGGGTCTTATATGAAAAAAATGCACAAATTGCGATTGATGAGATTGCAAAGTTTGCAGCGCAATCTTTTGCTTCAAAACAGTCTTGTCTGCGCAAAAAACTCGTTAACATTGCGCAGCAAGAATGTGATCAAATCAGCTATGGCACTCTCCCTCTTTTCACTAATATGAATTTTTTACTGCAGCGTACCTCAATGAAATATTTAGGTTTTTTAAGTAAAGGGATGCAAGTTGGTTTGCAGTATGGTTTTGATTCAGGCGTGACACTTGATCATGTTTATAAAAACAAACCACAAGGCGTGGGAGCTATCGGGCGGTTCATTGATAAAGGCTACCTCAGCAGCATTGGCTGGAAAGGAATTCGCCAACGTAAAATACATACCATCAAACTATTAGAAGAAAAAATACATGCATTACAAGCAGAGGGTAAAGAAGTTAATATTCTTGATATTGCAGGGGGGCCAGCACGTTATTTAATTGAAATTGCGAATAAATATCGTAATGTGAATATTCAAGTACGCGATTACCAAATACAAAATGTAGATCAAGGGTGGCTACTTGCCAAAGAGCGAGGATTGAACAATATCAGTTATAGTCAGTGCGATGCATTTGATCTGAATAATTATAAACAATCCGATTTTAAACCTAATATTGTGGTGATTTCTGGCGTATTTGAACTATTTCCTGACAATTCCCTTATTAGTAAAGCGATTGAAGGCATTTGTTCAATGATTGATAACAATACACAGCTTATCTATACCGGACAACCTTGGCACCCCCAGCTACATCAAATAGCACACGTATTAGGAAACCACCAGCAAAGTAAATGGATCATGCGTCGCCGTAGCCAATATGAATTAGATAATATTTTTGCTCAATTTGGTTTCAAAAAAGATAATATGCTAATCGATAATTGGGGAATTTTTACCGTTTCAACAGCTACATTTTCTCCTAATAGCACTCAGTCGGTAAATGTTTCGCTCACCGACCTAAGTGAAAGCGAGTCGGTTGCATAATGGGAATTACATCACCACAACCCAAGCCAAAGAATGGCATGGAAGCTTCATTCAATGCTTCTATGCAGGCCCCCGCTACACTCAAGGAACGATTTGTGTGGCTTGCCTATCTTGGTATTTTGTTCTTTCTGCTATATGGCTCTGCCAATGAATTTGCTAGCTTGACTGCGCCACACCCATCATGGCTGTTTGCATGGGAAAGCCAAATTCCCTTTATTGAGATATTTATCATCCCCTACATGTCATCTGACATTATTTTTGTGATTGCTTTTTTATTGGCTCAAAATAGGCTTGAGTTACGGACCCTTGCCGTACGAGTTGCTTTTATTGTCTTACTCTCTGTCGCTATGTTTGTGGTTATGCCCCTGCAATTTTCATTTGTAAAACCCGAAATTATTCAATTCCCATTTTTATTTACTTTGTTAGAAGCAGATAAACCCTTTAATCAGTTACCTTCTTTGCATGTTAGCTTTGCCATTGTTTTTTGGTTTAGTATGCAACAGCATATGAAAGCATTATGGCTAAAAGCATTATTAGGGTGTTGGTTATTATTAATCATCATTTCAACGCTATTTGTATTTCAACATCACTTTGTTGATTTACCAACAGGGTTACTGGTTGGCTTTACTGCAATCACAATGTTCACCCCCAAACGAAGTCCTTCACTATTAACATCTTTTATGACACCCCGACATTTAAAAATGGCGCTGTATTTCCTGCTTTCAAGCATTTTAATGATGGTGCTTAGCTTTAAAGTAAGCGTCTATTTTATATACCCATTTTTATCACTATTAAGTGTCAGTCTTGTTTATGCATTTGGTTTAAATGATCTATTAGTCAAACCAGGCCACAAGGCCAACCTTTGGCAATGGCTCATATTTGCCCCCTACTTTTTAGGCAGTAAACTTTCTTGGCGTTACTATAAACGCTCATTACCCTTGTTCGCTAAGGTGAATGACAAACTCTATTTTGGTCGTTTCCCTACAACTGAAGAATATCAGCAGTTAGCCGATTTAGGAGTGAATACAGTGATAAATTTAGCCAGCGAGTTACAAGGTAATGAAACGCGACTTGCACAGCATCGTTTAAATTTTCTCGATCAAACTATTCAATCACCGCAAGCAATTCATCAGGCGGTGATGCTTATAGAACAATCCATAAAACAGGGCGTTTATGTACATTGTGCACTAGGGCTCTCAAGATCCGTGTTAGTGATTTGGGCTTGGATGTTATTCAACGGTAAAAGTAACGCAGAAATAGAAAACGAATTAAAAAGCATTAGACCACGTTATGTGCAATCCAAGTATATGGCTATTAATATCGATTTATACCAGCAATTTTTAAGCACTAAGCTAGGGGATGTTAATCTTTGACGTTTAAATGTTGTTCAACACAACGCGTTTTAAGCAAGGCAGACGGAATGTGGCTTAGTTATTCTAAGCGAGTTTCCTCTAACAGATAGCAAAACGTCTTTTGATTTTGTATTCCGTACTGTTTGACGTAGTCAAATAAATCAAGGGAAAAGCGTGTTGTGTTGACCCCGAACAGCAACATTTGTTGCAAAAACAAACTCGAAAGATCAACGGACACTAGGTAATTCAGAGCAAGGAAAACAACATGTTTGAACACATTCCATTACATTCGAAGTATGCCATGATGAGTGTCTTAGCAATGTTGATCATTGCAACCTCAAGCCGTTTAATACTTGGCTTTCGATCGCCACAGACCGATTATACTGAATTAAGACAACGTATTCAGTCATGGTGGTGGATGATTGGCATCATGTTCTTCGTTTTCATTTTTAGTCATACTGCCACCATCGTATTCTTTGCTTTTTTAAGCTTTTTAGCATTAAAAGAGTTTTTATCGATAGTACCCATGCGCATGGCAGACAGGCGTGCTGTTTTTTGGTTATACCTTTCAATTCCAGTTCAGTATTATTGGGTTAGCCAAGCCTATTTCGGTATGTTTATTATCTTCATCCCTATTTATGTATTTCTCTTTATACCGATCCGTATGGTTTTAGTTGGTGAAACAAAGGGGTTTATAAAATCAGCAGGGATCTTGCATTGGGCGGTCATGCTCACCGTTTTCTCAGTTAGTCATATCGCATTTTTACTGGTTTTACCTGAAAAAAATACGTTAGGAGGTGGTGTCGGACTTATTTTATACTTGATATTCATGACTCAGTTTAACGATGTGTGCCAATATATTTGGGGAAAAATGATCGGTAAACATAAAATAATTCCTAAAGTTAGCCCAAATAAAACATGGGAAGGTTTTATCGGAGGACTGCTAACACTTACCATTACTTCTGGGTTTATTACACCTTATTTAACCCCGCTTACATGGGTGCAAGGACTGGGTGCAGGTCTAATTATTTGTATTGGTGGTTTTTTTGGTGATGTCGTTCTTTCATCGGTTAAACGAGATTTAAAAATTAAAGACAGTAGTCAACTCATTCCAGGCCATGGTGGTATTCTAGATCGCATTGATAGCCTTATTTATACCGCTCCTTTATTCTTTCACTACCTCTACTTTTTACATTATTAATGATGATTTCACGTATCCTAAAAATACTATTTTTTGCACTATTGATTAAGCCAATCGTCTTTATTGTCTTGGGTTTAAACATCTCCTTTAGAGAAAAATTACCGCAAAAAGGCCCAGCTTTATTAGCCCCAAACCATAACAGTCACCTTGATACGATGGTGTTAATTAGTCTTTATCCGTTATCTAAAATACATAAAGTACGTCCAGTGGCTGCTGCGGATTATTTTCTATCCAATAGGCTCTTAGCCTGGTTTTCGTTAAATGTGATTGGCATTATCCCGCTTGATAGAAAAGGCGGTACAGCTCGTGATGAGATATTCAGTGAGTGTTTAAAAGCACTCGACAACGGTGATATTTTGGTGGTTTTTCCTGAGGGGTCTCGTGGCGAGCCAGAGCAATTGTCCAACCTTAAAAGAGGAATATTTTATCTTTCTAAGGAATACGGTCATGTGCCAATAACCCCGATTGTCATGCATGGGTTAGGTCGTTCATTACCACGCGGAGAAGGGTTATTTGTTCCTTTTAACTGTGACATTGTGATTGGTGATAGTTTATTAATTCAGGAGTCTGCTGGGCAAATTCAAAGCACCTTACTACCGGCCTACCATCACCTTTATCAGTTTTGTTTAACCCGGCAAGATGAAAACTAGTGGCTAGAGCAAAAGGTAATTATCAAGAATGGCAATTTTTCATAGGCGACTTATAATTTTTATACGTCATTACCTGTTAGGAATTTAATGTGTCATTCAAACTAGCAACATTATCTATTCGAACCAAAGTCTTTCTCGCTACTGCAACAACTCTTTTTCTAATTCTTTTAATATACGTGTTTGCCTTTAACATGCTGTTTAAAAAAGTAAAAAACGACGCTTTTACCGACCATAAATTGCTCTCACAATTAGATCATCAGGTCGCTATTGCATCTTCTCGTTTTGTTAGCATTAAGGAGTTAAATAAAGTATCGCAATTAGCAAAAGAAAACCTTCAAAATGTATTAAATAATGACGATATAGATGAAATAGAAGAGCGACGACTTGCAGAAAAAATGATGCAGTATAGCGCGTTACTAATACTAAAACAGATGGAGATCAATAATTTAAGCTCTACTTCTCCGCAGCATAAACAATTATTAATCGATGAGAAAGAGCTATTGCAGCGCCAACTAAGAGATTATATCCATCATTCTTTTTCTATTGTTCAATCTGAGGCAGATGAAAATATTGAAACCCTTTTTTATTATGAGGTAAGTAGCTCTATTGTTTTATTCATTCTCTTGCTAATACTGGTCATGTACGCAATTGGCTTGATCATTAATCCACTGATCAAACTACGTGAGAGTATCGAAGACTTTCAAGGCGGAAAACATACAATTGAAAATGAAGGGGATGAAGTGCAGCTTCTGATTAGTTCCTTCTTTTCCATGAAAAATGAGTTAGAGCATAAACAGAAACTATTAGAAACAGCGGTGACTGAAGCACAAAATGCGAATCAAGCTAAATCAGAATTTTTAGCGAATATTTCTCATGAGTTACGTACCCCAATGTTGGGTATTTTAGGTTTTGCAGAACTTGGACTTAACAAAATTGAAAAAGTAGAAAAACAAAAATTAATAAAATATTTTAATCGAATTCATACTAGTGGCTCTCGGTTATTATTGTTGCTCAATAACTTACTGGACCTTTCAAAACTTGAAGCCGGAGAGATGCAATTTAATTTTGAAAGTGCACTGGTAAACGAGGTGATGAATAATGTACTAATAGAGCTAGATTCACTCATTAATATGAAACAAATTACTATTGTCACAGATAGCCCCAACAGTGACATCATGGTGGAGATGGACGTTAATCGTATCCACCAGGTATTTTACAATATCATTAATAATGCCATTAAATTCTCACCAGATGAAGGTATTATCTTTATTGAGATATCTAAAAAAACGATTAAAAAAGAACAACAGATCGTTAATATTGCTGAAATTATAATTGAAGACCAGGGTGTGGGAATTCCCGAACAAGAAATTAGCCATATATTTGAAAAGTTTTCCCAGTCTTCAAATACAAATACAGGAGCGGGTGGAACCGGGTTAGGGCTGTCAATCTGTAAAGATATTTGTAATTACCATAATGCAGATATTTTAGTAAACAATTTAGTCCCCCCTAAAGAGGGGGCCAAATTTACTATTCAGATTCCACTACAACATGCAAAATCACTTTAACGCTGACAGCATCTTTGCAAAATAGTCATCAACGACATCATTTTTGTGAAAAATATCGGCTATTTTCTGAGTATTCGTTTCAATTAAATTAATCAGATATTTTTCTTGATCTTCATCTAAGCCTAATGATAAAAAGTCGCGCTCTAACTGGTGAATAAGTTGTTGTGCAACGCTTACTGCTTGTTTACTTTGCTCTTGTAAACCTTGTTGTGCAGCCATCATGCTATCTTTTGTATCTTCTAGTAATTGTTTATTTTTTTGTGCATTTTCATCGACTATTTTACTTTGAGAAATCGCAATAAAGCGCGCATTTAGACCCTCCATCAACATACAAGTATGATCTAAAAAGCGCCCTTTCATCTCTTCGTCTTCAGGCATATTTTTAATTAATAGCGAACAATTTTTAAAATTTAAAATACATCGCTGATTAAAGTTAAATATACGCCCTTTTGAACGCGCCAATTGCAGTAACTCCGCTTCAACGGGTTTAAAACTTCCACTAGAATCATAAGTATCAAATGTATTATTGTCGTCGTAAAACTGCACTGTACTGTGTAAATCAAGTTGTTCTAAAGCCTCAAAAGCAGCTTTTGAAAGCGATTCGAGATCATTACATTCAAACGTTTGTCTTATGAAATTGACAATAACCCCCATTTCACCCGTATTTGTTATGACCATCATGCTCATATCACGAGCACTCTGTAATTGTGAATCGAGTTCTTTCTGTTGATTCACAAAAGTAACCAAACTCTGTACTTTGGCTAACAACTCATCACAATTAAAGGGTTTAACGAGATAATCATCCCCACCTGCCTCATACCCTAATAAACGATCTTCTATTGCGCCACGAGCAGACACAAAAATGATAGGAAGCGTAAGGTCTTCATCTGCTTTGATTGCTTTGCAGACCTCATATCCATTCATATTAGGCATCGCAACATCAAGCAATAATAAATCAGGCTTATTTGCTTGTAAAAACGTTAAACACTCTTGCCCAGAACTGACCATATCGACTTTATAATCATCCTCTAAGATCTCTTCCATTAGTTCAAGATTAAGAGGCTCATCATCAGCTATTAGTACATGAATTTTATTCGCCATAAAAACTCCAAAAGCAGAAATAGTAGCTTTATTGTAGAACAATAAAAAATTTGTGGATTTAACTCGTTCTTGCAACGAAGGCGCTTCGTTTAAAAGAATACAATATGTATGGTTTTTAATGGTCACTACAGACTATATACTGGGCCCTCAAGTGGAAATAGTTTTCATTAATATTAGGAACCAACAACATGTACATGATAATTAAACATACCCATCTGGCGATAATTGCGCTCACTTTTATCTTTTTTATGATTAACTTTGTATTAACAATGAAAGAATCTGACATGGTTAATAATAAATTACTTAAAATTGGGCCACATATTTTATATGCACTCTTTATCTGTACCTTTATTTATTTACTCATCGTAAACCCGCTTAATTTATATCCATTTGTTAATGGCTGGGGCTCTTCTAAACTCGCGGGATTTGTATTTTACGTATTGTCGATTACGCTTGCACTGAAGTGGGCAAAAAAAACACTGTGGCGAATAGTAGGCCTAATGAGTGCGCTCTTTTGGTTATTCATGACTGCGCGACTTGGTTTCGCCGATCACATCAAAATAAAAAGCATGGGTGAAGATCCCCTTGCCTTTATTGAATTAACTCAGATTTCATTGGGAGCTATTTGCTAACACCTTCCATATTGCATTTATTGAAACTGAAAAGAAATATCAAGCTATGAGTAAAGATAAACCATGTAAATATTCACAAAAAATTGTAGATGATGTAGCACAAGCTCCTAGTCGTTCTATGTTAAGAGCAGTTGGTTTTGAAGATGAAGACTTTAACAAGTCGCAGGTTGGTATTCCTCAGTTTGGTCAATGGTAACGCCCTGCAACATGCATATCAACGGGCTTGCCGAAGAAGTAGGTAAAGGGGTCGATAGTTCCGGAGCTAATAGTGTTATTTATAACACTATTACAATGTCCGACGGTATCTCAATGGGCACCGAAGGCATAAAATATTCTTTGGTCTCGCGTGAAGTGATTTTCGATTAAATCGAAGCGGTCTCCGCAGGCATGGGACACGACGGTATTATCGCGCTTGGCGGTTGTGATAAAAATATGCCAGATTACTTAATGGCACTTGCTCGTCTTAATCGACCTTCTTTTTTTATCTATGGTGGCGCCATTTGCCAGGTGAAAATCATACTGATATTGTTTCAGTATTTGAAGCAGTAGGCAGTTATGCCAGAGGCGACGCTCCTATTACCCAGTTATAAGTTTCCTAAAGAGAGCAACCATTTATCTCACCTTATGCCTTGAATTAAGCTATTTCTCCTCAATTCTAGTTATTGGAGGCGTTTAAAATCATGATGTTGCTACTTTTATAAAAAAGTGCCTTTAGTTTTGCGTAGCTCAAAGCAAAATTATCTTCGCAATAACTGGTTATTGGTAGATGGTTTAACGCCGAAATTCGCGAAAATAGCGGTATTGTATCGCTTTGCTTATTCAGAAATGAGGTTATTTATTGTAGTTAGAGTAACTAGATAGATTTCTTAAGTTTTTTAGCTAACAAATAGATGTTAATTGGATGAGTTGTTTTGTGATAATATTTATTATAGGTAAAGAAATGGTGCTCGCTACTGGACTCGAACCAGTGACCTACGCCATGTCATGGCGGCACTCTACCAACTGAGTTAAGCGAGCGATATTTCCTTTGCTTGGGAAAGCAGAGCTAGTTTGCTTTATCGTGTTTAAACTGTCAATAATTGTTTTAACTATCTATTCTGTTTGCTGTTTTTTTATGCATATAATTAGATTCGTGAACCAGCTTTAATACGAGAAGGTTAATAAGTAACCTTACCACCAATAATTTTAAATGCAGGAGTACCACGAATTAAAGTGTCTCGCGCAAATTGTCTACCACATTTAGGGCAGTTTCCCCCTCCTTGCGTATAATCGATGCTAATGCGTTCTTTAAAGCACTTAACCAACGCACCTTTGCCTGCTTTTCGGTATTTATATAATGACGCTTGGCATTTACTACAAGCAATATCGATGGTTTTAGTGGGCCCTTTTTTATTTGGCTTTGCCATTTAGTCGTTCCTTAAATGCTTGTTCATTTTCATTAAATAATCTAATGCAATGCCAACAAATACAACTTTTGTTCTTAGAATCAACGGGTAATAACTCAAAAAGCGCTTCTGGAATTGATTCGTTATGGCACCAACAGTCCCTACTTTGTACATTGCAACTGTTTACTTTCAAGCAAAATGGGCAGTGTATTTCATTCATGGTTATTCTCGCTAACAAATGATTACTATAACGCTATAGTTAATGAGTCACCATCGTTACATACATTCAAATTATCATTTTTTCACAAACTAATTTCTTAAGTTAATTTAAAAAGCGCGTTATTTGATCTATTATAATAACAATACACATTAGTATTATAATAACATTTATTTGACAGGAAAGATTTATGCTTTGGTTACAGCTTGCAACAGTTTTAGTGTTTATTTTTATCGGTGCTCGCTTAGGTGGCATAGGTATTGGATATGCTGGAGGGGCAGGTGTTATCGTCCTCGCTTTGTCAGGCATGGAAACCAGTATGGCTTTTATTCCGGTTGAAGTAATTTTAATCATTATGTCGGTCATTGCCACGATTGCAGCGATGCAACGTGCTGGAGGGCTTGATTACTTAGTTCATCTATCAGAAAGAATGCTTCGAAAACATCCGCAATACATTACTTTTGCAGCCCCTATAGTAACTTATTTCATGACGTTATTAGCAGGCACAGGACACACTGCTTTTTCAACCTTACCGGTTATAGCTGAAGTCGCGAAAGAGCAAGGCATACGACCTTCTAAACCACTCAGTATCGCTGTGGTTGCATCACAGGTAGCAATTACGGCTTCTCCAATATCGGCCGCTGTGGTTGCATTTGCAGCCATGCTACAACCAATGGGGGTTAGTTATCTACAACTGTTATTAATTGCGATTCCATCTACTTTTGTCGCTGTGATGATCGGTGCAATTATCGCTAATTTACTTGGAAAGCCATTACTTGAAGACTCAGTTTATCAGGAGCGATTAAAGGAAGGACTGATCAAGCAACGCGAACGATACGAATATAAGCCGACTTCCAATGCTAAATTTTCAGTTTATGCTTTTGTTATTTCAATTATATTAGTGGTCACTTATGCCATTTTACTTTCCGGGACTATTGAAAACCCAACCATCGGTCGCAGTGAAGCTATTATGTCTATCATGCTTGCCACGGCAGGCGTAATTGCCACGAAATGTAAACTTAACGTTAATGAAATTACGCAAATGCCAACCTTTAGAGCAGGCATGTGCGCCTGTATTTGTGTACTTGGTGTTGCATGGTTAGGATCAACCTTTGTTAATGGGCATATTGATGATATTAAAAATTTATCGGGTGCTTTGTTAGCAAGCTACCCTTGGATGTTAGCGTTGGTATTATTCTTCGCTTCAATGTTGCTTTATTCGCAAGGTGCAACAACAGCGGCATTAATGCCAGCTGCGTTGGCAATGGGGGTTGCCCCTGTTGCAGCTATCGCTTCTTTTGCTGCGGTTAGTGCACTATTTGTGTTACCAACTTACCCGACTTTACTGGCGGCTATTGAGATGGACGATACCGGCTCTACTCGTATTGGAAGATATGTGTTTGATCACCCATTTTTATTGCCTGGCATTGTGACGATTAGCGCATCAGTGATGATCGCTTTTGTTATTGGTAATATTGTCATTAGCTAAGATAATACAAACATAAAAAAAGGGCTTCAATCATGGAGCCCCTTTGGTTTTATCATCTCACAATCGTAAAATTATGACGATTGCTGTTCTAAATATCCAAAAGCAGTTAGCATCGCTTGTTCTTGGAACTTCTTAAGGCCAAGCTCAACTGCTGTAGGCTGATTTTGTGCGCCAGATAAACCTTCTTTGATATACGCGGCTGAGATAACATGTACATTGACATCAGTTAACAGCTGAAGTGCACCTTCAATTTTAAAACTCAATGCACTACCTGCAAATTTACCTTTTTGAGCGCGTTGTTTAATAACAACAGTATCAACTTTATAGTCAGTCATTAATTGTTTAAAGTCTGCTTGAAATTTTTTAAGTGGAACAGTATTTATGCCATCAACTAAGTTGAATTTATTGGCACGTACCACAGGTACATCGTACAGCCCTTCTTTTAATTGCATTATTGCAATAATTGCTTCATTACCTATCAGCTCTACGCCACATACTCTCATCTTTTTACCCTTATCTATTTCGTGTGCATTTTTAAATTTATCATGCGAATTGTTGCACCAATACCCGCTAATACTTGGTTTGCATTTACACCACGTGTTGTGATCTGTTCACCATTATCTAACCATGTAACCGTACATTCTGTTAAGGCATTAGTCTTACCACCCGGTGGAATACGTAATTGGTAATCGATAAGTTCAGGGAATACAAACTGCGCTTTATCGAGTACTTTTTTCATTGCGCGGATAAAGGCATCAAAGCCACCATTACCACTGCCACTGGTTTTATAAACCTCATCATTAATGCGCACACGGATACTCACCGTTGATTCTAGCTCTAACCCTGAATTAATCGAGCAGTTTAATAACTCAACATAATTATATTCATTACGCTCTAGTAAATCCGCGATAATAAAAGGTAAATCATCGGCACTGATGGTTGCTTTTTGGTCGCCCAAACGCACAATACGTTGTAACAATTTTTGTTGCTGGCTGTCATCTAGCTCAATATCCATTGCTTCTAGGTTTTTCGCTAAAGAAGCCTTACCACTCATTTTACCCAGTGCATAACTACGTGAACGCGCAAAACGCTCAGGTGTTAACGCAGAAATATATAGTCCGCCCTTTTTATCACCATCGGCATGAATACCACTTGTTTGCGTAAATACATCAGCGCCAACAATCGGTGTGTTATCAGCACATCGCTTACCAGAAAAGTTTTCTACAAGTTGACTGAGTGTATGAATTTCGGTTTCATCAATATTTACATTAACACCCAATTTATCTTGCAGTACAACCGCGACCTCTGCTAATGAAGCATTACCAGCGCGCTCACCCAAGCAGTTCATTGTACAATGAATTGAAGAAACGCCTGCTTTTACCGCATACATTGCATTTGCTGTCGCTAAGCCGTAATCGTTATGTCCGTGAAAATCAAACTTACTTGTCGGAAAGCGTTCGGTCATATCACTCAGACTAATAAAAACTTCATCGGGAGACATCACACCAAGTGTATCTGGTAACATAAAATGTTGGATATCCAAACCTTGAAGCTTTGTTAACATTTCGTACACGTATTCAGGGCTGTCTTTGTAACCATTAGACCAATCCTCAAGGTAAACATTTACTTTTAAACCTTGTTGTTGCGCGTATTTAATGGTTTTTTTTACTTCTAAAAGGTGTTCATCTAAGGTTTTCTTCAATTGCTCACTGCAATGCTTTAAGCTACCTTTTGTTAATAAGTTTAATACTCGCCCACCAGCCTCAACGATCCAATCCACACTGCGCTTGTGGTCAACAAACCCTAATACTTCAATACGATCAACATAACCTTCTTTGGTAGCCCAATCATTAAGTTGTGCAACGGCCTCTTTTTCTCCGTCAGAAACACGAGCAGAAGCCACTTCAATACGATCAACTTTTAATTTTTGTAATAACGCCTTAGCAATACTTACTTTTTCAGCAGGAGAAAAAGAAACCCCTTGTGTTTGTTCACCATCACGTAGCGTGGTGTCCATTAGTTCAACAGTTAATGCCTGCTTTATCATTGCGTTACTCCATTAATCTTTGGCTAAAAATCTATTGCACGCTTCATTTTATTTTTTATAAATCGTGCAATAAATTCTTGTGATAAAAAAGGCGCAACAAATGCGCCTTTTTAATTAGCTTATTGGCTAACGCAATTATGCGCTAGGCCAAAGCCAAGGTAGTTTCTTTTTATTTGCTTCTTCATACGCAGCAATTTTGTCTTCGTGCGTCAGAGTCCAACCGATGTCATCTAAGCCTTCAAGTAAAGACTGCTTACGGAAAGCATCTACGTCAAAGTTGATTTCCAGACCACCTGGAGTAGTTACTTTTTGCTCAGCTAAATCAACAGTAAACTCAACACCTTCGTCAGCAGCAATTTCAGCCATTAATGAAGCTAATTGCTCTTCAGTTACAACAATCGGTAAGATTGAGTTTTTGAAACAGTTACTGAAGAAAATATCAGCAAAACTTGTTGAGATAATAGTGTTAAAACCGTAGTCAGCAATCGCCCAAGGCGCATGCTCACGAGATGAACCACATCCAAAGTTTTCGCCAGTTACTAAAATTTTAGCACCTTGAAAAGCAGGTTTGTTTAGTTCAAAATCTGGGTTTGGTGTAATGTTATCCGCAAGGTAGCGCCAGTTGTGAAATAAATTTACGCCAAAACCTGTACGCTCTACTTTTTTCATAAAGTTTTTAGGGATAATTTGGTCTGTATCAACGTTACTACGATCCATTAAGGCCGCGATACTTGTATGTTTAATATATGGTTGCATTATCTAGTTCCTATTTCCAATCACGAATATCAACGAAGTGGCCTGCAATTGATGCAGCGCCTGCCATAGCAGGTGAAACAAGGTGAGTACGACCACCCTTACCTTGACGACCTTCGAAGTTACGGTTCGAAGTAGATGCACTACGTTGTCCGTCTTTTAGCTCATCACCATTCATTGCTAAACACATTGAACAACCTGGATCACGCCATTCCCAACCTGCTTCGATAAAGATTTTGTCTAGACCTTCTTTCTCAGCTTGAAGTTTTACAGGGAAAGAACCAGGTACAGCAATTGCTTGCACACCTTGCGCTACTTTTTTGCCTTTGATAACTTCTGCTGTTGCGCGGAAATCTTCAATACGACCATTAGTACAAGAACCAACGAAAACGATATCAACGTGGATATCTGTGATCTTCTGGCCTGCTTTAAGGTCCATGTATTTAAGTGCACTTTCACATGCCGTCGCTTTAACTTCGTTATCAAAGTCAGTAGGAGCGGGTACAGAGCCAGTGACTGAAATAACTTGCTCTGGAGATGTACCCCAAGAAACCTGTGGCGCAATATCTTCAGCTTTAAGTGTGATCACTTCATCAAACTGTGCACCATCATCGGTTTTCATTGATTCCCAATGTGCAACAGCTTGCTCCCAGTAATCGCCTTTAGGTGCGAATTCACGCCCTTTTAAGTAATCATACGTTACTTGGTCAGGTGCAACTAAACCTGCACGAGCACCGGCTTCGATTGCCATATTACACAATGTCATACGACCTTCCATCGTAAGATCTGTGATTGTGTTACCAGCAAATTCCATTACGTAACCAGTACCGCCAGCCGTACCTGTAACACCAATGATTGCAAGTGCGATATCTTTTGCCGTTGAGTAAGCAGGTAATTTACCTTCAACTTTAACCAGCATTGTTTTCGCTTTTTTCTGTTGTAACGTTTGAGTTGCCATGATGTGCTCAACCTCAGACGTACCAATACCGAAAGCTAATGCACCAAACGCACCATGTGTTGCTGTATGGCTATCACCACAACAAACAACCATTCCGGGATGAACAAAACCATGCTCAGGCACAACGATATGAATAACACCGTTTTGGTCACTATCCATACCATATAAGTTAATTTCGTTCTCAGCACAGTTAGAAGTCATTGTTTCAACTTGCTTTTTAGCAATAGCATCAACAATGTTATAACGATCTTTGGTAGGAACACAGTGATCGATTGTACCTAGAATGCTGTGTACATTTCGCACACCACGGTTTTGAAGACGCAGACCTTCAAACGCTTGTGGGCTTGTTACTTCGTGCATTAGGTGTCTGTCAACAAACAGAAGTGGCGATCCTGATTCTGGCTCGTGAACTAAGTTCGCATCCCAGATTTTTTCATACATAGTTTTAGTCATTGTTTTCCTTACCATGCTATATGCATTTAACTTATGTGCTAGACAATCTGCTTAATCCAACAACCCGTTGTTGAGAGCCATTATCAAGCAGGCTTATTTAGTATTTTTAAAAAAAGTTATTCTAATTGAAAGGGCTCAATCTCACAAGATAGTGACTCAAAAATCGCTTCTATTGCATAGTTATTTACGCAAATTGCATAAATTCAGCTTAAGTTAATAACAATGTGGTGATTATTTCCGCTAACTCAATGATAAAAGCATAATAAAAATGGATGATTTTTTAATAAGTCCGTAATATTAAGCTTCATTCATCAATTCCCTTGGAGCAACAATGCAATTTGAAATGGTCACAACACAAGCACAACTCGATGCTTTTCTTGCTTCTCTCGATGAAACACCTATCTGTTTAGATACTGAATTTGTACGAACACGTACTTATGTTGCAAGACTAGGGTTACTTCAACTCTCACAAAATGGTCGAATCACATTAATTGATCCTATTGCAGTACCCGATTTAACCGCTTTTTGGCAAGCATTAGACAACAAACAATGCATACTTCATGCAAGTAGTGAAGACTTAGAGATAATACGTCAGCATAAAGGTGATCTAAACTTCACTCTTTTTGATACACAAATCGCCTGTGCATTTTTAAATTTAGGTGCTTCTCTGGGTTACGCAAAAATGGTAGAAATACTCGAAGGTATAGTTGTAGACAAAGGAGAGTCTCGCACTGACTGGTGTAAGCGCCCTTTAAGTGAAAAACAAGTAAACTATGCGGCAGCAGACGTCTTACACTTAACACCTTGTTTAGCCAAACTTAAGGAACAACTCATTGAGAAAAAGATGTATCGTTTCTTCCAAGAAGAGTGCCAAACAACTTTAGATCTTAAAATGAAAAAACAAGATCCTGAAAAAGCTTATAAGTCATTAAATAACCTTTTCAAACTTGATAGGCAAGGCATTGCTACTATTCAAAAGCTCGCAAAATGGCGATTACAAACAGCGCAATCACGTGATCTTGCCCTTAACTTTGTCGTTAAAGCTGACCACTTGTGGCTATTAGCACATTATCGCCCATCGAGTATTGAAGATTTACGCCGTTTAAATTTAGGGCCCAATGAAATCCGCATACATGGTAAAGCAATTTTAGCGATTATCGATTCTGTAAACGACCAAGATCCGAAAACATACCCACCTCTCGTATCGCGATTAGTGGACTTCCCTGCTTATAAAAAGACTTTAAAATCGATGCGTGATGTGATTCAAAAGTCTGCTGACCAACATGCTTTACCGGTTGAGCTAATTGCATCTAAACGCGTTATTAATGAGTATTTAAGTTGGCTGTGGAAACTCAATGATGAACAGAGGCAACATGCAGAAAAACCCAAATTATTAACCGGCTGGCGCTTCGAATTAGTGGGTCATCAGTTTAAACACTAATTTTAATAACCGTTTCGTTTTATGTTATTTCCTCCTGAATAGAATATAGAAACCTATGCAACCAACTCAAACTTGGCTAGAAAGTTGTAAAATTTACCTAGAAAAAAGAGTCGCAGTCCTTTTCTTTCTCGGCTTTTCAGCCGGATTACCCATTTTATTGGTTTTTTCTACCCTGTCATTCTGGTTACGAGAAGCAGGTGTCAGTCGTGCCAGTATCGGATTTTTTAGTTGGATTGCGCTTGCCTATGCATTTAAATGGGCTTGGTCACCTTTTGTTGACCGGTTATCAATTCCCCTTTTAACAAATTGGCTTGGTCGTCGGCGGAGTTGGTTGTTGCTTTCACAATTAGCGATCGTTTTATCATTAATCGGCATGGCAATGAGCGATCCACAAGTGAATCTTTCTCTTTTTGCTATTTTTGCCTTAATTGTTGCTTACAGTTCTGCAACACAAGATATTGTCATCGATGCTTACCGTATTGAGTCTGCGCCAGAAAGATTTCAAGCAGCAATGGCGGCTGCCTATATGACAGGATACCGCTTAGCAATGATCATGGCTGGTGCAGGCTCGTTAGCCATTGCGGCTTGGGCAAGCCCAAATGATGCTTATCAGCTCAGTGCATGGTCCATATCTTATTTTGTAATGGCTGCGTGTATGGGAGTGGGTATCATCACTACTTTTGTGTGTCATGAGCCAGATTATCAAAACAAACAGAATGAAAAGCTCCGACAAGTTGAAAGTACACTTAAACACCAACACCTACCTGCTCCTTTAGCACGATTTCTAGCTTGGTTAGATATTGCCATCATTGCACCATTTCGTGACTTTTTTGGGCGTTACGGTAAACATGCATTATTGATTTTATTATTAATAGGCACATATCGTATCTCTGATATTGTCATGGGTATCATGGCTAACCCATTTTATGTAGATATGGGTTATACCAAAGGTGAAGTGGCGGCTATTTCAAAAGTCTTTGGTGTCGCAATGACTTTGCTTGGGGCTGGTTTAGGAGGCATATTATTAACACGCTATAGTACCTATTCTATTTTATTTTTGGGAGCTTTTTTAGTCGTCGTGACTAACCTAATATTTGCAGTTCTTGCATTTATAGGTAAAGATCTGGTGCTACTTACAGTGATCATTTCCATGGATAATATCAGCGCAGGTATTGCGACCACTGCGTTTATTACCTATATATCAAAGCTCACTAATATAGAGTTCTCAGCGACACAATACGCTCTTTTTAGCTCCATGATGCTTCTCTTTCCTAAATTTATCGCCGGCTTTTCAGGTGTTTACGTAGATAGTTTTGGTTATGTTAATTTTTTTATCGGCTCCGCACTAATAGGAATACCCGTACTGGCATTAATTATGCTCCTTAAAAAAGTGATTAATGATTAAAGATTAAAGATTAAAGAGAGTTAAATGCAAAAATACCAAGGTTTCACGTTAGTAGAGCTTATCGTTGTAATTATAGCAATCGCTATACTCGCAGCGGTCGCTATTCCAAAATTTATCAACCTCGCTGATGATGCCAATTTAGCCACCATGAAGGGGATGCAAGGCGCAATAAGAACTGCACGTGATATCACCTTTTTTGAAGTGAAACTTAACCCCGATGATTTAAACGGAAATGGGAATCGATATACACTCAAAAATGGCCAACAAATTCGCATACGAGGTACCTACCCAGATGGACGTTGGTCAAATACCTTTATCTATTTAGTTGATATATCAGATATTACTTTTTCAAACCAAAACCTTTGTGATGCTGAAACTACTTGGTGCGTAAGACACAAAGGATCTGGTTGGTTCACCAGTCGTGGACTTAGTAATATCAATGGTGGGCGCGGATTTGTAATTTACCCTAATGGCTTTAACCTAAATCAACAAGCATGCTATCTTTATTATTATACCCCTAATGTTGCAAACCCTGTTGAAACATTAAAACCAATTGTCGATATAGATAGCAGTGAATGTTAATGCCTTCTTCACAACATGTATAGTGCCGTCTAGTTTTTTTTATTTAACCTTATAGTAAATCCACTAAATAACTGATCAATCTTATTGGTTAAAAGAAGCTATTTCAGCGTTAAAAATTTCGTAAAGGGAACAACCATTTTCATCAATTTTTTCCTTGAACTAACTCCTTTTTCCTGCGTAATAATTGTTCACTCTATTAGCGGAATTGGTATTATTGTTCTTGATAAACGTGGTGAGATTATAGTAAAGAGAATAACTAGCTGATCGACTTTACTGCTTAAAGTAACTTATATCATTCCGCATAATATTGTGTTCAGCGCTTGTTGAGGAAAAATGATAGAGAGCAAGGAACATGATTGACTAATAGCTAGGGACTGTTGCGATTGAATGCAACGCAGTTATCTATTTCTTTTGACCCACAAGTTAGATCTGATAATTATGCAGATTGGTATTATCTCGTCGCTTAATTTTGACCAATTTATGGCACTTTGAGCAATAACGTCGAAATAAGGTGCTTTGGTCACCCTAAGATAATTTAATGAAACTGAAGCCTCTGTTGTTGAAATCGAAGGGGGATTTACTGCATAAATACCCCCAATTATCGCTGGGCCTAGTCTTTAAATATATTCTGATAAGTATCGAAGCGTCGCTTTATTTCACGTATGTAAGTAACAGGCTCCTGACCACGGACATAGCCATATCGTGCTTTAGCTGCATATTTGGGTTGCGACAACAGTAGCATCGCTTTTTCAACATTATCAAACCAAATATCATCACGTAACCCTTTTTGCCTAGCAAGTCGCATCGCATCACGGACATGACCCGCTCCTGCATTGTAAGAGGCAAGTGTGAACCAAATAAGCTGATCTGGTTGCACATCATCAATCTGCATACGCTCTCTAACCCAATCCATATATAGCACGCCAGCTTTGATCCCCTCTTCCGGGATATGAACATTCTTTATGCCTAATTCTTTTGCAGTGCGAGGCATTACTTGAAATAGCCCTTTAGCACCAGCGATTGAGGTCGCTTTAGGATTAAATCGACTCTCCTGATGCATCTGTGCAACTAATAAACGCCAATCAAAGTCATACTCTTTTGCGTAAGGTTTAATTATTTCATCAAAGGGGGATAAAATTCCCGTTTCTTTCATTTTTGCATAATCGATATAATGCTTTTCTAAACGCTTGGGATTTTTAAAATATTTGTTGTAAATAACATTATAAAAAACCCCTTTATAATGTTTTTTAATAAACTGGTTAGTTTTTGAAAGCAGTACTTTATTACCTGATTTTATTACCCAACTTTGCGCTTTAGGCTCTCCTATAGCCATTAAAGATTGAATATCATCGCGATAGGTCATTTCAAGATCAACAATATGACTATCAGCAATTGTATGTTGATAATTTTTGTTACCTACATTATTAATTATTGATTCAGTTTCTTGATCTTCAGGCACAGCCGTTAACTCAATGTTGGCGTTTTTTAATTGAAGTGCTAAAGCAGTTTGCCAATAGGAACTTGATCGTCTTACATGAATTTTAGATTTACCTAACTCACTAATATCTTCTATCTCAGGAGCACTCTGATGTGCAATTAACAACTCTGAAGCATAGTGATAGGGCCTTGAAAAACTAATGCCTTTTGCTTTTCGTTGCTCCGTAGGCGTTATAAACCCAAGCGCAATATCTGCTTTGTCTTCAATGACATAATCTATCAATGAAACATTATCTGGAGCGACAATTATTTCAAAACGTAATTTATGCTCTTTAGCAAAACGTTTTGCTAATTCATAATGAAAGCCGAGTAGTTCACCACGCCAAATATAATAAGAAGATAAATTATTTCGCAATACAAAGCGTACCGTTTTGCTTTCTTGTATCTGTTGCCACTGGGTTTTAATCGAGCTTTTACCTTTAACCGTTAATGTCTGCTCTTTTAAAAAACGGTTTAACTGTTTGCGTAGTTCTGTATTGTCAGGTGCGATTGCCCAAGCAATATCGTGTTTGGCACTTGCCTGTAAACTTTTCTTTATATCATCACGGTAGCCTAAGGCTGATTGGATTAAGTTGTTATCCTGAATTGTTAAGTCATATTCACCACTGGCTAAGCGGTCATAGATTTGTTCATTGCGAATGTTATTGGCGATATATCGTAGTTTTAGTTTCGGATAAGCTTTTTGTAACCCTTTAGCAGTCACCTCATAACTTTTACCTTTTTGAAGTACTATTTCTCTGCCATTCAAGGATGAAGCATCTTTTAAAGGAGGGCTATTTTTTCCGACTAAAATATATTCGTTGGTTTCAAGAAAAGGATCGCTAAATGCAACTTGTTTTTTCCGCCCACTTGTAACAGTTAAATTGGCGGAGATAATATCGCCTTCACCAGCAAGTAATTTAGGGATCAATTCTGAAAATTTATCCACTTTAATGTTAATAAACTCAAGGTCATGTTTCTCTGCAAACTCTTTAAGGTAAGTTAATTCAAGATCCTGTGGGTGCCCTGAGCGAGGTAAGAAGGTCTGCGCACCTGACCAAGTTAATACAGACAACTTTTTTCGTTTATTTAAAGGATTATTTTTCTGTTCCTGTTGTATTTTTTGCGTGACATCTAATGCTTTAGTTGTCATGTTCTGGGAGGGTTTCAATAAGTGAAACGATAAAAGAATAGCGATAGCAACTAATCCGAACGCATACAGTACATTTTTATTTATCTTCACTTTGCCACTCCCTGTGAGCGATTTAAATTAACGAGGGCCTGTTGAACTTTCGAGTTTATTTTTACAACAGTTTGTTCGCAATTTGCAGGCATTGACTAGGTCAAGGCACTTTTACCTAGGTGTTTAGGACACCTCATATGTTGCAATTCTTTGTTGATTTTCTTCATGTTCATTTCGTGCAGCTTCAATTTCATCAATAATATTATTAACATCAGTGGTTGTTTTTTGCTCAACAAATTTACCACTTAGCTGGCTATCACCGGATAACTCTCCTGCTTCATATAGTGACCATATCTCTTTACCGTATTGGGTTTTAGATAACTCCGGTGCAAATTGTGAGAAATATGTCGTCATGTTATTAACATCTCTAAGTAACATGCTTTTAGCGTTATTATTAGCAGCAGCGTCAACGGCTTGCGGAAGATCAATAATAACGGGGCCCCATTCATCAACTAAAACATTAAACTCAGAAAGATCGCCATGTACAATACCTACAGATAGCATACGAACGATATGTTGCATAATATCTCGATGATCCTCAATAGCCTGCTCTTCAGACATTGAGACATCATTTAAACGTGGCGCGGCAAAGCCTTCTTCATCGGTGATCAATTCCATTAATAGAACACCTTCGAAACATCCAAAGGGTTGAGGAACGCGAACCCCTGCATCTGCAAGTTTATACAATGCATCTACTTCTGCATTTTGCCAGACCTCTTCTTGTTGTTGCCTACCAAATTTAGAGCCTTTTTCCATTGCTCGCGCACGTCGCCCATTACGCACTTTACGTCCTTCGTTATATAAGACAGCTTGTTTAAAGCTTCGCTTACTGGCTTCTTTATAAACTTTTGCACAACGAATTTCATCACCACATTGAACGACAAAAACAGTGGCTTCTTTACCGCTCATCAACTGACGTAATACTTTGTCAACGAGGCCATCATCAACGAGAGGTTGTATTCTTTTAGGTATTTTCATATTCACTTTTGGGTTACGGGGCGTATGCGCGGAAGATTATACTTTTTTGTGACTTACTAAGCCATTAAAAACCTTGAATCGCTTGTTTTACTGTACTTATTTTATCGGCAGAAGTTACGCTAATTTTCATAAATTCAGGAAGATAACCACAATTTAATATATTTTCCATCTGGCTAGCCCGGCTTACTTTTCCTGAAAGGTGTACTTCACTCACGCCAGTATCTTTAATTATACCCGCGACATTGTTTGCATTGATCCCAGCACCTGCCATGATAATTAAACGTCCTTGGCTTTGCGAAACCATGCTTTTAAGGCAGTCAGCACCAAGTTCAGCATTACTTGCAAGTCCTGAGGTCAATACGCGATCACAACCTACAGATAAAAGTGTATCAATCGCTAAATGAGCATCTTCGCAACAGTCTATGGCACGATGAAAAGTGACCGATAAACCTTCAGCTGCGCGCATTAAACTCTTCAATATATCTACATCAATTTTCGCTTGCTTATCCAGAGCACCAAAAACAACACCATGCATTCCATATTTTTTGGCAGTGTGGATCTCATGCAACATCATCTCTACTTCATGACTTGAATATAAAAAATCTCCATCTCTTGGACGTACCATGACGTTAACTGGAACTGAAGCATGTTTCATTACTTGGGTGATTAACCCTGAACTTGGACTTAATCCCCCTAATGCCAATGCACCACATAATTCAATACGATCTGCACCAGCCTGTTGGGCTGTAAAAAGGGATTCAATATTATCAATACATACTTCAAGATTTATCATAAACTTACTCATATTAGAAACAACATCTGTGGCCTTAATTAAGGCTTATTAAAACATTCCTTGTCCTCTATTAATTTTCAGAGACCCCTATCTCTTCACTTTCTGAAGCTTGACCTTGCATGATCATAATTTCAACACGGCGATTTCTTCGCTTTTCGCTGGCATTCGCATTTTCGGTCAGTGGCTTACTATTTGCGTATCCGACAACAACCAATTTTTTGCCACGAATTGCACGTACATTGAGCATTTCATGGGCAACTGATACGGCTCTTTGTGCCGAAAGATCCCAATTTGAACGATAAAGCTCAGATTGAACTTGCTCATTATCTGTGTGCCCTGAAATTGTGATCACACCTGGGACATCTACCAATATTTCAGCTACTTTGCGTATTACTGGTCTAAACCTAGGCTGTAAAAATGCTGATCCAGATGGAAATGCGCCCTTTTCTCGTACTCGAATAATCAACTGTTGCCCTAACGCTTCTATCTCAATGGCACCATCTTCAATTTCTTCACGTAACTCTTTAGCTACTTTTTTTGCTAACCCGTGTTGCGCAGAAACACCCGGTGCAGGGTTAAATTCTTCAAGTTGAGATTCTTTAGATTCACTTTGTTGTTCTTGTGTTGGCGCTTCCTCTTTTTGCCCTTCCGAATCTGTTTCTGATTGCGCCTGACTTTCAGACTGCTCTTCAATTTCTTGTGGAGATGCCACTTTCCTAACTTTAACGTTCTCTTGACCACCCACTCGACTAGATTCCCCCTCTTGAAAATCTAATTTAGCTTTTGTCATCTCAATTGTTTGTTGCATGATCACTTCAATGGGGGTCGGATCCGGTTTTCCCGGCGTAAATTCTTGCGCAATAACAGAGGTTCCTTTGGGAATATCTTTAACTTCAAGCATTGATTGCACACCAAAGGCATATTTCATCGAGCCCGCAATCTGCTTAAATTTTAATACATCCATTTCAGAAAATGATAATAACAATACAAAGAAACACATTAACAGTGACATTAAGTCGGCAAAGGTTCCCATCCAAGCAGGGAGTCCTTCGGGTGGACACTTACACTCTTCTTCAGCCATTATTCTTCACCGCCTTCGCCAGCCTCACCACTACCACGTTTAGACTCAGGTAAGTAATTTCGAAGAACCCCTTCTATCACACGAGGATTTTGTCCATCCTGGATACCTAGAACCGCATCTAAAATCAAACTACGGTTTAGTTTTTCTTCTTCTGCACGCAATTTAAGTTTGTCTGAAACAGGTAATGCCATCATATTGGCGATAATCGCACCGTAAAGCGTTGTTAATAAAGCAACAGCCATTGCAGGACCAATTGACTTTGGGTCATCCATATTAGATAACATGGCAACTAACCCAACAAGCGTACCAATCATTCCCATTGCAGGGGCGACATCACCAATTTGTTTAAAAATATCAGCCCCCCTTTCATGGCGCCCAGCAGTTAAGCGGATATCATTTTCAAGTGTTGCGCGTACAACATCTGCATCATGGCCATCAACGAGCATATCGACGCCTTTTTGCATGAATGCGTTACTAATTTCAGCCTCTTCTAAGGCTAAAAAGCCACCTTTACGGGCGGCATCCGCCATCTCAACAGATTTACTGATCAACTCTTCTGGTGAATCTGTTTTAAACATAAAGGCTTTCATTGCTATTTTAATCGCACCAATAAACTGCCCCATATTGTATTTCATCATAACCACAAATGCGGTACCACCAAATACAATCAATATCGAGACGACATCGATAAACATTTCAATGGTGCCACCAAGTAACATCGCCATAATAACAAAGCCAAATGCACCTACAATTCCGATCAGAGTAGCTAAATCCACAAAATATTCCTTTAATTAAAACGAGTTAAACTGATAATTGAGATTATAGCTTTATATCGACACTTTGCAGTTATTCATTAGCGATAAACAAAAGTTTCCATAACAATGTCACTGTTTATAAATAATTTATCCTTTGCTATTTGACTTATTGCCTGTGCAGGGTACCCTTGAAAAAAATTTTAGAGATTGAAAATATGGCGTTAAAAAAACCTGAAAACATGCAATATGAAGAGGCGATTAATGAATTAGAATCGATCGTTAATCATCTTGAAGCTGGTGATTTACCTTTAGAGGACGCACTCAAACAGTTTGAACGTGGTATTTCGCTAGCAAGAAGTAATAGTCAAAAGTTACAAAAAGCACAACAGCAAGTATCTATTCTGATGCAAAATGATACTCAGTCTTCTCTCCAAGAATTTAGTGAATAAATATTATCATGACACCACTTTTAGAGACAATTACCTATTATCAGCAACGTGTTAATAATAATCTTAGCCAATATATTAAAGTAGAAAACCCAACTTCTTCTAAATTGAATGAAGCGATGGCTTATGGTGCTCTCTTAGGGGGTAAACGTATTCGCCCTTTTCTTGTTTACGCGGTTGGCGAGATGTTAGGCTCAAGTAAATTAACACTCGATCCACTCGCCTGTGCGATTGAATCCGTACATGCTTACTCTTTAATTCACGATGACTTACCTGCAATGGATGATGATGCATTGCGCAGAGGTCAAAAAACTTGCCATATTCAATTTGATGAAGCGGCAGCTATCTTAGCGGGCGATGCCCTGCAAACCCTTGCCTTTGAGATTATATCGCAACCGATTGATGGGCTTAGTGCTAATACACAGTTAAAAATGGTCAATATATTAGCTAAAGCATCCGGTGAAGCTGGAATGTGTGGAGGGCAATCATTAGATTTAGAAGCTGAAAACAAACAAGTTGGTTTGAGCAGTTTAGAGAAAATTCACGCAGCAAAAACGGGCGCATTAATTGAAGCTGCTGTGACACTAGGTGCACTCAGTAATGAGCAATTACCGCCACAACACTTGCTGTTATTACAACAATTTTCTTCTTCAATCGGACTTGCCTTTCAAGTACAAGACGATATTTTAGACATCATCAGCGATACTGAAACACTTGGTAAACCACAAGGTTCTGACATAGCACATCAGAAATCTACCTACCCTGCATTACTTGGTTTAGAGCAAGCGATCGCAAAAGCAACATCGCTTTGTGAAGAAGCGCTTCATGCTTTGACACAATTGCCTTATAATACTCAGTTACTTGAATCGTTTGCATTATATATAATTAAACGAGATCGTTAATCCCATTTCCCAGATAAGCGCGACAAACTATTATGCCTTTAGATCTTAAAAATTATCCGTTACTTACCAATATCAATTATCCTGAAGATCTGCGCTTATTAAAAAAAGAACAATTACCCGAATTTTGTAACGAATTGCGCCAGTTTCTATTAACAAGTGTAAGCCAAACAAGTGGCCACTTAGCATCAGGACTTGGGGTTGTAGAGTTAACTGTTGCCTTGCACTATGTGTACCATACTCCCTTTGACCATTTGATTTTTGACGTCGGCCATCAAGCCTACCCGCATAAAATTCTCACTGGTCGTCGTGATAAAATGGACACCATTCGTACCTTTAAAGGTTTACACCCTTTCCCATGGCGCGAAGAAAGTGAATATGATGTATTGAGTGTTGGTCACTCTTCGACATCTATTGGTGCCGCACTAGGGATGGCTATTGCAGCTGAAAAAGAAGATCAAGGAAGAAAAGTAGTTGCTGTTATTGGTGATGGCGCGATCACCGCCGGTATGGCTTTTGAAGCGATGAACCATGCGGGCGCCATTCATAATGACATGTTAGTTGTATTGAATGACAATGAGATGTCTATTTCTGAAAATGTAGGAGCACTTAATAACCACCTTGCTAAAATTTTATCCGGTGACCTTTATACTCAACTTCGCGAAGGTAGTAAAAAAGTACTCTCAACTATGCCCCCTATTAAAGAGTTTGCTAAACGTACTGAAGAACACCTTAAGGGTATGGTCTCACCTGCCACTATTTTTGAAGAGTTTGGCTTTAACTATATCGGCCCGATGGATGGGCACAATGTCATCGACTTAGTCGATACGTTACGCAATATGCGTAGTCATAGTGGACCACAATTTTTACATGTAATGACTAAAAAAGGTAAAGGTTACAAACAAGCTGAACTTGATCCTATTGGTTACCATGCTGTACCTAAATTTACGCCTGATCAAGACCTTCCTAAAGCAGCGCCGACCTCACCGACATTCTCACAAATTTTTGGTGATTGGTTAAATGATATGGCCGATAGTGATGAGAAGTTAACGGCCATTACACCAGCAATGCGTGAAGGCTCAGGCATGGTTTCATTTTCAAAACGCCATCCAGATAAATACTATGATGTAGCGATTGCAGAGCAGCATGCAGTTACATTAGCAACAGGAATGTCTATCTCAGGTTTAAATCCGGTCGTCGCAATCTATTCCAGTTTTTTACAGAGAGCCTATGACCAACTGATTCATGATGTCGCAATACAAAACCAAGGTGTATTATTTGCTATCGACCGCGCCGGTATTGTAGGGGCCGATGGGCCAACGCACCAAGGCGCCTATGATTTAAGTTTTTTGCGTTGCATCCCTAATATGACCGTAATGACTCCTTCCGATGAGCAAGAGTGCCGTAATATGCTCTATACCGGACACATGCTCAACACCCCTGCTGCAGTCCGATATCCTCGAGGAACAGGTACAGGTGTAGCATTAGATAAACAAATGAAAGCGCTTGAAATTGGCAAAGCCAAAATAGTTAGGGAGGGAGAAAAGCTAGCTATTCTTTGTTTTGGTACACTATTACAACAAGCAATCCCTGTCGCAGAAAAACTAAATGCGACTCTGGTCGATATGCGTTTTGTTAAGCCTTTGGATAAAACATTACTTTTGCAATTAGCACATACTCACCAAGACTTTGTTACTATCGAAGAAAATAGCATTGCTGGTGGAGCTGGCTCTGCGGTTAATGAATTTATTATGTCTCAAAAAATTAATCGCAGTGTATTAAACCTGGGGTTACCGGATAACTTTGTTGAGCAAGGGACCCAACCAGAAATCTATCATCTCCTACAACTTGATAGTGACGGTATTGAGCAACAAGTTAAGGCGTACTTTTCTTATTAACTGTTAATAGATGCCAGTAAGGAATCGCGTTCACTGAAAAAACAGTTTGTAGATCAAACTGTTTATCGTTTGCCCATACCTTATTTCTTGAAAAGAGTGGCATAATATAATCAGACAGCTGGTAACCTTCGAATAGCATAATTTTTTCGTTCATCGTTAAGCTTCGCTTTTGCTTATTAAAATGTGCGTTTATGTACCCTGATAATAAGCTGTTGCTAAAAATATCATGGTAAACATTGCCCTCTTCAACAAGATCAGATTGCCAGACAGAAAGCGTAAAATCATGATTAAATTGGAATAGATTCCACTCTTTTTCTGTTTCTACTTTTATTACTTTTAGTTGGATATCAACTTTTTTAAACATATTTATTAAAGCAAAAGCGACTTCATCGGTATAACTATTCGGATCACTTTTCACTAATAATGACATCTTTTTAGGCGCACCAATTTTGCCTAATAAATACTTTGCTCGTTTTGCATCATATACTGGTGCGACGCCTTGTGAAGTATCTAACCTAAACCTATCATACACTCCTCCCGTACCGTATAGAATATGCTTTAAGATACCACTTTGATTGATAGCCAAATGAATCGCATTACGTGCAGTTTGACGATTAAAAAGATCGTTATTCAACTCATTAACCGTTAAAAATAGGGCATTCGCTCCACGAGCTTGGTAAACATTTTTGTCTTCTAAAAAATTAACTGAATTAATATTTTTACTAGATACACTTTCACTAATATCAATGTCATCGGCTAATAAAGCATATAAACGCGATTCAGGGGATTTTATTTTTACAAAGTTAATAGTTTTATACATTGGCTGGTTTTGCCAATAATGTGTATTGGCTTGCACACGTAAATTAACACCCGAATAATAGGAAGCAACCTGATAAGGACCCGTCCCTGAAAGAGGTAAACTTGTTATTGGCGGTGATAATGCACTTTGCGCAACATTATGTTCTATTTTATTTTTTTGATAATAAGCACTATCTAGTACAAATAGGTGTGTTAAATAATCGAGCAATTGAGGCTGTGTTAAAGAAGTTTCTATATCCAGTTGGTAACGATTAACCGGCGTTATTTTTATTTTATGCTGTAACTTTCTTTGTAAATATTTATTGTTCAACGCTTGTTGAAATGACCACTGTACATCTTTACTTGTTAGCACATTTCCAGAGTGAAAATAGATGTTCTTTTTAAGGTAAAAACGCGTTTTATTTTTATTTATCGTTTTCAACTTAGCAAGTAATCGATATTCTAGTTTTCGCTCTTGCCCCCAGCGTACCAGCGGATCGAAAAATAGGTGACTAAACTGATCTTGTAAGGCATCCGTTGCATAAGGTGATAGTGAAATGGGAATATCAGTCACGGCTATTTGCACTACTTTTTGGTTATGTAATTCTGTGTCTATAATCGCGGCATTCAAGCCTGAAAGACTCAAAGCAAAGCATAAAACGATAGCTTTAGAAAACAATAGAAGCAAAATACGCTTACCCATAAAAATAAATAAGTCCCTGTAAAACAATGGCGGCAAAAACACCTGCGACAATATCGTCGATCATAATACCAAAACCACCTTGCATTTTTTTATCTAGCCAGCTTATTGGCCACGGTTTTAAAATATCAAAGAAACGGAACAATATAAAACCAACAATTGCCCACTGCCAACTAAATGGCACGCAAACCATGGTGATCCAATAACCAACAAATTCATCCCATACTATCGCTTTATGATCATGTACTCCCATATCGCGACTGGCAACATGACAAAACCAAAAGCCTAATAGGCTACTGATGATCAATACCGTGACATATACTTCAAGCGATAAGAATGAAAGAAAATAATACAGTGGCACAGCTGCTAATGTACCAAAAGTACCCGGCGCCTTATTTGGTAAGCCACTACCAAATCCCACGGCAGCTAAATGGATCGGGTTAGTTAGTTTTAAGCCTTTTAAATCTTCACGTTTCATGACAAAAAATACCTGATTGTATTGTTTTATTTTTTAAAGTGATCCCAACCGGAAAGCGCAAGAGAGAGCGGTTTACTGGATTGAGTGATCCTGATTTTTTCATCTTCGTTTGCCAATACATCACCAATGACGGTGATTTTATCAATCAAATCTTGCTTTAATAAGTCTTGATAGGCGTCTGGACTAAGCGTAAATAACAACTCGTAATCATCCCCTCCCGACAGTGCATATTGATAAGCTTGCTCTTGGGTAACCTTGTCCTGCTCTATTTCTTGCTGCATTGCATTCGAAAAAGGTAAGGCATCAGCCTTAATATGTGCACTGCATTTAGAGGCATCGAGGATATGTTGTAAGTCTTGTAGCAAACCATCAGAAATATCGATGCAACTTGACGCCTGATTAACTAATAACATACCGAGTTCATTACGAGGCTCAGTTAACTCTAAAGCATCAACGAAAAATTGACTGTTAATTAACGACCTATTTTCCAGTTTATGCGCGAGCCCTAGTGCACCGTTTCCTAAATCACCCGATACACAAATCAGATCGCCCTGTTTGGCACCGTTGCGTTTAAGTGCTTTATTACGACTGACGATCCCTTTCGCAGACACCGTAATCGATAACGGCCCCTTAGTCGTATCACCGCCAACGAGTTGAACGCCTTGCTTATTAGCAAGGTCAAAAAATCCCCGTGAAAATTCACTTAACCAATGGGTTTCAACATTAGGCAATGTAATCGCTAGCGAAACCCATTTAGGTGTCGCCCCCATGGCAGCTAAATCACTTAAATTTACCGCTAAAGATTTATAACCCAGACGATACGGGCAGACATCTTCAAAAAAGTGAACACCAGCGACTAAGGTATCGGTAGTCACAGCGAGCTGGCAACCATCGGGAATATCAAGAATAGCGCAATCATCGCCAATGCCGATATCAACGCCGCTATCTGTCACACCGCAGTCATGCAGTTTAAAGTAGTGTGTAATGACATCAAACTCGCCTAAACTCATTTACGTTTTAACGTTAAGGTACGTTTTCCATTCTTAGGCTTATCTTGCGTTGATTTATGTTTATTATTGACGAATATTTTTTTAGTCGCAGGTTTAGCTGAGTGTTGTTTCTTAGGTGCTTGTGCTGCTTGGCCATTTTGTTGTTTAGGTTGCGCCGTATCTACCGCTGTTTTTGAAGATCCCGAAACCGCACTATTGATGTCATCCATCTCTTGGACGGTTAAGTTACGCCATTGCCCTGGCTTTAACTTATCAAGCGTAACATTCATAATGCGTGTACGTTTTAACTTAGTCACTTCATAACCTAAGAATTCACACATACGCCTAATTTGACGATTAAGCCCCTGGGTCAAAATTATTGAAAATACAAAACGACTTTGTACTTTCACCACACAGGGTTTCGTTATTGTATCTAAAATAGGCACACCACGTTGCATGCGATCCACAAAGCGTTCACTGAGAGGTTTATCAACGGTGACTAAATATTCTTTATCGTGTGCATTTTCAGCGCGTAATATTTTATTAACGATATCACCATCACTGGTTAAAAATATTAGCCCTTCTGAAGGTTTATCGAGGCGTCCGATAGGGAAAATACGCTTTTTATGGCGGATAGCATCAATGATATTACCATGCACATTTCTTTCTGTTGTACAGGTAATACCAATCGGTTTGTTGTAGGCAATATAGACACGATCAGATTTATTTTGTTCAACCGCATTGATACGTTTTCCATCAACAACAACGCTATCGCCCGGTTGCACTTTTGTTCCTAACTCGGGTACAACACCATTAATTTTAACGCGATTTTGCTCTATTAATTTATCTGCTTCGCGTCGCGAGCAAAAACCAGAGTCACTAATATATTTGTTAAGGCGTTTTTCACTGCTTTTATCCACACTGCTTTCCTATTCATTTTATGCAATGGGTATTATACGCGTCTCACTTCACAGTGCCCTATTTTTATTAGGGAAATTTCACAGTCATACTTTAAACAAGCCACCAATTTATTCATTATTGTGAAGAGAACAATAAATAGGAGGTAAAAATTATAACTATGACTGCTCACTGCGCCATAAAATAACTTTACAGTTTGTACAGGCATGGTAGAACTTATTTTTGTTTGGATTCTCTTTTTCTGAATTTAACGAACGTTCAATTGTCTCAGTATGTCCACAATATTGACAACATAGTTCTCCTTCGGATGTCGTCGTTTTTTCAATTTCTTTATATTCAGGCAAAGTAGGTAAACCTTCCCAATCTGTTTTTGGCGCAGGTTTGTTTCTAATTAATACAAAATAGATAAATACCATAATGATGGCGAGTAAAATATATTCAGTCATATGTTTTCCTTTCATGTTACATCAGTTTACTGTGGCACAGTATATCCAAAAACAATGGGATAAAAATTGATAGGAGATAATTGCAAAGGAAATATTATTCGCAATTGTATTGGTATTATACCAATTCCAATAAGTATGTGATCTAAATTTAACGCAGGGAAAATGGCTTAATTCAAGGCGTAAGTTGATGTAAATGGTTGTTCCCTTTGCGAAACTTACAACGTGGAAATAAGTTATTTTAACCAGTTAAATAGATCAGCTATTTACTGGAATTGGTATTGTTACGTTACACTTTTCAACAGGCATAAAAAAACCAGCTCAAGGCTGGTTTTTTTATTTAAATATGGTGCCCGGAGCGAGACTTGAACTCGCACGCACAGAATGCACAAGATTTTAAATCTTGGGTGTCTACCGATTCCACCATCCGGGCTTAACTTGTTTAAGCATGTTGCTTAGTAAGTGGTGGCTATTCTATACAGATTTGATGCAACTACAAGCGCTTAGACACATTTTTTTTGCTAAAACTAGTTAACTGACGATTAATCAAACAAATAGCATTATTTACGAACAATACACTGCAAAAAACAGATAGTTCATTCATATTACTGTCATAACTTTTCTGTAAAAAGTATGACTCTACAATTAAAACAATCAGATAGGTTAAAAATGAAACGTACTATTTTATCAACAATCATCCTTTCAACAGTATTGAGTGCTTGCTCAAATACAGCAAACGAGTCATCAAGTATTCAGTTAACACCGCAAGGTCGTTACCACAGTAATATTTTTGATCAAAGTGCAGCAGAGATTGTTGCATTTGATGCGAAGAGTAAACGTACCTTTGTTGTAAATGCACAGTCAGGAAAGATTGATGTACTTGATAGTGAAAATATTAATTCCCCATCTCTCATTAGTTCATTGAATATCAAAGCAGATCTTAAAAAACAACTTAACGTTGATGCGGGCGCAGCCAATAGCGTTGATGTTTTCGATGGCCTAATTGCAGTTGCTATTGAAGCTGAAACAAAAACAGATGCTGGCTGGGTCGCTTTTTATAATGGTAACTCATTAAACTTCATTAGTGCTGTGTATGTCGGTGCTTTACCTGATATGTTGACCTTTAGTAAAAATGGCAAACAATTAGTTGTGGCGATTGAAGGTGAGCCGAGCGAAAAAAATTATGCCATTGATCCAGAAGGTGAGATCGCACTTATTGATATCAATTGGGAATCTGAGCAGTTAACTACAGAGGTTACTCGACTTACTTTCAGCGACTTTAATGAGCAAGGCAAGCGTCACTCTCAACTTCCGCAACAACTTGTTTTAAATGGTTATCAAGCAAGTGTTGCACAAGATTTAGAGCCAGAATATGTTGCTATTAATTCAGACTCGTCAAAAGCCTATGTCAGTCTGCAAGAAAATAATGCGATTGCAGTGGTCGATTTAAAGAACAGATCGATTGAGAAAATCATGGCACTTGGTTTTAAGGATCACACCCTAAAAGGTAACGAGTTTGACGGCAATAATAAAGACAAAAAAGTAGCGATAAAAAATGAACCAGCCTTAGGTTTATATCAACCTGATTCCATTGCCACTGTTACTATTAATAACAAAGACTACCTATTAACTGCGAATGAAGGTGATGATCGAAGTGATTGGTTAACGGACTTATCACAAAGTGAATGTGAAATGGCAAACTTTTACTATAACCACGAAGACAAAGCCTGTGCCGATGATATTAAACTTAAAGATGCCTTTGACAGTTCAGTGTATGCACCATTAAACAATGCATTAGACTTGAGCAACTTTAAAGAGGGGGGGCCACTTCAAAGCGCCGTGCAACGTGTTAAATTCTCATATTCTGTCACTAAGCAATTTGGTGATATTGATAACGATGGAAAAATTGATCGTATGATGACCTTTGGTGGTCGTTCATTTTCGATTTGGGATGTTGAAAATGAAACATTAGTGTTCGACTCAGGCAGTGATTTTGAAGGCATTACCGCTGAGAAATATGGAAAGCAATTTAACCAAACGCACAATAAATTAAAAAATGAAGACAGAAGTGATAATAAAGGTCCTGAGCCAGAAGCACTAACCACTGCTCAGATTGATGGCAAAACCTATGCGTTTATTGGCCTTGAGCGAATGGGTGGGATCATGGTGTACGATATTAGCACACCAAGTGAAGCAACCTTTGTACAATACCTTAACAACCGTGATATGACGGTTAACCCAAAAGATAATAAAGACACGAATGGTGATGGTGTTAAAGAATATCAAGTTGATGCAGGGGATCTAGGCCCAGAGGGCTTTAAGTTTGTATCAGCAAAGGATAGTCCAACACAATCGCCTATTTTAATCGTGGGCAATGAAGTCAGCGGTACAACAAGCTTTTACAGTATCGACCTTAAATAACGCCTGCCAACTTTATAGAGAATAAATGAAGGGTAGCCCTCACTGCCCTTCATGCTTTCCTAACCAGATACTCAAATCTACCTATCGTATTTACTCAAACGAACATAGGGTTAAGTTTTAAATCCCCTAAGAAAATAGATATATTGCATCGCTTTTTGTTACACTAGCAGTTTCCTCCTTATTTAGGTATTTGCATGAATCAAGATCCACTTCACGGTGTCAAACTGGAAGATATTTTAGTCAAACTCGAAAAAGAGTTAGGCTGGGAAAAAATGGGAGAAACACTCAATATAAAGTGCTTTATTAATAATCCAAGGTTAAAATCGAGCTTAAGATTTTTACGTCAAACTCCCTGGGCACGCAAGAAGGTTGAAATTTTATATCTAAAAACTTTTTGTAGCGATAACCCTGCGACAAAGGCGTTGATTCGCAACTTTATTGAACAAAAAAATAATTCAGCCGTTAAAACACGTATCAAAGATGATGGTTTTAGCTGGCCAACAATAAAAAACAAATAAACTGATTCCATGTTAAAATTAACCAGTACTGAATTTCAGTAAAAGAAAACCTATTAGGATAAACAAATAATGTCACAAAAAAACAAATTCGACTTTCGTATTAATCAAGTTGGTGAACAGTGGGATGCGGAGATAACACGTCGAGTTTCTGCGCGTAGAACATCGGTTTCTAAGCGTAAAAAAGGCTTTGCTAATGAAGCATTAGCAACTGAATGGGCAAAAGAGGCACTTGAAGAGTTCCTTAAAAACCAACAAGAAAGCAATAAACGTAAATCAGAAAGACGTGCAACCCGCAACGAACTGGCAGCACAAGCATTAGCGGCTAAAACAGCAGCAGCGGCCGCTTTTGATGAAAAACAACAGGCTTACTTTGAATCATTAGATGATGAAGACGAGTACGATGAAGATTACGATAACCAGTAATTTTGTATTCACTCTCAAGTAGCAACGTGCTGCTTGAGAGAATATTCCCCCATTCTATCAAGCAGTGTACGAAAGCCCCCCATCCCAACAATTCAAACTAAGATTTTGAAAACAGATCCTTTGTGCATTGATGTCTCGACACTCAAGACACCAATACCTTCGAGCACTAAGCTTTCAGCCGAACTTATTTAAGCTGTGGATCATTGAGTAATATCCAGTATTGGCCAGAATCTAAACGCACAGGACTGTATATCTCAAGGTGATCCTCTGGTAAGAAGGTCTGTAATGGATCTTTATTGCTATGCACATATTTACGTGCTTGATAGTGTAAATATTCACCTTCATCATTTTGTCGATAAACCAATGAATCTTCAGGATAACTACTACCTGTTTGCCACTGCTGATAACCTGATAGTGGTGCACTATAATATACCTGCTCTTTTTGAGTCTCTACTATTGCTAAAGGGCTCTCTTGCGCAATGACGATATCATCAAAGTAACTATACTGTTCTGAAGTTGGTGCCCATGCAGTGCTACTTCCGCCAAAGAAGGTTTCAAATAAAAATTTGTTGATAGTCACATTTGCATCTGTTCTTAGGGTTAATCCAGTGAGCTCAGATACCTTTTCACCATCAATATAACTTTCAATGTAAGCATCATTATTACCGATACTGTTTAATGAAACGAAGCTTGTGATGGTATACCAGACGCCTTTTTTAAAGAAAGTGTAAGTGCTTTCATAATCACCGCAATATTCTGTTTTTGCAGGGTTATATAAATAGTTAAAAGCATGTCCCTGTTCACGCCACATAAAACGAGCACTAAATCCGTCGATAGCACTGTTAGTGACACAACCTGTTGGTTTGCTTCCTGCATCCCAGCCAGCTAATCCAGGTAGTTTGCCACCTTTTACCCATTCAAATGCTTCATCGAAACGAACTTTGTATTGTAACCATAGTTTGTCAAAGCCACCGCCCTCAATATCATAATTGAATACCGAAGCTGAACTTCCACCCACATTATTGGCTTCATAGGAAACACGTAAAACATGATTTTCAGGCTGATCAGGGTCAGTCACAATTTTAACGCGTCCCGCTTCAACACCCGAAGAGGTGTTTGCTGACTTATTCCAGTCATTTGCAAACTCTTGTTCACTATATAGACCTAACTCATGCTGATTGAAGTTATTAAAATAGATAAAATCAAGCTGGTCTATATCGGATGGCACCGTCGTAGGAGTTGGGGCAATCGTTGGAACTGCAGTCGGTACAATCGTAGGCGCCAGAGTTGGTGTTGGTGCCAATGTAGGAACAGATGTAGGCATATTTGTTGGAGTAACTGTTGGCAATGCAGTAGGTGCGATGGTTGGCAATGCAGTCGGAATTACAGTTGGCGCAACTGTTGGCAAAGCCGTCGGAATTGCAGTTGGCGCAACTGTTGGCAAAGCCGTCGGAATTGCAGTTGGCGCAACTGTTGGCAAAGCAGTCGGAATTGCAGTTGGTGCTGCGGTTGGCAAAGCTGTCGGTACTGCAGTGGGTGCGATAGTGGGCACTGATGTTGGCGTAATACCGCTGTCAATACAGTTGCCTAGCAATGACCATTCTTGCCAAGGGCCCGACGTAAACTCTGGGTCAGCGCCTTTGCTCCACCAATTTGCTTTGTATTTTTTCTGGTTATGGACAATGTGAGTACCGCCAACATAGGTACCATCAACAGTCCAATTATTCACACCAGTACAATCGGTACTGCTAGCTAATGCTGTAACAGGTTGAACGAGTACACTAGCGACTAAAATAGCGAGGGGGGAATATTTCATCGTTTAATCATCCTTAATTATCCATCAATCGTTATACTAAATGCATAACCTTCTTCAACAACATCCTGTTGCCGTAATACCAAAAGAATTAAAAAAGCTATCAGTCTTATACCAATTCCAGTAAATAGCCTATCTATTTAACTGGTTAAAATAACTTATTTCCACGTTGTAAGTTTCGCAAAGGAAACAACCATTTACATCAACTTACGCCTTGAATTAAGCCATTTTTCCTGCGTTAAATTTAGATCACATACTTAATGGAATTGGTATTACTTGTTAAAATTTGCGCTACCTGTGTTGCGAGTTTTATTCAAAACATCCTGCTCTTCACCACCTTGTGGTCAGCTAAAGCTGTTCAAAATCGTTCCATACGATTTTGTGAAGGGAGAATTACTAACTTCGGTATCTCAGGCCTTGGTAGTTTAAATTTTTGTTGCGCAGTACGAGATCACTTTATAAATAACATTGGTATAAAAGTATTTTGCCAATCAAATTCAGCTATCTATTCTGCACTTTTAAATTCTAAATATTGGTTAAAATTAAAGCGAGCATATTGGTGGTTTTGTAGACATATTTGTAAGGAAGTTAACAAAGTGGTTTAAAAAGATAAAAATATGACAGATAAAAAAGGAAATAAAATTAACTAGTTAGTAGTAGCCACGTTTACCTCAGCGTTGCAATGAACAAATGTAAGGTAAACACAGCTTTAAAATATAAAACCTAGAACGGCATTTTGAAACCAGGAGGAAGATCCATGCCACCTGTCAAGCCACTCATTTTAGATTTGTTGACTTCTTCTACGCGGCGAACTGCATCGTTCATAGCGGCTGCAATTAAGTCTTCAAGTAACTCTTTATCATCTTCCATCAACTCAGGATCAATCTCTACTTTACGGACATTGTGATTACCCAACAAGGTGATTTTTACTAAGCCAGCACCTGATTCACCAATGACTTCTGTATTAGCGATATCAGCCTGTGCTTTTTGCATGTTTGCTTGCATCTCTTGGGCTTTTTTCATTAAATCGCCCATTCCACCTTTACCATTAAACATAATTTTTTCTCTCTATTTGCAATTAAATTATTGTCTGTAATTATAACGGGATCACACTATTTTCATAGACTTTTGCACCGCAGTTGGCCACTAAAGCTTTAATATTTTCATCTTCTACAATGGCGCGTTTAGCATTGTCTAGATATTGTTCATAAAGTGCCATCTCAGATTCAAAGGCAGTTAACTGCCCCTCTACATCGCCCACTTCAATATACATACTATATTGGGTCCCATAGTAATTTTTCAACTGCGTTTGTAACTCTTCGCACAAACCACTATTTTTAAGCAGATGCTGTTGCGCCTTTTTGAGTGTTAATACAATCTGATTATTCACCTTTGTCATCACGCTATTTTTAGCAAGTAACTTCACTAAACCAAACAGGTTCATCTGTTGAATTGCTAAAGACCACGGGTCCGTTAGTTTATCTTCAACATACTTTGCTCTGTCAATTTCAGTCGCTTCAAAGGGTTGATTGGTAAAAAATGGGTGTTGTCCTAGCTGTTTTTCAGGAGTGACATCTCCGTTATGGAGAGCCTCAACAATAGGCTCTAAAATCACAGGTTTTTCAGAGACAGGAGGAGCCGTCTGTAACGCTTCTGGCGGAATATAAGGTTCATATTCCTCCTCAGTATACTCATTATTGTAGGCCTGTTGATATTCACTCTCTTGATATTGCTCTATCGGGGCTAAATGTTCGTCGCTCACTGGATCAGAAATGGCTAAGGGTTCATTACCCTGATTTGCTGTTTCGACTACTTCAACAACGGTGTTTTGCAGTTCAACTTTATTTTCAACAGTAGCAGGTGCGACAACAGGCTCATTTATTTGAACATCAGTTGTCGCCTGTGACTTTTTTGCTTCATTTCGCTTTAATCGATGGCTACGCAACATATTTCGAGAGCGAGTAACCTCTGTGATCGGCGCAGTATCTACTACAGGTGGTGGCGTAATAAATGTATCACTGCTTTCCTGAGAAGCTATTATCTCAGCTTCTTGTAGTTGTTCATTTAGTGGCTCATGAGTATCAATGTTTAGCGGCGCTTCTGGTGGCAAATGCGCTACTTCTTCCCTTACAACATCCTCGATTTGTCCATGAAATTCGAGGGAACTATTTTCTTCGAAGTTTTCAGTAATATTATTTGTAGTGTCATTTTGTGTATCTTGTACCGTTTCATTTACAGCTGAAACATTGTTACTCGCCATGTTTTCTGTTTGAATTTCTGTTGAACTGGGCCCAATTTGTGTATGAGTCGGTTCAACAGCCTGTTTTTGCACATTAGTTTCTTGAGCAACAGTGCCAGTAGCCGGAGAGTTTACCGATGAAAATGCTTTTGGCGCTTCACCTTCAAGCAGTGTACTTTCATCAAGTTCAATATAATTAGCAGGCTTAAATGCCAGCAAACGCATTACCGTCATCTCTAGCGCTACTTTGCCATTAGGCGCAAAGGGATAATCTTTAAAGCCTTCTAGTGCAATTTGATAATATAGTTGCACCTCTTCCGGACTTAAACGCTCGCTAAGTAATTGTATCGCTGTTTTGTTTCCATTTGTTGCTAGCGGTTGCAGTTGTTGTAATGCAATTTGATGGCAAAGTCCTGCGAGTTCTTGATGCAACTTTGCAAAATCAGCACCGAGTGCAACAAATTCTTCAATCTTTTGAAAGACCTTAGTGATATTGCCTGATGCCACAAAATGTAAGAGATAATGCAGATGACTATTATCAAGAGTACCTAGCATTTTTAATACCGATTGATACTCAATATTTCCTGCGCCAAAAGCCAGTGCTTGGTCGGTTAAACTCAATGCATCACGCATACTGCCATCAGCCGCTTTTGCAATAACATTAAGCGCGGTATGCTCAAAGGTTGCATTTTCTTGCTGTAAAATAAATGCTAGTTGGGCTTCAATTTGCTCTGGTAGAATCGCTTTTAAATGAAATTGCAAACATCGTGATAAGACGGTAATCGGTAACTTTTGTGGATCAGTCGTTGCTAATAAAAATTTCACATATTCAGGAGGCTCTTCCAATGTTTTAAGCAAAGCGTTAAAACTATGCTTAGATAACATATGCACTTCATCTATTAGATAAACTTTATAGCGTCCGACAGCAGGCTTATATTGAACATTGTCAAGTAACTCTCGGGTATCATCTACTTTGGTGCGAGATGCGGCATCAATCTCAAGTAAATCTACAAAACGTCCCTGATCAATCGCTACGCAATGCTCACATTTACCACAGGGAGTTGCCGTCACCCCCGTTGCACAATTAAGACTCTTCGCTAATATTCGTGCAATGGTGGTTTTACCCACCCCGCGTGTACCACTAAAAAGATAAGCGTGATGTACCTTATTGTTCGCGAGACCATTACTTAAAGCCGTTAATACGTGAGGCTGCCCCACGACTTGAGCAAAATTATGCGGGCGCCACTTACGGGCTAATACTTGATAACTCACCCAGACTACTCGCCTTCAAACGTGATTAAAGAGAACTGTTCAACACCTAACTTTTCAAGTTTAGCTGCACCGCCTAACGCAGGCAGCTCAATAACAAAAGCAGACTCAATGACTACGCCGCCTAAACGTTGAATTAGTTTTACAGAGGCCTCTGCAGTACCACCCGTTGCAAGCAGATCATCCATTAACAAAACAGTTTCACCTTCCACAATAGCATCTGAATGA
The DNA here is from genome assembly GCF_002835465.1 of Psychromonas sp. psych-6C06. Classification (NCBI taxonomy): domain Bacteria; kingdom Pseudomonadati; phylum Pseudomonadota; class Gammaproteobacteria; order Alteromonadales; family Psychromonadaceae; genus Psychromonas; species Psychromonas sp. psych-6C06. The sequence goes on along the minus strand of NZ_PIZM01000001.1, from coordinate 535,234 downwards.
ATCTGAAGCGTATCAGTACCATATTCCAAGGTATACCCTTCTTGAATCGTATCACGTGGTAATTTTCCCGGTTTACGGACAGGGACAAATCCAGCCCCTATGGCAGCAGCCAGTGGTGCGCCAAAGATAAAGCCACGCGCCTCGGTGCCCACTACTTTATCAATCTTTTTATCTTTATAACGAGCAACAAATTGCTCGATAGTTGCAGAGAATGCTTCGCCATTTTCAATAAGGCTAGTCACATCGCGAAACATAATGCCAGGTAACGGATAATCAGGAATCGTTTTAATACTGTTTTTGATTAACTGCTGTACATCTGAATTCATGGGGATCACTCATAGTAAAAAATTATGACTCTAGAATAAATAGTCACTGGCGTAACTGCAAGGCTTTGCATCAACTATTAAGCCTTTAATGCCTTAAACTTCATATCCACATAATAAAACATCATTTTTATTGTATCGCCAGTCACTTTGATAACGGGTATACTGCGGTCTTTTTTATTTTCGAGTCCACTCATATATGAAAATTACACTTGCTCCGATGGAAGGCGTTATGGATCACCACATGCGCCAGTTGCTAACCTCACTGGGTGGGATCGATCTTTGCGTGACAGAGTTTGTTCGTGTTATCGAACTTCGTTTACCCGCCAAAGTATTTAGGCGCGTAAGTCCAGAGCTATTCAACGGTAGTAAAACCGCTTCCGGAACACCGGTACGAGTCCAATTGTTAGGGCAGAATCCAACTTGTTTAGCTGAGAATGCGAGTAAAGCACTGCATGTAGGCTCTGATGGTATTGATCTCAATTTCGGTTGTCCTGCAAAGGCGGTGAATAAGAGCAAAGGGGGAGCAGTATTACTAAAGTCGCCAGAAACTCTTTATAGTATCGTAAAAGCTGTACGAGAAATCATGCCTACCAATCAGACCCTTAGTGCAAAAATTCGACTTGGTTATGATGATAAAAGTTTAGCGATTGAAAATGCCCAAGCGATTACTGAGGCAGGAGCCGATGAATTAGCCGTTCATGCACGCACAAAAGAGGAAGGTTATCGGCCACCAGCACACTGGCATTGGATAGCTAAAATTCGAGAAGCAATCAACATACCCGTTACGGCCAACGGTGATATTTTTACACTTGATGATGCTAAACGTTGCATGGAGATAAGTGGCTGTGACCGTTTAATGATAGGACGTGGCTCATTGGCGATGCCGAATTTAGCGCAAGTGATTAAAGAGAAAGAAGCCCCCTATAGTTGGCCTCAAACTTTAGATTTGATGATCGAGTATCTTTTTATTCAAACCCATGGCGATAAAGAAAAATACCTTCCCAACCGCATCAAGCAGTGGCTTACTTTTATGCGACAGCAGCAACCTCAGGCACTGGCATTTTTACACCAAGTACGTAAAGTAAAAACCACTTCCGATATGCTTGAGGCAATCCGTCACGAGCGAGCAACCGCCTAAATCATATAATATATTAGGCAAACTTAATAAACCTTAGAAGTGATTAGCAATTTCGTACTCAGCGATTGCATCGAGTCGCAGTTAAATTAATTTTAGGGTTAATATAGCTAGTTAGTTCACAGTTACTCTTTTTTATCTTCAATAAAGAGAAATCTATCTAATTGTTCCGACGAAATACAATATCTGTTCTATCCTAATTAATTAACAACATTCCTTTTTTCACTCATAAATTCAGGATATTTATGTCATTACCCGTTTTAATTTGTGACGACTCCGCATTAGCAAGAAAATCGATAGCCCGATCTCTTCCAAAGGACTGGGATATCACGATTAGTTTTGCTGAAAATGGAGAGCAAGGCATTGAAGCGATTCAACAGGGCAAAGGCGACATTGTCTTTTTAGATCTCAACATGCCTGTTATGGATGGTTATCAAGTCCTAGAAGCTATTTGTAAACAAGATCTTCCCGCAATCGTCATTGTGATATCAGGTGATATTCAACCCGAAGCACACAAAAAAGTACGTGAACTCGGCGCCATCGATTTTATTCAAAAACCAATCAATCAAGAAGTGTTGATTAGCTTACTCGCTTCATTTGGTATCTATAAAGCAGGGAGCCATAATTCACTTGAAGTTGAAGAAGCAGATACCAAAATTGGTTTGCGTGATGCAATGCAAGAAGTTTCAAATATAGCGATGGGCCGTGCAGGGGATTTGCTTGCTCGATTGTTAGATGTTTTCGTTTTATTGCCTATTCCCAATGTAAATACACTGGAAACTAGTGAGCTTCATATGGCGTTAACTTCAATAGCCGATAACGATAATATTTCAGCAGTTTCACAAGGCTTTATCAGTTCAGGAATAAGTGGAGAGGCGTTGATCATTTTCCATGATTCTAGTTTTAAAGATATGGCAAAATTACTCAAGTATAACGAAAAAGTAGATGATCATATCGAAATAGAGGTGATGAATGATACCTCTAACATTTTAATTGGGGCATTTTTGAATGGCCTTGCCGATCAACTTGATATTCATTTTAGTCAAGGCCAACCCTGCGTTTTAGGGCAACATTGTCGTGTGGAAGAACTGATAAAAGATCGACAGGAGCATTGGCAAAAAACACTAGCAATTGAAGTTAATTACGCAATTGAAAACTATAATATCAAATGTGATCTTTTATTACTTTTCACAGAAGACTCCATTGATACCCTTACTAACAAAATAGGATATTTATTAAACTGATGAGTACAAGTATAGAGCTTAAAGATATCCATTGGCTGATCGATATGGTTCAAAACATCGATGTAGGTTTAGTGGTGATCGATTTAGAAATGAATGTTCAGGTATGGAATGGTTTTATGGAAAATCATTCTGGTTTATTGACAGCGCATGTTGTTGATCGCAAATTAAATGAACTTTTTAGCGATATCCCAAAGGAATGGCTACAACAAAAACTTGATACAATTAGTATTTTAAAAAACAAAGCTTTTACCACGTGGGAACAACGCCCCTATCTGTTTAAATTCAAAAGTTATCGCCCTATCACCGGCAACGCAGAGTATATGTATCAAAATGTGACCTTTTTACCACTCACTGATATCACCCAAAAAGTAACGCAAGTATGTATGATTATTTATGATGTTACGGACGTGGCCGTTAATAAAAAAATGGCTATTGAAGCAAATAGAAAATTGGAACATTTAAGTCATACAGACACCTTAACTCAACTTCATAATCAAGGTTATTGGCGCGAGTGTTGCCATATTGAGTATAAACGACATACACGCACTCAACAGCCCTGCTCATTGGTTATATTAGACATAGATCATTTCAAAAAAGTAAATGATTCTTACGGGCACCCTTTTGGCGATAAAGTGATTAAGGGCGTTGCAGATTGTATACGTAAGAATATGCGTGAAACAGATATTGCAGGGCGCTATGGCGGCGAAGAATTTACCCTTATGCTCGTTGATACTGATCTCACAGCGGCTAAACTCGTTGCTGAAAGAATTAGAAAAGGAATTGAATCTTTAACTTTTGACTTTCAGGGCAAAGTCGTAAAAATTACCGTAAGCCTTGGGCTAGCAAATATTACCGGGAATATCTCTAGTTATGAAAGTTGGATAAAAGTTGCAGATCTTGGTCTATATATAGCCAAAGATACAGGCAGAAACAAAATTGGGATCAGCCCACATTAGGCCTCATTCAAAGTGCCACAGTATGTAGTGCTTAAGTATATAGTGATACGTTGTGTATCACTACATATCATTCTTTATCAACATTGACTTCAGTTATACTTTAGTAATACCAATTCCACTAATATAGTGTTCAAATTTTACGTAGGAAAAAGGAGGCAGCACAAGGCGAAAATTACAGTAAATAGTTGTTCTATTTACAAAACTTTTAACGCAGAGATAGCGCCTTTTAACCAGTAAAAATGATCAGTTATTTAATGGATTTGGTATAATACCAAAAGCATAAACAGGTACTCCGTTTTACTTGTTAAAATTTACGTTACCTGTGTTGTAAGTTTTCAAGAGAGAATAACTCATACCAAGCTAGATAAATACGCGATAAATTTTGCTAATTAAAATCGATGATCATTGCGCTGTTTTCAGTCCAAATAGAAAACTATTGCTCAACCAAACACCTACCTACAGCAAATTTATCCTTGGCTAAGTCTCCCTTCCTGCACATAATTTAACTTATTTAATTCAATTGCTATAAACCTGATATTGCAAAAGAAAGTCGGTCACATAAAAAAAAGCCAATAACTTTGCAATTATTGGCTTTTAATATTTCAAGTCAGAACCAGTTCAGTGGCTAATCATTAACTCACACTAATTTGGTCAAAGCCCGATGATTTGGCATCACTTAATGCGTTATCAACTTTTGTCATCAATGTCTTCATTGAGTTTTCATCACTCGGGAAGATATTCGATAGGCCTAAGCTCATAGTCAAACTATTTTTTACTGGTGATAATGCGTGCTCCATTGCGAGCTCTTGAATACAAGCTCGTAATGATTCAGCTACTTTCAAGCCTTTAGTTGCATTGCCACCTTTAACTAGTGCAACAAATTTAGCACCTTCTAAACGTGCAATAAAACACCCAAACTCTTCACACTTACTTTTTAGGGTACAAGCAGCAATCAACAATACATCTTCACTGGTTTGTTGGCCATAATGACTCGCATATTCCTCAAAGAAATCCAACTCACAGATAACCATGGATAATAACTCTTGATCACGTGATGATTCTTGCCAAGCATTGACAAAATAACTATTAAAATCACGGCGATCATAAATTTGCATTTCAGACATCAAACGATCAAAGTCGCTTGGCTCTGGCTCATTGATGGTTTCAAGCTCTAATGGATCACTTCCCATTCCTGCATCTTCATTTTTTAAATCAACACTGCAACTAACTTGATTACGACCTGATTTCTTAGCTGTATATAAGGCATTAGCTGATTTTTGCATCAATACTTTCATCGATGAAGGATACAAGCTAGAAAGACCAATACTTAGCGTAACGACATCGCTGACTTCAGAGTATTTATGCTCAGTACGAGATTCTTCAACAGCAATTCGAAGTGCTTCGGCTATTTCTTTGGAAGCTTCAACATCTCCACCTTTGATTAATATTGCAAATTCATCACCACGGTATCGAGCTAAATAGCAACCAAATTTTTCACAGGTATTTTTAAGAGCAAGCCCAATCACTAGCAACATAAATGCCGAGCCTTGGTGGCCATAGTTATCGTTGTAGTCTTTAAAGAAGTCGATTTCACAGATAAGAACTGATAATAATTCACCATTCTCACTGGCTTCTTGCCAGTACTTATCATATTGAATATCAAAGTCATGACGATCGGCAATGTTCATTTGCGACATAACCTGCTCAAAGGCAGAGCTTTGAGAGCTTACTTTATCTTCTGCGCTTTGATATTTACTAATATCAACCACTGCTTCACTAGAAGCAGATTCGTAATCACTATTTGGACTGTCAGTTAAATTAGATTGTGCCATCAGTTATTCCCTTATCTTGGTTTCATAATTAACCTATTAATGACTCACCAAGCTTAGGCTTAATGAATAGCAAATAATAACAACAGGTTATTCTGATAATGACTACATAATATAGGTTTGTAATATTGAGTTCACTTAATACCGCTAATTGGCTAAAGGTTATTTGCTAATCCTCACATTTTTATAAGCATAAGGGTTAAAAGTACAATGGCTTCAACACTGTTTTTCACAATTTAGTTAACTATGAAACTCATTACATGCAAACAAAGTATTTTCAATCAAGGTTGCAACAGTCATTGGACCTACGCCACCAGGTACGGGTGAGATCCAAGCTGCTCGTTCTTTAGCTACATCAAATTCAACATCACCTGCTATTTTTCCATTATCTAAGCGGTTAATGCCCACATCTAAAACAATCGCTCCCTCTTTTACCCATTCACCAGGAATAAAGTTCGCTTTACCGCGAGCGACAACCAGAATATCGGCACGCGCAACATGGCTTTGTAGATCTTCAGTGAAACGATGGCAACAAGTCGTCGTACAGCCAGCAAGAAGTAACTCTAAAGTCATAGGACGTCCAACAATATTAGATGCGCCAACGACAACGGCATGCTTTCCTCTAATATCAACGCCGATAGATTCAATCATACTGATCATCCCCCTTGGCGTACAGGAACGAAGTAATGGAATACGCTGTGCAAGACGTCCAACGTTGTAGGGATGGAAACCATCAACATCTTTATGTGGGCTAATGCGCTCAATGACCGTCGTTTCATCTAATCCATCAGGCAATGGGAACTGCACTAAAATACCATCGATAGTAGTATCTTCATTTAATTCATCAATTAAAGATAAAAGTGCATCCTGCGTTGTTGTTACTGGTAAATCAAATGCTTTTGAGACAAAACCAACTTTCTCACACATTTTACGTTTACTACCCACATATATTTGCGAAGCAGGATCCCCACCAACTAGCACGACAGCAAGCCCTGGTGCACGTAAGCCCTTCGAAACACGTTGCGCAACACCTAGCGCTACTTTATCGGTAATTGCAGCAGCAATCGCTTTTCCATCAATAATTTGTGCAGACATGTTCCATTCTCTCTGGTTGGATAAAAAGTGCAGTTAATTTGGCGCGCATTATCGCAAAACTGAGCTTTGATGTCACATAAATTGCGCTAATAATAAAGGCGTTTAACTAAAATTTAATTATTTTATTATTTAAAAGCTTTAAGATTAAGATCAAGGGTTTATTTTTTACGTTCGCTAAACTGCTTTTTATTTTTCAAGGCTCTATATGAATAATGCAATTTCTCCAATGTTAAGACGTCTCGTGTCAGATTCCAATATTCATGTTGGCGTTCGCGTATTTATAGCAATGATTATTACTTTCTTTATCCCTATTGCTAATATCGCACCTACATTGTTTACCCAGCCTTCACTGAACCTTTCAATCTCTCTCTGTTTGGGGGTTATGGCCTCAGCTATTGTTGAAAACGACGATAATCATATCGGTAGACGCAAATTTTTATTTGCTATTTTAGCCTGTTTTTTTGTTGCCTCATCAAGTGTTGAGCTTCTTATGCCCTACCCGATATTCTTTGCGCTAGGTTTATTAATATCAAGTTTTGCTTTTATCATGATTGCCACACTTGGCGCTCATTACAGCAAAGTGGGTTTTGGGGCAATTTTAATCGCAATCTATACCATGGTTGGGCATCAACCCGAAGCCATGTGGTATGAACAACCACTACTTTTGACATTTGGAGCTCTTTGGTATGGCTTGTTCTCCATGGTATGGAATTTTTATAACCCTCACCGATCTCTTCGCGAACAACTTGCACAACTCTTCTTTACATTAAGTCGTTACCAGCAACAAAAGTCAGCATTGTTCAATGAAGTAGAGGGGTATAATCAACAGGCTTTGTATGCTATCCGCCAGCAACTTGCTATCCATAATATTTCTATCATGGCACGCTTACAGCAGTCACAAAACATTATTCAATCGCGCATGCAAATTCGTCAAAAGCAAGATGAATTAAAATCTTTAAACCAACTTTATATCATTGCAGAACAAATTCATGAACGAATTAGTGCTAGCCAGTATCTTTATAGTCAATTGGAGAACAGCTTTGGTAAAAGCCAAATCTTAGAAGGCTATCATTTGCTGTTATTGGAGCTTAGTGAAAATTGCTACCAGCTAGGTAGTGCAATTAATGATAAAAAAGTTTATCAGCATACGCGTCGCTTAAGTTGGACAATTAAAGCACTTGCCGACCAACTCGCTTTGCTGAAGCAGAAAATGCAACTAGTAGGTGATAATCATGAAGCGATGCTGGCACTGCAAGCTATTTATGACAATATCAAAGGGATTGATACCCTATTAAAAACGGTAAATTCCAACAACGAGTTGGCTGTAATATCCCTTAACCAAGAGCAAGAGTTAACCAAGTTACCGTTTTGGAAGCGTATTCTTAATGCACTATCTCCACACAACAACACTTTCAAGCATGCGGTTCGTATCAGTGTTAGTTTAGCCCTGGCCTTTGTCGTACAACAAAGTTTTCAACTCGAGCATGGGTTTTGGTTATTATTGACGGTGTTATTCGTTTGTCAGCCAAGTTTTAGTGAAACACGTAAACGGCTAATACAAAGGATATTAGGTACGCTACTAGGACTAGTTATTGGTTACCCTATCTTACTGTTAGTCGATAATATTGCCTTACAAGTCTTTTTTATGATTGCCAGCGCTTTCTTTTTCTTCAACTATCTACGTACAAATTATGCATTGGCGGTTATTTTTATTACGCTGTTTGTCATGTTTGTATTTAATCTACTCACTGGTACAGGCATAGAGATTTTACCCGCTCGAATCATAGAAACGTTATTTGGGGGGATCCTCAGCGTACTAGCAATCACTTTTATTTTCCCTGATTGGCAGTTTCAACGTTTCCCTCTGTTAGTAAGGGAACTATTAACACTGAGTAACCGCTATTTTAATTTAGTTAGTAACCAGTATCAGTATGGTAGAAGTGAGAATTTACATTACCGAATAACTCGATTTCAAACATTTCTCGCTGATGCAACATTGGCAAGTGCTTGGCAGAGCATGCTATTTGAACCCACTTCCAAACAACAACTTAATCGTGAAGTCTATGCACTCGTAAATCGTTGTGATGCACTCGTTTCTTATATCGCGGCACTCGCATCACATCGTCACAAAATAGAAGGGTTTGAGCATAACATCGCCCTACAGGGCTTAATGAATGCTACCGCAAGACAGATATCATTAGCCTACGATCCACAAGGCATTGATCAGGCACAACTGATGATCACCATCGAAGAGTTTGAAAATTATAAACCGACATTATCAGGTGAAGCACTCTTAATTGTTGAGCAATTACGTTTAATTGCTTTTACTGCCCTAGATATACAAGTGCTTTTACAAAAGGTAAACTTCCCCAATACGGATCGATAAAAGAGAAAATATTGTGTTATTTAATGGACAAGAGTACCCAACCGACAATCAAGGTTATCTAGTAGACTCAACAAGCTGGAGTGAAGGTTTGGCAATTGAAATCGCTAAACTAGAGTCAGTTGAGTTAAGCGATGCACATTGGCAAGTGGTATTCTTTGTACGTGAGTTTTATCTTGAATTTAATACTTCCCCCGCCATTCGAGCACTCGTAAAAGCGATGCAAAAAAAGTTTGGTGCGGAAATGGTAAATAGTCGTTATCTATATCGATTGTTCCCCGATGGTCCAGCTAAACAAGCAACGAAAATCGCAGGGCTACCAAAGCCCGCTCGTTGCATCTAAGCCAACTCTCCCACAAACAAAAACAGTTAATAGAGGAATATAGTAATGCCAAAAGCAAGTGATGTTAAAAAGAATAGTGCTATCGAGTTTAATAACAGTGTCTATATCATTAAAGATATAGAACGCTCAGTGCCACAAGGCCGTGCGGGTGGTAGTTTATACCGCATGCGTATGTATGACGTAGTAACAGGTGCAAAAACAGATGAAACATTTAAAGACAGCGACATGCTAAATCTTGCTGATCTTATTCGTCGAGATGTCATGTATTCATACCTGGATGGTGAAGAGTTAGTATTCATGGACAATGAAGATTACACGCCTTACAACTTCTCAAAAGAGCAAATTGAAGATGAGTGTTTATTCATTACTGAAGCCACTCAAGGCCTGCAAGTCTTACTAATTGATGATCAAGCTGTTGCACTTGAATTACCACAAACGGTATCACTAACTATCACTGAAACAGACCCTTCTATCAAAGGCGCTTCTGCGAGTGCACGAACTAAACCAGCGACATTAGAAACGGGTCTTATCGTACAAGTACCTGAATATATTGCTAGCGGTGAAACAATTAAAATTAATACCGCTGAGAAGAAATTCATGAGTCGTGCGTAATTGACCTACCAATAAGTTAGCCGGCTCTAATTTATATCTACACACTTATCAACGATTAAAGTAGGTAAGTGTGTATTTTTTTGATACAACAGAAACTTAACGCCGATATTACTTCCTAATCATTGTAAAAAGTGATTTAATGGCATTTAATGTCATTATCATTTTTTTACTTATAAAAGAGGTTTTATATGAGCGAGTTACTTTCAATTGCAACATCCCCGTGGATCTGGTTAGTTGCCGTATTGCTACTTACCATCAAAAAAGCCGTATATTTTGTCCCTCAAAACCGCGGTTATGTTATCTATACCATGGGTAAATACTCCGGTACGTTGAGTGCAGGACTCAATTTCATTATCCCTTTCGTACAAAGTGTTGCAGCCGACAGAAATCTTAAGGAACAATCCTTAGATATTGCATCACAATCCGCCATTACTCGCGACAACATTACTCTACAAATTGATGGTATTTTATTTATGAAGGTAACTGATGCAGGTGCTGCTACCAACAACGTTACTGACTATAAGTTGGCAGTCATTCAATTAGCCATGACCACTATGCGTAACGCGATTGGCTCAATGGAACTTGATGAGTGTTTTCAAAACCGAGATACCATTAATGCACAGATTTTAAATTCGATGACAGAGGCAACCCAACCATGGGGGGTTATGGTTACTCGTTACGAAATCCGCGATATTACGCCACCACAATCCATTAAAGAAGACATGGAAAAACAGATGACTGCTGAGCGTGAAAAACGCAGTGTTATCTTAACTGCCGAAGGTGTGAAAACATCTGCAATTACACAGGCAGAAGGCCTTAAGCAAGCGCGCGTTTTAGATGCAGAAGCAGCCAAGGCGGAACAAGTTTTAGCCGCAGAAGCTGAAAAAGAGAAGCAAGTACTCGAAGCACAAGGTAAAGCACAAGCAATACATTTAGTTGCCGAAGCAGAAGCAAGTGCATTGCAGGTAATTGGTCAGCAAGCCTCTACGATTGAAGGTAAAAAAGCCGTTGAATTAACACTGGCACAGGAAGCGATTAAAGCACATGCGGCAATTGCAAATGAAGGCTCTGTTATACTAACAGACGGTAATACTGGTGATAATATTGCCAATACAGTCGCACAAGCGATCGCAGTTTCAAGCTCGTTAAAGGTTGCTGACTAATATTTAACGATTATTAAGGGGGGAATTTATGGATACTATTATCGACTATCTATTTAATAACCATGACAAACTACTTTACCTTTTAGCAGCCGTTTCGCTCATTGTTGAACTGACTCTCATTGGTTTGAGTGGCCCACTATTATTCTTTGCCATTGGTTGTGCGCTTACGGGGGTGTTAGTTTCGTTAAACGTCATTACCAGTTGGGAGATGGAATTACTTTTTGTAGGTATATTTACACTGCTAAGCAGTATAGTAATGTGGAAGCCATTAAAGCAGTTTCAAGGTAATGGAAAAGTTAAAGACAATAGCAGTGATATGATCGGGCAGAGTGTTGCTGTGAGTGAAATTTTAACCAAACATGGAGGCAGTATTCGCTTTTCAGGCATCAACTGGACTGCTCGTCTCGCAGAAGATAGCCAGCATGAAAGTATAGCAATTGGCCAACATGTAAATATTCACGCCGTTGATGGTAATGTCATGATTATCAAATAAGCCTATTTCAATCTCAGCATACTGGCAACGAGAGTTAACAGTATGCTTATTCTCTTCTCTCTATTCTCTTAACATTCAAACTTGGCATGGCATTAGTGCATAATACCCGTTCAATCTAACCTGCTGTTATTATTAATTACTTTCAATTGATGGCGAGCTTTTACAAATTGCATTAAGCTTATGATCTAAACAGTAGTAACAATGGCACTGTTCTTTAAACTCCCAGCACCATTGATACTTTTAGCATAAAGAGTCCGTTGCAATTTAGATCGGAATATTGAAATTTTAACGCTTAATAATACCAGAGGGCTCATCATGCATATTTATCCTCACCTATTAATCGTGGCGCTTTTTTCCAGCACAGCTTTGGCATCAGACGATACTTTAGATATTACGGCTCGCATTGTTGGAGGCCAAGAATCAATAGAAGGACAATGGCCTTGGATGGTAAGCATTAATTCTGGTGGTTATGAATGCGGTGGAACGTTAATTGATGAACAAACAGTGCTGACCGCGGCACACTGCTTATATGACTTTAGTAGTGAAATAACAGCAACCCGTATCAGCGTTAAAGTCGGAGAATATGATCAATTGTCAACTCCTTCAACACCAAGAACTAGCGTTATAAAAACCTATATACATCCAAATTATGATCCTCAAAATAGTGCAAGTAGCAATGATATTGCTCTCTTACGATTGCAGACTCCGATAACGGAGATTACACCTGTTGAGCGTGCAACAACCTCAACCACGAATGATGCAACGCAAAGACGTGAGAATGTAACAGCACTTGGTTGGGGCTCAACCGTTGGATATGAGTCTCAAGAGGAAGTCACCGCCATTTACCCCGATATATTAAATGAGGTTGTTTTACCACTTCAAACTGACAATCAATGCAAAGCAAATCTTGGCAATAACTTTAATCCGCAGAGCATGGTTTGTGCTGGCTTACAACAGGGAGGAAAAGATGCGTGTCAGGGTGATAGTGGTGGCCCATTAGTTATTAACAATGGTGGTAGCTGGCAACAGTTAGGTATTGTTAGTTGGGGAGTAGGCTGCGCAGCTTCAGGTTACCCTGGCGTTTATACTCGACTTGCAGTTTATGAAGATTGGATCGAGGCTTTTCTTTCAGGGATAACTATCGATAAAAGTATCTCGTTTAATTTAACTCCAATTGATAATAGTGAGCAAAAAAACCTTTTAATCAGTAATAACTCTGATTTTGATGCACAAATAACCACTTCTATTTCTGGCTCTTCAGACTTTGCCTTTGATACTTCTGCTTGTACAGAAATTGAAGCTAAAACGACCTGTGTTATGGTAGTTAGTTATTCACCAACAGGGTTTAATGCCTCTGAGGCAACAATTTTATTAACTAGCGACTTAGATAATACAACGGTAGTATCGACCACTGTTACTGGCACACCATTTTTCTTCACTAAAAGTGGTGGCAGTAGCTCACTATTTTTTCTGTTTGCGTTGCCTATTTTGGTTATACGCTATTACCGCTATGTAAGCTTCAACCGTTAATTTTTATTAACATAACAATTTCCCTCTTTTTTAAGATCACTCTTTGTGAAGCAAGTCACAACCTGCTATGGTAGCGTTTTTCATCGTCCTATAGGAATTCAATTTTGAGTCAGCAATCTTTCACTTCACTTGCTCTGCACAGTGATCTTATTTCTAATCTTGAATCCCTTGGTTACCATGAGATGACTGAGATACAAGCACAAAGTTTACCGCCAATTCTAGCGGGACAAGATATTATTGCACAGGGAAAAACAGGCTCAGGTAAAACAGCGGCCTTTGGTTTAGGACTTTTACAAAAACTGAATGTAAAACGGTTTCGAGTTCAGTCTCTGATCCTCTGTCCGACACGTGAACTTGCCGATCAAGTTGGCAAAGAGATCCGCCGTTTAGCACGTGGTATTCATAATATCAAAGTCTTAACACTGTGTGGTGGTATGCCATTCGGGCCACAAATCGGATCACTAGAGCATGGCGCGCACATCGTTGTTGGCACACCTGGGCGTATCGAAGATCACTTACGTAAACAAACCTTAAGTTTAGAGAATGTTGAAACGCTAATTCTCGATGAAGCGGATCGAATGTTAGACATGGGCTTTCAAGATGCAATCGATAACATTATCGAACAAGCACCTAAAAACCGTCAGACATTACTGTTTAGTGCCACCTACCCAGATCAAATTGATAGCATTGCTAAACGTATTTTGAATTCACCTGTTAGCGTAAAAGTAGAATCAAAACACGATAATAGCAGTATCAACCAATATTTTTATAAAGTCGCTAATCACGAAGATCGCATGTTAGCGTTACGCTTATTATTACTGCAATATCAGCCTGAATCATCGGTGGTTTTTTGTAATACAAAACGTGAAGTGCAAGAAGTTAACGATGAATTGGTAAATCGTGGCTTTAGCGCTATTGCATTACACGGCGATTTGGAACAAAAAGATAGAGACCAAGCCTTAATTCGTTTTGCAAATAAAAGTGCGACTATTCTTGTCGCCACTGATGTTGCAGCTAGAGGACTTGATATCGATAATCTAAGTGCGGTGTTTAACTTCCATATTGCACACGATCAGGAAGTACATGTACACCGAATCGGTCGTACAGGAAGAGCTGGTAATAAAGGGCTCGCTTTCTCATTTTACAGTAGTAAAGATACCAATCGTATTATTGCATTAGAAGATTATTTAGATATCACTATCAACGAAGATAGCCTACCTTCACATGATGTACTTGATATAAAGCCTCCGCAATCAACCATGATCACCATGCGCATAGAAGGCGGTAAAAAGCAAAAAATTCGTCCAGGTGATATAGTTGGCGCATTAACTGCGGATAAGAGCATGACCTTTGAGCAGATAGGTAAAATACAAGTTTCTGCCAATTGGGCATATGTTGCAGTGCAACGTGAAGTGATTAAAGTCGCTTTTAAAAAATTAAGTGAAGGCAAACTTAAAGGCCGTAAATTCCGCGTTATGGTTGTTCGCGGTTAATTAAATTTTTATCATTTACAAATGCCTCAGCATTATACTTAGTTAGGTAGGTGTTGAAGCATTCTTTTTAATAATATCAATTCAGAAAAACGGCTTTAATATGTATAAATTGACAATTAACCTAGTCTATATAGTATCTTAAAGTAACACTCAATTAATAAACTGTAACATAATGTAACAACTAACCCCGCCAGTGTAATTAAACGTAACTTCCTAATTTATGTGATCCTTTTATCATGTTTTTTAAAAATCCAACGCTATACTCCAAACAACTAAAAATACTTTTATTTTAATTTATCACTGGAGAATCGTATGAATATATTTGGAAATTTACAAAAAGTAGGGAAGTCATTAATGCTTCCTGTCTCTGTATTACCTATTGCCGGTATCTTATTAGGAGTTGGTGCGGCCAAATTTAGCCTATTACCCGATGTAGTATCACAATTAATGGAACAAGCAGGTGGAGCCGTTTTTGGTAATATGGCACTACTATTTGCTATTGGTGTTGCATTAGGTTTTACAAAAAATGATGGTGTTGCAGGATTAGCAGCTGCAGTTGGTTTTTACATTATGAAACAAACGGTAGATACATTAGCACCAGGTGCTGATACTGGTGTGCTCGGTGGTATCATTGCAGGTGGTATTGCTGCTGCTATGTTTAACCGTTTTTATAACATCACACTTCCTGATTACTTAGGCTTCTTCGCTGGTAAACGTGCAGTTCCTATTATGACAGGTCTATCAGCGATTGTTGTTGGTGCTATTCTTTCTGTCATTTGGCCACCGGTAGGCTCTCTGATCGCAACATTCTCACACTGGGCTGCAAATCAAAATCCAACATTAGCATTTGGTATATACGGTGTTGTTGAACGTTCATTAATTCCATTTGGTTTACACCATATCTGGAATGTACCGTTCTTTTTTGAAGCGGGAACATGTACTAATATTTCTGGTGAGCAACTAAATGGTGTTTTAACATGTTACTTATCTGCTGATGATGCATCTCGTGCAGCAGGTAATGGCTTTGGTCAACTAGCTGGTGGCTACATGTTCAAAATGTTTGGTCTTCCTGCAGCGGCTATTGCAATTGCACATTCAGCAAAACCTGAAAACCGCGCAAAAGTGATGGGTATCATGGCATCAGCTGCGTTAACTTCATTCTTAACAGGTATTACAGAACCAATTGAGTTTGCATTCCTGTTTGTTGCACCAGTTTTATACGCAATCCATGCCCTACTTGCAGGCTCAGCTTTCGTAGTAACAAACATGCTTGGTATGGTTCACGGTACTTCTTTTTCTCATGGACTAATCGACTTCCTCGTACTATCAGCGAACGCTCAAAAAATGATTTACTTCGTTGTTATCGGTCTAGCTTACGCTGCAATTTACTACACCGTATTCCGAGTTGTAATTAAAGCGCTGAATCTTAAAACGCCTGGTCGTGAAGATGAAGAAGCAGAAGAAAGCGTTGTTTTGAATAACGAAGAGATGTCTGCCGCATTAGTGGCTGCTTTTGGTGGCAAAAACAATATCGAAAACTTGGATGCATGTATCACACGCCTTCGTATCAGCGTTCACAACATCGAAAAAGTGGATCAAGCAGAACTCAAACGTATTGGTGCGGCAGGTGTTGTAGTCTCTGGTAACGGTGTCCAAGCAATCTTTGGGACTAAATCTGACAACTTAAAAACAGATATGGAAGCTTATTTAGCAAAGTAAGTAAAACATTTTAAGATATTTTAGACATGTGAAGCATGCCTAAAAGCCCAAAAGTAGAAACATGTTTAACCAACTCTCCTTCGGTTAACAGTTTCTACTTTTTTCGTATTATACCAACGAAATAAATAGCAGATCTATTTTCCTGCTTAAAGCAACTTACCTGCCCCTTGAAACTTTACCTTAAGCAATAACCACTTACACAAATCTCCGCCTTGAGTTAAGTCACTTTTCCAGCACAAAATTTAGATCACATACTTATACAAAACCCACTAAATAACTGTTCAATCTTACTGGTTAAAAGAAGCTATTTCAGCGTTAAAAATTTCGTAAAGGGAACACCATTTGCATCAATTTTCGCCTTGAACTAACTCCTTTTTTCTGCGTAATATTTGATCACTATATTAGGGAATTGGTATTAATTCGATTGGTATAAAAAACATTCAAAGCGACCCTTGCTAATTAAATCTCCCCAATCAAGTATGCCTCCAAAGTGTGGTTCAGAAAATACGCTAGTTATAAACGGAGCCTCGAGATAAGCTAATCGATGCATTACCTCTCTTTCCACATATAACACCGTTCAGACAAGCTAGACTAAAAACTGATGAATGTTACTTATTGACAGCACGGATGGCTAATGCAAGTTGTTTAGCTGCTTGTCTTGATGAAACGTCATCATTCCTGAAATAATAGCTAATGATCTTACTCATCTCACTCTGTAAATAACTACTAGTCGCCATGTTTTGCGAAAAAGAAGGAACGAGCTTACTACCATGGTAAAAATCAACATAAGACTTTTGCGCACATGCATCAAAAGCCTGCATATCCATATTTTTTCGCACTGGTATTGAGCCTTTTTCGATATTAAACGCTTGTTGGAATGGCTTCGAAATCAGTGTATTTGCAAATGCACGATTATTTACTTTGTCTAAATCGTTAGTACTATGCTTCTTAAAAAACACAAAACTGTCGATGTTATAACTATAAATATTTTCTGTACCAGGGACGTTGACACAAAGATAATCTTGTATCGCAACTTTGCCCGATGCATGCCATAACCCTTTAGCCCAATCCCCCATGAATAACATACCAGCTTCTTTATTAGTTAACATTTCACTTGCATCAACCCAATCTTTGCCACGCATATTATGACTGACATATTGATTAATACGCTTAAAAGTCTCAAATGCTTGTACCATTTGATGCGAAGTGAGCACTGTTTCGTCAAAATCAACAAAGGCCTGTTTATATTTTTCAGCACCAAGAAGAGATAGCACAACAGATTCAAACAACAGGCTATCTTGCCAGCTAGTCCCACCATGTGCGATTGGTATATATCCTGCTGCTTTTATCTTCTCTGCTACCTTAAAAAAGTCATCCCATGTTTTAGGTGGTGACAATTGCAATTGTTCAAATATCTCTGTATTCAACCATAACCAATTTACCCTGTGAATATTCAGTGGCAAAGCCATGAAGTGATCTTGATAACTGACTGTTTTTTTTACTACATCGTGAATATATTTATCCCATTCTGTAGTTGGAATAATATGATCTATCTCTTTTAACATGCCCATACTTGCCCATTCCGCAATATCAGGGCCTTTAATTTGCGCCGCATCGGGTGGGTTCCCAGACAGCGCTCGCATCTGTAAAACACGTAGCGCACTATCACCACCAGAGCCAACAATCGCAAAATTTTCCCAGGTAATATTTTGTTTTCTTAAAGCAACATCGAGTATTTGTTGTGCTTCTTTCTCACCCGGTGAGGTCCACCAATGTAATACTTCCAATGTCCCCCCACTTGCAATAGCGCTGGGTACGAAAAGCGCCACCAGCAAAAATTTATTTAAATTTCTTTTATTCATTACTAATACCAATGAAATTGCTCAAATGAGCGTAAATTTTGTCTTCAACATTTTTGAACAAATTAAAAGCAATCACAGCTGATTTTTATAGATTCGAGGCAACGATATAAGTACCTCTAGTCCACCTTCTTTTCGGTTAATAAGATGCAAATCACCGTTATGTGCGTGAATAATATTACGCGCAATGCCAAGGCCAAGACCATGACCTTGAGAATCATTGTGTAGGCGCTTGTAAGGTTGAAAAATCGTTTCCAGTTCATTGCAAGGAATACCTGGTCCATTATCTTGAATAATGATCTGTAACTCTTCTGCATTATCCACCACCATAACTTCAACATGTTGGCCATATTTGACACCGTTTTCGATGAGATTAGATAAACAACGTTTTAATGCTAACGGTTTTCCTCGATATGGATATACATGCTTTTCTGCGATGTATATTTGATCACTTCTATTCTCACTGATCTGTAAGAGCAATTTTATAATGTCGACTTCTTGGATATTCTCATGAATATCGGTTTCTTTAACACTTTGTAAGGCACCTTTTACTAACATTTCTAAGTCATCGAGATCTTGATTAAAACGTACAGTTTGCTGTTCGTCATCTAATAGCTCGGCACGCAGGCGCAAACGAGTTATTGGTGTTTTTAAATCATGTGATATGGAGCGGAAAAGGAGCTCCCTGTCCTGTATATAACGTTGCAACTTTTGCTGCATACGATTAAATGCACGCGTTGCAGCGACAATTTCTAATGCGCCCTGCTCTTTAAGCGGTGCTTGGTCAAGGTCTATGCTCATTTCAGAAACTGCATTAGCTAAATTTTGCAATGGTTTAGTTTGACGATGAAATAATAGATAAATAAACAACAATAATAAAAAAGTAGTGAATAATAACGTTAATACCTGCTGTGCAGAGATAAGCTGATTGTTAGATAATAGGTAAGGAGGAGGTAAAATAGCAGCTAAATAGAGCCACTCACCTTCCTCTATCTCAATTTGTAGGACTAATATAGGCGGTTTAGCAGTGGGAATTATTAACGAATAAGCTCCCCAGGAAGGGGGTAAGTCTTTAAGCAAAATATCATTTTTTAAAACGTGTAAGTCATCAGGCGAAGAAAACTCAATTTCCAAACTTTTATTGGTCGATAATCCACTGGTTAACACGTCATGAACCGTTTGAATGACTTTTGTTTTTAATTCACTGTCTTTAATTGGGTTAATATCAATTTTTTCACTGTTCAACGAAACAAAAAAACGACTTCCTCCCATGCCACGTAGTTGCTCTAAGACTAAATGCCGATATTTAAGCGGTAAACCTTTAAAAAAGGAGATAGTACTAAGTGCCCCTTCAGCTAGGTGCTGAGCATTAATAATTACTGACTTTTGTTCACTTTCTGAAAACTGCTGAACCCAAAAGAAACTGCTAATAGTTTGGGCGGCTATCACTGACACTATAGTTAGCAGTAACATGCGTGAGACTAAAGAGCGGAATAACAAGCGAAAGTATCCCATTACTTTTCACGCGATACCGGTGCAATAAATAAGTACCCTTTACCCCGCACAGTTTTAATAATATTCGGCGCTTTCGCATCATCACCCAAATAGTTTCTTAAACGACTAACATGTACATCTATCCCACGTTCATTCGCAAAGGCATCTCGACCATGTAGCGCTTGACAGATTTGATCCCGGGAAATTGGTGCTTCATTACTATTAATAAACAGCATAAGTAATTGAAAATCAGCACCGGTTAAAGGAAAAGTGGTTCCTTCTTTATCCAATATAGTATGTTGCTGCGTGTCAAGTTTCCATTCAGCAAATCGATAATATCGGCTTTTTACTTTGGCTTCTGTTTCATTGTTATCGGGTGTAAACTGGCTACGGCGTAATAACGCTTTGATACGGGCTAACAATTCTCGAGGACTAAAGGGTTTGGCGATATAATCATCAGCGCCGATTTCAAGGCCAAGTACCCTATCCATTTCATCGGAATTAGCAGTGAGCATAATAATAGGAACGTTTGACGTTTGACGAATTCGTTGACAAAGCGTAAAGCCATCATCACCTGGTAACATGATATCTAAAATAATAAGGTCGGGTTGATGCATCTTAAGCTGGCTATCCATTTCAACACCATCTTCTGCGGTGATCACATCAAAACTATTCTTAGCAAGATATTGTGCCAATAACTCTCGAATATCTTGATCATCATCAACGACTAATACTTGTTTAATATTATTCACAGTGGCCCCTTATTTAAAATCTAATTGCATTAAATAATAGCGAAATTTCGCATTTTTAGATAGGAATAAAGCGACACACAGTTACCATGCTATTGAGTGTTTATTAATTAGCCTTAAAACAATTTTTAACCTTAACTATCAACACCTTAATTAATATTGTTAAATTTTTATGTTTTTTCCTATTGCCAGCACAATAAACGGTGCTAAAATGCGCGCGCTTTACTACTCAAATAAACTCATTGACACATTAAAAAAGGAGCATGATATGAACTATTTCCCGATCTATATTTTTCGTGCACCTGCATTATTGTGCCAAGCAATCGACGGCGCTATCAGCACCGAACCGTGAGCGACCTCGTTTTACCCCTGTAAGATCTTTTTACCTTGAAACGCCAAGGTATTACCATTATTTTTTTTGTTCCATTTATTGGCAACCCTTTAACTTTTTTAAGGATTCCGTTATGCAAAACGTCCTAAATCTTGCACCAGACACTGCGCTTACTAATTATCAAGAAACGCCAGTCGTTACCCAACCTTATGATTTGGTTCCAGATGAAGTATTGCTAAGCCAGGAGCATTATGAATCCGAAGTACGCTCTTATCCACGCCGTATTCCAATTGCCATTAAAACTTCCCGTGGTGTTATTGTCGAAGATACCAAAGGCCAAGTTTATTTAGATTGCTTAGCTGGCGCAGGAGCATTGCCACTAGGTTATAACCATAGTGAGATCAATCAGGTACTTATTTCACAACTAAATGCAGGCGTTCCTTACCAAACATTAGATCTAACCACACCGAGTAAAGATGCGTTTATTAAAGAAGTGATGCAATTTCTCCCTACAGATTTTGCAAAAAGTGCGCGTATTCAATTTTGTGGCCCTTCTGGCGCAGATGCCGTAGAAGCGGCTATAAAATTAGCAAAATTGTATACCAAAAGAAATACCATGGGCTCTTTCCATGGCGCTTATCACGGTATGACCAATGGATCACTTGCTTTAACTGGTAGTCTAGGTGCTAAAGGACGTCGCACTGGCTTAATGTCAGATGTGCACTTCTTCCCTTTTCCATACCATTTTCGTTGTAAATTTGGTTTAGGTGGTGAAGCGGGTGCAATGCAAAGTATCCGCTACATTGAATCTGTATTATGTGATGATGAAAGTGGTATTACTAAACCAGCAGCTATTATCGTTGAGCCGATTCAAGGAGAAGGTGGTGTCATTCCTGCGCCTAAAAAGTGGCTACAGGAATTACGACGTATTACAACCGAGCATGGGATCCTACTAATATTTGACGAGATTCAATGTGGTATCGGTCGCTCTGGTGATAACTTTGCTTTTGAGTCATCGGGTATAACACCAGATATTTTAGTACTTTCTAAAGCTGTTGGTGGTGGTATGCCAATGTCTATCATTCTTTACCATGAAAAGTTTGATTGCTGGAATGCGGGTGAGCACACTGGTACATTTCGTGGTAACCAATTAGCGATGGCAAGTGGTGCAAAAACATTAGAAATTATTAAACGTGATAACTTAGCCAATAATGCAAAATGCCGTGGTGAACAGCTGCGTGCAGGTTTAACCACTTTACAAGCACAGTTTCCACAGATTGGGGATATCCGTGGCCGAGGATTAATGAATGGTATTGAGCTTATTAAACCAGAGCAAACAAACTCATTAGGACAAGCGCTGGCAGATCCTGAATTAGCGGCACGTGTCCAACGAGCTGCATTAGAACTTGGTCTAATTATTGAAAAAGGTGGCCGTGAAGGTGCAATATTGCGTTTTTTACCGCCACTGATTATCAGTGAAGTACAAATTGAGTTTGTGATTGAAACAATGAAAAAAGCATTTACGATCGTATTAGGCAGCGAGAAATGAGCTACGCACAATATTTTATGCATTTAGGGGCAAATAATCGCCCCTTTGAATATGCAGCAGATCTCACTCAAAAAAGCATAAACAGCTTATTTCAACAATCGAGCCAAGCATACTCTGGTCTTGAGCCTGCAAAGTTAAAAGCACAGCTTGAAGCGGTTGACCTAAATAGTCCAGAGCCTTTAATTGATGTTATCTCTTGTGTGAATGATTTAATCGCTAAACATTCAATTTTAGTGCAACACCCGCATACCATCGCTCATCTGCACACCCCACCGCTTATTGCATCGGTGGTTGCAGAGCACTTTATTGCAGCATTAAACCAATCGATGGATTCATGGGATCAAGCCCCCGCTGCAACCTATGTTGAACAATTGATAATAAATTGGTTATGTGACACTTACCAAATGGGTAAACAGGCCGATGGTGTATTTACCAGTGGCGGTACCCAAAGTAACCTTATGGGATTATTACTGGCACGGGATTGGTTTGCTGCAAAGCATTCGAAGCATAATATTCAGCAGCATGGCTTACCTGTATATGGACATAAAATGCGTATTATCTGTTCAGACAAAAGCCATTTTACCGTACAAAAATCAGCTGCGTTAATGGGCCTTGGTGAGCAATCAGTGGTAACGGTTGCTACTAACCTACAGGGACAGATTGATTGTAATGCCTTACAAGAAAAAATTGATTCATTAAAAGCTCAAGATCTATTACCCATCGCGATTGTTGCCACTGCAGGTACAACTGATCACGGTGCAATTGATGATCTCAAACGTGTTGTCAACATTGCTAAAAATAGTGGCTGTTGGTCACACATCGATGGTGCATACGGCGGGGCATTAATGCTCAGTGAAACACATAAATCACGTTTAGCTGGAATTGAATTAGCAGATAGTGTCAGTGTTGACTTTCATAAGCTGTTTTATCAAACCATTAGTTGTGGGGCATTACTGATTAAAAATAAGGCTAACTTTAATACCCTATTACATCATGCTGATTACCTTAACCGTGAAGGTGATGAGCTGCCGAATTTGGTTGATAAAAGTATCGCGACGACTAAACGTTTCGATGCATTAAAAATGTTCATGACATTAAAGGCAGTCGGCGCCAATAAATTAGGTGCGATGTATGACGACTTACTGTTATTGACACAACAAGTTGCAGACTTGATCAAAAAAAATGAACATTTTGATTTATGCTGTGAGCCATTACTTTCAACGGTGTTATTCCGTTTAAATAAGCAAGGAACGCTAAGCGAAGAAGCCTTTAACACACTTCATCAAAAGTTACGTTTACAGCTACTTACCTCTGGCGATGCAGTGATCGCAGAAACTAAAGTAGACGGTAAACTGTATCTGAAATTTACACTGTTAAATCCTTGTTTAACCCTTAATGACTTTGATGCCTTGTTTAGCAAAATTGAAACAACGGCAGTACAACTTTTACACACTCAAGAGGCAAATTAAGATGTCTGTATTACAAATTGGCGCTGGTGGCGTTGGTTGGGTTATCGCCCATAAATGTGCACAAAATAACGATGTTTTTGGTGATATTACTATCGCATCACGTACCGTTGCTAAATGTGAAAAAATCATTACTTCTATCAAAGGCCGTAACAACCTTAAAGACAGTAGTAAAAATATCAGTGCTGTGACGGTAGATGCAGACAACGTAGAAGCACTTGTTGCGCTAATCAATGAAGTTAAACCAGATCTACTTATTAATGCAGGTCCTCCATGGGTTAACGTAGCGATTATGGAAGCATGTGTACAAACTCAAACAGCCTACCTTGATACTTCTGTCGCTACCGATTTATGCAGCGAAGGACAACAAGTACCAGAGGCTTATGATCCACAATGGGCATTTGCAGATCGCTTTAAAGAAGCGGGCATCACCGGTATTTTAGGTGCAGGTTTTGATCCGGGTGTAGTCAGTGTATTTGCAACCTACGCACACAAACATCTTTTTGATGAGATTGACAGCATCGATGTAATGGATGTTAATGCCGGTGATCACGGTCAGAAATTTGCAACCAACTTTGACCCTGAAACTAACATGTTAGAAATTCAAGGCGACTCTTTCTATTTTGAAGATAAAAAATGGCATCAAGTCCCTTGCCATAGTCGTATGATGGAATTTGATTTTCCTGTTGTTGGTAAGCAAAAAGTTTACTCAATGGCGCACGATGAAGTTCGCTCGATGGCTGAATACTTACCCGCTAAACGTATTGAATTCTGGATGGGTTTCTCAGACAGCTACCTTAACTACTTCAATGTAATGCGTGATATCGGTCTATTAAGCCCTGATCCTATCACTACCGTTGATGGCATTACTGTTGAACCTCTTAAAGTGTTAAAAGCAATTTTACCCGATCCTACGTCACTTGCTTCGGGTTACACCGGTAAAACCTGTATCGGGACTTGGGTACGTGGTAAAAAAGAAGGTGTTGCTAAAAGCGTGTTTATCTACAATATTTGCGATCATAAAGAAGCTTATATTGAAGTTGAACATCAAGCTATCTCTTACACAACGGGTGTACCAGCAATCACAGCGGCGTTGTTATACTTCCAAGGGAAATGGAGTGATAAAGGCCTGTTCAATGTTGAACAATTAAACCCTGATCACTTCCTAGATCTAATGCCACGCATTGGCCTAACTTGGCAAGTGCAAGAATTAGACGCTTAGGAAATTAATAAGGCTGAAAGGTAATAAGGCTTGAGGGCTTGAGGCTTCTAACTTTCCAGCCTTCAAGCTTTCTAGCTTTCTAGCTTTCTAGCTTTCTAGCTTTCTAGCTTTCTAGCTTTCTAGCTTCTACCCAATGCTTTTTACTTAATAAATGCTAATCATATGAACACAGATAACCTACAAACCCCTTACTTCATGATCGATGAAAGTAAACTTATCGATAACCTTGAAAAAGCAAAATTGTTAAAACAGTTATCAGGAGTAAAACTCGTTTTAGCGCTTAAATGTTTCTCAACCTTTGGTACCTTTGAAACCATTAAACCTTATCTTGATGGTACCACCAGTTCAGGCCCCTACGAGGTGCAATTGGGGCATGAAGAGTTCGGAGGTGAAACACATGCCTATAGTGTGGGTTACTCTAAAGCTGATATTGAAGCTGTAAAAGGTCTCTCCGATAAAATCATCTTCAATTCATTATCACAACTTGAAGCGCATTATTCAGATTGTTATGAGCATGCCTCACTTGGTTTACGCATTAACCCAGAACGTAGTATGGCAGGACAAGATCTCGCAAACCCCGCTCGCCCCTATTCTCGTTTAGGCGTTAAACAGGCGTTACTAAGCCCAGAGGTATTAGATAAAGTAGAAGGTTTTATGTTTCACATGAATTGTGAGAATAAAGATGTAGATGCCTTTATCGCTATTTTAGATCATATCTCAACGACCTTTTCCGACTATTTAGACAAGCTAAGCTGGCTAAGTTTAGGTGGAGGGATCTTCTTTACCTATCCAGGTTACCCTATTGAAAAATTGGCATTTGCGCTTAAAGCCTTTGCCCAGAAACATGATATTCAGCTCTACCTCGAACCCGGTGAAGCGATCATCACCCGTACGGCAGATTTGGTTGTTAGCGTGATTGATATTGTTGAAAATGAAAAGAAAACCGCCATTGTTGATAGTGCAACAGAAGCGCATCGTTTAGATACCTTAATTTATAACGAACCGGCGAGTGTCAGAGAAGCAACTGAAAATGGCGTTTTCAACTATGTGATTGGATCTTGCTCCTGCTTGGCTGGTGATCAGTTCTGTGAAACACAGTTTGAAACGCCACTTAAGATTGGCCAAAAGCTACATTTGATGGATAGTGCTGGATATACCATGGTGAAACTTAATTGGTTTAATGGTTTGAAAATGCCGAGCATCTATTATCAACGTATTGATGGTCGTATCGAATGTTTAAATAGTTTCAACTATCAAGATTTCAAAGCGACATTAGGAAAAACACACTAACCAATAACCAATAACCAAATTACATGTACCTAATTCAATGCTCTACATTTATACGCGGAGCATTTTGAAGCATGCGATTGCTTAAACTAACCATCCAAAGGTTGATCTGGGGTTAACAAAATTCGTTGATAAAAGCCTAAATCAAGCCACTCTCCGAATTTAAATGCTGCTTGTTTAATGGTGCCACAATGGTTAAATGCAAACTTTTCATGCAGTTTAATACTGGCTTTATTGTTCATATCGATAGCGCCAATCAAAGTATGGTATTGCTGTTCAACAGCCCTTTCAATTAACTGTTCAAGTAGCGCTTGTCCTAATTTTTGACCTCTGAATAATCTGTTTACGTATAACGAGTGCTCGACAGTATATTTATATGCAGGCCACGCTCGAAAAGTCCCGTAACTTGCAAAGCCCATTAACTGTTCACTATCATTAACAATGCCTATCACAGGAAAATTATTTAGCGTTTTAATCGCAAACCATTCTGCCATATTTTCAATGGTGCGTGGTTTATAATCATACAGGGCAGTAGAGTTTTCAATGGCATCATTAAAGATAGCTAACATAGCGGGTGCATGTTGCTCAAAATTACATTCTATAAATTGCAATGTTTACTCCTAAATCAAGGGGGGCTGATGAAAGTGGCGCTGAAGACAGCAATGAATAATAGCAAATGCACTAAAAATCTAAATCACTCTTAGTAGCATTACTATTGATGCTAATGCTTTAACTGATACATTAATTTATCTCCCTCCTCTAATAACGCTTCCATGGTGGGATGCTTAGATGGCGTAAATTCGACGATGCCACAGGTAAATTCAACACGATGCGGGTAACCATGAGCGATCTTAATTTCAGCTAACGAAGCTCTAAATTTATCAATCGCATGAAGGGCTTGGTCGCGGGTGGTATTACTAAATAATAAAACAAACTCATCACCCCCTAAACGAGCAAAAATATCTGAGTTTCTAAAGGTAGCTTTCATTGAGTCAGCAAACATAACCAGAATTTCATCACCCTTAGCATGGCCATAATGATCATTGATCTCTTTGAATAGATCTAAATCTAAGTATGCCAGAGTCACGGCAATATGATTTCGAATACAATAATTGAGACTACTTTGCGCAAGCATTAAAAAACCACGACGATTAGATATGCCCGTTAATTCATCCATTGTCGCTAGCTGCACAGCCGTTAACTCATGCTCGACCATGGAAGCTAAATCCTGAAGTGCACTGACATCTTGCTCATCAAACTCTCTGGGTACTTGATCAATAAGACACAACGTACCTAAGCGGTAACCATTTACCACTAAGGGACAACCTGCATAAAATCGTATTTTAGGATCATTTACGACTAATGGATTATCGATAAAGCGATTATCTTCAAGTGCATTGTTAATGATGAATACATCACTATTTAAAATGGCATGACCACAAAATGAAATTTCACGTGAGGTTTCTGAAGCTGAAATACCAAAACAAGACTTAAACCACTGTCGATTTTCATCGACTAAACTCACCAAAGCAATTGGCACGTTAAAAAGCCGTTTTGCCATTCGAGAAATACGATCGAAACGCTCTTCGGCTTGAGTATCAAGGACACCAAGCGAATCAAGTTGCGCTAATCGTTTCCTCTCGTTGGGTGGAATACTAGGTTTTTTCATGGCATAACCCTGCATATACAAATTAGATGAGTATTTTAGTATATGCATAACTAAGAAAATCGTAAAAAAATATCCCTTTATGCTGTTAATAAATACAATTGTTCAGTCATTTTTGTAACTTTTGCTATTTATAATCTGACACTCAGGCTACAATTTTAGTACCTTGATCAATGAGATAGAATGTTACCTATGAATGATAAAATTTTAAAGATCAATGAACAATGGCTACAACGCCTTAGTGAAGAGCCAGGTAAAAAAAGACGTTTAGATAAACGTTCACCCTTTCAACGTGATAAAGCACGTGTCTTACATTCTGCGGCATTTCGTCGACTACAATCTAAAACGCAGATCCATAACAATGGGTTAAGTGATTTTTACCGTACACGTTTAACACATTCACTAGAAGTTGCACAAATAGGTGCTGGTATCGTTGCCCATTTGACCATAACACAGCCTGAATTTAAGCCTCTGCTACCGAGTAATAATTTAATTGAGACAATCTGCCTAAGCCACGATATCGGTCACCCTCCCTTCGGACATGGAGGGGAAACAGCTTTAAATTATATGATGATCGACGATGGTGGGTTTGAAGGGAATGGTCAAACCTTTAGAATTTTAACGCAATTAGAGCCATACACAGAATTTAATGGAATGAACTTGACCCGCCGTAGTTTACTTGGATTATTAAAATATCCCGTTTGCTTAAGCGCAATCAGTGCCCCTTATCCTGAAGATAATAGCCGTAACTTTCGACAATTAAAAACCGAAGAATGGATGCCAGGCAAGGGTATCTATGACCATGATGAATCCTATTTAAACGCAGTATTAGTTCCACTTTGTAAAGCTGATAGAGCTTTGTTTCAATCTTTACGTCCCCAAGCAATAGGAGATATAAGCCATCGTAAGTCGCGTTATAAATCCTTTGATTGTTCCATTATGGAAATAGCTGATGATATCGCTTATGGAATTCACGATCTTGAAGATGCGATTGCCATGGGGATTGTTAGCAAAGCTTTATGGCAAGAGAGAGTAGCAACACAACTAGCTGAAGTTAAAGACTTTTGCTTAGGTGAGCAACTGACACAGCTGACAAATGATCTCTTTTCTAGCCAACACTTTAAACGTAAAGATGCTATCGGCGCATTAGTTAATGCGTTGATCACATCAATAAAAATCGACCTAGTAGATGTTAAATTTAACGAGCCACTACTCGCCTACAACGCGGTATTAGAGCCTGCGATGTTTAAAGTTTTAGAAATATTAAAACAGTTTGTATTAAACTACGTGATTAAAAGCCCAGACTTACAAATTCTGGAGTATCGTGGTCAGCAGATTGTAATGGAACTCTTCGAAGCATTTAATGCAGGGCCAATGCGCTTTTTACCCGAACAAGTAAAACAAGTTTACCAACAACAAAGCGATGCATCTCACCAAAAACGTGTGATTGCTGATTATATATCAAGCTTAACTGATAACCATGCACTGCGCTTACATGCAAGCCTATTCAGTAGTAATCAAACAACGCCAATGATAGGACAGCATGGATTTTAAGTGCCCTATCATCCATTATTTATCCTTTATAATTGACATTACACTTTGCTAAAGAACGCGGGTATTGGCGCATTACACAGATTTCTTGTGCGTAGTGCTCAATATCTTTATTTAACAGCGAATGAGTTGCTGACAATGTCAGTCTATCTAAGTGTGTATCATCCAAGTTCCCCAGATGAACAAATTGCTTTATGATCTCTTTGGCCACACTTGGTGCAGAGGAAGCTTTAACAATCTCACAGCGGGCATAGTTATCACCAACAAAAGAAACGCCGGCTGCACGTAAATCAGCATCTTCTCCAGGAATTTGCTGCGCTCCGTATAGAGGTTTAGCACTAACCTTTGCCTGTCTTCGATATTCAGGGATAAAACGACCAATGTGGTCAATAGCTTTTTGTGTACGAAGCTCTGTTTCTTGTGTAGGCCAACCTTGATCAATCTTGCTAATAAGGTGATCCGGTAGTTCGGGTTGCGCACTACTTTCTGAACTTTCAACTAACCCTTTATCAAATAAAGTGATTGATTCAGTCATGCCGTGTAATTGATAGTAACCATCTGGGTAAGGAGTAAATTGTGCCATGCCGTTTGGCGTGCCTCGCTCGCCAAAGAAGACAAGCTCAGGCCAAATGCTGTCATTACCTTGCCATTGCGTCACATAGGCAGCTTTAAACTCTACGAGTCGTTTACGTGAAAACCCGAGCATATCATCAACCATACCCGTCCTAAAACCTGCTGCATTAATCAAAAAATCAAATTCGCAATGATGTGAGGCGCCCTGATGTTGATATTCAACCAGCCATTGGTCATTTTTTTGGGTTACCTGCACCACTTTACTACTAGTCAAAATATTACAGTTTGTAAATTTTTGAAGAGTTAGTTCAGCGCTGGCGGCTAATCTAAATAGGTTTACCCCATACTCTTGAACCATAATAATTGGAAACTTTAATTGCGATAAATCGACATGATGTGCAACCGGAATCATCCACTCTTCAAGCGAATCAGGCATAGTAACAATTGGTTTATTTTTTAATGCTTCAACTTCCTCGCGAGTAAAAATTTTAAAGTAATCTTCAGGCTCTCCCAGCACCCTATTTTTAGGGTCAATATTAACTAAACGCTGATACTCTTGACGAAGCTTTTCAAGACGAGAGAAAAGATTTTCAGGCTCACCTTTATCATTAGTTGGAACTGCAACTATGGTTGGACGATAATCAATACTATGCGGATATATACGTAACAATTCGATCGACTCGTTTAACAACGTCAGACACTGTTGCTCAGATATTTCTCGGTATAGGTTACCGCCGGCATGTAAGTGGCAAATCGGAGGACCATTGACAAGCGTCGGTCCTTTTTCTATTAGGGTGACATCTAATCCGAGTTCACCTAAGCTGAGGGCAACGGTGGCCCCCGCAACACCACCGCCGACAATACCGATTTTAGGTTGCTTTAAAGTGTTCTGAATCGTGTTACTCATAAAAATTTATTCCACAAGATCATACTGATTAGTCACTGCAAACGGCGCAATGATATCTGCAAAGTCTGAAAATACGGCATCAGGATTATGCTCACCAATATCTTCACCGTAATTATATCCATAGGTAAGACCAATACTTTGCATATTGGCAGCGTTAGCGGCTAAGATATCATTTTTAGAGTCACCTACCATCACGCACTCTTCAGGCGTTACACCTAGTTTGCTACACACATGTAAAAGTGGCAATGGATCAGGTTTACGAACAGGTAAACTGTCACCACCTAAACAAAGTTCAAACAAACCATCAAGCTGTAAGCCATCTAAAATAGGCTCTATAAAATCAAAAGGCTTATTGGTAACAATAACTAATCGATAACCCTGTGCTTTTAATATTTTCAACGTAGAACGAACATTAGGATAAGTCACTGTATCTACACAAAGGTTATTTGCATAGAAGTTAAGAAATATTTCCAATGATTTGTCAAATAAAGCGACATCAATATCCGCGTCATCATAATCAGCTTTACCTGATAAGCCTCGCTTAACAATTACTTGTGCACCATTACCAACCCATGAACGAATAAGATCATCACTGAATGTTTCTCTGCCAAGTGACGTTAACATATGGTTAATCGCTAAAGCTAAATCAGGTGCGCTATCGATTAAAGTACCATCAAGATCAAATAAAATGACCTGTTTATTATTAAATTTCAAAACGTTAACCTTTACCAATGAATAAGTAGTTATACTACCGAATTGTTTATGCTTTTGCCATAAAACATAGTGCACTTAAATCATTGATATTAAAGAATAGTTTAAAAAATAAATGACACTATTTTTTTAAGGAATTCAAAAATATAGTGGAATGGAGATGGTTGATCTAGCGAGTTTATTTTTCAACAAGTTTGAGGCTATTTGTGGCAATTGACGAGGTCAACACATGTTGCCCTTCTCGCTCATTAACGGTTTATGCAACTATCATAGATAGTCGACTGTAATACCAATTCCGTTAATATAGTGATCAAATATTACGTAGGAAAAAGGAGTTAGTTAAAGGCGAAAATTGATGTAAATGGCTGTTCCCTTTGCGAAATTTTTAACGCTGAAATAGCTTTTTTTAACAAGTAAGATTGATCAGTTATTTAATGGATTTGATATAATATAAAAACGTTCGATTAAACACTCTGTATTTAGCTCTGAGTTAGAGTAAGCATGGTGGGTTAATATTTTAAAAATATGAATTAATCGTCGTAATTCTACAAGCAAGTATGATTAGCAGATTTCGTTTCTGAGTCAATGTTCATTAGGTTAGCGTACTTAATCAATTCCACCTCAGATAAAAAGTACGCATTGTTAGTTTGAATATAAATTTATACGTTATTTAACAATCCAAGGTGTGATACGTAGCACCTGATAAGGAATTAATTCTGTCACTTGCGTTGCGTTTATTCGCTTATTGCTAATCAAAAGGTCGCCGTTATCTGCAACGCTGTAACCGAGTTTCAACGCGCTATCAGCGCTGATTGGAGAGGCTAATTTAAAGCGAAGTCCTTGATAAGTTGGTAAGAAATAACGGCCAATCATGCCGGCATTTTTTCGCAGTACCCCTTCAAGTTGTTCGCTTATAAGAGTTAGTTTTGCAAATGTCAAAGCATCTAATTGTGATTCTTTTGCCATTAGAGTGACTTGTAATGCACAGTTTTGATTTTCCGCAGTAGTAACATAGATAACCCCACCATCTTTACGGTGCTGATCGGAAAAGAAAGGTAATAAACGCCCTTCTGATTGGAACTCAATCGGATCTCTTTTCTCATCAACTACTAACTCTGCTTTTTTAATTGTGCAACTCTCACCCGATGGCTGCACTAGATAAAATGCGGTAGTAACATCTTGATAATCTAATTTATAAAGTGTTTTCATGTAGCCAAAAAACAAAGAGTAATCGAGTTTTAAGGTAGATGAAAATGCATTTTGGCTTACGAAAATTGAAATAAATAGCAATAAAAATCGCATTTTAGGCCTCGAAATCAGTGTTATTTTTTGAATCATCATTGTTCGAATTTTGTTCGGTAGATGAATCATTTTGATCAGTATTTTCTGTCACTTCAGTCGCAACTACGCCTACGCCACACATTTGGCGATACACGATTCCCATAATATTAAAATAGAAAGGAATAAAGAAAAACAGGCCAATACCTGATGGTAAAATAGCAATAAAGCCAAGTAAACCAAGTGTCATAAATAGGAAAGTGAACTGACGAAGGTTTTTATTAATGAGCTTAAAAGATAATTTTATTGCAAGTTGAGGGGCAATTTTTTTCTCTGCAATCAGTGGGTAGACCATACAGAATGCCATGTTTAAATACAGCATTACAATGATTGAAAGTTGTAAACCAATATCCCCTAACAACTGGCTAAGTAAAACACTTGAAACATAAACAATGATATTAATAATCACACTGCCTAAAGCCAATTTTAAAATAATATTAAAGAAATTAAATAGATCCATAGAGCGCGTTTTAATACCAATCGCATGATGAATCCCCATCATTTGTAAGCCTGTCACCAAAGGCGTCACAATAAAGGAGCTAAAAATAAAATTAACAATAGTTTGATTGGTATCACTCAGGCTTGATAATGCTTCGAAGCTAAGTGTATAGAGCAGAGCAACAATCGCGACCGTCACCAAACAAGCAACAATCAAGGGCAAAAAATGTTTACGAGTGATGACAAATGCATCTTTGAAGAGTTGTTTAAAGTCGAGGGTGTAACCTTCGGTGAGTGATTTTTTAAGATCACCCCCTAATACAAAATGGGTTTTGTTCATAACAAGCGACAGGCCTTAATAGTTAATAAGCCCACATTGTAACGAATTTTAGCGTTTATGCTAATGATTTAGCTGACAAAAGCTTATCGACGATAAGTGGTACAACTTGTGTCGCTTTACCCTGTTCAATTTTATCAAAATGGCTATGAATTTCACTCGCTTCTAGATTCACTTCGATGGAATAAGCCCCTACACTTTTAGCTTCTTCCACGAAGCCGGCAGCAGGGTAGACCGTGCCAGAGGTGCCAATTGCAATAAACAGATCTGCCTGAGAAAGGTGATGGTAAATAATATCTAAACCGAGTGGCATTTCCCCAAACCAAACAATATGCGGTCTAAGGTTTTCAGGGTACTGGCAACAGTGACAAAGATCATTATTACTCATATCATCTAACCAATTAATCACTTGATTGGTTTTCGGGCAACGTGCTTTTAATAACTCACCATGCATATGAATCACATTTTTAGAACCCGCCTGTTCGTGTAAATTATCAATATTTTGCGTCACTAATAAAAACTCGCCTTGAAAATTTTCCTCTAATTCCGCTAAAGCATAGTGAGCAGCATTAGGTTCAACATCACCAGTACAAAAGTCTTTACGACGTTTATTATAGAAATCTAACACCAGTTCTGGATTTTTTTTATAGCCTTCTAATGTAGCAACATCCTCCAGCTTATACTTTTCCCATAAACCATCTTTGTCTCGAAATGTACGAATACCTGATTCAGCAGAGACGCCTGCACCAGTGAGTACCACGATTTTTTTATATTGATTTAAAGGCAAAAGGTTCCCCTTATATAAATGTTAAATTTGTTAAATAATGGCATTTATTGTAGGGAAATTAGGAAAAAAAGATGCGTCACAGTTCATAAAAAAAATGCATAAAAAAAGCCGCAATGCGACTTTTTTAACAGTTTGAAAATTTAACTAGAAAATTATCCGTTTTGAGGTGTGTCGGGTAAATTTTCTTCGACTAACTCTTTGAGCTTTTGCCCCGCTCTAAATGTTACAACGCGTCGTGCTGCAATTGGAATATCTTCACCGGTTTTCGGGTTACGACCAGGGCGTTCACTTTTATCTTTAAGCTCAAACCCACCAAAGCCAGAGATTTTAACGGGCTCTCCATTGGCTAAGGTCGATTTGATCTCTTCAAAAAAGGACTCAACAAACTCTTTTGCGTCTCGTTTGCTTAGACCTACTTCTTGTGATAAATGTAGCGCTATTTCAGCTTTAGTCAGTGCCATAAATTATTCTCTCAAAGATGCATTAAACTCTTTAGAAACCGCTTCTACAATAGCGTTAACACTATCAGCAATCTCCTGCTCTTCTAAAGTGCGCGTCGTGTCTTGTAAGATTAAACCTATTGCTAAGCTTTTATTACCTTCAATTACGCCTTGCCCTTCATATACGTCAAATAAGTTTAAGCCAACTAATTGGGTTCCGCCAATTTTATCTATAAATTTTAAGACCTTACCTGCATCAACCTTTTTATCTACAACAAAAGCTAAATCTCGATGGTTTGCAGGGAACTTAGATATATCGCCCGCCTCTGGCAATTGGCGTGTACTAATTGCATCGAGCAGGACTTCAAATACGATTGGCGTACCTTTAATTGCAAAAGGCTTAACATGGTTTGGATGCAATGCACCAATGTAACCGATGTGCTTACCATTGCGGTATATGCCAGCCGACTGTCCTGGGTGAAGTGCACTGTGTGTTTCAGCTTTAAATTCAAAATTAGTGCTATCAACACAAAGGTCTAAGACACTTTCTAAATCTGCTTTTAAGTCAAAAAAATCAACATTACGAGATTCGAGATCCCAGTGTTGCTCGTTCAAATTGCCAATAATTACACCGGCTAACATTGCTTGTTGATTAATACCATTTTCGGCATTTTCATCTTTAACAAAACGTAAACCGGTTTCAAACAAACGCACTCGTGGCTGTTGACGCTTTTGGTTTTTAGAAACACTCTCTAATAAACCTGTTAATAAGCTCACACGCATCGCTGACATATCTTTAGAGATTGGATGTGGCAGAATCAATGCATCCGCTTCAGGGTGCAGTTTTAATTGCTTGTCAGGGTCAACAAAGCTATACGTGATCGCTTCATTAAATTCACGGTTTACTAATACATCACGAATTTTAGAAAGTTTCAGTGCAGCTTCATTGTGCGCGGGCATTGTTAATGCAGCCTGTGGAGCAATATTCGGAATATTGTTATAACCGTATACACGCGCAACTTCTTCAATTAAGTCTTCTTCAATTTCCATGTCGAAACGATAAGTTGGCGCCACCACGGTCCAGCTGTTTTCTGTTGTTTCAACGTCACAACCGAGCTGCGTCAGAATCTCTGTTACACGCGCATCTTCTACAACATGACCAATTAAACGATCTAATTTAACGCGTGTTAGAGTAATGGTTGCCTGCTTAGGTAGGTTTTCATTACTAACAGCTTCTGTAATTGGGCCAACCGAACCACCACAAATTTCAACCAATAACTGCGTCGCACGTTCCATTGCTTTAGCTTGTAAAACGGGGTCAACACCACGCTCGTAACGATGAGAAGCATCGGTATGTAAACCATAGCTACGTGCACGACCTGCGATTGCAAGCGGTGCAAAAAATGCACTTTCAAGGAAGATATCCGTTGTGCCCTGTTGCACACCAGAGTCCTGACCACCAAAAATACCCGCCATTGCTAGCGCTTTAGATTGATCTGCAATCACTAAAGTGTCGGCATTTAATTTAACTTCTTTGCCATCTAACAATGTTAGTTTTTCATCTTGCTCTGCAAGGCGCACTTCAATGCCACCTTCGAGTTTAGTAAGATCAAAGGCGTGCATTGGATGACCAAACTCAAGTAATACATATTGCGTGATATCAACCACTGCATCGACACTGCGCACACCACAACGACGCAGTTTTTCAACCATCCAAAGTGGCGTTGCAACATCTTGATTAATGCCTTTAATAACACGGCCAAGGTAACGAGGACATGCTTGTGGCGCTTGCAGATTAATAGCAACTGTATCATCAATTGAAACGGCAACATTTTCCCATGTTGGCTCAGTTGCTGAAATAGCGTTTAAAACGCCCACTTCACGCGCAAGGCCCGCGATACCTAAACAGTCTGCACGGTTTGCCGTTAAATCAACATCAATCGTCACATCGTCAAGTTGCAGGTATTCACGCACACATTGACCAATTGGCGCATCTAAAGGTAATTCAATGATACCCTCTGCACTTTCTGCCATGCCCAGCTCAGATTCACTACATAACATGCCAAATGATGGCTGTCCGCGTAGTTTTGCTTTTTTAATTTTAAAATCACCTGGTAATACAGCACCCACTACCGCAACAGCTACTTTAAGACCTAAACGACAGTTCTTTGCACCACATACGATATCGATTAATTCATCTTCACCGATATTGATTTTTGTTACCTGTAGTTTGTCTGCATCTGGATGCTGGCCACATTCAACCACTTCACCGACAAGTACTTTTGTAAATTCACCAGCAACGGCATCAACGTCATCAACTTCAAGGCCGGCCATCGTAATTTGGTGTTGTAAATCTGCACTGCTAATTTCTGGGTTAACCCACTCGCGTAACCAAGCTTCACTAAATTTCATTATTTTTAACCCTTATTTGAATTGCTTGAGGAAACGAAGATCGTTTTCAAAGAAAGAACGTAAATCATTTACGCCGTAACGAAGCATTGTTAAACGCTCGATACCGATACCAAAGGCAAAACCTGAATATTTTTCTGGATCAACGCCCATTGCTTTTAATACGGTTGGGTGGACCATGCCACAGCCAAGAATCTCTAACCAACCGTTCTTACCTTTCACGTCAACTTCTGCAGAAGGCTCTGTGAATGGGAAGTAAGAAGGACGGAAACGGATCTCTAAATCTTCTTCGAAGAAGTTATGTAAGAAGTCGTTTAAAATACCTTTAAGTTGTGCAAAGCTCACGTTTTCAGCGATCATTAAGCCTTCAACTTGGTGGAACATTGGCGTATGAGTTTGATCGTAATCGTTACGGTACACGCGTCCTGGCGAGATAATACGTACAGGAGGCTCTTGAGTTTCCATTGTACGAATCTGTACACCTGATGTTTGTGTACGTAATACTAAATCAGGATTAAAATAAAACGTATCGTGATCAGCACGGGCAGGATGATGCGGTGGAATATTAAGTGCATCAAAGTTATGGTAACCATCTTCAACTTCAGGACCATCTTTGACTTCAAACCCTAATTCACTGAAAAATTCAACAATACGTTCAGTTGTGCGCGTAACAGGGTGAATGTTACCGAGTGGCGCACCACGACCTGGCAGTGTTACATCAATCGTTTCCTGTGCTAGCTTGGCATTTAACGCTTCTGTTTCAAAAGCTTGTTTACGAGCAACGAGTACTGCTTGAATCGCTTGTTTGGCTTTGTTAATCATCTGACCTGCAGCAGGTTTTTCGGCAGGTGGTAATTTACCTAACCCTTTCATCTGTTCAGTCATGATCCCTTTCTTACCTAAATATTGTAAGCGGATCTCTTCTAATTCATTGCCATCAACGGCGTTTTCTATCTGTTGTTGCGCATTAGCAACGATTTCATCAAGGTGCTGCATGGGTTTTTATCTCGATTAATATAGCAAATGTATTAAATAACTGATTGTTTGCAAATGTTAACAATGGCATTTACCACACGGTAAATGCAATACAGAATATTTTTAACATTGAAATTTCAAATCACAAATTTAATACATTTGCTATTACATAAAAAAATAGTGCGTAATTTTACGCAAATCAGAGAGATAAGGCTAGCCCTGTTATGTTACGAAAAGGGGAAAAAGGCGAAAAAAGCGATGAAAAATGGTGTGTTTTCAAAATGAAATGCGAATAATCTTAAAGAGGTGAATATTCGCAACTGTCTCTCTGATTATAATACGGTCCAATGTTGTTCAAGTAACAACTTATCGTTGTAAAAAACTTGTCCCTTAAATCGGTCACCTTTGTGAGCGACACCCACCCCTTTTGGGGTACCTGTCATTAAAATATCTCCATCTTCAAAGCGCATAAACGTACCTACTTCATCAATAATCTCTTCGGGTTTATTGATCATCAATGGGTAATTTGCATGTTGCGTTTCAAGATCATTGATAAATAATCGCATTGACAATGAAGTAACATCTCCAGTGAACGGAATAAAAGGGCTAAATACCGCGGAATTATCAAACGCTTTTGCACGTTCCCAAGGTAATCCTTTATTTTTCAGCGCAGACTGTATACCGCGTTTAGTCATATCTAAGCCAACACCTACAGCCGATATTTTGTTATCGGTAATAACAAAGGAGATCTCCGCTTCGTAATGAATGGGCTCTTCGACATTACTAATAATAACATCTGAAATAGCAGAATTAGGTTTTATAAAAAACACCATCTGCTCAGGAATCTCATTATCAAGCTCTACAATATGCTCAACATAATTACGCCCAATACAAACAACCTTTGAAGGATATATACTCTTTTCTTCGATCTGAATTTTATTCATTTTTGTCTCTTCTGAGTTGGTACTTTGATAGGAAAAAATTAATAGATGGCAACAAATTCTAGCGCGACAACAAAACCACTCTCAATAGGCTGTACACGAATAACATCAGCGTCCACATTTAACGCCGGAAAATGGGCATCGGCATCATCAAAGCGTACCGCAATTTCATCGTGTAATTTCAGGGGGTTACTTTCTAGATACAGTGACATCCCTTCGGTATTCACGTCTTTACATTCAACCCATTGATCATGACCATTATGAGTTATCAATACTTTTGAAGTAAAACTCAAACGCTCAAAAGTGCGCCTTTCCTGTTGAGTTAAATGCACAGTTCCTCCTACAAATTAATAAAAAACAATCATAACGCTGTTATCGGCAGGAGTGAATAAAATATGAGTAATAATTACAGCATTGGTAATACTCGGTTTCTTCCTAGCCGCTTAGCTTCATATAAATACTTATCAGCACGAGCAATAAAACTAGTTAATGACTCTTCTTGTTGAAATTCTACAACGCCGAATGAAAGAGTGATATTTTTAATCGTTTGCCCTGAACGCTTATCTTTTAAACTTAACTTTTCAATCATTTTACGTATCGTCTCCGCCATATGGCGAGCAATTCGAAGTTTGCTTTTAGGGACTAAAATTACAAACTCTTCTCCTCCAAAGCGATACGCTGTTGAACCTTCACGCATACAATCATTGAGTTTTCGCCCTACCGCTTTCAAAACTTGATCGCCCAGTAGATGTCCCCATTGATCATTAAACATTTTAAAATGATCAATGTCAGCCAATATTAAACAGAGTCCATCAGCTTTCGAATCTAGAAAAACAGAAATCTCAGAGTCAAAAGCATGCCGATTAAGCAACCCAGTTAATGAGTCATACAACGCTTGTTTTTGACTTTTTTCTAACTGAGCTTTGAGTGAAGCAATCTCTCCTCTTGCACTCTCTAAACTGGCAGAAAAAAATGAAGTCGATCGCTGTATATTTTTAGAATCTCCTTGGAGCTTCTTCAACAGCCCAATCACCTCTTCAACTGACAAGCCATTATCATCGACATTATTAATATCATCAAAAGTTTGTGCAAAAGACTTTTGAAAATCATTAGTATCTTTACACGTATCCGTCAATGACTGCCCTAACTGAATAAGCATTTTATCAATACTATTTCGCATCGCCCAAGTTTCTGATTCCGTTTGATCTGCCACAAACTCACGATATAAAACGTTCGCCTGTGCAGGCGGACAAACTTCACTATTTTCTAAAAGGCTATCGAGTTTTTCATTTAATAGAGGCAATTCATCGGAAACGTAGGTGTACCATAAGGCGTAGTTTAATGGAGTGGTTGGCACTTTATATTTCATCATCAGTGGCACAGCTTTTTTAAGATTTTCCGCTGATCGAATAAGTAAATTACTGCTCATAATATCCCTATTTTTTGTTAGGTTAGGATCTGTTGAATGAAATGGATAACGCTTGTTAACCCTGTTTAATAATTTTTCGCCTATTGATTTGCAATAACTTAACGACATAGTAAAAACGTTGCATGAATAGTCGACAAATTACTGCAACGAATAAACTCTAATAATCAACAGCCATTAACAGCATAGCGCGAATAAAATTGCTTGTTGAAAATTTTTAAACATTCATTGATCTTTGCCAGTTTCCGCCCATTTACAATTTTAAATAAAGTAAGTACCCTGCGCGTTCAAAGAAAAGCCCCTGCTTTTCTCAAAAATTCAATTGCCAAGGTACTCCTGTGCAGAATATAAAAACACACAATTTACAGACAATATTAACTTTTATTGTGCCCTCACTTATCGGCTTAATTTTGTTTATGATGCCAATCAGCTATGAAGGTAACATCACTATCCCAATCGCTATCGTTGCTAAAACATTACAAAGTTTACTAGGTAGCAGTTTACCCCTAATCGTAACAGTAGTTGTCTTATTTACGGCGTTAATGACAACTGCTCACAAAGTTGCTTCCTTCAAGTGGATTAACGACAGCACCTTCTTTAGAGGACTATTTGATGTTTCACCTGTATGGTTTGCTGTTAGGATTATTGGGGCAGTTTTTATTGTATTAACATACTTACAGATTGGCCCAGAAATGATTTACTCGGGTGGCACTGGCGCACTGGTATTAAATGATCTTCTACCAGTATTATTTTGTGTGTTTATCTTCGCAGGATTGCTGCTTCCTCTGTTGCTTAATTTTGGCTTACTGGAATTATTTGGCACCCTACTCACCAAAATAATGCGCCCTATTTTTAACTTACCTGGGCGAAGTGCTATTGATTGCATGGCCTCTTGGTTAGGAGATGGTAGTGTCGGTATTCTTATGACTAGCAAACAGTACGAAGCTAAGTTTTACACACAACGTGAAGCTGCTATTATAGGTACTACTTTTTCAGCGGTGTCTATTACTTTTTCATTAGTTGTTATTTCACAAGTGAAATTAGAACACCTCTTTTTACCCTTTTACCTTGCTGTTTGTATGGCCGGCGTAGTGGCTGCGATTATTGTGCCTAAGTTACCACCGTTATGTTGGAAAAAAGACAACTATATCGACGAAACCCCACGAGTCAAAAATTCAGAAATGACGCCACAAGGCCATAACATTTTTTCATGGGGGCTTGAACAGGCACTATTAAAAGCGTCAAAAAGTCATGGTGTCACACACACTTTAAAAGACGGCTTAAAAAACGTTATTGATATGGTATTTGGTGTCTTACCGGTTGTGATGGCAATGGGAACCATCGCGTTAATCATTGCTGAATACACACCTATTTTTGCTTACTTGGGCTACCCATTTATCCCTATTTTAGAATTACTACAAGTCCCAGAGGCAGCACTTGCATCACAAACTATTGTTGTAGGATTTGCTGATATGTTTATTCCCTCTATTCTTGCTACATCAATAGAATCAGATATGACTCGTTTCATTATTGCCGCGATGTCAGTGACACAATTAATTTATATGAGTGAAGTAGGCGCATTGTTATTGGGTAGTAAAATCCCCGTTAACATCGTTGAATTGTTTGTTATTTTTATTTTACGTACCTTGGTTACCTTGCCGGTTATCTCAGGGTTTGCGCACCTCATTTTTTAAGGAATAAAATATGGATATGTCAGCATACCTGCATGCGATGACAGCATTGTTTGTCATCATCGACCCCATCGGGGCCGCACTTATTTTTAACTCTTTGGTTAATGATGGAGACAAAAAATACCGATATGTGATGGCAAGCAAAGCGATAATCATCAGTGGATTAACCCTAATTCTTTTCGGAAATTATGGTGAAACTTTGTTTTATCATCTCGGTATTAGCATAAACTCATTGCGTATCTCTGGTGGCTTACTGCTGTTCTACACTGCCTTTCAAATGATCACATCTGATGTTAATTTCAGTAATACAGGCGAGCAAAGAGATATATCTGTATTTCCGATGTCGATTCCTTTATTGGCAGGCCCAGGCACATTGACGCTTGCACTGCTACTGTTTTCA
This sequence comes from Psychromonas sp. psych-6C06, assembly GCF_002835465.1. Taxonomy (NCBI): domain Bacteria; kingdom Pseudomonadati; phylum Pseudomonadota; class Gammaproteobacteria; order Alteromonadales; family Psychromonadaceae; genus Psychromonas; species Psychromonas sp. psych-6C06. The sequence goes on along the minus strand of NZ_PIZM01000001.1, from coordinate 492,366 downwards.
CAGGAAAGCGACACAGAAGGAACCATCGCGGTATCGGCTGCAATCATATCTACATTATTACTCACTTTTGTACTTATGATCATTTCTAAAAATCTAAAAAAAGTAATAGGCAAAACAGGCGATGAAATTTTAAAACGTTTCCTTGGCGTTGTATTAGCCGCGCTTGCAATTCAGTTTATTTATGATGGCATCAGCAACCTGACTCAATAGATGACGATCATTTTTGGATTTGAAACGCAAGTTTACGGGTAATTGAACGGGGTAATAGCTTTACTATGATTACCCCTATTTTGTTTATTAGCCCAGGAATGGCAATCGCTTTATGCCTATTTTTTAAAGCGAATGAGACTACGGCTTGTTTCTCCATCACACGCATTTTAAATACTAACGAATCAGACATTCCAGCAATCTGAGCGAATTCGGTCTTAGTCGCACCAGGGCATAACGCACTCACTTGTATCTGCCCTTTTAGCTCTTCATGTAGCGCTTCACTAAATGAAAGGACAAAGGCTTTACTGGCATAATAGATTGCTAAATTGGGTCCAGCTTGAAAAGCGGCTGTTGAAGCAACATTAATAATAAACGTATTTTTTTGTTTTTTCAGATAAGGGATAAAGGCATGTGTTAAGCGGGTGAGGCACAGAATGTTTACTTGAACCATATCTCGCTGGCGATCCTCACTCAGTTCAGCAAAAGCTCCTCGAGCGCCAAAACCAGCATTATTGATCAATCCAACAAGCTCGATCTGCTGTAAATCAACAAAATTATTTATACTTTGTGTTGCAGACTCTTCGTTCAAATCCAGTGCAAGAGTGAGACATTTTTGACGTGGAAATTTAAGCGTAATCGCTTTTTGTAACGCACTGAGTTTATCGGTTCGTCTCGCAACGAGAAGTAGGTTATAGCCGAGGCGAGCAAGTTGCCATGCAAACTCCTCTCCGATGCCTGCACTTGATCCTGTGACCAATACCGTATTTTGCATTGAATAACTCCTATTCTAATAGGTTTAATTGTACCGCTTTTTGTTGCTCTTTACGCGGAGCAAGCCCGACAGAAATTCCCATTAAACGAATCGGTTTAACCGGACTTTTGTGCAATAGATGATGTAATAATACCTTAAAAGAAGTGATGGATAACTCTGTCGATTGACGCTCTGTATTTTTAATACTGAAATCAGAAAACTTAATTTTAACGCCCATTTTTACAACCATCTTTTCATCGAGTATTTTTTGCAAGCGCTTTGTTAGCTCTTCAAATAATGGGATTAATTTTTCAGTACATTGTATTTCTCCTGAAATATCATAACTAAAGGTATGTTCTACAGCTAAGGATTTTCTCTCTCTAAAAGGCTGTACTTCACGACGATCGATACCTTGACTAAAGTCTAGCAATGCACCACCTAATTTTCCAAACTCCTTAAGCAACTTTGATTGTGGATATTGCTGTACATCGGCACAATAATATAGACCTTTGTCAGCTAATTTTTGTTGTGCTACTTTTCCAACTCCGGGGATTTTCTTTAATGGTAAGGTTTTAACAAAAGCGCTAATTTTATCGGGAGGAATAACACAGATACCATTAGGTTTGTTTTCATCGGAAGCAATTTTCGCCAGAAATTTTACCGATGCAACGCCTGCTGAAGCAGTAAGTTGTAGCTCTTCAAAAATTGTACGGCAAATATCCTGAGCAATATAGGTTGCAGATCCTTGAAACAGCTTACACTCACTCACATCTAGAAAAGCTTCATCAAGAGAAAGTGGCTCAATTAGATCAGTATACCGTTCGAAAATAGCACGTATCTGTTTCGAAATATCAACATAAACTTGCATCCGTCCCGGAATAATCACTAATTCTGGGCACAGTTGTTTTGCTTTATAGCTCGGCATTGCTGAACGTACACCGAAACGACGTGCTAAATAGTTACAGGTAGAAAGCACGCTCCGACGATCAACCTTGCCACCAATAGCCAACGGGATATCACGATATTCAGGATTATCTCGCATCTCAACAGCCGCATAGAAGCAATCCATGTCGATATGAATTATTTTTCGTTGTGGTTGAACTGTTAAATCGGACACATTAAAGCCTGTATATAAAAACAGCCTTTATTGTCAGTTATTTTTATAATTGATGCAAATATAATAAAATTGCAATGCTAAGCACGAATAAAGCAATAGCTCCTTTGACGCAAATCGGTGTACTATGCGTACATAATCGCTCCCATCATATAAGAGAATATTATGAACATTTCACAAATACTTGAATTATTTTTAAATGACGTAAAACCAACACAGAAACTTTGGGCGCTTCAAGATAGTGCAACACAAGACTGGGTCGTACTTGATTCAATTCAATTTGAAGAAACAGAGGTGATGCCTTTATGGTCAACACAAACGCTTGCCCAGGCACATTGTATTGATGAATGGAAAGACTATACTGCTACAGCTATCACATTGGCAGATTGGTTTGAGTACTGGGTAGATGATCTTTTAGCAGATAATGTGGTGATTGGTTTGAACTGGGCTGAAGAAACAAAGGATGACGTTGAAGTTGACCTTGCTGAACTAACGCAACGTTTAACTGAGATTGAAGCACTTTAACGAGGCGCTATAAAACTTAAACAGATGTTTAAATGTTCAATCAAAAAACAAAATTGTGAGAAGTCATCAGCGCTGATTTTCTCACATTCAGACAAATGCTGACCACTTACAATACCGATAATCTTATTATCCAATTTAACTGGTGCAAGGCATATTGTTCCACCAGCCACTAATTTTGTCAGTTCAATAGTGATATATGTTGACCATTTAGGATCTCTTGGGCTCTCCACAATAATCGCTTTATCCATTTCTAATACATGGCTAATCAGATTAACATTATTACTGATATGTAAACAGCGGTGTAATGTTTGTAAATTACCAGCTTTATCATAGCAACTACGAGCTTCTATTTTTTTCCTGTCTGCACTCAACATCCAAAAGACACAACGATCAAACCCTAAAGTAATTGCACTTTGTTGTAGGGTTAAAGTTAAATAGTCATTAATGTTATGGCTCTGTTTACATAACTGAGTCAAGCTTTTAACCGTCGTAAGTAAGGCCCTCTCTTTGCTTATTTCTAGCAGAAATGTACTAGAGACTGGATTAATAAAGTCACTCGCAACTGGCAAGGGTTTAATATGATGCTCTAATATCGATGCGCCATAAGCACTTAGCAGTTGGATAGCTAGCTCACGAGTTTGCTCAATGCGCTGTTTTAAAAACTTCACCTCAATTTTCATATTGACGCAGATACGCTTTAAAATATTATCAAATATCAGCTTATTTTCTGGAGGCTGAGAAATCGCTTCACTTAATTGATTTGCAAGGCTGATAGTTTGCATCTCGACGGTTCTTGACTCAGGTGAATCTAATGATTTAATTAACAGCTCCCCTAAATTCCATGTTTTAGCGAGGCCAATGCTCAACGCGTTAAAATCAAAAGACAATAATTGTTCACAACGCTGTTGGAATTTTTCAGAGGGTAAACCCGCTTCTTTTATTAGTATATTTGCACACTCATTTGGGGTACTCCAAAATGATGTCTCGCCAATGTTGTACATCATAGCCGCTAAATAGACTTGCTCTTGTGTATCTTCACTGTGATTAGGCACCATCATTTTAGCCAATAGGCCGGCATAAAAAGCATTTGCCATGAGCATCGTTAAACGATGATGGATTTCAGGTGATAAATTTTGACTTGCTAATAACCCCCCTAACACTTTTGATGTCAGGCAGATATTTTTTACTGCACGTATACCTAAAACAATGGCAGCGCGAGAAACGGTATTAACACGGGAAACGGCAATGCGAGGTGTATTGTTTACCACTTTTAACAGGCAAGAGGAAAGCCCTTGATCATGTAAAATCGCTTTACTTAAATAAGGAATAGAGGCCGTATCGTTATCGGAAAATTTATCTAACATGGTAGCCACTGAGGTGATAGCGGGTAACTCATTTTTTGATAAGATACGAACCCATTGTTGCTCGGTTCTTTTAATTTTAGCTACCATCGATTACCTCATATCAGCGCTTAATAAAGCGTAATACCTCAAAGGGAACTTCGCTAATCAACGAAAAATCAATGTTTGATGTTTTGCATAATTTTGCCACTCTCGTTAAAATATCAGCACATTTAATTGCATAAAAATATAAGAAATTCTATGACAAAGCAAAGCGTCACCATTGGATTAAGTGATCCTAAAAGTGCGACTAATGTAGGTGCAGTAATGCGTGCAGCAGGTTGCTATGAAGTTGATAGAGTCGTTTATACGGGAACTCGATACGATCGTGCCGTGAAGCTTAATACCGATACCAAAAAAGTAACGAGTACTATTCCGCTGACTCAACAAGCACAGCTACTGGATAATAAAAAAGATGATGTCAAAGTTATCTGTGTCGATCTCGTCGAAGGCGCAATTCCGCTACCTAGTTTCATCCACCCAGAGAAAGCGTTATATCTATTTGGCCCTGAAGATGGGACACTAAAACAGAGCCTAATCAACCAAGCAGATGCGGTGGTATATGTGCCAACTATCGGTTGTATGAACTTAGCCGCAACAGTGAATGTATTACTGTATGATCGGTTATCAAAATCAAAACAGTTCAATACTGATAACGAACTAATAAAGCGCAGTCGTGATAATAACAACCGAGTTAAGGTCCGCGATGCTTAACTGGAAGTGTTAATTAAACATGTCATGAATTATTAATAACAAATGCATTCACAAATAATTAAATTAATGATACAACACAATAATATTGCGATTAGCTGCTATTATTTTTAAAATAAAACAGCGTTATGCTTATCAATAGGTATAATAGAAAAGCAGGAAATAAGAACATAAAAAATACAATGATAAAAAAGGTATAACAAATGTCGAATGTACTTGAACTAGTAAAAAATACACGCCGTAAAAACAAATTAAAGCGTGAAATTCTCGATAACGATAAAAAGATTCGTGATAACCGTAAACGTGTTGAGCTATTAGGTAACCTAGTAGACTACATTACTGCAGACATGGATCAGAATGATATCAAAGCGATCATTAAAAACATGTTATGCGACTATGAAGATCGTGTTGATGATCATATCATCGTTGGTGCAGAGCTTTCTAAAGAGCGTCGTGAAGTGAATAAAAAAATTAATTCATTCAAACCTGCGACAGCACAACTTAAAAAGTAATTTTTTGCGCGATATGATGCATATACAAAGGGGGATTTATCCTCCTTTTTGCTATCTAGACTATTCCAGCTTAAAATTTTCACCCTCATATTTTACCCTATTATCCAGTCTAGGTTTTTAATGACAATAACGATTCCACTCAGTGAGAACGAAATCCACCTTTGGACTATCGATCCTAAACAGGTAAAGTTAACTCAGGGCCTACAGGGGTTATTAAGTCACGCAGAATCGGAAAAAGTAGATCGCTACCGAAATGACACCGCCAAACACACCGCTCTGGTCACTCGAATTTTTATACGATTGCTACTCTCAGAGTATGCGACGCTCTTGCCTGCAGACTGGCAATTTACAATCAGTAAACTTGGTAAACCAGAGCTCTATCAGGCTCCCCTACCACTGCGCTTTAATTTAAGTCATAACGATGAATTGATAGTCTGTGCACTTTGCCTTGATAAGGATATCGGTTGCGATATCGAAAATAGATTTCGAACAGTAAATGTTAACGCTATCGTCAAACGTTTTTTTTCCCGTCAGGAAGCTCAACGTATTATTGCGGCGCCAACTCGTTTTTTTGAATATTGGACATTAAAGGAAGCCTTTGTAAAAGCAACGGGCTTAGGGATCAGCCAAGGCTTAGATACTTTTAGCTTTGAGGTAAAAGAGGCTCACACATCGCATTTCAACGATAATATTAACCTCTCTTTTGTGCCTAAAGAAGAATTGACATCAAAACAACAATCACCCGAAGATTGTTATCAAGCACTGCTATTTCCAGATGATAAGCATTGCATTGGTTTATCTGTTCATGGGCAACAAAATAGTGACAATAAACCCACAATTCGTTTGATTTCAAATCAAAAAAGCAAGCAACTTTTTGATTCTTACTAGGGTCTGTTGATCTTTCAAGTTTATTTTTGCAACAATTTGTTGGCTATTTATACAAGGCTGAGCCTATGCCGTGTGGTTATTCCACATCAATAGGCGAAAACGCAGTAAAAATGGTCAACAAATGTTGCCCTTCGGGTTCAACACAACACGCTTTGCCCTGTGTTAGACGAAATTCGCTTAGAATGACTAAGCCACATCCCGTCTGCCTTGCTCAAAACGCGTTGTGTTGAACAAAATTTAAACGGCAAAGATCAACAGACCCTAGGGTAAAAGCCCCTGCACATGACTGCGTAAGCAATATTATTGCTTACGAAAAATTTAACAAGGCGCTGATCTTTTTTATTTGCGTTTATTAACCATCAATCGGCGGTGCCGTTTTAATAAAGTTTTTATCGGTACGTGCTACATCCAACAAACGGGTTAAATTAGTTAATGCTTTCAAGTTGATACGTTCACGATAAATGCCCCAATCTAAGAAACAAGCAAGTCGAATTAAACCATCAGATAGTGGCAACTGTGCATTAATCGGCGCTTCATTTAAGGCTTCAAGCCCTGATAATACCCGCGCTTTCTGACGTGAAAGGTACTGGCTTTGCTCCGCAGTGATATTATCAAACTTTTCTAGAAAGAAAATATTAACCGACGCGTCCATCACCGTATTGGTCATATTAAACAGTTCAAAATCAACAATATCAGCCATGAAGCCTGTACCCGATTTTTCGCGTAAGTAACGTAAAATTGAACTTGAATCTGTTAAGGTAAGATCACCATCCACTAACAACGGAACTTTTTTAGTCGGTGATATCGTTGCACTTTGTGTTGCATCCGTTTCTATAAATTCACAACTTAACTCGGTTTCTAGCAATGCGATACGACAATGGCGTACGAAGGGTGAGGTAAAGCTACCGTATATTTTCATATTTATCCTTTATTAAGTAACAGTGACAACTATAATTCTATCATTCTATATCATTGTGCTGTTATCCAGGTTTAATTTTTTATCGTTAAATCAGATGTTTGTTATAGCCCATTTCAACAAGTTGCTCAAAGGCAAGCCAAACATCATCGGGAATAGGTTGAGCGATTTGAAAACCTAATTTCGGGTATTCTCGAATGCGTTGTAAATCTCCTACCATTACATTGATCAGATCATCACGACTAATAATATCGTTGGGATAACATTTAAAATCAATTTGTGGCGAGGTGATCAACAGCGGTTGATCGGGTAAATATTGTCTGAATACAGCAAAGGCGCGTCGCTCCATAAATGGCTTTTGCACCACGATATACGATTGTGGACTCAACCCTTTTTCTGCTAATAGTGCCATGGTTAAACTGATATTTTCGCCAGTATTGGTGGCTTTATCTTCAATTAAGATTGCAGATTCAGGGACGCCCATCTCGATTGCTACTTTAGCAAAGTGTTCGGCTTCAGAGCAATCGAATAAGCCCTCGGTTAATTTTCCCACCGCCCCTGAGAAAATAAGCAATGGTGCGTATCCGGCTAAATAAAGCTCTGCACCACGCTCAGCGACACGGGTATCATTACTACCTAAGACAAAAATACAATCGCTTTTTTGTAACTCATGGTGCATCAAATGATAATCCCAAATGCGCTGTGTTAAGGTGTTCAGTAAACTCTCGGTTTTCATGGTAATAATCCTCCCCATAATGCACTTGGTAAAAATACAATCTAGCATCACATAAGCATGTCGATTTTTCCAATGATATATTTTTCTGTTGCCAGTAAATCAATGCAAACTAAGTCGGTACAGATGTTATGATGCCCCTTTATTTAAACCTATAAAGAAAGATGTGATGCCAGCCAAGATTCAATTGAGTAAAGAAGAGATAAGAGAAACAAAGCCAACACGTGAAACCTACCTAACTCAACCTAAAACGCCCTTAGTGCTGGTATTAGATCATGTAACCAACAGCTATAATGTGGGGGCATTTATTCGCTTAGCGGATGCCTTTGCCATTGAAAAAATAATTATCTGTGGGGAATTAACCATTTCCGATAAAAAATTAAAGAAAGCATCCAGAAATGAAGCGAAGTGGGTTCACATTGAATACAGCAATAGCACCACCAGCAGCTTACAAAATTTAAGAGATAATGACTACACTATTTTTAGCGTAGAGCTTTGCCAAACCTCAATCGATTACAAAACCGTTAGCTACCCTTCTCGAAGCGTATTAGTACTAGGCAATGAACGTAAAGGTGTCAGTGAAGCAGCCTTATCATTAAGCGATAATCTTATACATATTCCAATGCATGGAATGGGCAACTCATTAAACGTTTCTACCGCTGGTGCGATTGTATTAGCAGAATGTGCAAGCCAGATACGTAATCCCTAAGCCTAAAAATAGAGCAACTTAAGCGTTACAATTTGTCTCTATTAACGCCAGCATCTCTGTACGAAGATATCGCTTTACTCTTTTGTCCTCTGATTTATTAGGCATGCACGCAAGCTGCAGTATTGCATTAGCGACATCATTTGAAGCTATCAATTTATAATTCGTTAATCCAAAACTCATTAATGGGTTAACGATATTTAGCCCCCTTTGTAGCCATTTTTCATCACTGCGAGTTTGCTCCCGTAACCCCTTTAAAGGACCGGGCTGCATAAATGAAATTTTCGCCACCTTAAGATTTGAGACTGCCTCTTCCATATCCCCTTTACAACGCAAATAATGTGAAAACGCTTTGCTTGATGCACCAATCGATGAAACAACGATGATATGTTCGACTCCAACTTGTTGCATCTGTTTCGCCACTTTAATAACCAGCTCGACATCAATCGCACGTAATGCAGCTTTACTGCCTGCTTTTTTTAAGGTGCTCCCCAGTGTAATAATGCCTATTTTTAATTTACCTTCAATGGTTTGATTGTCAGGGAAAGTTAACGCGGGTGAAACCCATTGCGTTAATTTTTTGTGATCTGATTTAAGCGGGCGTCGAGATAGCGAATACAGTCGTTTAACTTTCTTGTTTGCAACTGCAAGTTTCAACGTTGCTTGACCAATAAGGCCCGTTGCTCCGGCTAAAATAAGTGTAATATCCTGTGACATAAACCTCCTATATGACCCAATGGCGTAAAACGTTGAGTGGCACAATCGAAGTGTGCATTGTAAATCAAATTGTGACAAAAAGTATTGTTCATGCCTCAAACGTGCAATAGCAGAATTTTTTCTTAAAAATACTGTTAAACTAATAACATATTATTAATAACCCCCTTCATAGGAACATCCATGCTCATCGTAGATTACCAAAGTAAAAGTTATCAACGTTTTTTAAACGATTTAGTCCAAATTAGTGCGCATAAATCTCGTTTTCTCGTCACTTTGAATGGTGGTAGTGAGCAAGATGTTGAAACGATTAGTTCAACCTTTAAGCAACTTACCCAGCATAAAATTCAACACTCTGATGCTATTTCTGCAAAAGCGCCCGATGAAGGCGTTGATAGTCTATTTATCACAGCACGCACAGAGCGTAATATTCTATTATTATCCAAGGCAGACCTATTGTTTGATAAAAAAACTGCCGTCAAAAATGCACATGAGCGTGATAATGGTTTTAATATAAATAATCTATTTAAAAATATTGCTAAGCATAACGGTATCGTGATGCTAGTAACCGAAGAGAAGCAAACGCTCAGTGCTTCTTTATCTACTAAAGTAGATCTATTAATTCGTTTTCCAAAAGCCTAATAACAAATTAAATGAGTCGCTTATGAATAAATACAAACACAAAAAAATTGTCGCAATTGGCGGTGGTCACGGTTTAGGGCGGATGTTAGCTGCTTTAAAAGGTTTTGGTAATAATGCCACAGGTATCGTGACAACCACCGATGATGGTGGCTCTACTGGGCGTATTCGAAATTGTCAGGGAGGGATTGCATGGGGAGATACACGTAATTGTATCAACCAGTTGATCACCACACCATCGATAGAGTCAATTATGTTTGAGTACCGTTTTAAAGGGACCGGTGAGCTTGATGGCCACAACTTGGGGAATTTAATGCTTACCGCGCTCGATAATCTCTCAGTACGACCGATGGAAGCAATTCAATTAATACGCAATATGCTAAAAGTAGAAGTGAATATTGTGCCAATGTCTGAGCACCCTTCTGACCTTAAGGCGTTAGCCAATAATGGTAAATGGGTACATGGTGAAACCAGCGTAGATGAGATGGAAGAAGACCTTCAACGCTTAGACTTAGAGCCTCAAGTACCCGCAACGCACGAAGCAATAGTTGCCATTGAAGAAGCGGATGCCATTATTCTTGGCCCAGGTAGCTTCCTAACTAGCATTATGCCCCCTCTATTATTACCTGAAGTGGGTAAAGCTATCTTTAATAATAAAAAAGCTAAGCTACTTTTTATTGAAAACCTCTCGCCTGAATATGGGCCAGCAGGAAGAATGGATATAAAGCAAAAACTGGAATGGTGTGAGCGCGCCTGTCAAGGTCGTAAAATCGATGTATTGATTGGCGAAACGCCACATGCAATTATCGAAGATCAATGGCATTTCTTTCAAGCAGACCTCGCCTCCGTAAATAGAGACTGGCGTCATGACAGAACAAAACTAATGCGCGCAATCATTGCCCAGTTTGAGCAATCAGAGTCATAAAGTCGGGCTTACTCAGAGGCAAATATCAGCGAAAATATTGACCAGAATATTTTCGCTTTTTGACGCCAAAGAGGCTAATTATTCATATTCAGAAGAGTACGTTTCTGAATATGAATGAGAATAAAGCTCAAAAAGATTACCAAATGGGTCTTCTAAATATACCATTTTATATGGCTTGTTATCATCTTCAGGGTGGTAGCGCATAATATCCATTCTCACTTTGCCACCAAATTTCTCAACACGTTCCATAACACCTTCAAAGTCATCCGTTTCTAAACAGTAATGAAAAATGCCAATTTTTGTAAAATCAACGTTATGACGTTCTTCACGCTCCTGCATCTCAAATAACTCAAAACCGATGCCATCTTTTGTTACCAAGTGGGCGATATTAAAACCTTTAAAGCCTTCGCCAAATACAGCGATGCACATAGCACCAATAGCGGTTTGTTTCTCTTCAACAACGGAAGACTTTTCCATCACCGTGTCAAGACCTAATGCTTTAGTGTAAAACTCAACCGCTACATCCATATCTCCGACCATTATACCAACATGACTCATTTTCATAATATTCTCTCTTTCAGTTTAAATGTGACTATTTATTTACTCTATGGGCTAAGTGTAAGTAGATTTAATAAAAACTTTAAATTATCGTTATTTATCATTTTAATAATTTTTTGTTATAATTAACTATTTCACTTTAAATCTATAAAGGCTATGTTGATGTGAACTTAAATCGTTAAACCTTCGTATAGTGTATATTAATTAGTATATTGCTGATTTTAGAGAGCATCGCGCTACTGACGATTGCACATAGTGACCTAAAGCGGAGTTAACCTTGGTTAAAAATAATTCATCACGATTACTCCTTATATGTTTTTTATTGTTGAGTCTATCAGCTTGCAGTTCTCGCCTTATTTACAATAATTTAGATTGGCTTACCTATTGGTACCTTGATGACTACATTGAATTGACCGATGAGCAAGAAGAGCGGTTTGATCCTATGTTAAATCGATTTTTAACTTGGCATAGAGAAAGTCAATTACAGCAATACAGTCAATTATTACAACGTATTAAAAAAGACGTGAATGATGGTATCAAAGAGCAAGATATAGCAGACTATATGGTTACCGTTAAACTCGCGTGGAAAGATATATTAATCCGATTAGAGCCTGACCTAGTTGATTTATCTTTCACATTAAGTGACCAGCAACTTAACCAGTTTTTGCAAGAGAGTGAGAACTATAATCTAGACAAAATAGCAGAGCAACAATCACTAAATCATCAGCAACGCCTTGATAAGCGACTTAAAATGATCACTAAACGTATAGAGTCCTATACTGGTAAACTCAGTGAGCCACAAAAAGCGTTGCTAAAACACAGTAATAATAATGTAATTTCTACTTTTGATGATTGGATAATATATCGACGTGCATGGGCCGAATCAATCCGATCAGCTTTTGACCTAAGATCTAATAAGGCTAAATTTGAGACACAAATAAGCAGTTCAATTTTGCATACTGATCGACTTCGTTCTGAAATTTTTTGGAAAAAAATAGAATACAATCAGCAACTTTGGATAGAAACTATGGTGCAGTTAGTGAACTCCTTAAGCACGAAGCAACGTAACGCACTAAACGATAAATTAGACAGCTTAATTGATGATTTGCAAACACTATCATCCTATTCAAAGAAGTAGCCATTTCACTTAAATACCTCTTTGCCTAAGTGGAGATCCATTTTCCTACCTACTTCGTATTTAATATCAATCGGATTAACTATGTGATCTAAATTTTGCATAGCAAAAGTGAATTAATTAATGGCGAAATTTAACGTAAATGGTTAGTCGCTTTACGAAAAATTCAACGGATAGAGCAAGTTGCGTGAATAAGTAATAGCTCGTCATTTCCATTTTTATTGTGATTGAAGGCAACGTATTTTATTTATTGTCATCTCACAAGATAGCTCAACTATCCATGCTAAATGGTATAACTAGAGCGCATAATTTAAGGGGTAATGTATGTATCTAGACAGACTAAAAAAACAGAACCTACTAGAAGTGTTTGATCTCATTACATCAAATGGCAATAAGGTTGATGGGGTTTATCAATTCGAAGACATTAATGCTTCCCATGACTTTGATGGTTATACATGTTGGTTAAGCTATCGAGATTTGACCGTTAGTTTACTGTTTCATGGCTCATACGATTTTCAATACGAGAATAAAGAAACACTCGAACAATTTTTCAAAAAAGTGTCCAACCTACTTAATAGCAAAAATCATAACGGTGATTTCGAAATTTAACTTTTTGTTAAACACCATACAATTTAATGATTAGTGGTACAGAGAAAAATGGAATCATTTTTAAACCAGATTAAAGACTATGGGCATATCATTTATTTTCTTTTATTTGTCTACTGCGCAATAAAAAGTGGCTGGTTGCCATTGTTTGCCGGATATGCCGCTTATAGTGATGCATTACATTTACCAATGGTGCTACTAGCTTGTTTATTCGGTGGTTATTTAGGTGATGAAATTCGTTTTTTTGTTGCACGAAAGTATGGCATAAAATGGCTCCAACACGATAATTTCATTGGAAAGTTATTTACTCGTGCACGTGAGTTATCTCATCGCTATGGTGTTATATATATGTATGTTTATCGCTACCCGAAAGGCTTGCGTACCATTGGCGCATTACCGGTCGGTTTAAGTGATATCAGCTGGTTAAAGTTCACCCTTTTAAATGCAAGTTCAGCACTACTCTGGGTGGTTTTATTGGTCGGAGGTGGGTATTTTTTTGGTTCCACAATGGATGCTTTTGCAGTGCAAACCTTAACATCCATCAGCGTGTTGATGCTTTGTATTTTTTTTATTACTTTATATCGGTTATGGCGAACAGATAAACAAATGATTTCTTCAGATATTAAATCTGTCCCTGTATTTAAGCATGACAAGCACTAGCTTGCGAAAATAACTTTAAAGGCAATCACAATGAGAGACATTGAAACAAATATTAATGTTGATGAGTCAGAAATAAAAAAATTTGAAGCAATGGCCGATCAATGGTGGGATCCTAACGGAAAATTTAAGCCATTGCACATGCTTAACCCTACCCGTTTAGCTTATATTATTGAGCAAATTTCATCACACTTTCAACTCTCTTCCCATTTATCAACTCCCTTTGATGGATTAAGTTTACTTGATATTGGTTGTGGCGGTGGCTTATTAAGTGAACCGATGGCGAAGTTAGGTGCTCAAGTTATCGGTGTAGATGCGACAGCTAAAAACATTCCTGTTGCTCAATATCATGCACAACAGTCCGGACTTGAGATAGATTATCGACATGGCTTTGCTACAACACTAATCGAAGAAGAAAGACGATTTGATGTGATTCTTAACATGGAAGTTGTTGAACATGTGCAGGATCCTAAAATGCTCCTTGCCGAATGTGCCTCATTGCTCAAGCCCGGAGGTTTATTGATATGCTCCACTATAAATCGTAATAGCCGAAGTTACTTAATTGCGATTATTGGCACAGAAAGAGTGATGCGCTGGTTACCCGTTGGGACACATCAATGGAAAAAGTTTATCACTCCCCGGGAGCTTAAACTAAAAATTGAATCTGCCGGCCTTACAAATATTAACTGTAAAGGTTTTGTTTTTAATCCTCTATTATGGAAGTGGTCAATTTCCAATCGAAATTTATCGGTTAACTATGTCACAGCAAGTACAAAATCACAGTAGCACCTACTGTAATATACTCCCTACCAACAATGACTTTACCGACCAACCTCAAACAATAAATAAAGCAGGGCATAATATATTCATTTATCTACGGCTAACATGATAAATTATCCGCGAGAGTGATCTATTCTGCACGATCACTCGTAGATATTTCTCTTTTCATTTTTATGCTCATAAGGAGCTATGTGTGTCGCGATTTTCAGGTATTACCGATAACCCTCATGAGGGACGTTTCCATCAAAAAACCGGCATCTTGCTGACTAATTTAGGGAGCCCAGATGCACCAACAACAAAAGCTGTTCGAACCTACCTAAGTGAATTCCTGTCCGACAGACGTATCGTTGAGATCCCGCGTTTATTATGGATGATTATTTTACACGGTATTATTTTAAGAGTTCGACCAAAACGCTCAGCAAAATTATATGACAGTATTTGGACCAAAGACGGATCGCCACTTACCCATATTACGCGTTTGCAACGTGATAAACTGAGCAAATATTTAAAACAGCAGGGCTATGAAAAAACCGAAGTAGTAATGGCAATGCGCTATGGTAATCCCTCCATTGAAGCAGGCCTTGAAGAGTTACGAGAAAAAGGTTACACAAGAATTGTTGTATTACCGCTCTACCCTCAGTACTCCAGTCCAACCACCGGTTCAACTTTTGATGCAATTGCGAAAGTATTAGCTAAATGGCGCTGGGTGCCTGAGTTGCATTTTATTAATGGCTACCATAAAAACAACACCTATATTGATGCCTTAGCAAACAGTATTAGTGAAGATTTACAAAAAAATGGTATGCCACAAAAACTCGTTTTCTCTTACCACGGAATGCCAAAACGTTTTCTGGATAATGGCGACCCATACCACTGCCTATGCCTACAAACAACCCGCCTAGTTATTGAGAAATTAGGCTTGGAAAAAGAACAAGTTATCAGTACATTCCAGAGCCGGTTTGGTAAAGCGGAGTGGTTAAAACCCTATACAGATGAAACGCTACAAAGTTTTCCTGAGCAAGGTATTAAAGATATTGCCATTATCAGCCCTGCATTCAGTGCCGATTGCTTAGAAACATTAGAAGAAATTGAAGGGGAAAATAGAGAGATATTTGAGCAGGCCGGTGGCGAAAAATACCGATACATCGCAGCTTTAAATGATCGTGATGACCACATTAATGCCCTTTTTGAAGTATTAAAGCCAAATCTCAGCTAAGCTGTTAACGCCAGCTTTAGCGCTGGCGTTAATTAATTTTTAGGTCATGTTAATAAATTTTACCGCAGCAACAAATTTATCTTCTTCGCAATCAATGCGTAATAAAGTTGCATCGGCATCTAAAGGTGGAAATCGCTCATCCTCGGTATCAAGTTTAATATGCACTTCATCTCCTGCTTGAAGACTCGCCTCGGTAAACGCAATGGACATGCCGGTACTACTTAAATCTTTACAAATACCTTTGAACTTTTGTGTGCCTTTGGTTATTTCAATCGGTACATCTAATTCCATACGACGAAATGAACGCTGATCATTCTGTGCAAAAAACATAACCTCTCCCAATAAAATTCACTTGTTAATAAAGTGGATTAAAGCGATTCAAGGTGCAAGTTTATTCGCTCTTTTTTTGAACGGTTTGAGAGCTTAAACATTATTTTCTGCTAAGTAATCACGTATTTCATCAGGTAAAGGCTGTAAGCGTTTATCTTTATCCAGACAAACCATTTCAATATCGCCTATCACAGCGGCTTTATTTGCGCCAGGACGCCAAACTTCTTGCCGCCATAGGGTTTTGTATTTTCCATCCAAATCAAAACTGGTTCGAATATCGCACACTTCTGCAAATTCAACCCCATCTTGAAAAGTCATGTTTGCTTTATATACGGCAAAACCAAGCCCTTTCTCACGCCACAGTTTATCTAATCTTGCGCTATCGATTACATGCTCGCGTGCACGTTCAAAATATTTTAGAAAGTTAGGGTGATAAACAACCCCAGAGTGGTCTGTATCTTCATAATAAATTTGTACCTCATGATGATAAACTTTTCTGCTCACAATTAGCCCTCATTAATCATTTTTGTCAATAGCTCTACAGATGCATCTTCAAGTAAATCTAACACCAGTTCAAAGCCCGCTTCTCCACCGTAGTAGGGATCGGGTATCTGATCCGTTTCAGCTTGTGCATAGCTTAAAAATAACGATATTTTATGCTGTAGATGGTCAGGACAAATCGTTTTTAAATCTTCAACATTACTGTTGTCAGCAGCTAAAATAAGATCGAAATATTGAAAATCTTGTTCTCTGACTTGTCGCGAGGTAATGCCTTTAAAACTGTATCCACGCGCTTCACCGGCTGCCATGGAACGTTTATCAGGTGCATTACCTTGATGATGATTAATCGTTCCCGCTGAATCTATCTCTATTTCAATGTTCATTTTTTTCGCCGTTGTGCGCAATACGGCTTCCGCTGTTGGCGAACGACAAATATTTCCTAAACAAACAACTAATATTTTTTTCATCTTTCCATTCCTACATAATTAAACATCGCAGTACACAGAGGCTTAGTGTTATAAAAAGCAGAGCAGGCTTTAATGAGTTGCTCAGTTCGCGCTGCAAAACCATGCTCTAAATAGCTTAACAGTTGCCTATGTACTTTGTGTTTAAAGCTAAGGCGATCTATTTCAATACCGCTTAGATTGTCGGCACTAACATCAAACTCAAAACCGCAACTCATGGCAACCGCCCACTCAATAGCTTGTGGAACGACCTCCACTTTTTCAAATTCAGCTTGTTGGGCAGCATTTCGACCGTCCGGCTCATACCAGTAGCCATAATCTTCAAGAAGACGACGTTGCTCCCCAGCGACTAACCAATGTGCAATCTCATGCAACGCACTAGCATAAAAACCATGAGCAAAGATAATACGGTGATAAGCGTATTGATCATTTGCAGGGAGGTAGATAGGTTCATCATCTCCACAAACTAAACGCGTATTAAAAGTAGTGAAAAAGGTCGATTCAAATATTTCAATTAAATCTTGGTAGTGGAATACATTAGACAAAGTGATTAACCGATTAAACGTTGTATTATTTTAATTAAATTATACACTTGGGATAACTTAATTTATAGAAGAAGATCTCATGTCAATTTTGAATAAGATACGTTGTGCATTGACCCTTGGACAAGGCCTATTAATTGAAAATAAAGCGCTGCATACTACCGATGATCCCATTGCTTTTTTCAAAAATTGGCTAAAAGAAGCGCAACATAGTGGCATCATATTACCTGAATCGATGTCTGTTTCTAGTTGTACCGCAGAGGGGCGTCCATCATCACGCATGGTGCTGTTAAAGGAGGTCGATGAAAAAGGCTTTGTATTCTTCACCAATTATAACAGCCGTAAAGCAAGTGAATTAGAAGCAAATCCATTTGCTGCACTGCTATTTCATTGGAATATGTTACAACGCCAGGTCCGTATTGAAGGACGCATTGAACGTATTAGTGAGCAAGAGTCTGCAGATTATTTCCATAGTCGTGGTCGTGGTAGCCAAATTGGAGCTTGGGCTTCACATCAAAGTGATCCGCTTGAAAGCCGAGAAGTATTAGCCGAACGGGTCAAAATGTATGAACAAAAATTTAAAGGGCAAACCATTCCATTACCAGAGTTCTGGGGGGGATACCGTGTTGTTCCCGAGAGAATTGAGTTTTGGCAAGGTAAGGCAGACAGATTACACGATCGATTTATTTATGAGCCAAATAGCAACGGTTGGAATATCACTCGCTTGAATCCATAATAGCTGTTACTCGTTGTAATAAAGTACAATGGTGCCACCGCTAATTGAACTACCATAATTAAGATTAAAACCGATACCAACATTATCTAAAAAGGGAATTTTATTGTTGGTATCAATGATCCAACCAACGCTAGTCTCATAATAAAAACCATGATCAGAGATACCCGATAAGTCACCTCCAATGTCAATGCGCTTAAGGTCAAAGGCAATATGATCCGATGCTCCCCACATTTTAGGAATATCGAACTTAAATTCGACACCATTGGTTACCCGCCATCCTTCCGGTTGAACCTCATTGATATTTTTTGAACTGCCACCGATCCCCTGTCCAATTAAATAATGGTTACTATTGTGAACAGTCCAACTTCCCCAGCTCTGTTGTTGCCTATACCCTAAATTAATTACCGGCTCTAACATTAATACCGTTGCGGAGGTATTGAAAATATGTCCATCTAGTATTTCACTGATTTCGGGTGGAAAGCCATCACTATAATTGTACTTGTTGCGGTAATATGAAAGATGCGTGCCCAAGGCTAAGCCTGCGAATAAATGTTCAGTAAACTGATAATGTTGCACATATTGTACAAAGGCCCCTATAACCTGTTCATGTTTAAAATTGGTATAACCCTGAAGGGGCTCTGTATTTCGTGCAACTTCAATATATGAAGCGCGCATATTTATGTTATGTTGCCAATTATCACTGACATCATTGAGTTGCCATTGATAGGGAAGGACAAAGATATCGATACTTTTTTTAAAATCTAAACGTTTTTGCGAATCAAGATCATACTCAAACTTAAAATTCGCAATACCAAAAGTCAAAGCATCACTGTCAGTCATTAACGTGCTGACAGCCAATGCTTTTTCTAGTGCTTTAACGCCTATATTTTCAACAGCAAAACATGCCGTTGGTAGTAAGTAAAGGACAGTTACAACATGAAGGATAAGTGGCTTCATAACCAACCATGCTTCTCAAACATTTGAGCGAGTTTATCTAGCTCTGTTTGTAAATGTGCCGTCCATTGCAGGCCATTTTCATGCCCGCCGACTTGGCGCATAAACCAATCATAGAAAGGTTTATTCTCAAAAGCACCGTGCAAATAGGTAGTATATACATTCGCTGATTGCCAGCCTAAATGCTCTTCCATGAATACTGTTACATCTTTACCAATTGTCGTGTCGCCATGATGAATTTCATAACCTTTAATATCTGTATTTTGCCATTTGATGGTAGTTTGCTTTGTAGATTTTTCAGCTTGTAGAGTCGTCGAAAGTGCAATTAACCCTAAACCAGATTGATTTCCACCTTCTAAATTCAAAGGGTCAAAGATATTATCTCCCAAGATCTGTAATCCACCGCAAATACCTAAAATAAGTTTACCTGAAGCTTTAAACTGTTTAATTGATGTTGCTAATCCAGTTTGCTTTAAAAACTGTAAACTGGCACCACTGTTTTTACTACCGGGTAAAATAAGCGCATCAAAATGACTCAAATCAATATCTTTAGTGATCGGCACTAAGTTAATATCATCTTGATAAATCAGCGGATCAAACTCATCCATGTTAGAGGCATATGGGTAATACAAAATACCAATATTTATTTTCCCTCTCTGCCATGTTGTACCTAAACGAAAACTGTCCTCTTCGGGTAATTGATGTCGATAATAGGGTAAATTTGCAACCGTAGGAATACCGGTTTTCTGTTCGAGCCAATCCATCGCATTACCGAGTAATGCAGGATCGCCACGGAATTTATTAAGTACAAAACCTTTAATGAGTTTTTGCTCTTCGACACTTAAACAAGCCCATGTCCCAAGCAAGTGTGCAAAAGAACCACCGCGATCAATATCTGAAACTAAATAGACATCAGCCTGACATTCAAGCGCGACAGACATATTAACGATATCCCCCTCGCGAAGGTTAATCTCAGCAGGGCTACCAGCCCCTTCTATAACAACCTGATCGAACGCTTCAATCAATTGATGAAGTGATTTTTGCACCTCAGGCCATACTAACCGTTTTCGATCCATCCAAGGTAATTGACTGATTTCATTATTAACCTTGCCGTTAATAATCACTTGGCTTTGTGTATCAGCACTCGGTTTTAACAACACCGGATTCATTAATACACTCGGTTGTGCCTTAGCAGCTAACGCCTGTAAATATTGTGCCCGCCCAATCTCTAAACCATCTTGAGTAATAGCAGCATTATTACTCATATTTTGTGCTTTAAAGGGTGCAACCTTCACACCACGATTTGCTAATAAACGACAAATTGCTGTAACTACCAATGATTTCCCCGCATCACTGGTGCAACCGAGGATCATAATCGGTCTATTTTTTTGTTTCATAGGAGCACTTCTTATAGGCAAAAAAAAGCACCGCCAAAGCAGTGCTTAACAAATCATTCAGAAAGATTAACCGCGACGTGCAATCACTGCTTCTGATAACTGTGCAAGTAATGATTCAGTATCAGCCCAACCAATACATGCATCAGTGATACTTTGGCCATAGTTAGCGGCTTTACCATCAACTAGGTCTTGACGACCTTCTACAATATGACTCTCAACCATTACGCCAGAAATTGCTTTATCACCACCAGCAATTTGACCACAAACATCAGTACAAACTTTCATTTGGTTCTCAAATTTCTTTTCTGAGTTAGCATGGCTAAAGTCGATCATTAATGTTTCTTCAAGACCAGACTTTTTAAGGTCAGATTTGATTGCAGCAACATCTGCAGCACTATAGTTTGGTGCTTTACCACCACGTAAAATGATATGACAATCTGGATTACCTGATGTTTCAACAATCGCACTGTGACCAAATTTATTGACTGATAAAAAATGGTGAGAAGCATTAGCTGCACCAATTGCATCTACCGCAACTTTGATAGTGCCATCTGTACCATTTTTGAAACCAACAGGGCAAGAGATACCAGATGCTAATTCACGATGAACTTGTGATTCAGTAGTACGAGCACCAATCGCGCCCCAAGTCATTAAATCACCCACGTATTGTGGAGTGATCATATCCAAAAATTCAGTAGCTGCAGGGAGTCCCATTGCATTAATATCAAGTAATAATTTACGACCTGTACGTAAACCTTTATTAATATTAAAAGTGCCGTTTAATTCCGGATCATTAATTAGCCCTTTCCAACCTACTGTAGTACGTGGTTTTTCAAAATAAACACGCATAACTACTTCTAAGCTATCTTTATATTTTTCACGAAGTGGCGCTAATTTACTTGCGTAGTCTAATGCTGCTTCTGTGTCATGAATTGAACATGGTCCAATAATCACTAATACACGATCATCTTTTCCGCTTAAAATTTGGCTGATCGCTTGACGAGATCCAGACACTGTTTTTTTAATCGCTTGCGTTGCAGGAAATTTTTCTAACAACGCAATAGGTGGTAAAAGCTCTTTAATTGCTGTGATATGTACATCATCTGTTTTAATCATTTTCTATTCCTAATATTTCAATGTAATTTTAATTTTTATAATTTGCTTAATATACTTTTAATCCATTAAAGCATTGTAAGGTTCGATAGTGACCGTCTCACCTATCTCCACATCGCCTCTCTCTTGTTCAAGCACAATAAAACAGTTTGATTGGCTCATCGAACTAAAGACACCTGAGCCTTGGCTACCCGTTGTACTGACAACCAGTTGCCCATTTTTATTGACGCTGTAAACCGCACGTTGAAAATCGGTACGTCCAGCCGCCTTTCTTAATTTATCCGTCGTCAGTGCATTAAAGCGAATTGCAGGTTTTGCATTGAAACCCGCCATCGTCGCCATGGTTGGCACTGCTAACTGATACAGAGTGACCATAGCTGAAACAGGGTTACCTGGCAACCCAAAAAATTGGCTGTTTGGCAGTTTACCAAAGGCAAAGGGCTTACCGGGTTTAATCGCTAGTTTCCAAAAACCAATTTCTCCTAGTTCAGCTAACACCTCTTTTATAAAATCAGCCTCTCCGACAGAAACTCCACCACTGGTGATAACTACATCTGCTTGATTATCAGCCGACTTTATCGCATTCGAAATCGCGGCAAGGTCATCTTTTATAATTCCAAAATCAATAATTTCAACATTTAAGCGTGATAACAACGCTATAATACTGTATCGATTACTGTCATAGATATCCCCTTCCTGTAATGTTTCACCTAAGTTTTTAAGCTCATCACCTGAAGAGATCACAGCGACTTTCAATTTGCGAAAAACACAAACTTCATGCATGCCCAAAGATGCAATCAACGGAATATCGCGAGGCGTTAATTTATGCCCAATCGATAATACCGTTTCCCCTTGCTTAATATCTTCACCCGCATTACGGACATTATCACCAAGTTTGGGTACATGACTAAAAGTAATTAAATCATTGTTTGCTTGAGCACGCTCCTGCATTATTACCGTGTCTGCACAGCTAGGTAAGACCGCCCCCGTCATAATTCGTATGCAACAACCGGGAGGAAGTTCCCCTGTATAGGGTTTACCAGCAAAGGATTTCCCTACCATTTTTAAGGTAATAGGCTGATTTTTAGCGCTCTTAAAATCAGCGATGTTAACAGCATAACCATCCATCGCAGAGTTATTAAATGAAGGTACATTACTAGGGGATTTAATATTTTCAGAGAGTGCAAAACCTAGAGCACTTGATAGGGGTAAGGTGATGCTTTCACATACATTTGTTACCGAAGATTGTAACTTTGTTAATGCGTCTTCGAGGGGCATTAACCCTTTAGTATCACAGCAACCCATTAAATTCGTATCCCTTTAAATAATTAGTCAATAATTGTGACTTTTTATTCTAAACACTGCAAACCGATATCAACAAAAACCCGCTTAGGATCAAGATTAACCCTATTAATACAATGAAGTGCTGAATTATTCAGCAGGTTCGTTGGCGCCTTTAATACCTCGTAGGTGTTTAAAACAACTATCAATGGCCGTTTTGATAAAGTCTTGTAAGTACGCGAGCTCTTTTTGCTCTTCTCGCACAGCCGCATAAAGCGTATTCCATAATCCATCTTTTCCTAATTTACGCGCAACAACATAATCTTTTTTCAGATATTCAAACAATGCCCAATTAGGCAATCCTGCAACACCTCTTCCACTTGCCACAAGCTGTAACATCATCAGAGTCATATCAGCATGGCGGATTTTAGCTGGTGAAATACCTGCAGGCGTCAAAAATTGATTGAAAATATCTAACCGCTCAATCTCCACAGGATAAGTAATTAAGGTTTCCTGCGCTAACTGCTCAGCTTCAATAAAGGTATTATTAGCGAGCCGATGATGGCGGCTTAATGCCAGCATTGGCTGGTAGCGAAATAATGGAATATAGCTTATTCCTTCAATGGGCTGTGGATCTGAAGTCACCACTAAATCTAAATTACCTCGCTTTAATGCAGGTAACGGCAAAAAACTAAAACCACTAGAAAAATCTAGTTCAACTTCTGGCCAGCTATCACGAAAGCTATCTATGGCTGGCATTAACCACTGAAAACAAGAGTGACATTCTACCGCCATGTGCAAACGCCCTGCATCACCTGATACAAAGCGCGAAAGATCCCGCTCAGCACTGCTGATTTCTGGCAAAACACTATCGGCAAGATCTAATAATCTTAACCCCGCAACAGTAAAACGAATTGGACGAGATTTACGAATAAATAATGAGCAGTTTAGTCGTCCTTCTAACTCTTTAAGTTGATGTGACAGCGCCGATTGCGTGAGATGTAACTGTCGCGCGGCCTCCACTAAGCTACCTGTATTGTTTAACGTAGTTAAGGTGCGCAGGTGTTTAATTTCAATCATAAAAAGCCTTTGAATGAGTTTTGTGCATCACAAGTTGAAAAAAACTAATAATAACAGCAAGAATCCACCGATGTCGCCTTTATTTACTTCACAGCAACAATATTATCAGGTAGTTTACTTATTCGTTATTTGTAACTACTTCATGGATTGTATGTAGTTACTGTTTGCTGAAATATTCTCAGAGGTTGCCATGTATTCCATTAATAGATCCTTCAAATTAGACAATGTATGTTATGACATTCGTGGGCCAGTGCTTAAACAAGCCCAAAAATTAGAAGAGGAAGGCAAGCGCATTCTAAAGTTGAATATTGGTAATCCAGCCCCTTTTGGCTTTGAAGCCCCAGAAGAGGTCCTTATGGATGTCATTAAAAATTTGCCACAAAGTCAAGGCTACTGTGACAGCAAAGGTTTATTTTCAGCACGTAAAGCGGTAATGCAACACTATCAAGGTAAGGGATTATTATCTTTAGATACTGATGACATTTATATTGGTAATGGCGTCAGTGAACTGATTGTAATGGCGTTACAAGCACTGCTTAATAACGGTGATGAATTATTAGTGCCTGCGCCTGATTATCCATTATGGACCGCATCAACAAATCTTGCTGGCGGCAAAGCGGTACATTACGTTTGTGATGAAGAATCGGATTGGTTTCCTGATATCGATGATATTAAGTCTAAAATAACCTCAAGAACAAAAGGTATTGTGTTAATTAACCCTAACAATCCTACAGGTGCTGTTTACTCAAAAGAGTTATTAGAGCAAATTGTTGAGCTTGCTCGACAACATAATCTGATCGTTTTCTCCGATGAAATTTACTCAAAAATTGTCTACGACGATGCACAGCATATTCCACTCGCCACGCTTGCAGATGATATTTTAATTGTCACCTTTGATGGATTATCAAAAGCGTATCGTGTTTGTGGGTTCCGTGTTGGCTGGATGATGATAAGTGGGGCTAAACGTCAGGCGCGTGATTACATCTCCGGTATTGAAATATTGGCGAGTATGCGGCTATGTGCCAATGTACCGATGCAACACGCGATTCAAACTTCACTTGGTGGCTATCAAAGTATCAACGAATTGATTATTCCGGGTGGGCGTTTGTACGAACAAACTCAAGGTGCCTGGAAACTGCTTAACGACATTCCAGGCATCACCTGTAACAAACCCAAAGGCGCGTTATATCTCTTCCCTAAACTGGATCATAAAAAGTTCAATATCAAAGATGATCAACGTTTCGCGATGGATCTCTTAATGCAAGAAAAAATCCTCATAGTACAAGGGACCGGTTTTAACTGGCATAAACCTGACCATTTCAGAATTGTGTGTTTGCCACGTATGGATGAATTAAGCACAGCAATTAAGAAAATTGGTCATTTCTTAGAAGATTACCGCCAGTAATAGCAATCGAATTAAGGTTAATTAGCGTCTGCGTTTTGCCGGCGCTTTTTTCGGCTTCCAATTTAAATCTGATTTGGGTAGCTCTGCACGTGGCTCAAAACCAGCTACAACTCGTCGCTCGATTATTTCACCCAAACGCTTTTCGATATAACATAAGCTTCTAAAATCATCACGTGAGACTAACGAGATGGCTTCACCCGTCGCCCCTGCACGCCCTGTGCGGCCAATTCGATGCACATAATCATCCGCTTGATCAGGAAGATCATAGTTAATCACGAGATTCAGGTTATCGATATCGATACCACGTGACGCAACACCTGTGGCGATAAGGTATTGTAATTTACCTGCTTTAAAATCTTCTAATAGTTGCTCTCGCACCGCCTGACTTCTCCCACTATGAAACGACTCAGTTTTAATATCACGCTTTTCAAGTTGGCTAACAAGTTTTGCTGCACCGCGCTTAGTTTCAATAAAAATAAGCGCTTGAGGCCAATCATGCTCTTGCATGAGTTGACTCAGTAAGGCTGACTTTTTATCTTTATCAACAGGAATAATCCATTGATTAATTTTAGGCTTACTACTCGCTGATTTAATAGTAATTTCAGAGGGGTTTTCCAGAATTGTTTTAGCTAAAAAACGTACTTGTTTAGACATGGTAGCTGAAAACAATAAGTTTTGGCGTTGCTCTGGTAATTTTTCAACAACTTTATTAATGTCACCGATAAAGCCCATATCTAACATGCGATCAGCTTCATCTAAAACCAATACTTCAACTTCATCGAAATGAATAGCACGTTGCGTATACATATCTAATAATCGCCCTGGTGTGGCAACCAAAATATCAACACCGTCGATTAACGCTTCTTTTTGTGGCTCATCATCAACACCTCCATACATCGCTAATGAGGCAAGTGCTAAATGCTGACTGTATGCCTTCACATTCGCTTCAACTTGAATAGCTAATTCACGGGTGGGAGTTAAAATCAATGCACGGATGCGCTTAGCACGTACTGGTGGCGCATCTTGTAGATTTTGTAAAATAGGTAAAACAAAACTTGCCGTTTTTCCGGTTCCTGTTTCTGCAGCTGCAATAATATCCTTGCCACTACAAATAATAGGGATCGTTTTTGCTTGGATTGGCGTAGGTTTTTCGTAACCTTGTTCTTGTATTGCTTGTAAAATGGGTTTACTTAATCCAAGTTTAGAAAATTGCATCTGATGTCTCTGTTTATAGTACGAAAATAATTGTTACGCAGTATACCTTAAAATAACGACAAGCATCTCTTCACATTCAAGATATCGTCTATGGTTAGACAAGTTGGTGACTTTTATAATTTAGATTGTATTCAACACAACCCGTTTTGAGTAAGTTTAATGAAATATAGATTAACAACACTTAAAAGGGGTAAGCTTATATAAAAAATCAACCAATACTTTAATCAGCTAAGCTTGTATCTTTACTTACTCATTAACATTGAAGATATTCATAAAGTAAAATAATAGGGATCAACTACAAATGATAGCTAACACCCCAACACCTCCTTACTATGCAGTTATCTTTACTTCTACACGTACTAAAGGTGATAATGGATACGAAAAAATGGCAGCAAGAATGCTATCACTTGCTACTGAGCAAAAAGGCTTTCTAGGAATAGAGTCTGCACGAGAAGACCTTGGTATTAGTGTCTCTTATTGGTCCGACCTCGAAGCAATTAAGCTGTGGAAAGCTAACTCTGAACACCTACAAGCACAAAAAATGGGTCGTAAAAGTTGGTACGCTGATTTTAAACTACGTATCTCAAAAGTAGAACGAGATTATAGAATCTAAGGGAGGTAAACACGGGTTCTGTTAAGCTTTGTAGTTTTATTTTGCAACTAATATTGGCTTAACACAACACAGTTTGCATGTGGTTCTATTTGCTTTAGTTAAAAAGAAAACAACGCCGCTATAGATATTAAAAAGTGTGCAGGCTTTAAGCCTGCACACTTGCAATTAATCAAGAAATCGAAGCCCCTTAGACAGGCTGGCCTTCTTCTTCATCTTGATTTAAATATGCGATATTCTTATCTGAAATAACCGGCCCAGTATGATGCTGAAAATCATTATCTTCATCGTTATCATGAGTTGTAATAAAGTTAAGCAAACAGCTACTATATTTTGATTCTGCCTTAGCGAGATGTGTACCGTCATCGCTACTTACAAGAATCGTATCACCGACTGAAAAATCACCACGAACTTCAACAATTTCATTACTAGTAAACTGCTCACTATTTTCATCGAAAGGTGAATTACTATCAGCTTCAATAATCAACTCCCCCTGCGCTTTAGCGGTGTGTGTCATCCAGTGTAAATCATCTTTCATCGGTCTTTGGTAGGGCTTAAAGTAAGTACCAGGATTATTACCACTGATTAATTCTTCAAAAGAGTGCTCATTAAATCCATTAATAATATAAGTGCTTACACCATGAGAGATAGCTTTTTCTGCAGCTTCAATCTTGGTTTTCATACCTCCAGTACCTACACTACTATGTGCACCACCAGCCATTGCGTATATATCTTGATCGATAGCATCAACTTCTTTAATTAATACCGCATCATCATGTGTATGTGGGTTTTTATTATACAATCCATCAATATCAGAACAGATGATCAAGGAGTCTGCATCAGCAGCGGCTGCTACCATAGCCGATAGGTTATCATTATCACCTACTTTTAACGCATCGGTAGTCACCACATCATTTTCATTCACAACAGGTAAAATACCTGCATCTAATAATGCAAACAGCGTTTCACGAATACTGTCATAGCGCTCTCTATCACGAAGATCACCATGGGTTAATAAAATTTGTGCTGATGGAAAGTCAAAAAAGCGATCCCAAGCAGCCATCATCTCATTCTGACCAGCGGCAGCCATTGCTTTTTTAATTGCTAAAGAAGGGTTTTCGATATTATTGAAGAAGTGTGCACCGGCGGCAACAGATCCGGAAGAGACAAGAATCACTTGGATGCCCATATCTCTGCATTGCAGGATAAATTTTGCTATATGGAGAAGATAACGGGAGCTACATCCTTTGCGTTCTGGGGCGATTAATGCACTACCTACTTTTAATACGATTCTATTCCATTTATTGTTTTTCATGTTTCCTCTTTTACTCAAAGCTTACTCTTTTTATATGTAACAGGTTCATCGCAAGAGTAATAAGCGACTTTTACAGTAATACTGTTTGTAAGTGATTTTTTTATTTTTAAAACGTGCGTTTTGAAGACGGGCAATTTTATAGAGATATAAAAATCTACTAGTTAAGACACACTAGTATTCCCTGTATTTGATGAGTTGGACGTTAGTATACCCTAAAAATCAGCTAAATTTCCAACCAAAATCCCCGATAAGCACAATTTGAGTATAAAAACAGCAAGATAAGTCAGACACTTTTTCGTGACAATTGCCCATATAGAGTGACGTACAGGAGAGTTCTTTAATCATTAAAATTTCACAAAAAATATTTGAAATATTATGTGACTTTCATCTAACAAAGTCGCATATTAGTTAATTTTACAGCTTGACCTTACTCTAAGGGTAAAGGCTATATTAAAAACAGAAACGTTTAATTAAGGATGAAAATGTCTAGTGAATTTAATTTATCATTACCTATTTATGGAATGAATTGCGCAAGTTGTGCTAGCCGATTACAAGTTACATTAAACGAAATACAAGGCATTAATGTCTCAGTGAGTTTTACACTTGAGAAAGCTCAAGTTATCTTTGATAACGCATTTGATCATAGTGACACATTACAAAATATAATTACTCTCCTAGAAAGCAAAAATTATCAAACAGATCTACAAACTTTTAATTTTGATGTTATAGGCTGGACTTGCGCCGGTTGCGTAAGCAAAACCGTAAAGAAGATTAATACACATCCATTTATCTTTAATTGCCAAGGCAATTTAGCCACTGAGAATGTCCAATTTCAAAGTATTGCGGGTGCACTCACCCCAGAATATCTTAAACCATTATTGGACAGCATGAATTATCAATTCATTGAAAGAAAATCTTCTCACTGTCTAGAGCAACAAAAGGAAAAACAGTTCGCCCAGCAACAACGCGATAAAGTGATACTGCGAAGATTAACTATCTCAACACTGCTAAGCCTGCCTTTCATGATCTCAATGCTAGTGATGCTTTTTTCTGGCTCGCACCATTTTTTACCAAGAAACTTAGAATTTTTATTAGCCACTCCCGTCCAGTTTTATATTGGAGCACATTTTTATCAAGGAGCATGGAAAAGTCTTCAAAACAGAAGCGCAAACATGGATCTTTTAGTCGCTTTAGGTACTTCAGCGGCCTATTTCTATAGCCTCTATGTTTTAATATTTGGCACGATACAACCACTTTATTTCGAATCGAGTACCTTAGTGATCACACTCGTTACCCTAGGTAAATATTTAGAGCACCGTGCAAAAAAAAATACTAGTAGCGCCATCAATGCCTTAATGGCGCTTCGTCCAGAAACAGCGAGTGTAAAAAAGGGAAATAAGTATATTCGTATCGCTATCAGCGATGTGCATATGGGCGATATAGTACAAATTACTATTGGTGAAAAGATCCCTGTGGATGGATTAGTTATAGATGGAACTAGCTATGTTGATGAATCCTTATTAACGGGTGAAAGTAAGCCAATATTAAAAACAAAGCAGGCAAAAGTTATTGCCGGTAGTGTAAATGGTGAAGGTGTTTTACTTATTAAAACAACTGCGATTGGTGAATCAACACGATTAAGTAAAATTATCCATCTGGTTGAAAATGCACAAATGAGCAAAGCCCCTATCATGCAACTTGTAGACAAAATTAGCGCCATTTTTGTACCAATTGTATTGGCTATTGCAACCATCACATTTGCATCTTGGTATATTTACAGTGGAGATTTTCAACAATCACTCATTAATGCAGTTTCGGTATTGGTCATTGCTTGCCCTTGCGCTCTAGGGTTAGCGACTCCTACTGCTGTTGTGGTAGGGACCGGTGTTGCAGCTCAGCAGGGTATTTTGATAAAAGATATCAAAACTTTACAACAGGTATTTCGTTTACAAATTATTGCCTTCGATAAGACAGGAACACTCACTGAAGGTAAAGGCTCTATTAAACAGTGTTATAGTAATAACAATCAAGACAACATCATGTTAGCGACCCTAGCAGGCTTAGAGCAAGGTAGCCAACACCCAATTGCGATAGCGATTAAAAACCATGTTAATAATAAGAAAATAACGCCTATCACTATAAACAATGTTACCGCTATCAACGGTGAAGGGCTGTATGGTTCAGCTTCAACAACACAAATTATTGCAGGCAACCGCAAAATAATGTCGCGATTTAATATTACGCTTCCCCATGACTTAGTTTTTTGTGCCGATGAAAGTGAAATATTTATTGCCAAAAATGGCTTTTTTTGGGGAATGGTTTCCATTACAGATACATTACGTACTAGTAGTTTTGCAGCAATTAGTGAACTTAAACAGCGCGGACTTACCCCCTACTTACTCAGCGGTGATAAACAAAGCGTAGTTGCGAGCATCGCTAGGCAGTTGAAGATTGATGATTTCCAAGGCGAGTTAACACCTGAACAGAAACTTAGTTCATTAATTAAATTACAACAACAGAAACAGGTTGCAATGGTCGGAGATGGTGTCAATGATGCCCCTGCCCTTGCACAAGCCGATATCAGTATTGCTATGGGCACAGGCAGTGATGTCGCGAAAGAAAGTGCATCCATTACACTAATGAGAAATGATCCACGCTTAGTATCCGTTGCAATTGATATCTCTAAAGCAACTTGGCGTAAAATTCAGCAAAACCTATTTTGGGCATTCATTTTTAATACCGTTGCTATTCCCGTTGCTGCGATGGGATATTTATCCCCAGCGATTGCAGGGGCTGCGATGGCAGCATCAAGTATACTGGTGTTAACTAACTCACTACTTTTAAAACGCATGAATATAAAGGAGCTTTTCTAATGCTATCTATCAGCCAAGCAGCGAAAGCCACTGGATTATCAATCAAGTCTATACGCCACTATGAGGAGATTGGACTTATAAGTACACCACCACGTAGCGATAATGAATACCGCTATTATCCAGAAAGTATTATGAAACAGCTGCATTTTATTAAAAGTACCAAAGCAGCCGGGTTTAATTTAAAAGAGAGTCGGGCACTGCTTTCACTTTCAGAGGATAATCAACGTAGTAGCCATGATGTTAAGCAAATTGCATTACAAAAAATTGCAGAATTAGAAACGCGTATAAAACAGCAGCAAACGTTATTAAGAAGCTTAAAACAGCTTACTCACCAATGCAGTGGAGATAAAAAGTCTGAGTGTCCAATTATTAATGCTTTTTCAGGGGGTTAACTGAAATACCTGTTGTGCCATTTTTACACCATTAACGATGATATGTAATTGATGCTCGCCTTGGTAATATTGACGTGTAGAAATGGCCTTAAAACTAAACTGCTTACTAATATTTTTACATTTACCGCTGATATTAAATTCGGATATTTTAAAAATTTTATCTAATTGTTTACCATTGCTTTTCATAAAGCTAATAGCAAATTCAAGGCGACACTTTCCTAATGACTTCTCAGATATTAACGTAAAAGTAAAATCAAGCTTTTCACCCAAACGAACTGTTCCATTAAGCTTTAGATTCTGTACTTGTATATGCTTTGGTGAACTAAAACCAAACAATGTTAAAATATTAGGATCTGCTTTTTTTAATAAGCCTCGACAGGCATGTTTTACTAGCCACATCCTATTTTTACTGGGTTTCCCCTGTAACCACTTATGTGCAATATCAATCACTAATTGTGGGTGATCTTTACTAATATCATTTAAATTATTAGCGACACTTCGATAAACATAATCTTCATCATCGTCTTTTAATTGCTCTAAAATTGGTAAAATAGGCTCAGGATCTAGCTTAAAATCAGGCAATGCAGACGCCCAAGGTAATCTAGGCCGACACCCTTCACTCGCTAAGCGTCGTATATGGACGTTTTCAGAGTTAGCCCAGTCGCGCATCTGCGCCATCATCTTGTTAGGATAGCTAACAATAAAAGGACGAACAGCAAATTCAGCACTGGAAAACTGTGTTAACACCGCCAAAGTGTCAACGGAGGTTTGATAGTCATCTAAGCCATAAAGTTCAACAAATGCAGGAAAAAACATCGCTTCATAGCCACTAAAGTGCGGAGCGACTTGTTTTAATATTATACAGCTTTGCTTAAAATTACAGGGTAAAAAATAATGCAGTGTCTGTGCGATAAAGGTTAAGCGTGCTTTTAACTCTTTATCGGACCAATATTCATCGAAAATAGTAGTAACAAATTTCTGCTTTTCAAAAGCAGGATAAACAGCTTGAAAATGATCAGCAACTGAATTAATAAATGCTTGGTTATAAACCTCTTTTAATAATTCAGCCATGGTTTCCTGCCATTATTTATAAAACACGCTCACCAAAATGAAACACACAAAACTCACCTTCTTGCATTTTAGTCCACTGTTCATCACTGGTTAATGGACGAGTTGCGATGACAGTCACCACGTCAGTGTCAGAGGTTTCTTGGCAAAAATCAACAGTCATATCTTCATCGATTAATTGCGCTTTGCCAAAAGGTGCACGACGCGTGATCCAATGCAAATTATTAGTGCAGTAGCTCATCACGTACTCACCATTGCTAAGTAACATGTTAAATACACCTAGCTGACGCAGTTCATCTGCATAACTTGCAACATCTTTGAACATCGCTAACATATCTTTTGGGGCCGTTTTATGGCTTTTATGCAACTTATCAAGAATCCAACAAAATGCACGTTCGCTGTCAGTTTGCCCTACCGGATGCGCATAGCCTAAAGATAAATCTTCATAGCCGGTAAGCTGGCCATTATGAGCATAAGTCCAATTTTGCCCCCAGAGTTCTCGAATAAATGGATGCGTATTTTCGAGTGATACGCCCCCTCTGTTCGCTTGACGTATATGACTGATCACCGCTTTACTTTTGATTGGATAATCTTTAACTAAATCAGCAACACGAGATTGACAACTTGGTTTAGGGTCTTTAAAACTTCGGCAGCCTTTGCCTTCATAAAAAGTGATGCCCCACCCATCTTTATGAGGCCCAGTTTCTCCACCACGTTTAACCAAGCCACTAAAACTAAAGCAGATGTCTGTTGGAACATTGGCACTCATGCCTAATAACTCACACATAGTTAACTAACCTTAAGCCATTTTCTTTTCGATTAACATAATCAAAATATGAATTATTTTGATGTGTATCTCTTGGATACGATCCGCGAAACCAAAATGTGGAACACGAATTTCGACATCAGCAAGGCCAGCCATTTTTCCACCATCTTTACCGGTTAAAGCAATTACCTTAATGCCTTTATTTTTAGCCACTTCAATCGCTTTTAAAATATTAGCAGAGTTGCCACTGGTAGAAAGGCAAAATAGAACATCACCTTTGCGGCCAACCCCTTCAAGATAGCGTGCAAAAATTGAATCAAAACCGTAATCATTACCAACACAGGAGATATGGCTTGCATCAGAGATTGCAATTGCAGGGTATGAAGGACGGTGTTCACGGTAACGACCTGTTAACTCTTCAGCAAAATGCATTGCATCGCAGTGTGAACCACCATTACCGCAAGAGAGGACTTTACCTTCCTGTTTAAAGGCATCTGATAAAACGCAGGCAGCTTGTTCAATATTTTCTAAATTCGTTTGATCGCTAAAAAATGCCTGTAGCACTTTTTCTGCTTCTAATAATTCATCTTTAATAAGGGTAAGATTCATTGTATTCGACCTATTTTCATTGTCATGAGAAAAGCTATTTTTACATAGTTAGTTGCTAGAGAATAGTGCGAAGAAGAGAAAAGTGTTATCGGTGGATAATTTAAGTTGATTATACAAACAAAAAAGCAGAGACGACATCGCTGTCTTATCTCTGCTTTGTATTACCGCTCGTTAGCGCTAAGTAATTAGTAACTTATTAAGCTTTATCAAGCGTACAAGTTAGCTCTTCTTTAACTTGACCAGCTTCAA
Source organism: Psychromonas sp. psych-6C06 (assembly GCF_002835465.1). NCBI lineage: Bacteria > Pseudomonadati > Pseudomonadota > Gammaproteobacteria > Alteromonadales > Psychromonadaceae > Psychromonas > Psychromonas sp. psych-6C06. Next base: position 457,770 of record NZ_PIZM01000001.1, on the reverse strand, counting down.
TTGCATCGATAGCTTTTTGATCGTGTGCATTAGGTGGGCAACCACAAGCATGGTCGCTTGTTGCGTGTAAGCGAGCTTGTTCTAAATGCCACTGTGCTACTTTAATATGTTGATCAACGTTCATAGTAATATTCCTTTGGTTAGTTAAATTGATATAAATCAATGTCGGTCATTATAAACATTCCATTTTGACAAGCTAGTATTTAAGACGATATTTATTAATTTTTCATGACAATGGCACAATTTTTACACTTATTCACAGGGCAATCCTACAATTGTTTTAATGAGGAGAAACCATGCGATTGATCATCAAAGTATTTGTTATCTATATTCTCATCACTGGCGCAGTTTGTGATGCTTTAGAAGTTGGTAAGGTATGCCCTGTTTCAAATCAAAAGCAAACACAGCTAGGCCTGTTAATTTTGTCCGAGTTTTGGTTTCATAGCGGCCGCAGCAATGCATCGTATATACCACGTGACGATGCAACAGGTATTGGTGTAGAAATTCATTTCTTTAATAATCAAGCAGGTCAATTAAACACGCTCAACAAAGCAAACTGTGACAAATATCGAGTAATACAAGTACGCAAAACCAATAGCTTATTAAACATAGGTGAAGAGCCGGTGCAAGTTGATATCCCCGCTTTTTTTGAATCTCCATTTTACGATAACGCACCTTTAGAGTTTGGCTATCATTCACACCTGACCCCATTAGATAGTAGCGATAAACCTTGGGATAAACAAAGTAGTCGAGCTTCCACCTTAGCGATTTACGATACGCCATATGTTTCTGATGGTTATGGAATAGATGGTGAACATATAAGGGTTGAATTTGAAACTTGTATAGTGTGTCAACGAGAGATTGGTTTTGATGAGTTGTTATCTTGCGCTACTTGGGGCTATCAACGAGATTACTTAAATAAAGAAACGGGGTGGACGGAACCAGAAATTATCGCGCCAGAATGCCAAAGATCTGCTAGTGAACAGTTTATTGAAACACTGGCGGAAAGCGTCATTATCGATTATCAATATTGGCTAGATTGGCGTTAACATAGTGAATGCTAACGCCAATCTAGGAAATTAATATCTTCGGTTATTTGTTTTTAGGTAACGCAACGTTAACCTCTAACACCGACATATCATCTTCTGCTTTATCGCTGAACTCACAGGTAACATCTTGCACTGAAATATCCATATACTTACGAATAACAGCCACGATTTCACGTTGTAACTCAGGTAAATATGCAGGACTTGCCATACTTGAGTGTTCATGGGCAACAATGATCTGCAAACGATCTTTAGCCAGCTTTGCACTGCCTTTTTTAGGTGTCTCTTTTCTAAAATACTGTAACAAACCCATCTTAGACTCCAAATAAACGGCTTAAAAAACCTTTCTTTTCAAATGTAACAAATCGTAGTTCACGTTCGATGCCAAGTAAACGATCTACCGCATCTTGGTAAGCTTTACCTGCTTCGCTTTCTTTATTGAGAATAATTGGTTCGCCCAAGTTAGAAGCATTTAACACTTCCTGTGACTCAGGAATAACTCCTAATAAGTCAATACCTAACAGATCATCAATATCATCAATACTTAACATCTCTTCACGTTCAACCCGCTCAGGGCAGTAACGTGTAATCAATAGATGAACCTTCACAGGTGGAAGCTGTTGCTCTGAACGTTGTGATTTACTTGAAAGCATACCCGTTATTCTATCTGAATCACGTACCGATGAAACTTCTGGGTTAGTTGTCACTATGGCTTCATCAGCAAAATAGAGCGCCATCATCGCCCCCTGCTCAATACCAGCTGGTGAATCACAAATAATATACTCAAAACCATCAGCTTTGAGATCATTAATTACTTTTTCAACACCTTCTTTAGTTAATGCATCTTTATTGCGTGTTTGCGAAGCAGGTAAAATATAAAGATCAGGCGTTCGTTTATCTTTAACCAGCGCTTGCTGTAGGTTCGCTTCGCCGTTGATGACATTGATTAAGTCATATACAACACGGCGCTCACATCCCATGATTAAGTCGAGGTTACGCAAACCAATATCGAAATCGATAACAACAGTTTTAGCGCCTGTTAAGGCTAGCCCAGTACCTATCGCTGCGCTACTCGTTGTTTTACCAACACCGCCTTTACCCGATGTGACAACAATTACTTTTGCCATTATATTTCCTTAATTGTACTTAAATTTAAGTTATCTAATACAAGTTGTTCATTTTCTAATGAAACAATGCTGCTTTTATTAATAAATTCAGTAGGTAAGGCTTCACTTAATTTATAGACGCCTGCAATAGAGACTAACTCTGGTGCCAAAATATGGCAAAACACAGATGCGGTTTGATCACCCATCGCGCCGGCTAAAGCACGGCCACGAAGTGCGCCATAAATATGAATATTGCCATCAGCAATTACTTCAGCGCCAGCACTAACATCACCATTAATCACTAAGTCAGACTCTTTCGCATAAATTTGCTGACCTGAACGAACTCTACCTTTAATAATTTTTGTTTTTACTTCATTCACAACAAAAGTTGCAACCTCTTCCACTACCTTTTCTGTAACCACTTGCGCTGGTTTTTCTTCTATTTCAACCTGCTTATTCACTAAGCGTTTAGAGCTTCGTAAAAAGGCTATTTTTTCAGTGTGTAAAGATGCTTTTTGTGAATCTGATAACTCTCCCGTCAAGCCCGCTAAAATGAACCCTTGCTCGGTGACGATCTCTTTTATCCGTAAAAAATCTAAATTTGAAGTTCCCTCTTCAACTCGTACAACCACAGGGGCATTTTGAAAAAAATCTGGAGCCATTATACGTTTTTTATTTAACTCATCAGCTAACAGAGAAAGATCCTCATCTTCTACTGTAACCACTAACAAAGAAAAATTTAACGATTTTAGTGTCATACCACCTCTATCTCTTTAAAGAAAACAATTTTGATGTAAATTTCAGCCAATTTCTATAAAATTTAAAACAGATTGCATGTTATAGTCTGAATTCTTATTAGGCAAGCAAAGGGCTTCATTAGTATTATGTTATGTGCTGTATATAAAAGTATTCGAAAATCACAAACTTATCTTTACATTGCAAAAAGAGATGACTTTGCCCCAGTTCCTGATCCATTACTTACTCAATTTGGTCCACCGCAACTTGTTAGTCTATTAAATATCAAACCTGATACCGAGCTAGCAATCATCGATGCTAATTCCGTTCTTGATGCGATACAAAAAGATGGCTATTTTTTGCAACTTCCTCCACCTCCCGTTGACTACTTAAAAGAGCATAAAACGTGGCGCAAAAAACAATTAGAGGCATTTAATGAAACTGACTAAATTTTTTACCCTTTCGACCCTGTTACTCTCATCGTTAACCGTAAGTGCTAACGATACTGAAATTCAAAAAGAGAAAGTCTCTTTTGAACAATATGTAACCGCATTAAAAAGTGAGGCGATTGAAAAAGGCATCGACCCTAGTGTTGTTAATAGTGCTTTTGAAAACGTTGAGTTTTTACAACGCAGTGTCAAATCCGATAAAGAGCAACCAGAATTTAAGCTTACATTAGATACTTATATTCCACGTGCTGTGCCAGACTGGAAAATTAAGCAGGCACGCGAAGCCTATAAAAAACATTACCACTTATTACATAAAATTGGTAAAGAGTACGGCGTTCAACCTCGATTTATCGTCGCATTATGGGGCATCGAAACAAACTTTGGCAGGTTAACTGGTCGTCATTATATTATCTCTTCTTTAACCACCATGGCTTATGAGGGTCGTCGTGAAACGCTGTTTAAAAAGCAACTTTTTGCAGCCTTAACGATTTTAGACGAAGGTCATATTGAGCAAGATAAATTTATCGGTTCATGGGCCGGCGCGATGGGCCAAGTACAGTTTATGCCGACCTCGTACCTCAACTATGCCGTTGATTATGACGGTGATGGAAAAAAAGACATTTGGAATAACTATGCAGACGTATTTGCCTCTGCGGCTAACTACCTTAAAACAGAAGGTTGGGATGACAGTGAAACTTGGGGACGACAAGTATTAATTCCTGAAGATTTTGATACTGAACTTGCAGGCATCAAAAAGAAAAAAACGCTCGCAGAATGGCAAGCAATTGGTGTACGCCGTTTTGATGGTAGCGCATTACCTAAAGTAGATATGAATGCATCAATTGTTATTCCTGATGATGCCTCTGGCCGTGTTTACCTCGCTTACAACAACTACGAAGTATTAATGCATTGGAACCGTTCATACTATTTTGCAACGGCGGTAAGCTACCTTTCTGAGCGTATAAAATACCCACGTATTAGCCCAGAAAAAGACTAATTAATTAGAGTAACTAACACATGAGCAATTTTTGGGAAGAGAAAACCTTAGCACAAATGAATCAAACAGAGTGGGAATCACTCTGTGATGGCTGTGGTAAGTGTTGCCTGAATAAGATTATCGATGACGATACTGAAGAGTTACATTTCACTAATGTATCTTGCCACCTTTTACATACTAAAACTTGCCAATGCCGTAAATACGATAAGCGTTTTAAAATTGTAAAAGACTGTGTAAAAGTGTCACTGGATGATATTGATCAGTTTCACTGGCTACCGGCCAGCTGCGCTTACCGTTTACTCGTTGAAGATAAACCACTTCCAGTTTGGCATCCACTTATCACCGGCAGTAAATCAGCGATGCACAAAGGGGGCTTCTCAATTCGTGGCAAGATCATCTCTGAAAGCGCGATTGACCCAGATAATTTAGAAGACTACATCGTAACTTGGCCTGCAGAATAAAGGATTAAACATGACCGACATTACTATTTACCATAATAACCGTTGCTCAAAAAGTCGTGCGACATTAGCACTGATTGAAGATAAAACAGAACAACTAAACATTGTTAACTATTTACAAACGCCACCGACATTAGCAGAGCTTAACCATATCATCACGTTGTTGGGGTTCACTTCTGCACGTCAATTAATGCGTACCGGAGAGGCGGTTTATAAAGAGTTGCAACTAAAAACAGAAGAAGATGAAGCAAAACTTTTACAAGCGATGCTGGACAATCCAAAATTAATTGAGCGCCCTATCGTGTTAGCCAACGGGCAAGCAAGAATTGGTCGTCCGCCTGAATCTGTTTTAGAAATTATTTAACGGCCATGGAAACTCAGCATTATAAATTAATGGCGAGAGTGGGATATTTTTCACTCTTACTGCTTATCCCAATTTGGCACCTTTGGTTATCGCCACCACTATTAGGGGTTAGCCCCTGGTTAGTGGTCAGTATTTGGTTCATTCCATTACTTTTTCCATTAAAAGGTATTCTTCAAGGTAATCCTTATACCTTTGCGTGGTGTGGTTTTCTCGCATTGCTATATATGATGCATGCAATAGTTATCATCTATAGTGCTTACCTGGATGCGATAAGCATGGAGTTGGCGATGGGGATACTAGAGCTTATTTTTGCAAGCGTATTTTTAATGGGTAATATCTATTTTGCCAAATACCGTGGTCAGGAACTAGGCTTAAGTATTCGCAAAAAGAAGAAGTGATAAACCTAGAAAGAGATGGTAAAGGTATAAAAAAGGCGAATGTAGTTTCGCCTTTTTTATACCTGTTATTTAATCGGTGCGTGTTAACACGTTTTTATCGGTATGCTCAAAAGACTTACCGTAAATATCTAGTAACATCGTTTGTGTGTAACTCAGTTGATCTTTACTAATATTTACCTGCTGAGAATAGGCGCTTAGTTTAGCTTTTTTGACCATAAATGGGCTCTGTATAATCTGCCAATCTTGCTCATCAATACTTGCCTCTACATTCAACGTAGCGCTTGACGCTGTTTTCTCAAAACCGCCAGCGGCTAAAACACACATGCCACGCGGAATAGTTAAAGAGTGCATCACCGTATCACTGCCCTGCTCCCAAAGCCAATAACCCGTTTCATGATGGATCAGTTTCCCGGAACTATTACGTCGTACTTCTTGAGAGTAAACGATCACACTTAGCAGTTGTGATTCAGCATTTTCTGTTTCACCGAGTCCTTTAAATTCAATGGTCTCATAATAACTGTTAACCTCTGTACCCGACGGCTCAGGTGCAATATCTTCGCCTCTGTTACCTTCCCATGTTCCAATTAAATCACTTAGTGGGCCGTAATTTGTTTCATCAATTGCTTTCATTAACTTGCCTTAAAAAAAGGCGCTTAAAGCGCCTATATCGAATAAATACTTAATATATGGATGAACAAAATAATATTACTCTTGCGAGGGTTGTTCAACACTATAAATGGTCCACTTTTGATTTGGAATATGTTCTTCACTAGTAATTTCAGCAACAATGCGACGATTCCTAGCATGAATATACTCATCATCTCCCTCGAGTAATAGACTTGAGAATCCATAACCTATTGCACTAATGCGAGATTCATCAATTGCATACTGAGTCACTAATATCTCTTTAATCGCTTCAGCACGTTGCTGTGAAAGCCTATCATTATAAGACTTACTGCCACGAATACTGGTATGGCCTTCAATGGTGACATCTGCCTCATTATACTTTTTCATAAAATTTGCAAGCCCCTCAATATCAGGGAAATAATTGTGGCTAACGATGGATGAATTAGTTTCAAAATTAACAACCAATTCGTGCCTAACAGTATAAATGGTTTCACTGTGGCAACCACTATTATCTACTTGCCAACCTGTCTCTGTTTGCAAACAATCATCACGAGCGTTAATCACGCCATCACCTTCTGGGTCGGCGAGATCAAATTTTTGTGGTGTACTGCCATTGGTCATATCTACAACTTGTGGCGTACAGCCAACCACTAAGAAAATTAAGAGAAAGAACAACTTTTCCATGAAGCAATACTCCTTATTAGCAACCCAATCGATGTATTGAACGGTTATTACGATGGCACATTAAGCGCATCGATTGTTAATAATTGTTAATTATGTTTATTTATGCCAGTAATTTATGCACCTCTTTTACTAAATCCTGTGGCTTTTTCAAATAACGTGCATGCTCTAACAAAATTGCGTTGTCTCCGTAGGTCAGCAATAACGCAGGGAATGCACTGGTTTGCATAAATGCCTGAAGCTCTTGAATATCAGATTGTTGATACTGCGCTTCATTGCTTAATGTTTCATTAAACACTTTATTAGAGGGTGATAATTTAAATGTATCGATGAGGCCTTTAAAATCATTCTTGCAGCCAAATGGGTTTCCTTCAATAAAATGAGCATGTTGAAGTGCCTCTAAAACAGGTAAGACTTTTTCAGGCTGTTTACTCTGCAACCATGCCATAAAATTAGCGGTCATGGTGCTGTCTTTAGGACTATCCGCATAACGCATATGCTCCTGACCAAACTGTTGAGCACTTTGTTTTTCGACCTCTTTTATTTGCAGGAAGCCGGCACTATCAGTGCCGTTATAGTGAGCACAATGCCAATGATGTATCTCCATTTCAGTGAAAGACTCACTCAAGGCTTTCACTAATGGACTTGTGGCATAACTCCACGGACAGTGTGAATCATAAATAAAATAGAGTTCAGGGTGCATAATAAAACCTTATATTGAGAATAACAGCCCACCAGCTTGATGAGCGATAAATTTTGGTACTGCTATTTTTCATAAAAACAGACACAAACAGCATGATTAACCAACAGCTGGTTAGCTGTTTTGGTTAATGCTCCACTTGCTACATCACGCTTAAATACCACTAAATTTTCACTATTTTGATGCGCAACTAATAGCCAGCGCTGATCAGGCGATAAAGCGAAGTGTCGTGGAAAATTGCCACCTGTGTGCACATGTTCCAGACAAGATAACAGGCCACTTTGCGGCTCAACAGCATAAATTGTAATACTATCATGGCCACGATTACTCACATACAGGTAAAGTCCATCATTACTTAATGCCACTTCAGCAATATAGCTTTCTATTTCATCGCTGTTCGGAGTTGGTAAACTACTAACCCGTTGCACTTGTAATAATGCGCCTGTTTGTAAGTTAACATCAAAGACCACCACTGTTGAACTTAGTTCGTTTCCTAAGTACAACTTATCACCATTTGCATTAAAGGTGATGTGCCGAGGCCCATCCGCAGGGGGTAATGGCTGAGAAAAGACAAGGCTTAGCGCGTTAGCGCCAATCTTGTATACTTTTAATGCATCAATGCCTAAATCTGCCACGACTAAAAACTGCTCGTCAGGAGTTAATTGACTCGCATGCGCATGTGCACTTGCTTGCCTATCAAGATTCCCCCCCTGACCTTTATGTTGGACTTGATAATAAGCAGGCAACAACTTCGTTCCACTGAGTGAGAATGCAGCTACATTCCCTGTGCCATAGTTACTAATGAATGCATTTGTAGCACTCACACTTATGTGACAGGGAGAGCCCCCTAAACTGCTTTGCTGGTTAATAAAAATCGGCGCCTGTGGTGTTCGAATATCAAAGCATCCCAACTGGCCTTCATTTTCGTGTTCACTCACAGCTAACAGATAGTTTTTATCATCGCTGATCGCGAGAAAACTGCTGTCCGCTAAGTCATCAATCTGATTTATCTCATTAATAGAGCCCGTTTGGTTATCAAACTCCGCGACTACAATGCCACTGTTCCCATCTGGGGTATAACATCCTAAATATAAAATATCTTTACTCATTATTTGCTTTCATCCATTGTTAAATAAACGTTAAGGGACAGCCAGTACCGCACAGTTACAAAGATCATCACTTTCAAACTTTGTCAATTCTCCAGCTTTTAAATCAGGAATAGGAAATAGCCGAACAGTGAGGGGTTTGTTGAGACGAAATGCCATAGTGCCGGTATCCGACATCAGCGCCGCAATTTTACTTGCGGGCGTATCGCCAGGAATAGGGACCGTATCTAAACCGATGCCACAAACTGCACTATTGGTAAGTAGCGTGCGAATATCGTAATCACCATTTATTGTTCCCTTAGCAAGCCCGGTATCTTCAGTCACAGCTAACATCAACCCAGAGAATCCTACTAAAGGTAATTCGCTAATCGATTTAAATACACGGGTCAACAGTGCGGATGCCTCTACCGTCCCCGACGCACCAAAAAATGGCACACCAAGTTGCTGATAAAGGCTTACCATGCTTGCACAATCTTTAGAGGGGGCTGCAGAGCTATCTATTCCGGAAAATAAAAAGTGACCTTGATTGTCTGTACGGTCAAATTCTTTAATTACCTTTGCGATTTGAGAAACATGGTATTTCAAAGCTTGTTCCATTAAAGCTTGTTGACGGTGCAATTTTTGCGCCAGTGGCATCTCTGAGTGTTTTTCATTAAAGTCTGTTAATACCTTTAGAAGCAAGTCAGGCGTCTCCAAACCAATCACATAACGATTGCCTAGTTTACTATCATGGTAGCTAGCTGGAAAATAAGGAATTAAAGGCTGACAGTTAAAATTAACGGTAAAGTTAAAGTTACCTTCACCACGTTCGCTCATTGTTGCAATTTTTTTCACGGCTTGGACCGAGGCATCGATCAAAGTCTTATTAAGCACAGAATGCTCATCAATAGAAACATTGACACAGGCATTACATAAGTCGCCAAATTCTTTAATTAACGCTGGTAACAACGCAATTTCATGCAAGGTTTTCGCTTCACCAATAGCAAAACGAATACGTAATCCATCTGAATTAATACTAGTTAGAAGATCGCGAATAAATTGTAGGTCAGCTCTGGCCGTTTCGTGATTAGTAGTGTTTAGGTAATCTGCAAATGGATTGGTTACGATTCGAATAGATTGTACTTGATAATTTTGATTAGCGAATTTATTCGCCAATGTTAGACAAAACTCAGAGGCTTTCTGAATCTCTTTTTTCCAATTTTCGCGGTTTTTATCCAATACTAAAAAAGTGGTGATTGTGCGTAGTTTACAGAGTGCTTTATGATGAAAGTTCATTGATTCCCTTAAAATTAACAGCCCGTTTCAACAACTAGGTAGAGTGGTGGGGTTGTCGCTGAAGATGCTTGTGTATACTGAAAATAACAGCCATCATCGCTGACATTACCATCGTTATCAATATCATAACCAATAAACGTATCACTATATCCACGTTCTTGAAAAGTAAAATCATCAGAAAAATCGACCGCTTTGTCTAGGTCCGTATTATCAAGGTGCCCCCACTTTAAACGTGTGTCATACACCCCATCGCCATTAGTATCAACATCAATTAAGTCATCACGATTAGGTACATCACGGGCTGCATAACTTGGCATTTTGGATTTTAAAAACATAAAATCATTGGCGACTTTTATACTCGTTTGCACCTGTTTTAATACTGATATTTTGGCATCAGTTGAGAACGAGAGGAACTTTGGAATGGCAACAGCAACTAAAACCGCTAAAAGAATAATAACGAAAACTAACTCAATTAGCGTAAAACCTTTATTCATTTGTTTATATGGCACTCAATAACACTCCATTTCGAAGTCAACTTCGGCGAACGTTCTTACATAGCTTTGTAAAACGATCAGTGTCAGAAAAAAGAGGAGTTTTACCGCAAACTATTTCCGGTTCTCAATCAACGCCATCTCATCCAGTGTGAACAATTTTTCGAACAACCGACACAACTATCCCTGCAGATCTAATTTTCTGGTACGTTAGACGCAAATTAATCACGCACTAAGTTGATAATATTTAACATCGTAGTTTGTCGATCTGGCTTTTATTAATAATCAAAGATTATACACTACGGAGCGAACTATGAGCGGAGATTACTAATTATATCAATCGAATATAGTATCTGATCTAAAGTTTACGCAGGAAAAGTGACTTAGCTCAAGGCGAAATTTAACCTAAATGGCAGTGCATACCAATGGCATTTAGAATGACATCTAATATTGCGTTTGAAAATTTTAAAAGACCAAGGTATGAAGTGAAGAAATGAGCTACTTCCCCTTAAAACTCACAACACAGGTGGCGTAAATTTTAACAAGTAAGACAGCTCATCTTTATAATTCTTTTGGCTTCACTCACACGACAAGTTCGTGCGAGTGAAGACAACAACGTTACAGTTCCATCGCAGTGGTTAGGCGTTCAGCAATTTGAGTTTCTAATTGGTCTGTTTTCTCCGGCTCCAACTCCACCACTTTTGTTGTAAGTGTTTGCTCAGCAATATCGGATGTTACTGGCAGTGGCGCTATCTTCGCTTGTCGCTTTAATGTGAGTCTCTCATTAAATTGAGAGGCAAGCGCGGTTATTTCAGCTCGATAAGGATGAATTTCGACACGACGCTCAACACGATTATTAGCCACACTGCGTTCATTGTTAATAGGGTTACTTGCACCTAAAGAAATAACACTTAACTGCGCCTCCTCAACTCCTTTATCCACCAAATATGCGGCTACTTTTTGGGCACGTTTTTTAGCAAGTTTAGCGTTGTATTGTTCATTGCCAGAAAGATCACTATAACCCACAATTTGCCAAACGTTATTCAGCTCACTTTCATCCTGTTTCATGATCATCGCAGTTTCATTAAGCGATTGATAATATTCAGGCTTTATCTCACTTGAATCAAAAGAAAACAATATCGGGCTTTCGATGTTCGAGCTAACTTGCACCTCGCTAGGTTCAGGTAAAGTGCTATGCGTACTATAATCGATGAGCCTATCATCACTAGTCACTTGGTTAACCAAATCATAATATTCATCTGCTTCAGGTGCATAAATTTTCTCTGTTAACAAATGAGAATGTAAATCTTCTTGTTTCTCAATTTCAGCATCCATTAATAAGTTATCTTCGGCAATACGCGCTAATGTAGCACTATCAATTTCAGCAAGACTTTGAGTTATAATGGCCCCCTGTAATCGGTCACGGTTTTGATAAAAAGCTTTCATTTCTGGTGTCTCGGCACGTGGGATATAATTTTCCCACGGTACAAACGCGCTAGCTAGTGCAGACACTGCAAATAAGCTTATTACTGACTTTTTGAAGGTTGTGTTAGTGTTGTTTTTCATGATGTTATCCTTTTTAAAATAATAAGTGGCGTTGCTTGAGTGTTATTAAAGCAAAGGCTTATGTTTATTTTGGGGATACAAAATGGCAATCTACTGTTCAATTATGTTCAAAAAATGGCAATGCTACTTGTACTCTTTTCCCCCCTCTTTTTTAAGTTATACTGCGCATATAATATTGTTAAAGGTAAACCAATGAAACGTATCGCACTCGTTGAAGATGAGAAAAATATTCGTGAAAACTATATCGACTTAATGAGCAAACATGGCTATCAAGTCGATGCTTATGATAATCGAAAAGATGCAATGCGTGCTTTTGAGGTACGTTTGCCCGATTTGGCAATTATTGATATTGGTCTTGCCGATGAATACGATGGTGGTTTTACGCTTTGTCAATCACTCCGCCAGCTTTCTGCAACAGTACCGATTATCTTTTTAACCGCGCGAGATAACGACTTTGATACTATATCCGGTTTACGTTTAGGCGCTGATGATTACCTTACTAAAAATATTGGTTTAGAGCATTTAATGGTGCGTATTAGTGCTTTATTTCGGCGTATTGACCAACTCAAACAACCGATCCAAACTCAACAACTTATTACGCGTGGCGCATTAATTATTGATAGTGAACGCATGCAAATATCATGGCATGAAACCCCCCTTGATTTTACGGTTACTGAATTTTGGATTGTACATGCTTTAGCTAATCGAGCTGGAATTGTGCGTAACCGCCAACAATTAATGAGTGATGCTAATATGGTCGTCGATGACAATACCATCACCTCACACGTCAAACGCATTCGTAAAAAGTTTGTAAAATTAGATCCCCAATTTGATGAGATAACTGCAGTCTATGGTATGGGATATCGCTGGGACATTACTGAAAGCACACCTCACTCATGAGCATTGTCTTGGGATTACGCAGTAAGGTTTTGTTATTAACGAGCTTATTTTTAATCTTACCTTGGCTTGGTTATCAGGCCATTTTGGAGATGCAGGACTTTCTTCGCCAAGGGCAACAGCAAACCTTAATAGGTACCACACGAGCAGTTGCAACTGCTTTACATGAAAGGCCCGCCTTATTTAATACACAGGCAACCTTTTTAAACAAAGTACAGGCGGGCAAAGACCTTTATGCCTATGCACTTAAGCATCCTATTCGCCTTGATGGCAAACTTAATGATTGGCAAGATGAGGTGTCTAAAAGTACTCTCTACGACGAAAGGCAAGCCTTGTTCCATCAAAAAAAAGATACCAATAACCCTATCTCATTTAGGCAGATACTTGGTACACGTGGGGAATATTTGTATGGCTTTTTAGCAGTGCAGGATAAACAACCTACGATGCGATCTGCAAATAGTCGCTTTTTAGATAATAATGATCACTTGATCATCGCGTTGAGCTCTCCAGAAAATGAGCTACAACGCTTCATTGTTTCTGTCGAAAAAAATGGCTGGTTTAACGCGTTCCGTCTGAATGGCGAACCAAGCAATAATAACCAACCAGTTCAAAGCCAGCGAGAAAAACGGATACAAGGTTATTGGCAACAAACAGAGATAGGTTACAACATTGAATTTCGATTACCGCTTGCAATGTTAGGTGAAAAATTAGGCTTTGCCTTACATACCACATCAGACAAAACAGTCGGGAACATAGAAAGTATTATCGCCACAGCCAATACCAATGATTTACAAGAACTGGGAACCGTTATAGTACCCTCTCCCAAAATAGATAAAATATTACAAGGATTAAGCCATACTCAATCTCGATTATGGGTGGTTGATCGCCATCAACGTGTTTTGGCAACCAGTGGGAATATCCATCATGCATCAGGGGTTTGGCCCAACAACCGTACAACGAAAATGGAAAGTGATGAGAACATATTGCAAGTAAAGCTCTTGACGCCACTGTATAACCTGCTTTTCTCACAACCTAATAGCGATTTTGTAGATCCATTAAAGGGAGTGACACAGCTTAATAGTGATTTTATCGAGCAAGCGTTATCTGGCGAACCACAATCCGATTCCCGCTTAACGGTAGATCAAAAAACAACTATTCTAGCGGCAGCCAGCCCAATATTTGTGGGTGATAAAGTGGTGGGCGTTGTGGTTGCAGAAGAAACCACCAATGGTATTCGCGCATTACGGAACCAGGCATTAAGTAAATTATTTAATATTATCATTGCAGTCATCGTTGTTGGTACGTTGCTGTTATTTCTCTTTACTGCAAATATTGCGACTCGCATTCGTAAGCTTCGTGACCAAGCTGAAACAAGTATCGACGAACAGGGGCGCATCAGCAAAACTATTACAGCCTCAAACTCCACCGATGAAATCGGCGATTTGTCGCGCAGCTTAACCGATATGGTAAAACGTTTAAGTGAGTACCACCGATATTTAGAAAAATTGCCTGCGCGCCTTTCACACGAGTTGGGAACGCCAGTGGCCGTAGTTAGAAGTTCCTTAGAAAATTTAGCGTTAATACCACAAGATGCAGAGAGTCAAAAATATATTGAACGCTCTCAAACTGGTATATTGCGTTTGAATCGTATTTTAACCAATATGAGTGAAGCAACACGTCTTGAACAAAGCTTGCAATCTGGTGAAAAGGTACCTTTAGCGCTTAATGACCTGCTATCAAACTGTGTGCAGGGATACCAAATGACCTATGGCGAACATCCATTTGTGTTTAATAATTTTTCACGGGTACTCAACATTAATGCAGATCCTGATTTCTTCGTTCAATGCTTAGATAAATTAATTAACAATGCGTTAGAATTTAGTAATCTTAAGTCACCGATCAGCATCACTCTCAGCGAGAACAACCAATTTGCAACGATTAAAATACAAAACAGTGGCCCCTCCCTACCTGAGAATATGAGTGAAGAACTACTCAATTCGATGGTATCGGTACGCGCGCAACATGATCCTGATAAAACCCATTTAGGACTCGGTCTTTTTATTGCAAAGATGATATGTGAGTACCACCATGGCACAATTAACATTAATAACAATATAGCGAACGACGCTGATGGCAACGCAGAAAATAGTGGCGTGCATGTCATGTTACGTTTTCCAATAATCGAACATTCCAATTAAAACCTCTGATACGAGAAAATTTATGAGACAACCCGCAACATCAAAAAACGCCATTAATGCCCTTAAGTTATTATCAAACGCACAACAACATTTCGTTAAACAGCTTAGTCATTTGTGCCAATCGCAACAACAAGAAGCTGAATTTATTGAACAACATTGGTTACGTGATGAAGGTCAGCACGGAGGTGGCATTCGCTTTGAAGGGCCTGAAAATAGCATATTTAATCGCGCATCGGTGAATGTGTCACAGGTACAATATGAAGATAGCCCGCATAAAACCTTTCTTTCGGCTACCGCGCTTTCTACTATTATCCACCCTAATAATCCACTTGCGCCTTCCGTGCACATTCATGTCAGTTGGACTGAACTCCGTGAAGGTAAAAGTTATTGGCGATTGATGGCAGACCTTAACCCTTCCATTCCCTGTGAGAGTGACACCCAACAATTCAATCAAACCTTGCAACAGGTAGGTGGACAATATTTCCAACAGGCGACTGAACTGGGCAATAATTACTTTTACATTCCAGCACTGCAAGCGCATCGAGGAGTGAGCCACTTTTATTTAGAAAGCTTTAACCCTGATGACCTGAATAGCGCGCAATTTGCCAGTGAGTTTGCTTATGCGATAATTGATTGTTACATTAAAATTTTAGGTGATAAGCTTGCCTGCCCTCGTGGCCCACAAAGCATAACAGCGTCTCAAAAATGCTGGCAACTCGACTATCATACCCTGTACTTTTATCAGGTTTTAACGTTAGACAAAGGCACTACAGCGGGGCTATTAATACATAACCAAAATGACATTGGCACCTTAGGTTCATTACCACGTTATATTGACCGGAATTTACTACTACAATGGGCAGAGCAAACACCGAGCCCGCGAAATAAACTAGTCTATGACTTGGTTGATCTATTACCAATCCACCCTAAGCACCATTCACGCAGTGAGATAACCGCAGATATTAAGGCTAAAATTGCAGTGGCTATTCGCCAGCATTATCAAGAATACCCATTATAAAGTAACAAGTTTAACGTCTAACCAGCAGGATTTGACCTGCTGGACTACTTCTTTTTACCATCATTACTGACTGAGCCTAATAATAGGTTTACTTCAAAACCATAATACTCCCTTAACAAGTGAAATATAATCTAAAAAGTTGTAAAGTAACGGAAATAATAAGGAGAGTAACAAATGACTAAATTAACGATTACCCGCCCAGATGACTGGCATGTACATTTACGCGATGGCGATGTATTAAAAGATACCGTGCGAGATACCAGCCGTTACATGGGGCGCGCAATCATTATGCCTAACCTAGTGCCTCCCGTGACGACCACTGATCTAGCACTCGCTTACGAGCAACGTATTATGGCGGCTAATCCGATGCCAACCTTTACCCCTTTAATGACCTTATACCTCACCGATAACACGACTGCCGATGAGATAAGAAAAGCAAAAGCTTCCGGTATCGTTTATGCAGCTAAACTATACCCTGCAGGGGCGACCACCAATTCTGACTCTGGAGTTACTTCTACAGATAATATTCGTGAAGCCTTAGTGGCAATGCAAGAGGTAGGCATGTTGCTACTTATTCACGGTGAAGTAACCACACATGAAGTTGATATTTTTGACCGTGAAGAAAAATTCCTAAATACTGTACTTGCACCACTCGTTGCAGAGTACCCAAATCTGAAAATTGTGGTTGAGCATATTACCACCAAGCATGCGGTTGACTTTGTAAACAATGCAGGACCAAATGTAGCTGCAACGATCACCGTGCACCATTTGATGTACAACCGTAATCACATGCTCGTGGGTGGCATCAAACCACACTTCTATTGTTTACCTATTTTAAAACGCAGTATTCATCAGCAAGCATTGATTGAAGCTGCCACCAGTGGCTCAAATAAATTCTTTCTAGGGACTGATTCTGCGCCACACACAAAAGAGAGCAAAGAGTCTGGCTGTGGTTGTGCAGGCTCATATACAGCATTTGCAGCCGTTGAGTTATATGCTGAAGTGTTTGAAGAAGCGGGTGCACTGGATAAATTAGAGGCATTTTGTAGCTTTAATGGCCCCGATTTTTATAACCTACCACGTAATACAGACACCATTGATCTGCATAAAGCTGCTTGGGAAGTGCCGGAAACATTAAGCTTTGGTCAAAACAAAGTGGTACCTATCAAAGCCAATGAGAAAGTGAACTGGAAGATTCTTTGGTAATTTAATAAGTTACTTAGGCTTTGCAATAAAGCCTAAGTAATATTTAGCAAAAAATATAATGTGGGATCACTTATGTTTTTTACTATAAAGATTCGCTAAAGGTTGCGCACTCAAGCCGTGGGCAACAATACTCATTAAAACGGTCACCGTGACAACTGCAAATATCGTTTCAAAACCTTCAATGCCCCCCACCTCTTTTGCTACAATCAACACATATAAAATAGACGCGATGCCTCTTGGGCCAAACCACGCGATAAAAATTTTGGTTGAAAAGTCTATCTTTTTTCCATCAAGTTTAGCGCCAAGTAAACTGAGTACGACAGGCAACACACGTAAAAGAGTTAGACTCAATAACGAATAGATAATTACATAGAGATCAATATATTGGAACGTAGTAGGAACAAATGCTAAGCCAAAGAGGAAGAAACTAATTAAGACTAATAGTTCACCTTCACTTTCAGCAAACTCTTCGATATGCTTATGCATTTTTTGACTGGTATTACCAGCATATAAGCCAGCAAAAAAAGCGGCAATAAAACCATTACCATGGAACACTTCAGCAAGATAATAAGAAAGAATAGCCAAGCCAATCGGTATTAAATTTTGATAGCTTTCTTGCATCCAATAGTGGTCATCAGAAAAAGAAGCCACCCTAGCGCCTAAATAGCCAATTAAACCACCAACGATAGCACCAAAAATAACCTGCTGAAAGACATAACTTATCCAACCACTACTTGCATCCCCATTTAACCCACTGACAATGATTGCCACTACTGTGATCAGTATAGGAAAAATGATGCCATCATTTAAGCCACTTTCCACATTGATAGTAGATCTAATTTTAGCTGGTACCGATTCATCTGAGACAACAGCTTTCCCGAGCGCAGCATCTGTTGGTGTTAGTAGCAGTGCGAGCAGTAACATATAAATAACAGGCTGATCTGGGAAAATAAGTGTCGCGATATAAGTACCGGCAATAATTGTTAGAGGTAAGCCAATAAGTAACAAGCGTGCCGGTAACTTCCATGATTGTAATAACAACTTCAAATTAAGCAACGCAGCATCGCTAAACAGAACCAAAACCAACGCAAGCTCAACAACAATAGTAACAAAGGTAGCATCAACTTGGACATTTGAAATATTTAACATAAGTGGTGAGATCAGTAAGCCTAAACTGGTAAATACCATCGGCCCTGAGATATTAAAACGCGATAATAACTGGGAGATATAACCATAGCCTAATACAAGTAATGCAATGGTCAAAATAACACTATGTTCAGCCATGAATGATTCCTTATAACAATCTAATTAATGTTGTGTTCTCTATTTTGTGTAGGAAAAATGACTTTGTTTAGTCGAAATTCGCTTAGGATGGCTAAGCTACAATCCGTCTGCTTTGCTCGAAATGCATTTTGTTTAGTATTATCCATTAAACAAAAAAAAAGCGAGTTAACTAACTCGCCTTAATTACTTTTACTTTTTAATGGAAAGGAAAAAAGTAACTCATCCAAGATGACATACGTAAAATGACTTTACGCATAATAGCCACATGCGTGAAGCTATCTGAATAAATAGCGCTTTGCCCATATGAGCCACCAGGTAAATTTGGTGCGAATTCAGCAAAGCGAGGATCTGTGATTTTAATTTGTACAGGAATTCGGCCAGGCATACGATTCACACCTAAACGGATCATCGAGCCATTAGCTTGCACTTCACCTTCAGCAATAACAGGCAACACTTGCACCACTTCACCAGTGAAAACTTTTCCAGGAACAGCATCAAATGCAACTTCGGCTTCGAAACCTGATTGTAAACGCATTGCACTATTTTGACGATACCATCCAACATAGGCAAAAGAGTCAGACTGAACAAAAACCATCGCAGGACGAAGTGGCATCGGTACAACGTATAAGCCGGGGTAAACCAGCATCTGTGTTACATAACCATCACTTTCTGCACGTACTTCGGTACGTGATAAATCGTATTCTGCATCATGTAATTTTGCACTTAAATCATCCACTTTTGCTTTAGTTATATCAACATCACGTTGCTTGCCAATATTTCTTTTTTTGAGTTCAAGTGCTCTTTTGTAATCCAGATCAGCAGACACTAATTGTGCAGTTAAAGCATCGACTTTATTTTGAAAGGGTACAGGATCAATGGTAAATAAAAGATGCCCCTTTTGAATGCGTACATTTGGTTCAACATTCACTGAGACAACCTTGCCACGTACCGCAGGAACAATTGGAGTAGATACAAAGTATTCGCGAGTAGTTTCTGAATAAGGATGGTTGTAATTCATTAGCATGATCAAGGTACCGATCAATACAACACCACCAAGCACTGCGGTAGGCACTGTCCACTTATTTAGAGGAATCTTAAACACTTTAAAAACAGTGATTGCGATAGCCGCATAAGTTAATATAAGTAACAAATCCATTATTTATTTCCTTCTTGCGACGCAATAATACTGCTTTCTATATCACTAAATGAATCATGTGATAATTTTTGTTCAGCAGCGATATCAGCTTCTTTTTTTTCTAACTGTTGCGCTAATTGTTCCTCTAAAAGGGTAATACGCTCATTTAACGATTGAAGTTTTTCTTCATTTTCGCTTTTATCAGTGGTTGAAGTTTGGCTTGGGTTATTGAAGCCCCAACCTCTGTCTTCACGATATAATGTTGCCCAAATCCATAGGAAAGGCCAAAGAACATGTAGGGTAAATAAACTAATCCACCCTGCAACATGCAACGCATCCTGCTGTGGATGATTGCGATGCTTGGCTATCTCATAGGGGATATCGTGAATAACGATAATGCCATAAAAAAGTGTCACTGCTGCGAACACTAAAATGGCGAGTGCGATGTATTCCAACATACTGAACTCCATGTAAAATAAATGTAACTGCGATTATGGCAGATATAAAAAAACCTAGGTTGGCATTTGTATGAAAGTTACAATACAAATCACAAAATAGGCTTTTAAAATAATAAGTTGCTTAAGGATTAATCTTCAAAAAGAGGCATTTTCTTTAGATAACAAGTGAGTAGTACGATGCGAACGCCATTGACACGCCCTTCAATCTGCTCTGGGTTGTCTAAAATTGAAATATTACGAACCGGAGTACCACGTTTAGCAGTAAAACCAGCACCTTTTACTTCCAAATCTTTAATTAAAGTAACATTATCTCCAGCTGCTAATACAGTACCATTTGAATCACGCGTTGGAGCGACTTCTTCGATATTATCAGCAGCAACACCATATTCAGCCCAAGCTTTTGTTTCATCTTCCATGTAAAACATATCCAATAGGTCTTGAGCCCAGCCTTCAGTTTTAGCTAAACGCGTTAACAATCGAAAGGCAGTCACTTGCACCGCTGGCACTTGACTCCACATACTATCATTGAGGCATCGCCAATGGTTATTATCCATGGCTACTTCTTTATCAAGCTGTGATTGGCAGGTTTTACAAACAAGTACAGACTTATCTGAATTCGGTTCTTTTACTGGTGGCACTTCAAATATAGCAAGATCATCGCTTGCACCACAAAGTTCACATGTTTGATTATTACGCTCTTTTAACGCGGCTAAAATTGGCATAGGTTAATACCTTAAGAAAAGTGAGTGATATTAAAGGCGCATAGTATGCGCCGATTTTATATCACTGGCAAACACTAACTGTATTGCCCAATACGGTCTCATTAATTACATTGACGATTGAATATTCACTATAATCGACATCATCATTATTGCGTGCATAAACATCTTGCTCTAAAGATTTAAGCATCACTCCACCTGCATTTAATAGCGAATAATTAGTTTTCTCTATCACCGTTGGAATACCGTTATAATTACGTCTTTCACTCTCGTCTAAACAAGCATAGCTAATATCATCACGGATTAAATAATCATAACTACGTACTGCATTGCCAGCAGAATAAAGCGGTATACCCAGTACTAATTTATTTTTAATTAAGCAACGGTCAGTCCAATAAGTAATGGCGTCTTGTGCATCTTGTAACGAGGAGTGTAATGAATCGTTATTAGTAGAATCGAATGCCATCACATTAACAAAATCTACATAAGCAAAAAGTTCTTTAGATAGATTATTTGCCTGTTTATCATCTTCACCAGAAGGAGAAGTGATAGTTAAATATTTACCTTGCTCGGTCAATTCTTCAGATAGTTTTTCAAGCAATGCTTTAAATTTGTCTGATTCCTCATCTGAGTCGATAGACTGCCAATTTAGATCAACACCATCAAGCTCGTATTCTTCCAAGAAATCACTAATATTATCTATGAAAGTGTTGATCAATGCATTATCCATGGCGATCGCATTAAATGTACTATCATCAGGTTCAGCCCATGCCCCGAGTGAAATCCCCACTTTGGCACCGTCGGCCTGTGCTAATGCGACAAGGTCTTCAAGTGGTTCGATATCTTCTGGTGTAACTAATGTCCCATCAGCATTAAATGCAATATGTGTATAATTAACATGTGTTAGCGCATTAAACCTGATGAGCTCAATGTTATCGGTCTCATCAGGTGTCCAATAGGCCACTTTTTTGAAGCTGACAGCAGTACTGTCTTCTTCACAAACTTCAGGCTCTTTAATCCAGTTATCATCGATAACTTCAG
This sequence comes from Psychromonas sp. psych-6C06, assembly GCF_002835465.1. NCBI lineage: Bacteria > Pseudomonadati > Pseudomonadota > Gammaproteobacteria > Alteromonadales > Psychromonadaceae > Psychromonas > Psychromonas sp. psych-6C06. Next base: position 435,815 of record NZ_PIZM01000001.1, on the reverse strand, counting down.
TAAAACGATTATCATCACAGCCAAATAAACCAACTATTATCAACAAAGATATGCTTTTATAAAATAACGACACACAACACTCCAGAATTAAAACCATATAGTGAAAGATATTACTTACCTAATAACATGAAGCAAGCTAAAATACTCTATTACCCTTCTTACCCCTAATTTTAGGCAAATTCTATGAACGAACTATTAACGATTGCAGAGCAAAATTTAGTTTTGCATCGTCACCCAAGACATAAAAAAGAGACACTCCAAGCATGGGATTCTGCAGATGAATACCTGATTAATCATTTCACTGAAAATGAACTACAAAAACAATTAGGTGAAGATGGACAATTATTGATTATCAATGATGGTTTTGGTGCATTAAGCTGTTTCTTTCAAGACTACAAACGCACTACCGTTACCGACTCTTATATTTCGTTAAGCTCTATCAAACTTAATATGCAACGTAATAACTGTGCCACGGAAAATATTCTCCTTCAAGACTGTCTGCAAACATTTCCCGAAAATGTTAAAATTGTACTGATTAAAGTACCTAAAACAAATGCTTACCTTGAGTACTTACTACAGCAATTACGCACAGTTGTTGCACCAGATACAATCATTGTAGCTGCAGGCAAAGTTAATATGATCCACAACTCAACATTGGATCTTTTTGAAAAGTATATCGGTAGTACAAAAACATCACTTGCTAAGAAAAAGTCTCGCCTTATCTTTAGCCTTGTAGAACGCCAAAACGTGCCAGAAGATGAAATTGCAACCACTTGGGAGGTTGAAAAACAGCAATGGAAAATTCATAACCATGCCAACGTATTCTCACGCAATCATTTAGATATCGGTGGTCGTTATCTAATGGATAACCTGCCCGATGGTGAATTTGAAAAAATTGTCGATTTAGGCTGTGGTAACGGTGTTGTTGGTATGAGTGCAATGGAAACCTATTCCGATGCACAGGTTACTTTTATTGATGAGTCTTACATGGCGGTTGATTCTGCGCGTATCAACGTGATTAAAAACTTTGAAGAAGAGCAAAGTGACACAGCTCGCTTCGTTGTTAATAATGGCTTAGTTGGCTTTAAACCACGTAGCTACGATTTAATTCTTTGTAACCCTCCATTTCATCAGCAGCAAGTGATCACAGACCATATCGCTTGGAGCATGTTTAATGATGCGCATTTCTGCCTACAGGACAATGGAGAATTAGTGATCGTAGGTAACCGCCACCTTGATTATCAAGATAAGCTTGAGCGAATCTTTGGTAATTGCGAATTAGTCACTGAAAACAAAAAGTTTGTTATCTTACGTGCAGTCAAAATGGATTAGTTCAATGCGAGATTAATACCAAACGAAATCATACCAATTCCGCTAATACAGTGATCAAATATTACGCAGGAAAAACGAGTTAGTTCAAGGCGAAAATTGATGCAAATGGTTGTTCCCTTTACGGTATTATTAACGCTGAAATAGCTTCTTTTAACCAGTAAGGTTGATCAGTTATTTAGTGGATTTGGTATAAGTAGCTGAGCTATTTAGCTAGTTAAAGCAACTCATTGAGTTGCTTTTTTTATGCTGGTATAAAAAAACCGTTAAGCTTTCACTTAACGGTTTTTAATCTGTTAATACGGAAGGTTGTTTTAGAACAAACCAATCGCATTAATAAATACAAAGATAATTGCGATTGGTGCAACAAAGCGTAATAACACCATGATCAGTTTGTACTGACCTTCAGAGATATTAAACTCTTCTTTAACGATTTCATCTTTCATAAACCAGCCGACAAACACTGAAATTAATAAACCGCCAAGTGGTAATAGTATATTCGCAGTTAGGTAATCTAAACCATCAAAGATTGTTTTACCTTCACCCATGAATGCTAATAAAGTCCATGACTCACCAGAAAGAGAGAAGATGGTTAATAGACTTAATAACCAAATACCTAGACCAGCAACCACGGCAGCTTTACCACGTGATAGACCTTGGCGCTCTACAAGGTAAGCAGCAGCTGATTCAAGTAGTGCAATAGCAGATGTAAAGGCAGCAAATACAACCATTACGAAGAATAGTGTACCTACAACATCACCCATTGGCATTGAACCAAAAGCGATAGGCAATGCTTGGAATAATAAACCAGGACCTGCACTTGGCTCTAAGCCATGAGCAAATACAATTGGATAGATAGCAAGTCCTGCAATCAGTGCAACAACCGTATCAGCAATTGCAATCATAATAGAAGTTTTAGCGATTGAAACATCTTTCGGCAAATAAGCACCGTAAACCATCATAATACCTGACGCTAGGCTTAAGGTGAAGAAAGCGTGACCAAGTGCCACTAATACACCCTCGATAGTCAGTTTTGAGAAATCAATGTTAAACATAAACCCAAAAGCAGCAGCAAAATCACCTACGATTGCAGAATAGATCATGATTGCCACCAATAATACAAACATTGCTGGCATTAAGTAGGTAACCGCAGTTTCAAGGCCGTCTTTTACGCCTTTCGACAATACATATACAACAGCGACTACAATTAATGTTGTGTAGATAAGAAGATGAGGTACGCTACTAACTAAATTACCAAAAATACTTCCGATAGTATCAGCATGTGTGCTTGCATCTGCAGCAGCAGCGCTAAACTCGCCAGACGCCCCATAAAATACGTAAGCAACAGCCCAACCAGCAATAACAACATAAAAACTTAAAATTAAGAAACCAGCTAAAACCCCCATTGAACCAATGATTGACCAATGTGAAGATTGTCCGGATTCTTTAGCAACCATTGATGCTGCATTAGCAGGTGTCGAGCGTCCACGCTTACCAATAGCAACTTCAGCCATCATTACAGGAATACCAATGAAAAGGATACACAGTAGGTAAACTAAAACAAAAGCACCACCGCCATTCTCGCCCATTATGTATGGGAACTTCCATAGATTACCCAGTCCAACAGCTGCTCCCGTTGCAGCTAAAATATATGCGTACTTGTTAGACCAGCGATTGGATACATGTGTTTCAGTATTCATTTAAAACCTTTAATTTAATAGAAATGTGCTTCTTTATAGATAATTTAAAGGAGTAGTTCAAGCATATGAAAAGTGAATATTTACCAATAAATAACTTATAAAAAATCAAAGTATGACTACAAATTCAATATTAGTTAATTTATATGCATTATATAGTTATCGAAATGAATTTTTATGCAGGTAAAGAATCATTGTAGATTAGATGACTATTGCTGTTAAATGAGATCTCACGCTATTTGAAAAGATTGCCAGCTATTGTCTGTACTGCTTTTAATTAGGGTAAGCTTATCACTGGTTACCTTAACAATTTGAAATTGAGGCAAGGACTTTCGTGGGCTTATTTGGTGAATATGATCTAATAACATACAAAGCACAAAATCTTGTTCATCTTCTAAAACTAGATAATGCCCAGATTCATGCTCACCTTTTGCAGTCAGCGTCACGTGGGTCATGAGATCTAAATCGTCTACAGCTGGTTTATCAGTACTGGTAAATAACCAGCTCTTAGGCATGATTGGCTTATGAAATAACTCAACAGCTAATATATGTAAGATTATTTTACAGGCATATTCAGGTTGGTAATCTTTTAACGCATCACTTTCAAAGAGTTGTGTATAACGTGCTACATCTTCAACTGTGAACGGGATAGGTTGAGCATCGGGTAAAACGAGCATACTACTTTTATAGATGATATCGATAACATAATCATCCATTTGTAATGTTAATTGCGATCTTTGATGATCAAAAATCCATTGCCAGTTCGACTTTGGTATAAAATCCATACTTCACCCGATGTAATTTGCAGATCTTAAATACTAAACCTTGAACAGTATTTAATCAAATATTGTTCACTATTTGTTTTACTAATGGTGGCCCTTGGTAAATAAAACCACTATAGATTTGCACTAAACTTGCGCCTGCATCTATTTTCTCTTTGGCCGCAATAACACTGTCAATGCCACCCACACCAATAATAGGAATTTCGCCTTTCAAGTGCGATGCAAACTTTTTAATGACTAGCGTACTTTTGCTTTGCACAGGGCGCCCACTTAAGCCACCCGCTTCCGAGGCATGTGACATTCCTTTTATCATGCTTCTGTCTAGAGTAGTATTAGTCGCAATTAACCCATCTATCTTATATTTAAGTAAAGAGTTTGCAATTGACTCAATCTCTTCATCACTCAAATCAGGCGCTACTTTTAATGCTATTGGAACATACTTTTCGTGTTTTTTGTTCAGCTCCGCCTGACGTGTTTTCAAGGTAGACAATAGATCATCTAATGCTTCACCATACTGTAAAGAGCGAAGCCCTGGAGTATTTGGAGAGGAGATATTAACCGCAATATATCCTGCATAATCATAGACTTTATCCATACACAATAGGTAGTCATTTTTGCCCTCTTCTACTGGTGTAGAAAAATTTTTACCAATGTTAATACCGATAACACCTTTAAAATTACTTTGCTTAACATTATTGATAAGGTTATCTACCCCATGGTTATTAAACCCCATGCGATTAATAATACCTTCAGATTCAAGTACTCTGAATAAACGAGGAGATTCATTACCAGGTTGGCCCACAGGCGTTACAGTACCTATTTCGATATGACCAAACCCCATCGCACCAAAGGCATCAATACATTCACCATCTTTATCTAAACCAGCAGCAAGCCCTAAGGAATTTGGAAATGTTATCCCCATTACTTCAACAGGACGTTGATGCACTTTTTGACGATAAAAAAGATCTAAGATGGTGCCATGAGTCATTTTTAGTTGCTTGATCGAAAGATCATGTGCTTTTTCAGGGTTTAACATAAATAAGAAACTGCGCATAATGCGATACAACATAATAATGACCTTTAAAATAAGTGAGTTAACAAATAACAAGTACGCTATTGTACCGATAAATAATTAAAATGGATAAGTTATTTTTATAGTGACTTAACGTGTGACTTTAATATTTTGATAAGCATGGACGCGCACACGCCACCCTTTCAACCAACGCAGTTCATCACGAGGTGCATTTTTAACTCGTCGTGTCAGTACTTCATCAGCAGCAAAGCCAAAACTACGTAGTGGATTTTCATAGTTGATTGGCATCGCGAGTAATACTTGCTTTAGCCCCCAGCCATGTCCTTGATAACGCTCACTTAGATTGATTCCCTCACCTTTAAAGTTCACATAATCAAGTAACGTAAAGATACCTTCAGGTGTCGAAAGTTGTGTAAGTTGCTGCTTGATCACCAGTTGTTCAAGCGCAGTGCTATTGTCAAGAATAATCGGTATCGCTTTCTCAAGACGTAAAATAATAAAGCGTGTTTGTAGGGCTAGTTGTTCGCTTAAAAATTGACGTAGTTCAGTAAGCTGTGGCCCATCAAACGCTTCATAAAAAGCTTCGCGAGATGACCAAGGCGCTGTTGAGGTTTGAGTTAACCAAGTTGGAAGTTCAACACCATTTTCATTCATGAACGTTAGGAGTTGTGGAAACTGTTCTTTAAATGGTCCCTTGTCCACAGTCGGATACCAAATAAAATGTCCAATACCTAACGAAGGAAAATCTTCATTTTCATTCCAGGTCGTTAAATGTGCTAATTTTTGTTGTCCCTCATTTTTCCATATCAGGTTACCTAACTGGACAGTTTGTTCTTCGTTAAGGCTGACCAAGTAGGGTTGACTAAAAAGAGGTGAACTACAAAGCGAAATAAATAAAATAACGCAGAGATGGTTTATATAACGACGAAACATAAAAAGTGCCTAAATAATAAAAACTAATTACACGACAAAATGAAAACTCATGCTTTCCATAACTGATTCTCGTTTCTCTTGTGCAGCGACTTGCATATACGCATGTACTGCACCGAGTTGTTTGGGACTTGGCTGATCATAACCCAAACTTTGATGCAGAGTATCTTTTTGTTTTTCTGAAAGCACCATAGAAAATTGTTCAGCTTTGGCTTTTTTAACGACAGGCGTCACTTCACTCACATTCGAAGAAGCAACATTTTTATTGGTTGCGCTCTTACCTACCTGATGAGTGTGAAGTGGTTTATTAATAAACCCAGTGTTATTTACAATTGCCATCCGCTTTCCAAAAAGTTAATTCAATAAAATGCGTTATTATTCTCGTCCAGGTAGTTTTTTCCAAGTCACTTTATCACGCAGATAAACCGGTGCTGCTAATTCTGGTTGTACTGCTAATCCAGCTTCAACGTCTGCGATCACTTGCGCCATCATAAAACGTGAAGAGGGAAACTCAATATCTAATTGACTTGCTTCCTTAAAATAGTCTAAAAGTACAGGATATGCTTGCCATCCAGTACCTACTAGCGCAGATTTTTTAGCAACTGTTAAGTTAAGCGCCAAAAGCTCGTCTGGTTTGATGACTAACTCTTCACGCTGAAGCGTCATTAATTCGCCAATTAATTGATAATGTGCAAAATACACTTCCCCCATTCGCGCATCAATGGCAGCGTAAACATCTGAAACACCATCTTTTTTGTATGCCTGTTGCGCCATTGCTTGTAAAGTAGACACACCGACCATCGGCTTTTCAATGCCAAATGCTAAACCTTGTGCAATACTGATGCCAATTCTCACTCCGGTAAAACTACCAGGACCCCGGCCATAGGCAACCACATCGATCTCAGCGATCGATAAACTAGCTTCTGCTAACACTGATTCTACAGTAGGTAATATCTTAGTAGTGTGCTCACGGGGGGCAAACATAAAGCTATCGTGAATAATGGATTCACTCTCATTTTGTTTTAGTACGGCAACTGAGCAAGCTTCAGTAGAGGTATCAACACATAATATATTTAATTTTTTAGACATTTTAAAACCTGTTTACTCTATATTTTTTAAAAATGAGATCGCATTATCGAGTGAGCGAGTCCGTGGCATGCACGGTAAACTATTCAAGAAAAGATTACCATATTTACGTGTCACTAAGCGATTATCACAGACAATCAATACCCCTTTGTCTTGCTCAGCACGAATCAAACGACCAATGCCCTGTTTAAAAGTGATCACTGCCTGTGGTAGTTGCACATCGGAAAATGGATCTTTACCCTTTAACTGTGCATCTTCAATACGAGCTTTTAATAATGGCTCTTCAGGTGAACTAAAAGGAATTTTATCGATAATCACGCAAGATAATGCCTGACCGCGCACATCAACCCCTTCCCAAAAACTGCCTGTAGCAACTAATAAAGCATTACCGTGTTCAACAAACTCCTCAAGTAATGCTTGTTTACTTTTTTCGCCCTGTAATAGCACCGGCATGGTTAATGTTTGGCGAAACCCCGTAGCTAACTGATTCATCATAGAATGGCTAGTACAAAGAAAAAAACAGCGTCCTTTACTGGCGCGAATAACGGGGGCTAGCTGTTCAACCAACTTAGTAGCAAGACCCGGTGTGCCTGGTTCAGGTAGAAGACGTGGTACGACAAACAACGTTTGCTGTGCATAATTAAAGGGGCTATTTAATTGTAAACATTGGCTTTCTTGAAGCCCTAACAACTCAGTAAAATGGGAAAATTTACCTTTCACGGACAGCGTCGCCGAGGTAAATATCCAGCTTGCTTGCTTTTTTTGACACTCTATTTGAAAACGTGTTGCCACACTCAAAGGGGTAATATTCAAAGAGAAGTGCTGACGTGTGCAATCATACCAATAACTAAAACCACTTTCGTTAACGGCATTGAGTTTTTTAAACAACAATGTAAATTGATTTAACCGTTCAAAACAGTGATCTAATACTTCGCTTTTACCAAGTCGCTCGAGCAGTACTTCATTTAAAAAATCCATTATCTGTAATAAACGTTGTGCATGCAATTGCATCACGCGCTCACTCGACTTTTCACGCCAACTTCCCGTGCCTTTATCAATAGCGAAGGCAAGGCGAAAATCAAGTGTTGCAACCCGAAGCTGCTCGGCAGCTTTAGATATCTGTTTTGCCTCACGTAATTCAGTGCGATAGACAAAATCGATCTCTTTGGCAAGCTCTAACAACTGGCGACTGGAAAGAGACTCTCCAAAATAAAGACTGGCGATATCAGGTAATTGATGTGCTTCATCAAAAATGTAGGCACTCGCCTCTGGTATTAACTCACCAAACCCTGTTTCTTTAACCGCAAGATCAGCAAAAAAGAGATGGTGATTTATCACAACCACATCTGATTGCATCGCTTTTTGACGCGCCTTAACAATAAAGCAGTCTTCAAAACTCGGGCACTCTCGTCCAAGGCAATTGTCGTTATTACTCGTAATAGCAGGAATAATGAAAGCATCTTCTGCAAGATCATCTATTTCAGCGATATCACCTGTTTTTGTTGATAGTGACCAATTTTTAATTTTCACTAATTCAACCTGAAGCGAGCGCTCTTTATGTTTACTTTCCAGCATAAAACGATTTAACCGTTCACTACAAAGATAATTACTGCGTCCCTTTAATAGCGTCACGGTGCCGGTGAATTGGGTTGCTTTAATAAGCAAAGGTAAGTCTTTAATATAAAGTTGTTCCTGCAGTGCTTTACTACCAGTAGAGATAATAATTTTTGAGCCATTACTTTTTTCAAAGGAGAGTAATGCAGGCGCTAGATAAGCAAAAGTTTTACCCGTACCCGTTTCAGCTTCAACGACTAGCTGATCTTTACTTTTGATTACAGAAGCCACGGCCTCTGACATTTCAACTTGTGCTTCACGGGCGATAAAATGAGGTAATATTTGACTTAACGCACCCGATGGGGAGAAAAATGATGAGATCAAAGTAACTGCTCTTGCTGACGGTATAATTGCCTGTATTCTACGTTAGATTATAGTGAATAAGAAGAATCTTAATGCATCCATTACCCGAACTGTTAGGTCTTGAATTCAAAACAATCCATGCAATGGTTACGATTTATTGCCATGCCTTTCATCAAAAAAATCAACTATGCTCGGAATGTCAGGCGTTTCTAAGCTATGCTAATGATAAATTAGATCGTTGCCCCTACGGGCAAAATAAGCCTACCTGTAATCGTTGTCCAATCCATTGTTACAAACCAGAGCAACTAGCCTTAGCTAAAAAAATTATGCGTTATGCAGGCCCTAGAATGATATTAAAACACCCGATTCTTGCACTACGACATTTACGCGCAGAAAAAAAGACGCCCCCAACTAAAATCCCGATTAAAGCAAGCAACCGACACTTAAGAAATATTAATAAGATTGAAAAGCTTAAACAGTAATATCAATTTTTGATTCTGTATCAGGCACTGCTTCTTCTTTCGATTTTACTCTGATCTTTTGTAAAGCATGTGTACTCTCAGCAATATCTTCAGGAGAGCTATTATTTTGGCGATTAGATGAATCATATTTTTTCAGTTTATGATTCTCAATCTTAGCATCATTGAAAGGCTTAAATTGGTAACTGCGGTTGATAAATTGGGTTATTAGATGTTGGCTCATACCCTCCTCCATGCAATAAATGCGACCATAATTCTATTATCGGCCAGAAGAGGTAAAGCTTGATAGATATTCTCAGTTCTGGATAAGCAAAACGAAACAATCTCCCTATTTTGTGGGTTTTGGGGGGCAATTTACCGTAACAATCAGAAGTTATTGCCACGATAAATCGCCTTGAATGACACAACCCAAAAGCTCTGTATATTAAAAATCATCACTCACTAATTCAAAGTATGATAACGCTTCTATGAGTCAGCATTATGTTCACTTATCTTGCCAGTGCCATTTCACGTAAAGCTCGTTTTTCCTGCGCAGACAAAAAGGCGATCTCTAAACCATTAATTTGTGCCTGACGAATTTGGTCAACGCTAAGCCCAGCTTGAGGGGCAGCAACTTCATATTCATAGGGTAGCTCGATACCTTCAACAGCAGGATCATCCGTATTCAGCGAGGCTAAAACTCCATGCTCTAGGAATGTTTTAATTGGATGTTGTTTAATATCAGCGAGCGTACTGGTTTGAATGTTTGACGTAAGGCATGATTCAATACCAATGTTATTCATCGCCAAATAATCCATCAATTTAGGATCTTCAATGGCTTTTACGCCATGGCCAATACGCACAGCCCCCAGTTCGTTGATTGCCTGCCACATACTGGAAGCCCCAGCTGCTTCACCGGCATGTACAGTGACTTGTAAATCTGCATCTCGAACTTGCTTAAAGTGCTCAGTGAACAGTTCCCCTGGCTGACCTAATTCATCACCCGCGAGATCAACCGCCACCAAATGTTGCTTTTGCGAAAGTAAGCCAGCCAACTCTTGCGCACAGGCTTGCTGTCCGAAAGTACGACTTAAAATACCAATGAGATTTGCTTTAAGGTTAAAATCACGGCATCCAGCCTGTACACCGTCAATAACCGCTTCTACGACTCCTGCGATAGGTAAATTGTGCTTCATCGCCATGTAATAAGGTGAAAAGCGTAATTCAGCGTAATCAATTCGTGCGTTTTTTGCATCTTCCACATTTTCATAGGCGACGCGTCGACAGGCATCTAAATCACCTAGTACAGCCACCCCCCAATCTAGTTTCGATAAGAACGCTACTAGACTCGGTTCAGTTTCAACTATTTGCACAAAAGGACGAAGTGTATCAATGGTATTAGCTGGTAGCTCCATCGCGAACTTTTCACCTAGCTCTAATATTGTCTCAATACGAATGTTGCCATCAAGATGACGATGAATATCGGTAAGAGGCAAATTTTTAGTGATCATAATTGGTTCCTTTTCAATGATAAGTGTGCAACTTTAGCAATGTAGTATAAGTCAGCCTTTTATAAATAATCATCGTAAAAACACATGATTTATGATGAAAATAAGAAAACATTTAAGTCGCTAACAAAATGTGTTGTTTGATATTCCTACAAACTCACTTGTATTTAGCCACTACTTCTTTACAATGCAAATCTTTACAAAGCTAGGAAATAATCATGAACCGTAAGAAAAAATTAAACAAAATTCTCAATGCTCGTATTAAAAAAATGAATGCGAAGAAAAGCCCTAGTAATAAAGCAAAATATGTATCAAAAGCAGAGCGCGCTAAACTTGAAGCGCTAGAAAATGAGCAACAAACTGATAATCAGGTAAATTCTGAGCAATAAAGACAGTTAAAAGCGAAAAAACAGTTCACTTTTAATGTTGGGATTGATATTCTAACCACACTTAAATTGAGAGATTATTTACACCATGAAGAAAGTTATTCTGAAAGCACACCATCATCATATTACCTAATCTTTCAGGATTTTTATTCTTGGAAGAGCTTATATGTGCTTCCAGTGGTTAACAACAAATATAAACCCTCGGAAGTTCAATCTCCCGAGGGTTTTTTAGTTTTTACAGCAAGGAAAATGACTATGTCAGAGCAACGTTTAAGAATCGCAATACAGAAGAAAGGCCGTTTAAGTGACTCGACGGTTAAACTACTAAAAGCATGTGGTATCAAAGTTAATTTAAATACCCAACGTTTAATTGCACACAGCGAAAATATGCCAATTGATATTTTACGTGTACGCGATGACGATATTCCAGGCCTTATTATGGATGGCGTTGTTGATCTCGGCTTTATCGGGCAAAACGTACTTGAAGAAGAAAGCATGATGCGTGAAGTTGCTGGCGAAGCAACGGCACATAAAGTTGTTAAAGAACTTAATTTTGGAGGTTGCCGCTTCTCACTTGCTGTTGATAATGACTTTGATTACCAAGGCGTACAATCACTATCTGGTCTACGCATTGCAACCACTTATATTCATATCTTAAAACGCTTTATGGAAGAAGCAAACGTACCTTACACATCTTGTATGTTAACGGGTTCTGTAGAAGTTGCTCCACGTGCAGGTCTTGCAGATGCGATTTGTGATCTGGTATCTACTGGCGCAACGCTAGAAGCGAATGGTCTTAAAGAGGTAGAAGTTATCTACCGCTCTACAGCAGTATTAATGCAACGTGAAGAAGCATTGTCAGCAGATAAACAAGAACTTGTTGATCGTATTCTAACCCGTATCGATGGTGTACAGACAGCTAAAGAGTCTAAATACATCATGTTAAACGCACCAAAAGAAAACCTGAAAGCGATCACTGATCTTTTACCAGGATCAGACCTGCCAACTGTGATGGAACTTGCAGGTAGTGATGATCACGTTGCTTTACATGTTGTAAGTACTGAAAACCTATTTTGGGGAACAATGGAGCAACTTAAAGCGTTGGGTGCAAGCTCAATCTTAGTATTGCCAATTGAAAAGATGATGGAGTAAAGACCATGTCTACTGGAGCTAAACCTACCGGCATGAAAACGGTAACTTGGGCAGGTTTATCAGAGAGAGAGCAAACACAATTGCTCTCTCGTCCTGCAATGTCAGATTCCGCATCTCTTGGTAATACTGTCGCAGATATTATTAAAGCGATACGTACTCAAGGTGATGTGGCATTACTTGATTACACTAAACGATTTGATAAATTAGAAGGTGATAACTTCACCAAAACGGCTGATGATATCGCACAGGCAACTGCACGTTTAGGTAGTGATATTAAAGAAGCAATAAAAACCGCTTATGAGCAGGTAGTGAAATTTCATCAAGCACAAGTGCAAGATGTTATTCGCGTTGAAACTATGCCTGGAGTGGTTTGTGAAATGCATACTCAAGCGATTGAATCAGTAGGTTTATATATTCCAGGAGGTAGTGCACCACTTCCATCAACCGTAATTATGACTGGTGCGCCAGCGCAAATTTCAGGCTGTTCACGTTTAGTTTTATGTACCCCACCACCGATTGCCGATGAAATTTTATATGCGGCTTCCTTGTGTGGTGTAGATGAAATATATACTGTAGGTGGCGCCCAAGCTGTTGCAGCATTAGCCTATGGCACAGAAACAATTGGTGCAGTTGATAAAATATTTGGCCCAGGTAACTCTTTCGTCACTGAAGCAAAGCGCCAAGTGAGTAATGATTTTGCAGGTGCTGCGATCGATATGCCAGCAGGACCTTCTGAAGTGTTGGTGATTGCAGATCACGATGCAGATCCTGCCTTTATCGCCTCAGATTTATTATCGCAAGCTGAACACGGACACGATTCACAATCTATATTGGTGACGCCTTGTGCAAAAGTTGCACAGCAAACAGCCATTGAAATTGAAAAACAATTAGCGCTGTTATCACGTAAAGAGATCGCTGAGAAAGCGATTGCACATAGTGTTAGTATTGTGTGCGCTGATATTGACGAAGCGATTGAAATATCAAACCGTTACGCACCGGAGCACTTGATTGTTCAAACACAAAATCCACGTGTTCTTCAACCACATTTAAAAAATGCCGGTTCAATCTTTTTAGGAGCCTGGACGCCCGAGTCTGTCGGCGATTATGCAAGTGGAACAAATCATGTTTTACCAACATACGGTTATACCCGCACCTATTCAAGCCTTGGTTTAGCCGATTTTGTAAAACGCTATACCGTACAAGAGCTAAGTGCAGAAGGCCTACGTCGCCTTGCACCAACAGTGACTTGTTTAGCTGACGCAGAGGGGCTAACAGCTCATAAGCGTGCGGTGACAATACGTATGGATAAACTCAACGCAGGAAGCTGATAGCTGATAGCTGATAAATAAAATGGGGCTGTTTGCCCCTTAAAGTAGACTAGTCTAGGAAAGATGAAGCCGATGAGTGATATAAAACACCTTGCCCGCAAAAATATACAGGCATTAACCCCTTATCTTTCTGCTCGCCGTATTGGTGGTAATGGAGATGTCTGGTTAAATGCTAATGAAGCACCTGACTGTAGTGAATATCAACTAGATTGTAGCCATTTGAATCGCTACCCAGAATTTCAGCCACCGGCCCTCATTGAAGCCTACGCTAAATATGCTTCTCACTATGGCGCTCAAATTGATAATGCTCAAGTGCTGACTAGTCGCGGTGCGGATGAAAGCATCGAGATTTTAATTCGTACCTTTTGTGACCCTTCAACTGAATCAAAGCAAGGCGATAGTATTTTAATCTGTCCCCCTACTTACGGGATGTATGTGATTAGTGCTGAAACCTGTGGTGTACAGGTTGATGAAGTGGCCTTAGATGCTAACTTTGATGTTGATTATAAAGCCGTCGAAGAAGCGGTCAATGCACCACAAAGTCAGATAAAAATTGTCTTTTTATGCGCACCTAATAATCCAACAGGCAACATGCTTGATAAAGCGAAACTTGCTAAGTTGCTAACTGCAACTAAAGGTAAAGCATTAATCGTTGCAGATGAAGCCTACATTGAGTTTTGCCCGGAATTAAGCCAAGCAGACTTGATTCAAGAACATGAAAATTTAGTTATTACGCGCACCCTTTCAAAAGCCTTTGCATTGGCCTCAATTCGATGTGGTTTTACCCTTGCACAACGATCAGTGATTGAAATGATGAGCAAGGTCATCGCACCTTACCCAGTACCCGATCCGGTTGCACAAATTGCAACGCAAGCATTATCTGAGCAAGGATTAGAAGTAATGCGCGAACGTGTTGCGATCTTAAATAATAATAGAATGGTGTTAGCAAATGCGCTGCAACAATTAGACTGCGTTACTGAGGTGTTCCCTGCGACAGGAAACTTTGTATTAGCGCGATTTAATGACTCGCAAAAAATTTGGCAAGCCTTTACTGAAAACGGCATTATTATGCGTGACTTTTCAGCTAAAAATCGCCTAAAAAACTGTATTCGTATCAGCATCGGCAATGTCGACGAGATGCAAGCAACACTTAAAACATTAAACTCACTGTAGGAAGCAAAAATGAGTCAACAAAAATTTCTTTTCATCGACCGTGACGGTACATTAATTGATGAGCCCATCAGTGACAAGCAAGTAGATAGCTTAGAAAAACTGGTTTTTGAACCCTACGTCATTCCAAGTTTACTGGCGCTACAAGATGCGGGATATATCCTTGTCATCGTTTCTAATCAAGATGGCTTGGGCACCGACAGCTACCCACAAAGTGATTTCGATATTCCACAAAATAAGATGATGGATATTTTTGCTTCACAAGGTGTTAACTTTGAAGCCACCCTACTTTGCCCACATTTTCCAGAAGATAACTGCAGTTGCCGTAAGCCTCATTTAGGCATGGTAAAAGAGTACTTACAATCTGGCCGTATCGATCATAAGAATTCCTATGTGATTGGCGATCGTCAAACGGATATCGGCTTAGCCGAAAACATGGCCATTACCGGTATTCTGTACAATAAAGAAAACAATGGTTGGAAAGAGATTGTTAAACAGTTAACGGTAAAAAGAGAACGCATAGCAACTGTTACACGCACAACAAAAGAGACAGATATTAATGTCTTTGTTGACTTAGATACCACTGGGGAAAACAACATTGATACTGGCATGGGCTTCTTTGACCACATGTTAGATCAAATCGCAACACACGGTGGCTTCCAAATGAACGTTAATGTTAAGGGTGACTTACACATTGATGATCACCACAGTGTTGAAGACACTGCGCTGGCTTTAGGCGAAGCATTAAATATCGCACTAGGCGATAAACGTGGAATTGGCCGTTTCGGTTTTGTTCTGCCGATGGACGAAACCAAAGCAAGTTGTACTCTGGATTTATCAGGTCGTCCTTACCTTAAGTTTAAAGCAGACTTCCCACGTGAATTAGTAGGTACTATGTCAACCGAAATGGTTGAGCATTTCTTCTATTCATTAGCACAAGCGATGCGTGCAACGCTTCACCTTGAAGTTGAAAATGGTAACGCCCATCATATGGTTGAAGGTTTGTTTAAAACATTCGGTCGTACACTTCGCCAAAGTGTACAGATTATTGGTACCGACTTACCATCAAGTAAAGGTGTTTTATGATCGTTATAATTGACACAGGTTGCGCGAACCTCTCATCGGTTCGCTTTTCAATTGAGCGCTTAGGCTACGAAGTCGTAGTTAGTAAAGATCCTGAAATTTTACAAAAGGCAGATAAACTTTTTCTACCCGGTGTTGGCACCGCAAAAGAAGCGATGGCAAATCTTATTGAACGTGATTTAGTCGCGCAGGTATCTAAACTCACACAACCCGTACTAGGGATTTGTTTGGGCATGCAAATGCTAGCAGAGGGCTCTGAAGAAGGTTTTGGTGATCAAACAACCATCAACACACTTGGCTTGGTAGAAGGCTATGTGCAAAAAATGGACGTAGCCCCACTTCGTTTACCACATATGGGCTGGAATCAGATAACACCAAAATTGGATCATCCTTTATTTAAAGATATTCCAGCGGGTAGTTATTTCTACTTTGTACATAGCTATGCATTACCTGTGAATGACAATACGATTGCTAGTTGTGAATATGGATCGCCTTTTACAGCTGCGGTAAATAAAGACAATTTTTATGGGGTGCAATTTCACCCAGAGCGCTCAGGGAAAGCCGGTGCTCAATTAATTAAAAACTTTTTGGAGCTTTAAAATGATTATTCCAGCATTAGACTTAATCGACGGTAAAGTAGTTCGTTTATACCAAGGTGATTACGCACAAAAAACTGTTTATAGCGAAGACCCTCAAAGCTTATACACTATCTACAATAAACAAGGAGCAGAATGGCTTCATCTTGTCGATTTAGACGGTGCAAAAGATGTCACTAAGCGTCAATTAAGTGTCATTGAAAGCCTCATTAAAAATACCCCAGCAAAAGTTCAAATTGGTGGTGGTGTTCGGACTGAAGAAGATGTAAAAGGTTTGTTAGATGCAGGCGCACATCGTGTCGTTATCGGCTCAACAGCTGTAAAAGAACCAGAAATGGTTTCTGGTTGGGTTGAAAAATATGGCCCTGAACACATTGTATTAGCACTTGATATCAATATTGATGATCAAGGTAATAAAATTGTAGCGGTATCAGGCTGGCAAGAAGACAGTGGTCAAACCATTGAGTCACTACTTGAAATTTATCAAAAAGTTGGTCTAAAGCACGTATTATGTACCGATATTTCAAAGGATGGTACTCTAGCAGGTTCAAATGTAGCGCTTTATAAAGAGCTTGTAGTGGCATTCCCGAGTATTATTTGGCAGGCTTCAGGTGGCATTGGTTCACTTGATGATATCGCAGATGTTGCTCGTTCAGGTGCACATAGCATGATCGTTGGTCGTGCTTTACTTGAAGGTAAGTTCAATGTGAAGGAGGCGATAAAATGCTGGCAAAACGCATAATACCTTGCCTTGACGTTAAAGATGGCCAAGTCGTAAAAGGGGTTCAATTCCGTAATCACGAAATTGTTGGCGACATCGTACCACTGGCAAAACGTTATGCAGAAGAAGGTGCTGATGAATTAGTATTTTACGATATCACCGCCAGTTCTGATGATCGCGTTGTTGATAAAAGTTGGGTTAGCCGTGTTGCAGAAGTGATTGATATTCCTTTCTGTGTAGCAGGTGGCATTAAAACTGAAGAGGATGCTAAACGTATTCTTGAGTTTGGCGCAGATAAAGTATCAATCAACAGCCCTGCCCTTGCTGATCCGAGCTTAATTAATCGTCTTGCTGAAAAATTTGGCACGCAGTGTATCGTCATCGGTATCGACTCATACTTTGATGAAGCTACCGGCCAACATCAAGTTAAGCAGTTTACCGGTAATGAGAAAGCAACAGTGACCACTAAATGGAATACCTTCGATTGGATCAAAGAGGTTCAATCTCGTGGTGCCGGTGAAATTGTACTTAACGTAATGAACCAAGATGGTGTTCGTTGTGGTTATGATATCGAGCAATTAAGCCAAGCACGTACAATTTGTACCGTGCCATTAATCGCCTCTGGTGGCGCAGGTGAAATGGTTCATTTTGCTGACGTATTTAACACTGCAGATGTCGATGGTGCACTAGCGGCAAGTGTTTTCCACAAACAGATAATTAATATAGGTGAGTTAAAATCTTACCTTAAAACAGAAAAAGTTGAGATTAGACTATGAGCTTAATGAACGAACAACAATTAGTATCGCTGGATTGGGAAAAAGTAGATAACCTAATGCCAGTGATCGTGCAAAACCGAACTTCAGGAAAGGTATTAATGCTCGGTTATGTTAATCAAGAAGCATTAACTGCGACACTAGAATCTGGAAAAATGACATTTTTTAGCCGCACTAAACAACGCTTATGGTGTAAAGGAGAGCAGTCTGGTAACTTTTTAAACGTACTAGAAATTAGCGCCGATTGCGATAATGATACGCTACTTGCGATTGTTGATCCTATTGGGCCAACTTGTCACTTAGGTACAGAAAGTTGCTTCAAAGGTGAATTACACCCAGCATTAACGTTCATCGCTGATTTAGAACAAGTGATTGCGGGCCGAAAAGGTGCGGATCCACAAAGCAGCTACACTGCGTCATTATACGCACGAGGTACTAAGCGTATTTCACAAAAAGTAGGTGAGGAAGGCGTTGAAGTCGCTTTAGCCGCAATGGCAAAAGATATGGATGAGCTGACTTGTGAAAGTGCAGATCTTCTTTATCACTTAACAGTATTATTACAAAATGAAGGGCTACAACTCTCTGACATTGCAGCAAAATTGCAAGAGCGTCACAGTAAGTAGTAATTTTTAACGAAAAAAGGAGAGCAAAGCTCTCTTTTTTTCAACTCAATAAAAGAGTTAAAGTTCAAAAAGTCAGTAAATATAAGGAATAAACCGTTTAGTTTGTTCTTGGTAGCGCTGATAACCGTCATATTTCTTAATTAGCATATTTTCTTCCACCCTCGCTTTAAATATCAAAATTATCACTAAAAAGCACCAAGCAATTAATTTATAGATACTCAGTTGGAATAACACAATACCCAATCCAGCAAAAAAAAGTGAGCTATACATAGGGTGGCGAATATACATATATATTCCAGAAGTTATTAACTTTCCTTCCGTTTTCGGGACAGGGCGAATATTGAAGTTGCCCAAACGATTCGCAGATAAAGCTAATATGGCAATAATAGCAGCCACTAAAACAAGTAATAAGCCTAACAGGCTAAAATGAATGTTTCCCACAGGAAAGCCAATAAACATAAGCAACATAAACTGCACAGTCACATAAATCATATAGTTAACCTCAATTCTAGTTAATGAAAGCGTTATGGCGCTTAAAACCATGATGTTGCTACTTTGATAATACAGTGCCGTTAATTTTACGTAGTTCAAGGCAAATTATCGTCGCAATAACGAGTTATTGGTAGATGATTTAACGCCAAAATTCGCGTAAATAGCGGTATTGTATCGCTTTGCCTATCCAGAACTGAGGTTAGTTACCTTTCAAAGTGATTTCATCAAAGCCGAACATCAGCAGTAGAATATTTATCGGACCAGTATCAAAAACAATACTTCATAGATCACAAATATCAGTTACAGGAAAATAATATCATTATTCAGTGCCATAATTTTTAACATTATTTTTAGTAAAAGTAGATCTTCAAGGAAATAGTTATGTTCATGATGAAAAGAAAGGCATTGCTATGCTTACCTGTGTGTTTGAGCACATTAGTCAGTATGCACAGCTTAGCAAATAATCAAGATGCGCGCTCATTTGCGATGGGAGGAGTCGGCGTGAGTACTTCTAATTTTTTAACCTCTTCGTTACATAACCCAGCTTTAGCTGCAAAATTTGATAACAGCGATGATATTGGCTTTTTATTTCCATCATTTGCAGCCAATGTAAACAACATCGCAGACACTGTCGATAATATTGAAAATTTTTCAGATGTATACGATGAGTTTAAATCTATTGCTACTCCTACCCTTGATGACGCGCAAAAAGTCGTCGATGAGCTTTATTCACTTCAAGGAGATCCTGCAAGTATAAACGCTGGTAGCCAAATAGCACTAGCCATTCCAAATGATATTGTCGCAGTTAATCTTTATGCGCAAGCTTATGTCGATGCGATGGTATTTGCCGATATTGCGGATACTGATTTAGAAGCAGATAATATTCTCAATCAAGATCTAAACTCTAACGCTCTGACAATGGGAGTACTTGTTTCAGAGTTTGGGGTAACATTAGCAAAATATCACCAATTCGATAACAGTACTCTTTACTATGGTTTGACACCAAAATATCAAACGGTTGATACTATCAACTTTGTCAGTAACATCGATAATGTCGACTTTGACGACTGGGATAATGATAGCTATCAAAATAGCGAAGGCAATATGAATGTTGACCTAGGAATTGCTTACCAACATCAGAATGGTTTTGGCTTAGGTTTAGCGGCAAAAAATCTATTAAAGCAGAGTTATGAAACTGAATCGATCAGTGGCGTTCAAGGGCATTATGAAATTACCCCTGTTTATACCTTAGGTGGACATTATGAAAGTAGCTTTGTAATAGCCGCTCTAGATATACAACTCAATGAATCAGAGGGGTACAGTAAGGTTACCGGAATCAACACAAACTTTAATAGCGATAATGATAACCGCCAGTTTGCATCACTAGGAGTAGAGTTCGTTCCAATGAATTGGATCAAGTTACGTGCAGGATACCGTTCAGATTTGAGTGATAATATCGATGATAGCATCACTGCAGGAATTGGATTTTCGGTAGTCAATATATTTCATATCGACCTTTCAGGCAGTTATAGCGACAATAATAATATGGGGGCAGCCGCACAAACCAGTTTTACTTTTTAATTGGTGACGCTAAACCTTTAAAACAAACAGGCTACTAATTTTACCATTTTAGCCTGTTACATATTTTAGTGTTCAGCTTGTAACTCTGTCATTGCTAAGTGATAGCAAGCAACTTCAACCCCAGATGCTATCGCTTGATCAAATAATAAGGCGTACTGTTTATCAATATGTCGCGCGACGTCCACGCTATTAATTCCACTGTGCAATACCGCAAATAATAATACAGCACGGTAACCTTGTGCTTTCATCTGCATCAGTTCACGTAAATGTTTTTGGCCGCGGACAGAAACAGCATCAGGAAAAAAACCCTGTCCCGCGCCCCTTGACTCATCTAATAACGTGCAACTTTTTACTTCCACATAGCAATCTTCACGGCCATCAGCCTTAAGTAAAAAGTCAATACGGCTATTTTCTGTACCATACTTTACCTCTGCTTGAATACAATCATATCCAACAAGCTCAGGGATACTATTTTCTTTTAACGCTTTAGCAGTAAAATGATTTGCTAGCTGAGAATGAATACAGATCCAATCTCCTTTTTGATTATGTGTTAACTCCCAAGTGTATTTATATTTTCGTTTAGGGTTCGAAGACTCACTAAAATAGATGCTATCACCTACTTCTGCACCCCCAGTCATCGCCCCTGTATTTGGGCAATAGATAGTTATTGATTCACCATTTTCAAGCATCACATCGGCAAGAAAACGTTTATAGCGCTTTATCAGCGTTCCTTTGCGTAGATTATTAAACATATACCACCACTATTAAGTACGATATAAGATTTTCAAAATATGCCAACCATGCTTCGTCTTTACTAACATCGGCGTTAAGATTTCACCAGTAAAACAAGCTTTATCAAAAGCAGGTACCATCTGGCCTTTTTTGAACTCACCAAGATCACCCCCTTTTTTACCTGACGGACAGGTTGAATATTTTTTAGCTAAGGTTTGAAATTTAGCCCCTTTTTTAAGTTGCGCTAAAATATCTTCTGCTTGATCTTTATGCTTGACCAAAATGTGTAATGCTGCTGCCGTTCTTGCCATCATCGCCTCAAATTAAAAATGAAATAATTGTATCATAAGCACTAACTGTTATGATCCAACCTTTAGCTCATTTAGGAAAAGCTTATGCACCGCTACATCACTAACAACGATAATGTTATTTATACCCTACCAAACAGCGAAGATGGTGAGCATTCCGCTTTTGAACTCGCAGATATTCCTGACATTGTTGGTGTGGGTGAAACGCTATATATCGCTTATGATCAGCAAAAAGTATTGTTTGAACAAAATTATGAATGGATAGCAGTTAACCCTGAAACGGATCGTTACGATGCACAGCTATACCGTTTTAAAAAAGAGGATATTAAGCAGTTAATCGCGTTTGTAGAGTCTGAAACACCAGAAGTAACACTATGGCAAAAGATCCGCAAAAAACGTGCACAGCCTGCTGATTTTGCGTTGATGATTAAAGCAATTGTGGAGGCATCGGAAGAGAAAAACATCTTTGAATTTTATCTAATTCAAAGCTAATTATCACAAGTCCAGTCAATAGGTGCTCAATATTAATGGAATTAGTATCGCCAAAAATAACTTCCTTAGCAAAGTACTAATAAGACAATTAAGGCCTATTGTGAATGTTTCTCCCAATTAAAATTATACACTTATTATTTGAATCTAAGACGGGTTATAAGAAGTTACTTCTTCGTAATAAGTTTCGTCAAGGGAACAACTATTTATCTCAACTTATGCCTTGAATTAAGCTATTTCTCCTACGCAAAATTGAGATCATATACTTATACCAAATCCATTAAATAACTGATCAATCTTACTTGTTAAAAAAGCTATTTCAGCGTAAAAAAATCGTAAAGGGTACAACCATTTACATCAATTTCCGCCTTGAACTAACTCCTTTTTCCTACGTAAAATTTGATCACTATATTAACGGAATTCGTATTACTCAGTTTGGTATGACACAGGGTCTTTGAGTTAAGTTGTTTTTTTTCGTGCAATTTAGCTCAAATGCTTAATGTAATAGGAAAAACGTATAATAAAACGTTTCACTTTTACATTATGCGCGGTTTGATACTGTCAAATAGCGCATAGCCTGAGCCTATTGTGTTTAAATCACAGGAAGACATGTACTACTAAAAGATCAATAGCACCTCTCTATAAAACTATTTTCAATAAAAATTAGTTACAAAAAAGGCGACCTATTCGTCGCCTTAATTTTTATACTATCAAGCGTTATTCTTGAACTGGATATTTAATATCCGCATTCGCAATTAAATGCGCAACTAATGCTTGGTAAGTTTCATCAGACGTTGAGCGTTCCAACATACTCTCAATTTGTGTTTTAACTTCATCCCCACTTAATGAAGGATCAGTTTCAACTACCTTTGAGAGTTCAACCACAGCAAAATCACCACTGCTCGCTTTAACCCACTGACGAGAAACCTGGCCTTCTTCTGGTTTAACCATTTTAAATAGCTGTTGAATCACTTGATAATCGTACTCACGTGAATAACGAGCAAAAGTTAGATCAGCACTGAAAGCAAGGTCCTTTGCAGATAACTCGGCTTCGACAGACTGGTTAGCATTTAACTTGTCAGTAATGCCTTTAACGAAATCTCGTGCTAAAGATTCAGATTTTTGTAGCGCTAATGCTGCTTTAATCTGCGTAGAGACATCTTCTAAAGGCATTAAAGCAGCGGGCTTATAATCATTGACGCGTACCACGATAGCTTGATCATCCGCTAACTCAATCAGTTCAGAGTTCATACCTTCATCACGGAAGTTTTGGTCAAATACAGTCTGTAAAACCGCTCTATTAGATAAAATTTCAGGTGCATTATTAGCAGAGAAGAGTGGAGTATGCTGTACTTCAGTTGAAATAGCACCGGCAGCCTCTTCAAGATTGTCAGGAGATTCGAATGCAACTTCACTTAGTGATTGATGTAATTCAAAATAAAGGTCATTTATTTTAGATTTTTTCAGTGCAACTTCCACACGCTGTTTAACTTCTGCAAGTGGCAATGTTTCGCTGTTATCAATATCCACCAATTTAATGATGTGGTAACCAAACTCTGATTTAACCACCTCAGAAACAGGAGCGCTCTCAGTTAAAGCAAATGAAGCTTTATCAAATTCAGGGTCCATTACACCAGGTTCAAACCAATCTAACTCGCCATTGTTAGCGGCAGAAAAGGTATCATCTGATTTTTCTGCGGCTAATTTAGCAAAATCAGCGCCAGCATTAATTTCAGCAAGTAATTGTTGTGCTTTCTGTAATGATTCATCATTTACACCTTGTACAAGGATATGTGCAACTTTACGACGCTCAGCACGTTGATAATCCGATTGATGTAAATCGTAATACGCTTCGATATCTGCATCAGTTACATCCACTTGATCTGTTAAAGTACTGCCATCAAGTAAAACATAATTTACACTGACCTGCTCCGGTGACTGGAATTTTGCACTGTTACTTTGGTAGTATGCATTAATCTCTTCATCAGTAACTGGCTCTGCATTTTCAAAATCAGAAGCACTCACAAGTAGTACTTTTGCAACACGTTGTTGCGCTTGTAATTGATTTACAGTGTCTACTTCAGTTGGTAAAACAAACTCGCTACCCACTAACATTTGTAATAATTGACGACGCACTAAATCTACTTTTAAACTTTGGCTGAACTGTGCAGGTGTATAGCTTGCACGACGAAGTAACGC
Organism: Psychromonas sp. psych-6C06; assembly: GCF_002835465.1. Lineage (NCBI taxonomy): Bacteria > Pseudomonadati > Pseudomonadota > Gammaproteobacteria > Alteromonadales > Psychromonadaceae > Psychromonas > Psychromonas sp. psych-6C06. Next base: position 411,442 of record NZ_PIZM01000001.1, on the reverse strand, counting down.
TAAATACTGATCGTTATTAAATTTACCATCTACTTGAAACTCGCTCATATTACGAATCTCATCTTTGACTTGCTCGTCACCTACACGTAGCCCCATTTCCTCAATGGCTTGCTCAATCAGTGCATCTGAAATAAGTCCTTGAGTCGCTTGCGCACGAACTTGTTGTGCAAAATTGGGATTAGCGGCTAACATTTCGAACTGCTCGCCATACTGCTGTTGTAAGCGCCCACGCTCATTCTGATATGCTTGCTCAACACTTGCTTGGGAGATCTCTTGATCGTTAACATAAACAGCGACTGCGACATTGCTGCCACCTAAATAACTACTCACACCAGCTAAAGCAAAAGACAATATGATTACAACTAAGATGACTTTAGCAGCAACCCCTTGCGAGCCTTCGCGCATTTTATCTAACATAATTTTTTCTCTATCAATAATTACTTAGTACATATCCATATGTAACTAAGTTGTTTTAAGACTTTACTCGTAAGTAACTTGGCTTAAAACAAAAAAAGCGCATCAAAAGACGCGCTTACTAAATAAACTAGCTAACAACGTATTAAGCGTTGATTGCATCTTTTAGTGATTTACCAGCTTTGAATGCAGGTACTTTAGCGGCTTTAATTTCAATTGGCGCACCAGTTTGTGGGTTACGGCCAGTGCGTGCAGCACGATCTTTCACAGAAAATGCACCAAAACCGATAAGTGATACTGTATCACCTTCAACGAGTGCACCAGTTACACTTTCAATAAACGCATCTAATGCACGGCCAGCGGCTGCTTTAGAAATGTCTGCACTTTCAGCAATATTATCGATTAGTTGTCCTTTGTTCATTTTTTGGTTCCCCATTTTATAATAATTATGGTGTGCCTCTAACTCAGTGAAAACACACGTTAAAACATATTGGTTGTTAGGCTACTTTGCTATCGGGGAGTGTGCAAGCAAATTTAATAAAAACCCGCCGTCAGCCCCCGATTTTATGCAGTTTATCACCTATTTTTTACTTTTTTGTCGCCGTATCTTCTACTGCGAAGCCTTTTATGCTTTCACTCAGTGCAAACTCAAGCACTTCATCAATCCAGCGAACCGGTTTGATATCGAGCTGATCTTTAATATTTGCGGGAATATCTTCTAGATCACGCGTATTTTCAAAGGGAATTAACACTGTTTTAATACCACCACGGCGAGCGGCTAATAGCTTCTCTTTTAAGCCACCAATCGGTAATACTTCACCACGTAATGTAATTTCACCTGTCATTGCTACATCTGCACGTACTGGAATACCCGTTAAGCTAGACACTAATACGGTGCACATTGCGGCACCTGCGCTTGGCCCATCTTTTGGTGTCGCACCTTCAGGTACATGCACGTGTAAATCACGCTTTTCGTGGAAGTCACTATTGATTCGCCACTGCTCTGCTTTTGCTCGCACTACGGTCATGGCAGCTTGAATCGACTCTTTCATGACATCGCCTAATGAACCCGTATAGTTTAACTTACCTTTACCTGGCATTGATGTCGCTTCAATGGTCAATAGTTCGCCCCCCACTTCGGTGTATGCAAGCCCTGTCACTTGACCAACTTGATTAGCATCTTCCGCTTTTCCAAAGTCAAAACGACGCACGCCGAGATAATCTTTCAGGTTATCAATGGTGACGGTGATTTTTTTCAGTTTTTTGTCTAATAAAATCTCTTTTACGACTTTACGACAAATTTTAGAAATTTCACGCTCTAAGGCACGCACACCAGCTTCACGCGTGTAATAGCGAACAATGCCGATAATCGCGCTATCCTCAATACTCAATTCTGCCGGTTTTAATCCATTACGTTTAATCTGCTTATCGGTAAGATGTTCTTTAGCGATATTCATTTTTTCATCTTCTGTATAACCAGAAAGACGAATCACTTCCATACGATCCAATAAGGGTCCAGGAATATTCATCGAGTTTGAAGTCGCAACAAACATCACATCACTCAGATCATAATCAATCTCTAAATAATGATCGTTAAAGCTTGCATTCTGCTCAGGATCTAACACTTCTAATAATGCAGATGCCGGGTCACCTCGCATATCCGATGCCATTTTGTCTATTTCATCGAGTAAAAATAGTGGGTTTTTAACACCCGCTTTGGTCATTTTTTGAATTATTTTACCCGGTAAAGAACCAATATAAGTTCGACGGTGCCCACGAATCTCCGCTTCATCACGCACGCCACCTAAGGCCATTCGTACATATTTACGCCCTGTTGAACGTGCAATTGATTGTCCTAATGACGTTTTACCTACACCAGGAGGTCCAACTAAACAAAGAATTGGACCTTTTAATTTGTTAATACGTGTTTGTACTGCAAGATATTCTAAGATACGTTCTTTTACTTTCTCAAGACCATAATGATCAGCATCTAGAATCTCTTGTGCCTTAGCAATGTTCTTTTTAACTGGAGAACGTTTTTTCCAAGGCACATTCACTAAGCTTTCGATATAGGTGCGAATAACACTTGCTTCCGATGACATTGGCGACATCATTTTTAATTTTTTAAGCTCGCTTTCCGCTTTTTCTTTCGCTTCATTAGACATGCCAGCTTCTTCAATTTTTTGTGCTAGCTGGTCATTTTCATTATTTCCTTCTTCGCTTTCCCCCAACTCTTTTTGAATCGCTTTCATCTGCTCGTTGAGGTAATACTCGCGTTGACTCCGCTCCATCTGTTTTTTCACACGGCTACGAATGCGCTTTTCTACTTTTAAAATATCTTCTTCACTTTCCATCATCGCCATTAAAAACTCAAAGCGTTCAGTAATTGCAGTGATTTCAAGCGCACTCTGTTTATCATCTAAACTGAGTGGCATATGTGCGGCAATAGTATCAGCCAAACGTTCTGCATCATCAATGCCGTTCACTGAAGCTAACACTTCCGGTGGAATTTTTTTATTGAGCTTTATATAGGACTCAAATTGAGTTAATACACTACGCAACAGTGCATCTTCCTCTTCAGCATCCACGGCTTCACTTTCTAATAATTCAACTTGTGAAAAGAAATAGTCTTTATTGTCAATATTGCTGATCAACTGAGCACGTTGTACGCCTTCTACCAGTACTTTTACAGTACCATCCGGCAACTTAAGTAGTTGCAAGATATTAGCAACTGTCCCTACACGATACAGATCGTCCATTTTAGGGTCATCTAATGAGGCTTCAGTTTGTGCAACGAGTAAGACTTTTTTTCCCTGCTCCATAGCAGCTTCTAAACAGTTAATTGACTTTTCGCGTCCCACAAATAGTGGAATGACCATATGCGGGTACACCACAACATCACGAAGTGGTAAAACAGGCAGGGTTAATTGCAGCTCTGATTCAGTTTTCATAAATTCCCCAGAAAAATATTTACCCGCGACTTGGGTAAAATAAAAACACGTTAAAGATTAATACTGGGGATGTTAGATTTTTTTTCAAGGTATGAAATGAAAAAAGGGAGCCTATGGCTCCCTTTTATAACAATTATTTAGCAAATTGCTTATTTATCAGACGATGCAAGTTGCTCTTGTTCATCTGAATAGATAAGTAATGGACGTGACTCACCAGAAATAACATTCTCATCAACGACCACTTTGCTCACATTTTCAACAGAGGGTAAGTCATACATTGTTTCCAATAAAACAGACTCTACAATCGAGCGTAAACCACGCGCACCTGTTTTACGGCTCATCGCTTTTTTAGCCATAGCAATAAGCGCATCTTGACGGAATTCTAACTCAACATCTTCAAGTGCAAATAACGCAGCGTACTGCTTCGTTATTGCATTTTTAGGTGCGGTTAAGATTTCAACTAATGCTTCTTCATCTAATTCGGTTAACGTAGCAACAACTGGCAAACGTCCAATAAACTCAGGGATTAATCCATATTTAGATAAATCCTGTGGTTCGACTTTTTTGAAGGTATCGCTCAAAGAAGCTTTATCGTCATTAGCACGAACCGTAGCGCCAAAACCTATTCCAGCACCAGTATCGATACGTTGTTCAATAATACTGTCTAAGCCAGAGAAAGCTCCACCACAAATAAAGAGTATCTTCGAGGTATCTACCTGAATAAACTCTTGATTTGGATGCTTACGTCCGCCCTGTGGTGGAATAGACGCAACCGTGCCTTCAATCAGTTTAAGTAACGCTTGTTGAACACCTTCACCAGATACATCACGTGTAATTGATGGGTTTTCTGACTTACGCGTAATTTTATCAATTTCATCAATATAGATAATACCACGTTGCGCTTTCTCTGGATCGTAATCACACTTCTGTAATAGCTTTTGAATGATATTTTCAACATCTTCACCGACATAACCTGCTTCAGTTAAAGTCGTTGCATCAGCCATGGTAAAAGGTACATCTAATAAACGCGCCATGGTTTCAGCTAATAATGTTTTACCACTACCCGTTGGGCCGATTAATAAAATGTTACTTTTACTCAGCTCTACACCATTGGCGACATCACCATGCTTGAGGCGTTTATAGTGATTATAAACTGCAACAGCAAGTACTTTTTTGGCTGTGTCTTGGCCAATTACATAATCATCTAAATTAGCGCGAATCTCATGTGGTGTTGGTAATTTTTTATCTGCAGTATCCGTATCAGTGGCATTACTAATTTCTGCAATCTCTTCTTTGATAATATCATCACAAAGATCAACACATTCATTACAAATATACACTGATGGGCCAGCAATCAGTTTTTTCACTTCATGCTGACTTTTTCCACAAAAAGAGCAATAAAGTAGGCTGTTACTATCGCCTTGTTTATCTGTCATAGTTATTCCCTTTCTCTATCGCTTAGTTAATACAGAATCTACAATTCCGTACTCTACTGCTTCTTGCGCACGCATAAAGTTATCTCGGTCAGTATCCTGCTGAATAATCTCGATATCTTTACCGGTATGAAAAGCCAGTAATTCATTCATTAATTGTTTGGTTGCTAAAATCTCTTTGGCATGGATTTCAAAATCAGAAGCTTGACCTTGGAAACCACCTAATGGTTGATGGATCATCACTTTAGCATTTGGAAGACAGTGGCGTTTTCCCGGCGCACCGCTAGCTAATAAAAATGCGCCCATACTAGCAGCCATTCCCATACAAACAGTGCTTACATCTGGCTTAATAAATTGCATGGTATCGTAGATCGCCATACCAGCGCTAATTGAGCCACCAGGTGAGTTGATGTAAATAAAAATATCTTTTTCAGGGCTTTCTGACTCTAAAAATAGAAGCTGGGCAGCAATTACGTTTGCCATGTGATCTTCAACAGGACCAGTCAAAAAGATAACACGCTCTTTTAAAAGACGAGAATATATATCATAAGAGCGCTCACCTTTTGCTGTTTGTTCTACAACCATGGGTATAAGCGCATTAGTAATTGGATCTGTATTTCCAGCAAATGGGTTTGACATTTTCTATCCTAAAATTGGTTAATTATAATACTGATTAAATCAAAAATGGCCCGAGTGAATTCACCCGAGCCATTAAAACCTAAACCTTTGCTTTAATAATAAAGATTATTAAGCAACCGTTTTGTTCATCACTTCATCAAACGATTTATTCACTTCGTTTACTTTAGCTTTTTCAATGATAAAATCAACTGCTTGCTCTTCTAATGCAACATTTTCCATGTTTTGCATCATCTCTTTATTATTTTTGTAGTACTCGATCACTTCAGCTGGGTTTTCGTAAGCAGAAGCAGCTGATTCAATCAGTGACGCAACTTTATCTTGATCAACTTTTAATTCGTTAGTTTTGATCACTTCACCTAAAAGTAGGCCAACTTTTACGCGCTTCTCAGCTTGCTCTGTAAATAACTCTGCAGGCAATTCAGGAAGGTTTTTAGGATCCATTTGTTGTGCGTAACGCTCCATTGCTTGCTTACGAAGTACATTGACTTCGCCTTCAACCAACGATTTTGGCACTTCAATTTCATTACCTTCAACTAATGCTGTTAACACAACATCTTTTGCATTGTTTTTAAGTACTTGTGTTAATTCACGTTGCATGTTTTGTTTAACGTCTGCTTTAAGTGCTTCGATATCGCCACTTTCAACGCCAAATTTCTTAACAAACTCTTCAGTGATTTCAGGTAAAATTTGCTCTTCCACTTTAGTCAGTTTGATTGCAAATTGTGCAGCTTTACCTTTTAGGTTTTCAGCGTGGTATTCTTCTGGGAAGTTTACATCGATAGTGAACTCACTACCTGCTTTGTTACCTTCGATACCAGATTCAAAACCAGGAATCATACGACCAGAGCCGATTACAATTTGGAAGCCTTCTGCTTTGCCACCTTCAAATACTTCACCATCAACCGAACCTTCAAAGTCAACAGTTACTTGGTTACCATCTGCAGCTTCAGTTTCAACTTCAGACCATGTTGCGTGTTGCTTACGTAACGTTTCGATCATTTTATCAAGATCTGCATCAGATACTTCTGCAGTCTCTTTTTCAACAGAAAGCTCAGAAAGCTCAGATAATGTTACTTCTGGGTAAACTTCAAATGTTGCAGTGAATACAAACTCTTCACCTTTTTTACGAGCTTTAGGCTCAACTTTTGGTGCACCAGCTGGGTTTAATTTTTCAGCAACAACTGCTTCAAAAAAGTTACGTTGCATCACTTCACCAGCAACTTCGTTTTCAACAGCAGCACCAAAACGCTTTGTGATCACTGAAGCAGGAACTTTACCAGGGCGGAAACCATCAACACGCTGTGTTTTTGATAATTGGCGAATACGACCATCAAACTCTTTTTCAAATACTTCAGCAGCAACTGAAATGGTTAAAGTACGCTCTAGGCCTTGAGATGCTTCTACAGAAACTTGCATGTTTTTTCCTTTATCTTTTACGTTAATATTTTAAAATTCTTAATCTGTTGCCTTTTATATGGGCAAACAAAGTGATTACAAGGGGTTAATATGAAAAAAACCACTATTTGGTTATTAAGAATTAAAAATCAATCTGGTTGATGAAATTTAAGACGCGCCATTATAGACAAGCTTTTTGTGAGAGTCGAGTTTTACACAGCACCCGCATCACATTTTCATCGAGGTTATCCTATATCAAGTTACTTTTGCTGATAAAGCAAGCAAACAGAACTATTGGTTATTTCTAATCTCATGCTTTATCAGAAATCGATAAATGAACATTTTTTAAATACATATTTTACTTTTCAATCTATTTTACAAATAAAGAGCTACGTATGCGAATAAACCTAAACGCCCTTCACCGTTGCCTATTTCTGTAAATTAAAGACTCATATGTTTTAATCGTATTAAATTTAGAGACGATGATTACACTTTTTGATTATCGTAATGAGCAACATCAAAAATATAAATGAAAGGTACTATACAAAAGAGTTACTCAGGGGCATATTCGATAATGGTTATTATTGATAGGTTGCAAGCGACATGATCAATCAATAAAATAACAATTAAATAATAAATATAAAAACGAGATTAATATGGAAAATGTGGTCATCACCAAGGAAGATGTACAGGAGATTGTGCAGTCTGTAAAAATAACTTTTTTCATTAATTGTATAATCGTGGTGTTTATTTATACACTAAATCAAAAGACGGACATAATTACCCAATTTTTCGCCTCTCAAAGTATTGGTTTAACCATTGTCGCGATTATCCAAATAGCGAAAGTGCTCTATCCCCCCTTTAAAACAGATTATAAGAAACTCTATTATTTTTTACCCGTACCAGTGTTACCTGCGAGCTTAATTGGTATCAATTTTTTACATAACCAAGCCACATTACCAGAGTTAATGCTTTTGATCGCGATTATCACCTTACCGGTGATGGTCTTGTTCCAATATCGTGATAATAAAGTTAACGCAAAAAAAGCACTGTCTGATGAGCAGAAAAAAAGCTCTGATAGTGATAAAGCACTACAGGCAAATAAATTGTTGCTATTACAAGCACAAATTAATCCCCACTTTTTGTTTAATACGTTAGATAACGTCAAACAATATATCAACACCGAACCTGAAAAAGCACTCCACCTTTTAACGGACTACACCTTTTTTCTCCGCCAAACATTGCCTTCTACACAAACAACATCTGGTTGCGTAAATGATGAGTTGGCTTTAATTAATGCATATATCGCAATTCAACAAACTCGTTTTCCCTGTATCCGTTTTATCGAGAAGGTTGATAAAAATGTAAAAACATTTCTCCTACCTCCCTTGATTATTCAACCATTAATTGAAAATGCGATTGTGCATGGACTTGCTCCATTAGGCCACCAAGGGTTAATCACACTGACAATTGAAAAAGAGATTGGCAATCTATTAATCAATGTCACCGATAATGGTGTTGGCTTTACTGACTCGAAAGTGAATACAGAATCCATGGCGATAAAAAATATTGAAGCTCGCTTGTATCTATATCACCCTCACTCGAGTTTAAAAATTATGGAGCCAGATCAAGGTGCTAGCATTCAAATTACGATACCGTTAAATGAAACTTAAATAGGAGTACATTAATGAAGATTGATTATTTAGAGATTCCAAGCAAAAACATGGAGATCACCAAAACTTTTTTTAGCGACGTATTTGGTTGGACATTTGAAGATTACGGCACAGAATATACCGTTTTTTGGGGCGCAGGTATTAATGGTGGTTTTTATTTTCATCCTGATCTAACTTGCACAACAGCAACAGGCTCAATATTGCCAGTGTTATACAGCGAAAACATTACTAAGACACAAAGCGATATTATTCAAGCAGGCGGTGAAGTAGTAAAACCTTTGTTTGCATTTCCTGGTGGCATTCGTTTTCATTTTATTGATCCAAACGGTAATGAATACGCGATTTGGTCAGATGCTAAATTACCTACAGGTATTTGTTAATTACTTAACAAGCTCAAATGTGGCAACCAACAAATTGCCACTTTACCTTAAACTTTAATCGTTCCAATAAATCATTACTTCCCGCTTCACGCCAGATTAACTGCTCACCATCTCTTTCTTGTACTTGAATTTCAACACCACGATCCATCCATAGTCGCCATTTGCCCGTTAGTTCTTTCATTTGATACCCACTATCACTAAGTTAATAGCGAATATGATACGCCTTATACAAGGTTGAAAAAACCCTGAATACCAGAAAAAACAATTTGTGCACCGATAGCTGAGACAAATAACCCAGTGATCTTAGGCAGAATTTCTAAGCCCTGTTTACCAATAAGATGCTGTAGTTTGTTAGAAACGAGTAATACTGCAGCTAACGAGATAACCGCGGCCAAAAGAGAGAACGTGACAACTAGCGTATTCATCGGGCCTGTCATCTCTGCCCCCATTACCATTAAAATACCTATCATTCCAGGTCCAACAACACACGGGATAGCCAGTGGAACAATCGCAAAATCATGGCGACTAAAGTCACTGTCTTTTGCTTCGCTAGTTTCAATATCAGTACCACCACGAATCATATCTAACGCACTTAGAAACAACACAGTCCCCGCACCAATTTTAAAAGCGTCAAGCGTAATACCAAACAAGCTGAATATATACTTACCAAATAATAAAAACACCACGCCAGCAATCATTACCGCGATGCTCACTTTTAAAATAACTTCTTTTTTCTCTGGCTTTGTTAATTTTTTAGACATGGTCAAAAACACTGATAAAGCAAAGAACGGCGTCATCATGAAAAATATTTTTAAGTAGATTGTAAAAAATTGTTCAACCATCAAGGTTCTCTTTTAGGTAGGGCTTCAAAAGCGGCAGATTAACATAGTTTAAGCGTAATACTAAATAAAAACTTCACTGTATTTTACTGACAAATAATTGCACTTTTGGCTTGTAATAATGTTTGTAATTGCAACGGGGAAAGTGATACTTCTAAGCCTCGCTTTCCAGCACTAACATACATAGTTTCGAGATCAAAGGCACTACTATTAATCACGGTCTTTAAACGTTTTTTTTGCCCCAAAGGGCTAACACCACCAAGCACATAACCTGTTGAGCGAAGTACCTCCTCTTGTTTAGCCATCTGCGCTTTTTTAGCAGAAAAAACTTTCGCAACTAATTTCATACTTAGTTTTTCTGTGACAGGAATGATAGCAACTGCCAATTCACGACAATCTAATGAAACCACCAGCGTTTTAAACACTGATTCTGGGCTAACATTTAATTTTTCAGCGGCTTCATTTCCGTAAGATTCGCTACTTTTATCGTGATGGTATTCATGCACGTTAAAGTCTATTTTTTGCTTTTTTAATAATTTAGTTGCGGGGGTCATTTGTTATCCATCTTCTCTTAATTGCCCATTAAAGATCTGTTTCATAGCGTCCTGCGACGGCATCATCTACTTGTTTAATAAATTGCGTATCAGCCCCACTGTTCTCAGCTATCTCTTTGCCAAAGGAAATTTTTATCGGCTCAGGCCAACTGTTACTTTCCCATAGTTGGCTACGCAGTAAGGCTTTAGCGCAATGAAAATAGGCATTATCTACACTTACTTGCATTGCCAGTAATGCATTATGGGAATCAGAGGCTAATTTTTTACATAACAGTTCCCCCGAAAATAGCTGGCAATGGCCATGTACACGGAGCGTTTCTACGCTACCTGGTACGATAAAAAAAAGGGCGACCTGCGGATGCTTTAATATATGGGTCAGCGAGAAAGCCAATTTATTGCCACGCAACTCAGGAATCAATAACCTTCCCTGTTTATCTATTTGTACAAAACCCGCTTTATCTCCTTTTGGAGAAATCGTTGGAAAACCAAATTCATCTACCGTTGCTAGCATCACGAGGGGAGATTTAGCAATGAATTCAAGCATACGTTCATTTAAATATGGATAGATTTTTTTTCTTGCCATCGGATTGGGTTTGCCAATGATGTCACGTAGCTGTGTTTCATTCTCTATTTCAAACATACTTTTATTCCACTTTTAAACGTTCGACCAAACGACTATGACGCTGCGTTTTATTTTTTATCGCACGAGCCATGAGTGAGAGATCACTAAATAATGTTAACTGCTTTTTAGCGCGCGTAATACCGGTGTAAATGAGCTCTCGAGTCACCACAGGCACAGCTGTTTGTGGTAAGGCTAATACTGTGTGATTAAATTCAGAGCCTTGACTTTTATGTACCGTCATCGCATACACCGTTTCATGACTTGGTAAACGACTCGGTTGAAAATCATACACGTCGCCATCAGCCATTTGAAAGTAAACACGAAGCTGTCCGCTGTCATCTAATAAACACAAACCAATATCACCGTTATATAGGCCTAAGTGATAGTTATTTTGTGTGATCATCACAGGACGCCCAACATACCAGCTATGCACAAATTGATCGCTACTACTGTCAACTTTAATCAAGCCAGCATCGCTTAACACCGTTTCAGCTCGTTGATTTAAGCCCATGATGCCCCACTCGCCCTCACGAATCGCACATAGTATTTTAAACTCATTAAACTGCTTTAATAACTGCTTCGCTAAAACACGGTTATCAGCACCGATAGGTTGTAAGTTTTTCAAATAGGTCGCGTAACCATCAACAATCATTTTATCCAATAGTGGCTGACTAGTTTCATTATTCGCATAATGATGAAGGTCTTCATACTGCTCACATAACGCAAGAACCTGTTTACGATTCGCTTTTCCTTGATTAATCGCAGAGGCTAAGTAGCCAATACCTGAATATTGATCAAAACGATAACTTTTTCGTAACAGGCATAATTTATCTGCCATGCTTGAAGGTGAGTGAGTTTGTCTAGATAAACTATCAAAACCTGTCATTTCAACTAACTGTTGTGCTTTTTGTGCACTATAGCCACTATCAATAAACGCACATATATCACCTAACACCGCGCCCGCTTCGACGGATGCTAATTGGTCTTTATCGCCCAATAAAATCAAACGTGCGTGCTCAGGCAATGCCATCAGCAATTTAGCCATTAAGGGTAAATCAACCATCGAAGCTTCATCCACAAGCAATAGATCTAAATGCAGACGTTTATTTTCGTCATGACGAAAGTGGTTACTGTTTGTTTTTACTCCTAATAAACGATGTATGGTGCTCGCTTGTGTTGGAATTTTATCTTTAATGCTTTGTGCGACATGCAGATCATTGAGTGCATTAGTGATCGACTCCGTCAAACGTGCGGCGGCTTTGCCCGTTGGTGCAACCATTTTGATATTAAGATCTTCACGTACCTGCAGTAGCAATGCTAACAACTTAGTGACCGTGGTCGTTTTTCCCGTACCTGGGCCACCAGAGATAACACAGCGTGCACTGCTCAATGCTAAAGCAGCACTCACTTTCTGCCAGTCGCAGCGACTATGTTGTGGGATTAACTGCTCTAATTGGGTGAGATCTTCGGCTTTACTTGCCTGATTAAAACAGTTTTCAATCGCAGCCCAATCAAGGTTATTTGGCGTGATAACATCTAAATATTTTTCACATAACAGGCCTAAGTCTTGTTTTTTATCACTTTGCCAAGCATTAAAAATATAACCATAGTTCGTCGCAAAAAGTTTATCTAACTCCGTCTTTACATCACCGTTGATCATTATCTGTGGTTGATGTAATAATTTATCTGCAATGAGTTGCTCAAATTGGGCATAGCGACGAAGATACAAGGCACCATATTGTAAGCTTAAGGGCGCTTTATCATCACTACCTTGTACTGATACACAGTGCGAATCGCTAAGTTGTGCATGAATCTCTTGTGTATTTTGTAATAAGCAGGACAACGCATAATGATCGTAAAACAGCTGGAAATCTATCTCGCTACTAAGGCATTTCTCATTAAGCTGTTGGCAAATAGTTTCGAGGGGAAGACAGATATGCCCTTGCCCTAAACATTCACTGCATAAAGTAGCACTTAATACGGTTAAATTATCTGCCCCTAATTGTGCTATAAACTCACCAAAGTGGTAATCAATCGCGCGCAGTAAACCTAAATTTTTCCACGCTTTTAGCTGTGTGAGTAGCGTTTGTTGCTTATTCGGTGTTTGAATATCTACTTGCTCAATCATAACGCTTGCTCCCCATTAAATAACTTATCCAGACCATCAATCAGTGCAAAACTGGGTTTATTAAAATAAACACCACACTGATTATCATCCTGCATGCCACGAATAAAGGTGTAATAAACGCCTCCGATATGTAACTCATAATCGTAATCAGGTAATCGGCTTCGTAATAAGCGGTGTAACGCTAAGGTATATAATTGATACTGGAAATCATAGCGATGCTCGATCATCATATTTTCAATATTAGTTTGATTATAATCACTGAGCGTATCACCCAAATAGTTGGATTTATAATCGAGGAGATAATATTTCCCTTTAAACTCAAAGGTAAGGTCGATAAAACCTTTTAAAAAGCCCTGTGCACTAATAAATTGCAATTCACCGGCACGTTTTGAGAGTGGATCATGTTGTTTGATTAATTGATTTACTTGATATGCATGCAGTGGTTTCATATCGATAAAAAATTGCATTTCAACTTTTTTACTTGCTGGTAATAATGTACTTAATGACAAATCATCACTCAGCGGGAACGTTAAAATTTGCTCAAACCATCGCGTTAAGATGGGTGTCCAAATTTCAACATCATCATAAAGATGTTTTATTAACTGTGCTTCAATAATGGCACTTAACTGCTCACTATCTCGATGATTAAAATCAATCAACTCAAATAGCAGATGTAAAAATGAGCCATGTTTAGCGCCACGTGGAAAACTAAAGGGACTTTTCTCAGGCACGATTTGTATCTCATCATGTTCGACTTCACTGGCGACTTTCACAGTTTGATGACTACCAGTATGAAATCGCGATAATGATGAATAACTACTGATCCACCAGTTACGCTCGATTTTACCATTAAATTCCCGAGGTGCTTGCAAGGTGGTATCCGTGGTGATTAACGAATAGGCTTCATCATTACTTTCTGGCGGTGTCCGCACCGATATATTAATGCTTAACTTTTGCATCTTCTCTAATTGTGCATTTAAGCCGGCCGTGTCACCCGCAAGTAAATCTTTGCCTGTTTGTAAACAGATATAACCTAGTGCACTTTTGGCAAGTGGGCTATTTTTAACGCGACCTGTTTTATAACTACTAATGCCAATGTAACAGCGATAAACACTGCGTGTTAAACCCACATATAAAAGACGTAGATCTTCCGCAAGTTGCTCTTTTTCAGCTAAGGCCACATGCTCTCTGTTATTTTGCAGATCATAAAAAAGAGTATGTTGCTTATCAGGATCATGATAAAGGCAATCACGAGGCTTTTGATACAGCCCCGTAAAGGGCATAAACACAATATCGTACTCAAGCCCCTTAGACTTATGCAATGTACTCACCTGAATCAGGTCTTTTTCACTCTCTAATCGTTGTTTTTGTTCACTATTATCGCTGTTAACCTGTGTTACTTGGTCAGCAAACCAACGCAACAGGGCAAACCCACCATCGTGCTCAACACTGTTTTTCTGCAATAGTTCTGTAAGGTGTAACAGATCCGTTAATAACCGTTCGCCTTTATTATCTTGAAGTAGTTGTTGATTGATACCCTGCTCATTAAACAATTTATGTAACATCACCAACACACCGCTTTTATTCCATAACGCTTGATAATCAAAAAACTGCGCTATCTTTTGCTCCCATAATTTTGTATCCGCTAATAACTGATGAATGGTAACTGGGCTCAATGCAAACAATTTACAGCCAATGGCACTGCGTAATAGGCGTTCATCTTCAGGGTTTAAGCACGCCTTTAAAATATAAAGTAAATCTTTGGCAAGTGGCGTTGCATAAACACTCTCCTTTAAAGAGAGATACACGCTGTTAATATTTTCATCAAGTAGTGCTTTACGAATTAAAGCAGCCTCTTTACCAGTTCGTACCAAGATCGCAATATCATTAGCGCGAAGTGGTTTTTTATGCCCCTCTTTGCCCTGTATATATGCCTTACCTTGTTGCGATAACATTAATAGGTTTTTAATCTCATTAACGCAGGCCAACGTGATTGATTGTTTAAACCCATCGGCATTTTCCCCCCCAACAGGGTGTATAAATTGCAACGCGGTTTGCGTGGGATCATTAAAATTTTTAGTGACCAATTTTTTGCGTTTAATATCTGGCGCTTTAACCGCAATAAAAGGAATATCTTCATCGTAAATAAAGGGCGAGGGGCAAAACTCAAAAAAGCTATTGACCGCGTTGATCATCTCTGGAGATGAACGATAGTTATAATCTAAGCTGTAATGTGCGCTAACATTTTTACGCGCTTTCATATAAGTAAAAATATCGGCGCCACGAAAGCTGTAGATAGCCTGTTTAGGATCGCCAATCATAAATAGCCCTGAATCACGCGTTAGCTCAGTCTCTTGATTCTCTGGCTTACTTTTATTATCGCTCTTTTCAGCATGACTATGGTATGGCTGATAAATAGTTTGGAAGATACGATATTGCACGGGATCGGTATCTTGGAATTCATCTATCAATGCAATCGGATAACTGCCTTTTACCTGCTCAGCTAAGGCGTTATCGGGGGAATTTTGCAATGCATCATCAAGACGATTAAGCAGATCATCAAAACCTAATAAGCTTTGGCTTTGTTTATTACGCTGTAAATTTTCACGTACCCAATTGGTCGCTTTCACTAAAATGGTATTTTTAATGGATAGATCTAACGCAAGTATCTCCTCTATTTCAGTGAATACTGCGTGTGTTGGTGTTGCTCCCTTTGGCGTTTTTTCATCTAAGGTTTTCTGTGAGAATTTTTGCAGGTTTTTAGGTAAATCTAATGCGCTACTTTCCACAAAGGCCCAATCTGAAATTTCCTTTAACCACTTAGGTAGGTTTTTCTTGGTATAGCTTCGTTTTGAAACATCGGAATGGCTAATAATATCGAAATAATCCGCTTCATGTTCAAGCCAATTATTCTTTAGCTTTTCAATAATGCTAAGACTATTTGCATATTTAGCTTTGAAATCAAAATCTTCAACCTTAGGAAGAAACTGTACATCATGACGTGATAACCAACTGCGTAACTCATTTTTAAGTTGCTCAGGATGTTGCCAGTAACTATAGATAAGCTCGGTTAAGGGCACAGAAAGATCGTAAAAGTGACTTCGCCAAAAGTCATTAGTCGCTTGTAATAATAATTGGCTATCATCCTCTAAGAGACTCTGTTGAAATAAACTCCCAGACTCAAAGGCATTCTGCATCAACATTCGCTGACAGAAACCATGAATGGTATAAATAGATGCTTCATCCATCTGTAATTCGGCAAAACGCAGCAAACGAATATCGATCGCTAAATCGGCGCTTTCCTGTATCAGCGCACTAACAAAGGGATCGTTACTCTCACCTTTCATAAACGCTAAGCGCACTTCGATGATCCGCTCTCGAATACGGCTACGTAACTCGGCGGTTGCGGCTTCAGTAAAGGTAACCACTAATATTTTATCAACGGTCAGCGGTGCTTGATGGCTATTTTCTTTACCGTGTCCGAGCAGTAAGCGAATAAATAAGCTAGCAATGGTGTAGGTTTTACCTGTCCCCGCAGAAGCCTCAATCAGTCGCATTCCGTAAAGAGGGAAGGTTAAAGCGTCTAATGATTGTGGTGTTATGGTTATTGTATTTTGCATTATGCGTCACCCTCACTGTATTCGATAGCGCTGATATTACTCAAAATGGGTTTAAACACTTTAAATGCTATCTTTTCAAATTCGAGCCAATGATCCTCTAAATTGTCATAAACACGGCTGATATAAGGATCGCTTCCCTCGCTAAATCCACGTGTATTAGCAAATATATCTAGGGCAGCTTGCTGTGCTTCTGCGCGTGTTTCAAAATCAATATCCTCTAATACATAACAGTTGGGCTGTTGTAAATTTACAAATGTACACCAAGCAAAGGCGCTTTGAATGAAAAAGGGTAAAGGTTGTTGTAGCCCTAATTCATATAGTTC
This sequence comes from Psychromonas sp. psych-6C06, assembly GCF_002835465.1. NCBI lineage: Bacteria > Pseudomonadati > Pseudomonadota > Gammaproteobacteria > Alteromonadales > Psychromonadaceae > Psychromonas > Psychromonas sp. psych-6C06. The sequence continues at coordinate 394,471 of NZ_PIZM01000001.1, read as the reverse complement.
GATCAACTCAGTTAAACGTAAATAAGCGTAATCTGCAGGTACCTCTTCAAAAAATACACCACTACCTTGACCAAGCAAGGTCGAGTTGAGGTTTTCACCATGGGTAATACAATAGCAAAGATGTTCGAGCCACAAGCTTAATATCTCTTTACCCCTAATTCCCCCGGTTTTAATACGTACTAAGCCATTCTCACAATGATCAGTTAGCTCGCCTAATAAACGCTTTTCACCAAATTGAAGGTCAACATTGACGGTTTCAATTTCGCCAACAAAATAACCGATGGTGATATCAGCGAGATCAACCATCGCTTGTAGATCTCGATTAAAGGCAAGAGGGGCAAACTCGGAAAGCGGTAATTCCCCCGTCGCTTTGATCTCTTTAAATAGATCAACTAACGAGCGCCCTTCTAAAGCGACTTCAAACTGCTGCCCCTTGAGGTGATACTGTTGCAAATTATCTAATGCAAAGGGTTCATCATTGTCTAATTCGTTATTATCTAATTCAAAAAAGATATCTAAACGACGATTAAAGAAGGTTTTACAAGGATGTTTTAAAAATTGCTTAAGATGCAAAAGTTGTACTTCAATTAACGGCTCCGCCAAAGGCAACAACAGTAGTTTATCTTCCTGTGCCACTTGCTCCTCATGCAGTGCATGCCACCAGATCGGATTAAAGGTTTTCACATTACCGTGGTAATAGCGCTCACTAAAACTTTGCATCGGATAATAGTGACTGATTGAAGCGATCAGTTTCTCACTTGCTTGGCTACTTTCATCATCAATATTATCCGATAAAACAAAACTATGTTGACAATAATTAAGCAACTCAGACACCAGTACCGAGGCCATTTTTTCACTGTTATCATTAATGTCTCGGCCGATATAACTGATATATAGCTGCGATTGTGCAGAAAGTAGCGCCTCTAAAAACAGGTAGCGATCCTCTTCACGACGCGAACGGTCACCGCGTTTTCGATGACCGGCCATCAAATCAAATCCCATTGGCACAATATTGCGAGGATAAATGCCATCGTTCATGCCTAATAAACAGACTACTTTAAAGGGAATAGAGCGCATTGGCATCAGCGTACAAAAGTTAACTTGCCCTGCTAAAAAGCGTTGGCTACTCGATTGTGATGTTAAGTGGTTTTGCAAATACTCTAACAACACAAAAAGGGAGATCGGCTCTGAAAAATGCGCTGTTTGTGTGCCACTCACAAGATCATCTAACTGCTCACGAATGAGAGTAAAAATGGCACTGTTGTCATCATCTTCCAAATAAAAGTCATCAATTAATTGATAGATAAAAGCCTGCCATTGCGCAGCATCATAACTTTCTTTTAAGCTTTGCTCGAGACGCACCAACATATCAATGAAGTCAATGAAACGCCCAAGTAACTCACCTTGTAAACCTTGCACATCATCATAGGGAGAGATGCCTTCAAATAGCTCATCGCCCATCGCATAACCGAGAAGCATCCTTTTTAAACCGAATAACCAACTATTTTGCGATAACTTAGGCAGATCCCATTGTGTGCTACTGTTTTCATTAAGCCCCCAACGGATACCACTTTCGTTAATCCATTTTTGTAACAGAACAAAATCGGATTGTTGCAGTTTAAAACGATGTAAAATGGCCGGTACTTCTAATAAAGCGAGAATATCTTCACGGGTATAACGGCTTTGATTTAGTTTTAACAGCTGTAAAAAACTCACTAATATTGGATTTTCTTGCTGCGCGCTCACATCGGAAATAGTAAAGGGAATATAACGATTAGACTCACTATTACGTAGCGCTTGGTTAGCAAAAACCGCCTGCACATAGGGGGCGTATTGATCAATATTCGGTACCATGACGATAATATCTTTAGGCGTTAAGGTACTATCGTCGCTGAACATGGCGAGCAGGTTATCATGCAATATTTCCACTTCCCGCATAATACTGTGGCAGATATGAACACTCAGAGATGTATCACTATCGCTAATAACAATACGCTTACTAGCTGTCAGGCTGAGTGCTTGACTACTGTCTTTAAGATCTAATATATCCGCTTGAATATGATGTAACAGGTTATCTCGCTCAATATCGACAAAAGCATCAATCTCGTTTTGTTCAAGGCTATACAACTGATAAAGAAAGTCACGACCCATTTTACCCATCGAAGCGAGTAAAGGGTTGCCAACTTCACTCTGTTCATCTTCGCTAAGTGCCCACTCGCGATGTGCCTCATCCTTCTGCCAACTTGTTTCATCTAACTCACTAATTTTACCCTCTGCCACCATCAACTTTTGACGGCTTAGGGCAAAACGCTTTGCTAACAATTTAGGATCAACAATATCTCCCCAATAATAACGACAGGGATTACTCAGTAAGAAGTGCACATCACAATGCTTGGAAAGCCCTAATAAGGCTTGCAGATATGACTCAGGTAACGCTGAAATACCAAAAACAAAAATACGTTTGGGCAAATGATGAAGTTGTGCGCTGTTTTCAAGCTGTTTCAAAAAAGCTTTATATAACCCTGCTCGGTGATACGCCTTACCCTGAGCACTGAAATTCTTCTCGATTGCTTGGCTGAGCTTTTTCCACAATTTTGCTTGCCAGCGTTGCCCATCAATCCATAATGGTATCGCATCTGGATGTTCACTATGCCAGGCACTAATATCCAGTTCATCTGTTTCATCCCAACGGTCGATCCACTCCGGACGATAAACTAAATATTGGTCAAAAATATCGGCTATTTTTTCACTTAATTGAAAGCGCTTACGTCCTTCATCGTCCTGCTCAAGATAATGTTGTAACGCATTAAAATCAGGATCAGCTAAGCATTCAGGTAATAGCTGCATAATATGCCACGTCATGGACAATTTATTAAATGGGCTACTCTCAGGTACATCCTGCAGGAGGTGGATAAACTGCTGCCAAATAAAACTCGCTGGCAATGGAAAATCGATATTAGCAGCAACCCCGGTTGAACTGGCAATCTCTAACTGAAGCCACTGTGCCATTCCTGGACTTTGTACTAAAACAGTCTCATTATCAAAGGGGTTTTCAAGAGGCGATTGTTGCATTAAAGCAACTAAAAGGTCTTTTAAAAGAGAAAGCTGATTAGAGTGATAAACTTGAAACACAAGCACCTACCTTAAACCATGAATAATAATTTATATTTTAGTATACAGAGGCTTAGCGAAGGAGCTATTTTTTTAGTAAAAAAAAACAGCGCCTAAGCGCTGTTTTCATAGTAAGGATTAATTTTTAAACTTAAAGACCTAGTTTAGCTAGCTCTTTCATTGCCACTTTGCTTGGAAGTGGAATGTAACCATCTTTCTTTACGATAGCTTGACCTTGCTCAGAAAGAACCATTCTTAAGAATTCAGCTTGTAATGGAGAAAGTGGCTTGTTTGGGTGCTTATTCACGTAAACGTATAGGAAACGTGATAATGGGTATTTACCAGAGATTGCGTTATCCATTGATGCTTCGATGAATGGACCACCTTTCTTAGAAAGCGCAACCGCTTTAACACCAGCTACTTTATAACCGATACCAGAGTAACCAATAGAGTTCAGTGAAGAAGCAACTGATTGTACAACTGACGCTGAACCTGGCTGCTCATTTACGCTGTTTTTAAAGTCACCTTTACATAATGCTTTTTTCTTAAAGTAACCGTATGTACCCGATACTGAGTTACGACCAAATAGTTGGATATCTTTACCTGACCAGCTACCTGTTAAGCCAACATCAGCCCATCGTGTTGCATTTTTATCGTTACCACATTTTTGTGTTGCCGAGAAAATCGCATCAACTTGCTTAATGCTTAGACCTTCAATTGGGTTATCTTTGTTAACAAAAACAGCAAGTGCATCGATTGCAACGCGTACTGCAGTTGGTTTGTAACCGTAGCGTTTTTCAAATGCTTCAATCTCTTTAGACTTCATTTTACGGCTCATTGGACCAAACTGTGAAGTACCTTCAGTTAAAGATGGTGGCGCAGTAGATGAGCCAGCAGCTTGAATTTGGATGTTGATATTTGGGTAGTTTGTTTTAAACTCTTCAGCCCAAAATGTCATCATGTTCGCTAATGTATCAGAACCTACAGAAGAAAGATTTCCTGAGATGCCACTTACTTTTTCGTAAGTTGGTAGTGAGCCTGCTTGAGCAGAAGTTGCAACAGTGAATAATGATGCGCTAAGTGTCATAGCTGCAGCTAATGTTTTAAGTTTCATCTAAAACTCCATGTAGATAGTAATGTAATTTGAATAATTATCTTATCAATCTGTTAATAAGAATTGGTTCACCCCTTGGCGATGTGACTAATATGCCCACTTTGTGTGACACTTTAATGACATGTGAAATTAATTTGAAAAAAAAGGCCCGAAAGTAAAACTAGCGGACCTTTTGAGGAAACATTTAGTATTTATCGTTTATAACGACGAATAAACAATACTGGCATGGCAAGAAGCCATAACCAAAACGTCGCCCCACCTTGCCTTTCATAGGGTTCATCGACTTCCTTAAATAAAGAAGATTCCCAACAATTTGGACTATCATCAGGTGCAATGCCCACTGTATTAGGTGTTAATTTAAAAGCAGCCGGTATTGCATTAGTTTTATTTTTGTAATCTTCAGGAGTGTCATATTTAAAGCCTTCGGCTAAAACAACGCCCTTATCACTAATGACTCGTGCACTTCTTATTCTGTATAAAGGAGACTCAACGACACCGTCAATTTGTTTACAAATTAGATCATTCATTAACCAAGCTTGATTTTTGTTACTATCAAATAAGAATGCTGTTTGGCTTCGCGGACTCCCTCCATATACAGGATCCACTTGATCATAATCATCTACCTCGCCAACAATCCAACCTGCTTCATTGGCAGCATAAGCTTGGCTGTTTGCGCCACTTTTAGAAATAAAATAACTACCATTATTTTCAAGGCGTTGCTGAGATGTTGATACTTTTTTATCCTTTAATGGAAACTTAGCAACGTTATTAATGCTGTCATGTACAAAAAACTCTGTGGCTTTATTTCGCCCTTTCGCTGTTGCATACTCTCTATTACCTGTCACAAGCCCAGCATCAGATATATTAAGCGCCCAAGTATTATAAATTAAATCATCTTGGTCTTCGATATCATTGGTTGCAGCCACTATTTCAACGGGAAATCCATATTCACCGTTATCAGTCGGGTTCATAATAATAGCTCGTTGACGAGCACCTTCACTATTGCTGCTATATTCAAAAGTTGAAGCACCAACAGCAACACCATTTTTGTTTATATCAAAGGCATGCGCACTAAACGTTAAACTATTTTTACGATCAGATAACCAAGATGTAGCTAGTGGCTTGCCAGATATCTCACCTCCAAGTTGCAAATCAGTAACATTCCACGCCCAAGCCTGTGTATCAAAGCCAGGACAACGTACTAGATCATTAATATTGAAGCGATTATCATCTTCATCACTAAAATAACAATCAAGGAAGTAGTCAGAATCATTTTTCGCATATGAGACACTGCTAGCGCCAATTATAAGTATTTGTGGATCACCAGTTTTATAAGTAACTTCTTGAATTTTATAAGCACTACTAAAACCACCTGCTTCGGTAAATTCAGGTAGTAATTCGCTTACCTCACCATATATAGACTGTATATAAGCGCGACGAACAAATTCACGGTTTTGTCCACTATAAGGCGCAGAAGCATATCCTACAGTAAAACGGTCACCGTTGATTTCGTTCGTTACATCAGTCACTTTGACATCGACACTATCACTCGGTAAAAATGGTGTTTGTGCAGTATCACTTCCATCTAGAAGAGTATTGGCAAACATATAACTGCTATAACCAGTTGATGCATTTGCTTGTGCATTACGCCAAGCTTGATATGCATTCTCATAGCTTAACTGTCCTGCAGACTCACTGCCATAAAAGACAAACTCACAAAGAATATCATCATATTGGCACTCTCGATTAAAGGTATAAGGTAAGCCAATATCGATATTAGTAGAAAGTGATGCCTTCATAGAATGAGTCGCGATAAATGCCTCATCTTCAGACATTGCAACGGGGTACGGACCATAGTTTGCGCCATCCGCATAAACTTTAATCTCTTCAATATTATAATAAGCATCTTGTGCCCAGCTATTGCTGGTCATCAGCATAGCTAATGAAGCAGAGACCAAGGTAAGTTTAGATTTCATGTAACATTATTCTCCGTTTTTTAACTCTTCTAGATGTTCCCAACGCTCAAAGGCAACCTCTAACTTTTCTTCTGTACTCGCCAAATCAGCAAGAAACATATCAGCATCTTGTTTATCTTTTGTGAAAAATTCAGGTGTATTAATCATTGCTTGCAACTCTTCAACACGACTCTCTAACTCTTCAAGCTCTCTTGGTAGCGCATCTAACTCTAATTGCATCTTATAAGAAAGCTTCTTCGTTGCTTTAGGTTTTGCCTGTGCTTGTGGTTTTACAGCGGTGTTCTTTTTCTCAGTTTTTTTAGCCACATTCTGCGTCTGTTCACTTTGCGCTTTGTGTCTTGCTGCATCACTAAAACCACCGACAAACTGTTCAATGTTACCATTACCATCAAAGAACCAAGTATGCGTAACGGTATTATCAACAAAGCTACGATCGTGGCTCACTAATAATAACGTGCCTTGATAATCCGCTAACAACTCTTCTAACAGTTCAAGCGTTTCGACATCCAGATCATTCGTAGGTTCATCAAGAATCAGTAAATTGTTCGGTTTTAAGAAAATTTTGGCAAGTAAAAGACGATTTTTTTCACCACCAGATAATGCTTTTACAGGCGTTCTGGCACGTACAGGATGGAAGAGAAAATCTTGCAGGTAACCTAAAACATGGCGTTTATGACCATTTACTTCTACTTCCTGTTTGCCCTCAGCAAGATTATCCATCACTGATTTTTCAGGGTCTAAGGTATCGCGATATTGGTCAAAATAAGCCACTTCAAGCTTAGTTCCACACTTAAGTGTGCCAGCATCAGGCTGTAACTGGTCTAAAAACAGTTTTAGTACGGTACTTTTACCGCAACCATTGCGACCGATAAATGCGATTTTATCACCACGCATGATCGTAGTTGAGAAGTTTTTAACGATGCTTAAATCTTCGTAACTGTAAGAAACATCTTCCGCTTCAAAAATAATTTTTCCAGAGCGACTAGCGACATCAATATTAATTTTTGCTTTGCCCTGTACATTTTGGCGGTCAGCACGTTCATTTCGTAATGCTTTTAAAGCACGTACACGCCCTTCATTACGGGTACGACGTGCTTTGATGCCTTGACGTATCCATTTTTCTTCAATCGCTAATTTACGATCAAACTCCGCATTTTGTTCATCTTCAACACGTAGCGCTTCTTCTTTAGCCACTAAGTAAGCATCATAACCACCCGGCCAAGAGCTTAAATTACCGCGATCGATATCAATAATACGTGTCGATAAACGGCGAATAAATTCTCTATCATGGCTAATAAAAACAATTGCCCCTTTAAAACTTAATAAAAATTGCTCAAGCCATTCAATAGTGCCAACATCCAAGTGATTGGTTGGCTCATCTAAAAGCAGTAAATCAGGATCATTAACTAAAGCTTTCGCTAATGCGACTTTACGTAACCACCCACCGGAAAGTTCATCAAGGTTGGTTTCTGGCGATATGGCTAAGCGATCAAGGATTTGATTAATTTTGCTGTCTAGCTGCCAACCGTCTAGTTGATCTAACTTTTCTTGCAGTTTAGCTAATTTATTAAGCTGTTTTTCACTGCAATCTGATTCAATAATCACGAGTTGATGGTGGTACTCTTTTAATACGTCGCCAACATCATCCATACCTGACGCAACAAAGTCATAGGCGCTCATAGTATTTGCACTGGGGGGATCTTGCTCTAAGCGGGCTACTTTTACATCGGTATTGATCAGTAATGAACCATCATCAAGCTGAATACGTCCATCTAATACTTTCAATAGTGTTGATTTACCCGCGCCATTTCTTCCCACTAAACAAACACGTTCATTGGGTTCAATCACTAAGTTACTTTTATCTAATAATGGGTTATCGCCAAAGGCAAGTTCAGCATTATGTAAGGTTAATAGTGCCATTAATTCTCTTCTATAAAGTGTTGTAATTGTTGCAATGAAAATGGCCAATTAAGCGTTAAACCAGATTCATTTTCTACAACGGGAATTCGGGTTGCATAAAGCGCAACGAGCCTATCAGAGTCAATAATATCGACTTTTTGATAGCACAAGTTGAGCCGTTCTATTAATGCCAAGGCGTCATCACAGAGATGACAGCCATCGGTAAAATAGAGTGTTACGCGTTTAGTCATGTTTGCTTAGAATCCAACATTGGTGGATTTTTTGATTACGTTTAAAGTCCTCAGGAATAGAGGCTTTAGAGATATCTTTAACATAAAAACCGAGTGCTTTAATCGCATCTAGGTCTAACTTAAAGTTACGTTTATTGTTTGAGAAGATAATTTCGCCACCAGCATTTAAACGCGCGCTTGCAGAAGTTAATAAATCGACATGATCATCTTGTACATCAAACACATCACTCATGCGCTTTGAGTTTGAAAACGTTGGTGGGTCGATAAAGATAAGATCAAAGGTTTCATGAGCATGTTGTAACCATTTAATACAATCTTGCTGAATAAATTGATGCTGACCTTTAATGCCATTTTCTGCAAAGTTCTTTTCACCCCAAGCAAGATAGGTGTTTGACATATCAACACTAGTTGTTGATTTAGCACCGCCTAAGGCTGCATGTACAGATGCCGTTGCGGTATAACAGAATAGATTTAAGAAGTCTTTACCCTGCGCCATTTTGCCAATTTTTAAACGTACTGGGCGGTGATCTAAAAAGAGCCCTGTATCTAAGTAGTCTTGCAGATTAACAATCAGCTTAGCCGGCCCTTCATGCATAATAAGAGACTGCTTTTTAGCATCCATTTTCTCATACTGTTTACGCCCTTTTTGACGCTCTCGTACTTTGATGACCAGTTTATCATCGGACAAGTCCAGCATATATCGTACCGTTGAAACGACATCTAAAAAGCGACGACGCGTTTTACCGAGTTCAATCTCTTTCGGGGCGCGGTACTCTTGAATAATAATATATTCGCCGTAACGGTCGATAGCCACATTATATTCAGGTAGATCAGCATCGTATAAGCGGTAGCACTCAACATTTTCACGCTGTGCCCACTTCTCTAGTTTTTTTAGATTTTTTGATAGACGATTAGCAAAGGCCTCTGAATAGATAGCAGGTTTTATCTGCTTAACCTCTTTAAAGACAATTTCAGATTCTGTCTCTTCACCCATTGCAAAACTTTGTTCATCCGCTTCATCGCCACGGCCCATTGTCCAAGGGTTAATCGTGCCTGTCGCTTCTTTTGCAGCATTCTGTTTTGTTGGCGCTGGCGCATCTTCAACAGGACGTTTAGCAGAAATACGGTAGTTTTTAAGTACACACTCTATCGGGCCATTAAAGAATTTAAAGCTTTTAGCCGCACGCATACCTAAACAGCTTAATAGCTCAGTATCCATAGCAAACATCGCTAAATTCCAACCCGCAAAGGCATCTTTAAAATGTGCCCCTAATTCAGTGTAAAGCGTGATCGTATCGCTGAAACCACCTAATCGTTCACCGTACGGCGGGTTAGAGATTATCATACCTGTTTCTAACTCTTCAGCTGGACGTACTTTTTTAGCATCCTGCACAGAAAACTCGATTAATTCAGCGACACCCGCACGTTGTGCGTTTTGTTTGGCAATACGAATCATCTCTTGGCTTAAATCTGAAGCGAAAAACTTTGTTTCACAATCTTTTACTGCACGACGACCATACACTTGCGCCGATGTTTTAAGTGTTTTCCAGCACGCTTCGTCATGTTTTTTCCATTTTTCGAAACCAAAGGTGGGTCGTAGTGTGCCCGGTGCAATATTTAACGCCATCATAGCGGCCTCAATGATAACAGTGCCAGAGCCACACATTGGGTCAAGTAATGCTTCGCCTTTCCAGCCACTGCGCTTAACAATACCGGCAGCTAACGTTTCACGCAACGGTGCTTCACCGGCGATAGTACGGTAACCACGAATATGTAGTGGAGAGCCTGAAAGGTCTAAATAAATCGTCGCTTTATCTTTCCATAAACGGCCGTTGAAACGAATATCTGCATCGCGTTTTTCAACATTAGGTCGTTGCTCATCAAACTTTTTACGGAATCTATCAACTATCGCATCTTTAATCTTTAGTGCGCCAAATTGCGTATTACGAATTTCATCGTTACTACCTGAGAAATCGATCGAAAACGTACTGTGTATATCAAAATGTTCTTCCCATGGAATATTGCTACACCCTAAATAAAGATCAAGTGAATTGAGTACTTTAAATTCGCTCAATTTGAGTAAAACACGCGAGGCAAAACGAGACCATAAACAGACTTGATATCCCTGCTCAAGTGAACCATCGAAGCTAACCCCACCATTCATCTGCTTAGGGTTTTCAATCCCCATCTCTTTTAGCTCCACCTCAAGTAGTGGGGCTAAACCTTTTGCGGTTGGAATAAAATAACTTTGCATTTTTTGCATATTGGTTCTCTGGGGTTATATGGACGAGCGGAAAATAAAATGTTGTGCATTATACCCGTTACCATGCAAGATGCAAAATAAGCCAAGGATCAAGGTGGATATTTGTAGGCTTAAAAATCGTCACACTTTTTGCTTTTTATGCGATAGCTCATTGATTACAACGCGACTAAATAACAGAGCAATCTCTCTGCATAAAATTGGCAAATTCTGTCTCAAGTCAGCGCACTAAATGAATACCAATGTGGTTTAGAAATTGATCTAGTATTGCATAGGAAAAATTTAAACTATCAAGGCGTGAGATGCGCAAGTTAGTTGTTCTATCTTTACACAATTATACGGAACGATTTTAACAACTTCAGCTGACCACAAGGTGGCTAAGAACAAGATGTTCTGAATAAAATTCACAATACAGGCAGCGTAAATTTTAACAAATAAGGCGAATAACCTTTTTAATTCTTTTGCCATAAGGACATTGTGAGCATAAACCATACCCTGCGACTAAAAATAAAAAACACGGTAAAAACCGTGTTTTTAAAAGTCTCAGTGAAAAATTTCACTAAGCGAGAATTATCTCACTTAAGGTCATCACACCGTGCCCTTTTGCACCCGCAGACCACAACTGATTTGGTCCCGGCTGATAGCTTCCAGAAAGGTCAAAATGCAGCCAATTTTTTTCTGGTGTTTTAACAAAGTTAGCTAAGAAAGCCGTTGCTGTTGAAGCCCCCGCCATGCCATCGCCACTGTGGATATTAGCAATATCAGCAAAGGGTGAACTAATTTGTTGTCGGTGAAATGGTTCAAAAGGTAGACGCCAAAGCATCTCATTTTGCAATTTCGCAGCCTGCGTAGCCACTTCAACAAATTGATCATCCATACTGAGCACACAGTTATAATCACGACCAACAGCCATTTTAGCCGCTCCTGTTAATGTAGCAGCATCAATAATTTTAGCAGGATTGTCGTCCTGTGCAGCCAATAAGCCATCAGCGAGCACCAACCGCCCTTCTGCATCAGTATTAAGAATCTCAGCAGTGACACCATTTTTATAGGTGATCACATCGCCTAACTTAAATGCGTCACCACTTACTAAATTTTCCGCGCAACACAAATATAACTTAACGCGTTTTTGCAACCCGTTAACAATTGCTAAGGCTAAGGCACCGGCAATTGTAGCGGCCCCTCCCATATCACTTTTCATGGTTGCCATGCCACCACTTGGTTTTAGGCTATACCCACCCGAATCAAAGGTGATGCCTTTACCAATTAACGCGTATTCTACAGGGGCGTTATCATCATAGGTTGGATTAAAATCAAGCTGTAACATTGCACCTGGACGAACACTGCCTCTCCCAACTTGATAGATACCATGAAATTCATGCTCTAGCAGTTGCTCACCACTAATAATCTTATAACTCAATTGTTTTTCATCAGCGGAAATATGTTTAATCAATGAGGCGGCTTTTTCACATAACATCTCAGGAGAAAGCGCCTCAGGCCCAAGATTAATGGTATTTCGTACCCATTCGACTATCAATTTTCGTGATGTTAATGTCTGTAGTTGTAACTCATCTACATCACCGAAGTTTAATAATGCGCCTTTCTTGGGATCAAATAACCCTTGACTGAACGCCCAGCGTAATTCGCAATCCCAATGTTCACCAACCAGCTTAATCGCTTGTACCGACATGCTTTCTAGCTTTCTCGCAGCCATTTGTACCTGTGTAAAAAGTGACTTTTGTTTATCGAGATGAATGGTCGCCTGTGCTTCAGAAAAGCTTAACAGCGCCCCTTTTCCCCATAGCGGAGAAGCAGCATCAAAGCTAAGTGACACCAAAAAATTGTTGCTCATTGTTATTCCTTATAAAAACGTAGCGTTTAGCGCCGTTTAACAGTTGTGGTAACCAAGAATCTTAAATTTCTTCAATCCAGCATTGCTGAATTGCTTCTAAAATGCGTTCACTACAATGATTAGGATCATCTTCAAACTCCTGAAGCGCCAATACCCAATCACGTAAGTCGGTAAAGCGCACTTGCAATGGGTCTTGCTGAGGATATTTATCAATTAAGGCTAGTGCGATATCTAAAGAGTCTACCCATTTTAATTCCATATTATTCTCCTTTGTAGCTTATACCAAAACCACTAAATAACAGCATAATGTTCATTATTAAAGTGGCGCTAAGTAGAAATGTCATTAATCAAATAACCATTAATCATTAATCATTAATCATTAATCATTAACCTATTTTTGTTAATATGCGATTAATAGCTAACATAGTTAATCGCTCGAAAGCACCATCTATTTCCGTATTGAAGTTTTTTGTTCCTGCACTTGATGATATCTCAATTTTTCTCGGATAAATGACTTAGGCCATGTTTGATTAATTAAACGCGAAGTATTGAATGATGGCAAGAGTTTATAGGGAGGAGTTTCAACTGAAATTGAATAGTAGGTACGAATTAATTAAAAATGCCGTCACATACTACTTGAAACAGTACGGACGGCATTTATAGATAATAGCTAAATCAGATTAATGATTTTCTGAAACGATATTAACGGTATATTTAGGAATTTCAATCACTAGATCTTCATCTTTCACGCATGCTTGGCAGCCAAGACGTGACTCTGGCTCTAATCCCCATGCTTTGTCAAGCATGTCATCTTCCAGCTCATCACTCTCTTCGAGTGAATCAAAGCCTTCACGCACAACAACATGACAAGTCGTACAAGCGCATGATTTTTCACAGGCATGCTCAATGTGAATGTGGTTGGCAAGCGCAAGATCTAAAACAGTATCTCCCTCTTTGGCTTCAACGACAAGTCCATCGGGACATAGCTCTCCATGAGGTAAAAATATAACTTTTGGCATTCTCAATAACCTTAATTGTGTTGTTTATTTGTTACTGTAGCTAATACGATAACGTTAGATCGTGTCCACAGACTGTCCTGTAAGCGCTTTATTAATAGATGCATCCATACGCAGTGATGCGTAATGGTCGGTCAATTTATCAATCGCTTTCAATGCTTCTTTAATTGCTTGTACATCGGTGCCTTCACCAATTTTAGCTAATACTTCAATATTTTTTTCAATAACCGCAAATTCATCATCATCTAATAACTCACGTCCATCTTTAGCTAATGCACCCTGCAAGTTTTCAATAACACGTTTTACCTCAACCTGTTGCTCTATGAGCATACGAGCTTCGATATCTTGCTGTGCAAAGGTTTGCGATGCACTGAGCATCTCCATCACTTGTGCATCACTTAAACCATAAGAAGGTTTTACTTCAATATTAGCTTGCACACCCGATGATTTTTCCATTGCAGTGACACTTAATAAGCCATCAGCATCTACCTGAAAGGTAACACGAATATGGGCAGCACCTGCGGCCATTGGCGGAATATCCGTTAATACAAAACGCGCTAGAGAACGGCAATCTTTTACCTGTTCGCGCTCGCCCTGAAGCACATGAATCAGCATAGCAGTTTGACCATCTTTAAAAGTAGTAAACTCCTGTGCACGGGCTACGGGGATAGTTGTATTGCGTGGGATTACTTTTTCGACTAATTCCCCCATTGTCTCCAGGCCAAGCGAAAGCGGTAATACATCAAGAAGTAGCATCTCCGAGTCTGGTTTATTACCAACTAAAATATCCGCTTGAATAGCTGCACCAATCGCGACCACTTTATCCGGATCGATTGAAGTGAGTACCTCACGCTGGAAATATTCGCTTACTTTATTCCGCACTAAAGGGACACGAGTTGAGCCACCGACCATAACAACTTGTACTATCTCGTCTAATGAAACTTGCGCATCTTTAACAGCACGTTTACAGGCACGCAATGTTTTCTTTACTAACTTTTCAATTAGAGTTTCAAAGGTTGTTTTAGTTAGCGTCAGCGTTAAATCAAAATTGGTTAAGTTGATGGAAGCTTCATCGTGATCACTGAGTCGCTGTTTTGCTGCGCGAGCAACCTTTAATAACTCTTGCTGTAATGTAGGCGTTAATACGTCACTTATATTGGCTTCTGTTTTAATCCATTCAACAATAGCATGATCAAAATCATCTCCGCCTAAGGCAGAGTCTCCACCAGTTGCTAAGACTTCAAAAACACCTTTATGTAAGCGTAAAATGGAGATATCAAATGTACCACCACCAAGATCATAAACAGCAATTAGCCCTTCTTGACCAGAATCTAATCCGTAGGCAATGGCCGCAGCCGTTGGCTCATTTAATAGCCGTAAAACATGTAACCCCGCTAACCTAGCAGCATCCTTTGTTCCTTGACGCTGTGCATCATCAAAATATGCCGGTACAGTGATCACCACACCATCAAGTTCACCTTGCATACTATCAAAAGCACGTTGCTTGAGTGTTTTTAATATCTCGCTTGATGCTTGTACTGCATTTATCACACCACTACGGGTAACGATTTCAGCTAATCCGCTTTCATGAGTACTGAATTCATAAGGTAGGTGAGTTTGATCGACATCGAGCATTGACTTCCCGATCAACCTTTTTACTGAAACAAGCGTATTAAGTGGATCACTCACCAATTTTTGTTGCGCTGTATATCCGGTAGTAATTTGTTGGTTTTCACCATAATGAATAACCGATGGCAACATATCTTGGCCATTTTCATCAACCAATGCAGTGGCTTTACCACTTCGCACAGTTGCGACTAATGAATTAGTGGTACCCAAATCGATACCCACGGCGAGTTTATGCTGATGAGGTGCAGCCGATAATCCGGGCTCAGCAATTTGCAGTAGTGCCATAACAGTTATAACCTTTAGTATTAATCGAAGAGTTTTTCTTCAAGTTGCTCAATTTCAGTTTGTAGTTTGAGCATAAATTTTAATTTTCGAACACTATCAGCAGTGGCTTCAAATGCCTTTTCATGTAACTGCAATTCTATCTCAGATTCTAAATCATTAACTTGCTGTTGTATATTTTCACTAAACGATTCAATTGCATCTTCATCATCTTCAGTGAAAGACTCAATCTGCTCTCTCCATTGCATCTGTTGCATTAAAAAGCCAGTGTCCTGAAGCGTTCGTTGCTCAAGTGCAATATCAACACCGGCAAGTAATAGTAAATACTGAGCACGTAAGCAACTGTTTTTTAATGTTTGATATGCATCATTTATTTCTGTGCTTTTTTGCATAGCAGTAAGACGTTCGCTATCTGACAACATCACCGACTTGTCGGGATGATACTGCTTTTGTAATTCACGGTAGGTAGATGAAAGTTGGGTTTTATCAATATTAAATTGTGCAGGTAATGAGAAAATTTGAAAGTAGTTCAAAATAAGATCCTACTGGTGGCATGAGAAATAAGTAATATCGAAGCAAATAGTGTTGTTGCACGTTGATATACAACAACACTCATTTATTTAAACGCTGAAGCTTTCACCACACCCACATTCACCATCGGTATTTGGGTTGTTAAATTCGAAACCTTCATTTAGGCCCTCTTTAACAAAATCAAGCTCAGTGCCATCAAGGTAAACAAGGCTCTTTTTATCAACAATGATTTTTACACCTTTATCGACAAATACTTCATCATCTTCATTTAATACATCAACAAACTCAAGTACATAAGCCATTCCTGAGCAACCAGAGGTTTTGACGCCTAGACGTAAACCAATGCCTTTGCCGCGATTAGCCAGAAAATTAGCAACATGTTTTGCTGCCGGCTCTGTCATTGTGATAGCCAAAATAGACTCCTTTACCCGTTTTTATTAAGCGTGTTTACTTTTGTAATCATCGATTGCAGCTTTAATTGCATCTTCTGCAAGAATAGAGCAGTGAATTTTTACTGGTGGTAAAGCAAGCTCAGCAGTGATTTCTGTATTGGTAATTGAAGCGGCTTCATCCAATGTTTTCCCTTTAACCCATTCAGTTACTAATGAGCTAGATGCAATGGCGCTACCACAACCGTAAGTTTTGAACTTAGCATCTTCAATCACACCATTGTCATCAATTTTAAGCTGCAGTTTCATTACATCACCACATGCTGGCGCACCGACCATACCTGTTGCAACATTTTTATCATCTTTATCAAATGATCCCACATTGCGTGGGTTTTCGTAATGATCTATTACTTTTTCGCTGTAAGCCATGATCTTGATTCCTTATTTTTAATTTATTTTATCTATATAAAGCCGTTTATTAAACGCCATTGAATCTTATTCAAGTCAAAGGCGTTAATTTTGCTTTACCAATTAAGCTGTATAAAACAGGTTTAAATGATAAAGCTAACAACCATTTTTAGTGATGTGACCATTCAATGCTATTGATATCGATACCTTCTTTGTACATATCCCAAAGAGGTGACATATCACGTAACTTACCAATATTTTCACGAATAATTTTAATTGCATAATCGATTTCAGCTTCGGTAGTAAAACGTCCAATACTAAAACGGATTGAGCTATGAGCTAATTCATCATCTCGACCAATTGCACGAAGTACATAAGACGGCTCTAAACTTGCTGAAGTACATGCGCTACCTGATGATACGGCTAAATCTTTCAGAGCCATAACTAATGACTCACCTTCTACATAGTTAAAGCTGATATTAATGTTGCCTGCGATACGACTATCCATTGAGCCATTTACATACACCTCTTCCATATCACTGACACCTTCTAATAGGCGTGTACGTAATTTAAGTGTACGGGCAGCTTCTTCAACCATCTCGTCTTTTGCAATACGGAATGCTTCACCCATTGCCACAATTTGATGCGTTGGAAGTGTACCACTTCGCATACCACGCTCATGTCCACCACCATGCATCTGTCCCTCAAGGCGAATACGTGGTTTACGTGAAACATAGAGTGCACCTATGCCTTTTGGACCATAGATTTTATGTGCAGAAAAAGAGATCAAATCAACTTTCATTTTTTTCACGTCAATCTCTATTTTACCAGCACTTTGGGCTGCATCGACATGTAAAACAATTTTGTTAGCACGACAAATCTCACCAAATGCTTCGATATCTTGGATAACACCAATCTCATTATTTACGTGCATCAAGCTCACTAGGACAGTGTCTTCACGTAATGTATCTTTAAGTTGTTGTGGTGTAACAATGCCGTCACTACCAGGCTCAAGATAAGTAACTTCATAACCTTCACGCTCAAGCTGGCGACAAGTATCCAAAACAGCTTTATGCTCTGTTTTAGCGGTAATAATATGTTTACCTTTTTTACCGTAAAAATGCGCAGCACCTTTAATAGCAAGGTTGTTTGATTCAGTCGCACCAGAAGTAAAAACAATTTCACGTGAATCAGCATTAATTAAGTCTGCAATCTGCTCACGTGCAATGTCTACTGCTTCTTCAGCTTGCCAACCAAAACGATGTGAACGAGAAGCTGGGTTACCAAACTCGCCATCCATTGTTAAATATTTCATCATAAGTTCAGCAACACGGGGATCAACAGGCGTTGTAGCTGAGTAATCAAGGTAAATTGGTAATTTCATTTTTTTCTCCACTGCCTTATCGAGTGATTTTCACATCCAATTGTGCAGTCTGTTTGAATTTATTATTTTGAATTTCAGAAATAGTTTGTACGTGATCAGTTTCCATCAACTCTGCTAGGGTAATGCCATCTAAAAAGCTACTAATTCGATCACTTAGTTGTTCCCATAATGAATGCGTTAAGCATTGTACGCCATTTTCATTACAGCCACTTTCGCCAGTACATTTTCGTACATCAACCGATTCATTCACGGCATCAATGATCATGGCAACAGATATTTCATCGCGTGTTTTGCCAAGTAGATAACCACCACCCGGCCCACGAACGCTACTCACTAGCTCCTTTTTACGTAATTTAGAAAAAAGTTGCTCTAAATAGGACAACGAAATTCCCTGACGCTCAGAAATATCAGCTAATGGAACTGGTCCCATATGCTCTTTAATCGCAACATCTAACATTGCAGTTACCGCGTAGCGGCCTTTTGAGGTTAGTTTCATAAACTTCACTTATATTTAAGAGGGAAAACGAGGTAATTTGCCCATGAACTTATGAGTGAAGTATAAATACCTGACTAAATTAGTCAACTAAAAACAGCCAAATACCCGACTATTTTTGTCAACTAAATAACCATGCACGTTTAATGGTTTATTTTACGTCTGTTTTTTCACTTTGTCGCGCAGATATAAGTGATTTTTGTACACTACTTAACACCCCACGCCACATTCGAAGCTCTGCAACTTCAGGACGAGCACGATTAAAGAAGCGACGCAATTTTGTCATCACTAATCCAGGGTGAGCAGGCACGATAAAGCGCGTATCAATTAATGTTTCTTCGAGGTGTTTAAACATGCCTTCGATTTCTTCAGCAAGCGGGTACTCTTCAACCTGCTCTGGATAAGCAGTTGAAGCTAAAAATGCCATACGTATTTCATAGCTCAGAGTCTGTACTGCCATCGCAAGGTTTAATGAACTATATTCAGGGTTAGCGGGAATAAATACATGAAAATGACACTTTTGTAGTTCATCGTTAGTCAAACCACTATTTTCACGACCAAAGACTAAAGCAATAGGATGCTTTTGTCCTTCAACAACTGCTTTAACCCCCATTTCTCTTGGATCAAGCATTGGCCAATCAAGCGTTCTAGGACGTGCGCTAGCGCCGATGACTAAGCCACAGTCGGCAATCGCTTCATCTAATGTATCAAAACGTTGGTGGTTTTTTAATACGTCGCCTGCGCCAGCTGAGAGTGCCACCGACTTTCCATCAATTTCGCACTCAGGATCGACTAACACGAGGTTTGATAATCCCATTGTTTTCATTGCACGTGCAGCGCTACCAATGTTACCAGGGTGAGAAGTACCAATTAAAATGATACGTACATTATCTAACATAAGTGTTCCTTGAAAATTATTCGCTATTCACAGCGAGGCAAAAATAAGCGCGAAGTTTAGCAGAATTAATAAGACAAAAAAATAGATTAAATACAGAGAAAGAATTGCACATTTTTGTGACCTGTGTATAATTTTGCGCCGAAGGAATATCCCTTCATGTTCTTTTACAATCTAATGGTGATCCAATGCATCCAATGTTAAATATTGCAATTCGTGCTGCCCGTAACGCAGGTAAAGTAATTGTTAAAGGCTACGAAAGTCTAGAATCAGTTGAAGTTGAAGAAAAATCTCTAAATGACTATGTCAGCAGCGTTGATAAAGAAGCTGAGCTTGCAATTATTGGTACATTACAAAAATCATACCCTGACCACAGCTTTGTTTGTGAAGAATCAGGCATTATCGAAGGCAAAGATAAAGATCACCAATGGATTATTGACCCCTTAGATGGTACTACCAACTTCATCCACGGCATTCCACATTTTGCTGTTTCTATTGCCTTAAAAATTAAAGGCCGTACAGAAGTCGGTATCGTATTTGATCCTATCCGTAACGAAATATTCTCAGCCGTTAAAGGCCAAAGTTCACAAATTAATGGTTACCGTACTCGTACAAGTGATGTGCCAAAACTAGCTGGTACACTATTAGCAACCGGCTTCCCATTCAAACAGAAACACCACACTAAAACTTATCTTGAGATTTTTAACGATTTCTTTCTTGAAGTCGCAGATATGCGTCGCTCTGGTAGTGCTGCATTAGATCTAGCTTACGTTGCTACAGGTCGTATGGATGGATTCTGGGAATTTGGTTTGAAACCTTGGGATATTGCAGCTGGTGAATTACTGCTTAAAGAATCAGGCGCAATGATGACTGACTTTAATGGTGGCAACGATTACATGAAATCAGGTAACGTGGTAGCGGCCAACCCTAAACTCTTAAAAGAGATGTTAACGGTAATTCGTAAACATAATATCTAATTACTTAACTTTGTTTATAAACAAAGTTAAAAACAAATCCTTACTATTAAAGCCCTCAAGTTGTCGTTTTCTTGAGGGCTTTTTTGATCTACACCAACTAACCTAGTCATTAAGCTGAGATATGAATGGATTCATTTGCAATCTAAATTCAAATACCTATGATGAAACTTCCCCTATTTAAGAGAAGTGACCAATTATGATTAAAAATTTCCCTGATACATTGTTTGATGAAATGAAATTACTGGCTAAGTTTCCGACGCACTCTCAATTAGAAGGCATCAAAATCCATCAAGATGCTAACCCCTCAGTTATTACAGCCGCTAAATCGTTGTTTGATAAAGGCCTTATCTCGTTACCCGATGGTGGATATTTAACCGATAGTGGTATCGAAACCCTTGACCATTTACACAGGGTATTAGCCACATTAAGTTAAAGTGGTTGAGTTTTTAAACTCAGCACGCTACATTCAGCCCTGATTTTTTCAATTAGGGCTTTTTTATGAAAGTGATCTCCTTCAATATTAATGGGCTTCGTGCTCGCCTTCATCAACTTCAAGCAATTATCGACAAGCATCAACCCGATGTTATTGGCCTGCAAGAAATAAAAGTACATAACGATATGTTTCCAGTAGAAGCTGTAGAAGCGATGGGATACCACGTCTACTTCCATGGTCAAAAAGGGCATTATGGCGTAGCAATGCTATGTAAAAACGAACCCGTATCTGTGCAGTATGGGTTTCCAACCGATAATGAAGATCACCAAAAACGAATGATCATGGTGACCCTTGAAGATGATAAGGGTGAACAAACAACTATTTTAAATGGTTACTTTCCACAGGGAGAAAGCCAGACCCATGAAACTAAATACCCTTATAAGCGTCAGTTTTATCTCGACTTAAATACTTATCTTAACGAGTATCATAGTGCCACAGATAATGTGATTGTAATGGGTGATATTAATATTTCTCCTTTGGATTTAGATATCGGTATTGGCGAAGTTAATGCTAAACGTTGGTTAAAGACTAAGAAATGTAGTTTCTTGCCTGAGGAGCGTGAATGGCTGAAAAAATTAATGGATTTTGGTTTTACCGACACGTTCCGGTTATTAAATCCAGAAGTAAATGACCAGTTTAGTTGGTTTGATTATCGTTCACGTGGTTTTGATGATAATCGAGGCTTACGTATTGATGTAATTTTAGCAACACAAAAGCTAGCCAATAATACTGTTGATGCTGGTATTGATTATGAATTAAGAGGGATAGAAAAACCTTCTGATCATGCGCCTATCTGGACTGAATTTGCTTAAAGAAGGGTTAACTGTAACCCATGCTTAAAATAAAAATAGGATGAAGATAATTATCTCCATCCTATTGATAATAGTTACAACGCATCATCTAACACTTGCGCAATAGTTAGTGGTTTATAATATAAAAACCCCTGTGCAATATCTGCATTTAAAGACATTAATAGATCGGCCTGCTCTTGTGTTTCCACCCCCTCCACTACAACACGCATATCAAGGTTTTGACATATTTGTAACATTCCTTCCAATACAGCAAGCGCCTTAGTTCCTTTTTCAATATGAGTAACAAAAGTACGATCAATTTTAATGACATCTAATGGCAGTTTAAGTAAATATGAAAGCGATGAATAGCCCGCACCAAAATCATCTAAGCAAAGAACAAACCCTAAAGCCTTAAGGTCCCTAAGATGTTTAATCGCCATATCACTTCGAACTAACGCATTTTCAGTTACTTCAATTTCAATCTGTTCGATATTAAAGTTTTTCTCTGTCATGATTTGTTTAACTTCACTGATAAAGTCACAATGATGTAATGAATTAGCTGAAATATTTACTGAAATTGGTTTACAAATTTGTGGATTTTTTTCGATTACTTCAAAAGATTTCCTCAGAACGTACATATCGATATCGAAATACAAACCAGATTGTTCAGCGATAGGGATAAATGCATTTGGCGAAATCATCCCTTTTACAGGATGCTCCCAACGAATAAGTGCTTCATAACCGACAACATCGCCTCGGCTCATCGATACCTTAGGTTGTAACACCATAAATAGTTCTTGCTTAACTAAACCAGTTCGAAGATCTGCCAATATATCAAGGTGGGCGCGCTTATCATCTTCAAATTTTGCTTCAAATAATTGCCCTACCCCCCGCTGGTGCTCCTTGGCAACCTTAAGGGCTATTTCTGCATGTCTTAATAACAGCTCTATATCCAATTTTTCAACACGTATATCACAGTTTGCGGCACCGACAGTTACACCTAAACGTAGCGAATTATTATTAACCATAAAAGGTTTTGAACATTGTTTAGTAATGTCTCGATATAACCATTGGGTATCAGGCAGTAATAAAGCAAACACATCAGAATGTAACCGAGCAATGATCCCGTCAGATAAAAAGTCACGATTTAGTGATGAGGTAAAAGAGGCTAGAACGAGATTGCCAAATTCAAAACCTAAGCTTTCTATAATTTCATGGAAGTAATCAATGTCAACGATAAAAAGCGATAAGTTACGCTTAGCTAATTTAGCAATGCGAGGGGCATTCTCAATAAAACCATTACGGTTATATAAACCAGTTAAGCTATCAAAAAAAGCAGCATCATTAAGGTGAGTGAAAAATTTCGCATTTTCTAAGCCTAGCGAAACATTAAAACAAAAAAGTTTCAGTAATTCTTCATCTAAATCGGTTAAATTGAAAGGGCTATTAATAACAACTACCCCTTCCCAGCCTGATGGCGTAGAAAGATAAAGGCTACAAAACTCTTTTTCAATTATGTTGTCTTTTTTATGCAAAGTCTTATTTGCTATTGTTACAGCCTGCCCACGCTGAACATCTTGTAACTCTTTTCCATAAAAGTTATTAAATTGTGGCGATGTTGCTACTACAAAGTAGTGATTATTTGGTCCATCTATTAACTCAGCAGGCCCTTTTGAAGGGGTCTGAGAAACACAAAACATGCCCTGTGCTGATAAATTAAATAAGGCATTGATTTGTTGTAGCACACCATTAGCAAAAGCATGAACAGAGCGTTCCTTCATCAAACTAGCAGAAGCTTGAATGACATTTCTTAGCCCCTTCTTACTTTCATTCAATGCCACTAATTGACTATATGAACGAATCGCCGTTGCGAGTGAGGTAAAAAGCTTATCTCGGGTTAGTTCGTTTTTGGTTTTATAGTCATTGATTTCATAGCGTGTGATCACTTCTTCTTCGGGACAATATCCAGGTTGACCTGTACGCAAAATAATTTGCACATTTTCCATTTTTAATTGATTACGAATGGTATCAGCAAGTAATAAACCAGCATCTGAAGTTTCCATCACAACATCAAGTAAAACAACCGCACAATCTGGATGATTGGTAAGTAAATCTGCCCCCTCTTTACCTGACATTGCACAAATAAATTCAAGCTTTCTGCCCAGTATTTTTACACCAGAAAGGGCTAATCGCGTAACATCGTGTACCCCTTGATCGTCATCAACAATAGCGACTTTCCAATATAAATCATTATTTTGATCAGCATCCAGATCAGTGATTTCGTCGTCTTCAATTATTTGGATCATAAAATCACTCACTAGTACATCCTTCTCCATTTACATTTACCTAATGGGGCATTTTTCTTCAAACATGATGAGGATTAATTATATTTATCGCTTTAAACATACAAAAATGAGACCAAAAATCATTACGTTGTTAGTTATGTAAGTTAAAGCTATACGGGCATTTTTATTAAGCAGGATAATAGAGCTCATCTGCTCCCTTAAAAATATTCTCAAATATAATTTTCAATAAAAGTGTAGTACAAAAATATGTAGAGGTTTAAATGAAACTGTGACAAGAAGCGCTAATAGCATTAACGCTTTGAAGACATCGTATTGAAAGCCCAATAATCCAACAAATAGTGATTTAAATTATTTATTAACCATCTTCCCACTAAGCAATCAATTAAACTTTTGGCCAAGATAATTGTCTAACATCACCAATACTATCTAACTGTGCTAAAAACACGGTTTGCAAAAATAATGTCCCAGTTTCTGGCAAGCAACTGAAACGGTAATCATGCCCATAGAGGTTAAAGGCGATGCCATAGGCATGCAAATACCCTCTATCATACTGATTATCTTTATCAGCATAGATATGATCACCACATATCGCACTACTGATACTTTTGAGTGCAACACGAATTTGGTGTGTTTTACCCGTTTTAGGCTTGACCACAAATAACCGCTTACCTTCACTTAATGGGAAACTGAAAAATTGTGTTATAGCAAGGTTTTCTTTACTCGGAGTCAGCTTCCACATTGAGCGACGTGATTTTTCCATGCCACCTTTTATCAATCCCTGTTTCTTCTTAGGTTTCTTGTCACTGATAGCTAAATAATATTTTTCTATCTGTTGCGTTTTAAACAATATTGACAAATCATTGGCTACGATTGAAGACTTTGCCAATATCAATAGACCCGAAGTCATTTTATCAAGTCGGTGCACGCTATATAGTTTTCGCTTTAGACGCTTTTCAAGCGCTACGACTACGCCATATTCGCCATCTTCACTATGAAAATTAACATTATTAAGCTTATTAATAATCACAAAAAATTCATTTTCTGCCACTAAAGAAAAGTATTTCTGCTCTGTATTCATTGTGCTTTAGCCAGTTTACACTGTTGCCCGTAACGACCTAGCAATGTGGGTAATAATGCGATAATTTCACTGTACTCTGGAAGCTGTGCAAAAACAGCTTTTTTCTGCTCATCAACCTCTTCATTAAACGTTAATTTATCAAGGAGTAATAGACAAGTATGTTGTAAATTAGCCTCTGGAGAGCCTTCACAAAAAGTATTAATTTCTAAGTTATCAAACAATATCATTGCCTGTAAATAACCGTTTGCATATGCATGCACTCTGCGTTCATCCGCTAATACAATAGCATCGATATTTAACTCAGCTGTATTACTATAATCGCGCTCAGATTGCTCATAAATAGCAAGAATAGCGTTTGCAAACTCAGTAGCTAACGTGGCATTAGAAAAATCGCTAATACCATTCAAAAATAAAGATGGCATCCATTGCTCTAATTCCAATTCACAGCAGGCCATTGCGCATACAAAAGCATAGGCAAAATTGATATCGACACAATGCTCAGAAATTTCATTTACCTGATAAATTTGTTCTAACCTTTCGAAATTATTCACTTTTTTATCCCCATAAAAAAACCCACCGAAAGGCAGGTTTTTTACTTCAGTTACACCCTTAGGTGTTTAGAATAGATCTTTTGATAGATCAAATAAATCTTCACGGAATGGACGTTTCATCTCTTCTAAACAGTGAATGATATCATGGTGAACCATTTTACCATTTTGAATACCGATACAACGTGCACTTTCACCTTTCATCAGTAGTTCAACACTGAAAGCCCCCATGCGACTTGCTAATACGCGGTCAAAAGCCATCGGCGCACCACCACGTTGAATATGTCCCAAGATTGTTGCTCGTGTTTCACGTTTCGTTTTCTCTTCGATGCGTTTTGCTAGCTCATTAACATCGGTCACATGTTCAGTGATAGCAATAATAGCGTGTTTTTTGCCCTTAGCTTCACCGTGTGCAAGTTGCTCTAGCAACTCTTCTTCATCAAAGCCTTTTTCAGGAACAATTACATATTCACTACCACCAGCAACCGACGCCCAAAGGGTTAAATCACCACAGTAACGTCCCATAATTTCGACGATAGAGATACGATTATGAGATGATGAAGTATCACGTAGTCGGTCTACTGCATCCACAATAGTATTCAAACAGGTCATGAAGCCTATTGTGTAATCTGTCCCTGCGATATCATTATCGATTGTGCCTGGAATACCAATACATGGGTAACCCATTTCACTTAGTTTCTTCGCTCCCATGTAAGATCCGTCACCGCCAACAACAACAAGCGCTTCGATACCATGTTTTTCAAGGTTTTTAATTGCTTCTCTACGAACACTTTCCTCTTTAAACTCTGGGAAACGTGCACTACCTAAGAACGTACCACCACGGTTGATAATATCTGAAACAGAGCGACGCTCTAATTTTTCAATTCTATCTGCATGTAATCCGGCATATCCATCATAAACACCGTAAACCTCAATATCATTCGCTAAACAGCTACGTACAACTGCACGAATTGCAGGGTTCATACCAGGTGCATCACCACCACTTGTTAAAATTCCAATTTTTTTAATCACGCTTTACCTCAACCAATAATGAAAATTATTTATAATTCTACTGTACCGTTATACGAGACTTATACGGCATATTTATGACACAGCTTTCCTGATAATACAAAATATTTTAGACTCTTTTTCTAATAAACGCTGTATCATATTTTTAATGATGTTTTTCCCAGCCACATCTTAATATTTACTAATTATCTTACAGTAAAATCTCCCTTTCTTTGTTCTTTCGCAAATAAACGATAAAAACGCTGTCATAACCCTGTCATATTAGTTATTTAAATTAATCCGACTTAATAAAAGGAGATACAAAATGAAAAGTAAAAAGAAAATGCTACGCAACAAAAACATTTGGTACTGTGTTTGGAACAGTAAGAATGCAAACCAAAGCCCAAAATGTGATGCTGCCTACCTACCAACACGCCACTCAGAAAAATAGAGACGGCGCTTTCGCGCGGTCTCATCGTTACCTACTTTTTTAACCGAGTGTATCAGAAGCCACTTTATAAGATGGATCTTCTAATACATTAACTTCAACCAGCACACCTGCTTTATGTAATAATTTACGGCAATCTCGGCTTAAGTGGCGAATATGGATTTTTCGTCCCTCTCGACGATAACGCTCGGTCAAAGTACTGATCGCTTCAATAGCAGATTGATCAACAACACGCGAACTTGCAAAGTCAACAATAACATGATGTGGATCATTTTTAATATCGAACAACTCTAAGAAGTTACTGGTAGAACCAAAAAACAAAGGGCCGTTTACACGATATAGTTTTTCATCTTTTTCTTCATCCACATGACTTACAACATGAATATGACGAGCATGCTCCCATGCAAAAACTAATGCAGAAACAATAACACCAACAAAAACGGCAATAGCTAAATCAGTCATAACTGTCACTGCACTTACCAAAACAATCACAAAAGCATCTTTTTTAGGCACATTAGACATCATCTTAAATGAAGCCCATTCAAAAGTACCAAGCACAACAATAAACATCACACCAACTAATGCTGCCAGTGGAACGACTTCGATTAAGCCCGAAGCAAACAAGATAAAAGCCAGTAAGCCCAGAGCAGCAGTAATACCAGAGAGACGGCCACGCCCACCAGAATTAATATTGATCATCGATTGCCCTATCATCGCACAGCCCCCCATACCGCCAAAGACACCGTTAACCATATTTGAAGCGCCCTGTGCAATACACTCTTTATTTGCACGGCCACGTGTTCCCGTCATTTCATCGACCACCGTTAAAGTCAGTAACGACTCAATTAAACCAACGGCAGCTAAAATTAAAGCATAAGGTAAAATGATGTATAACGTTTCTAACGAGAAAGGGACTGTTGGAATTGCAAAGGTTGGTAACGAGCCAGCAATTGTTGCGCTTTCATCGCCCGACATTGAACGCAAGAAATCAACAACTGTACGCGTTTCAAGAGCAGGCACAAAATAAACCAGTAACGTTACAACAACTATCGCAACCAAGGTTGATGGAATTGCTGTTGTCAACTTAGGCAAAAAATGGATTATAAGCATAGTGAGGAGAGCGAGTGCGAGCATGATATAAAGTGCTGAGCCCTGAAGCCATTCTAGCTCTCCTGCCGCATTTTTAACTTTAAACTGCCCAAGCTGGGCCAAAAAAATAACAATGGCGAGGCCATTTACAAAGCCAATCATCACTGAATGTGGCACCATTCGAATAAACTTACCCAAATGAAAAACACCAAAAATTACTTGTAATAAACCGGCTAACAACACCGCAGCAAAAAGATATTGCAGGCCATGTTCCGAAACAAGTGACACCATGACTACAGCCATCGCACCAGTGGCACCAGAGATCATGCCTGGACGGCCACCAAAAATTGAGGTAATTAATCCCACCATAAAGGCGGCATAAAGACCAACCATTGGGTCAACACCAGCAACGAATGCAAAAGCAACCGCTTCTGGCACAAGTGCGAGGGCAACGGTTAAACCTGATAACACATCATTTTTTATACTGCTTTTACTAACATTGGGGAACTCAAACACGTCCATTTTCCTTAATTTTTCACACAATTTTGTGGGCGCAAATTATAGCGTTTTTTTAAAACAACAGCAAAACAAACCTGTTTATAAGGATAAGATTTAAAAAAGTGAATTAAGCAATGGAGGGTTAATTACCATTATTAAAAGTTAGCAAATAGATGAGAATCTAGTATGAAGGCATCCTCTATTTTCCTAAAACAGCATTACACTGTTTAAACGCGAATAAAAATGCCTTATCGACATGATTTAATGGATAAAACATATCGCCTATATCTCTATAAAAAAGTTAATTATATTGCTCTGATAAGGATTGAGTTTGTTCTTGATAAGCTTGCATATTATCAATAGATTGTTGTTGTGATTTTGCGTTTAGGGTACTTTCTCGTGCATCTTCATTTTGAGAAAGATAATAAGCCGTAGCACCCGAAATACCTTTGTTATTCCCTGTCACTATATTAGTCATATCAGAGGCAACTTGGTAATGTAATTGCGCTTTTTTGATTTGTACCGCCTTGGCTAACTGTTCACCACTTAACGGAGATGTTGGCTCACTTGGTAAAGGTACGGGTTGGATTTGTGCCGATCTTCCTGTGTCAGTTTCTGACTGCGACAATTGTTTAGCCTGAGATGAGAGTGAGACTTGAAGTCCTTGTTCAGCCTTAGGGGTATGAACGCTTGCTGAGGAATTTTGCACGTTTTGTGATGAAGGAATTGCTTGAACAGTTTGATAGCTTTGAATTTGCATAATTAAATGACCTATTGAGTAAGAATAATGAATTCCCTACAAAGACGAATATAAAAACATGATTAACGTCACAGTCCATTTGTGCTAGCAATAGTAAACAATTTGGTACAAAAATTAAACATATTTATACAATTACTTTTTAGTTGGAAAATTGAAGGCTTTATTTTCACTATGTTCGGCGTGAATCAGCTCACGCTTAGTCGTTGAAAATCCCCCAGTAAAAAGAAAAACTGATATATTATCAGCCTATTAAATAAGAATTTAACCAAGGAAGATCTATGTTTTTAAAAATGGGAAA
The DNA here is from genome assembly GCF_002835465.1 of Psychromonas sp. psych-6C06. Taxonomy (NCBI): domain Bacteria; kingdom Pseudomonadati; phylum Pseudomonadota; class Gammaproteobacteria; order Alteromonadales; family Psychromonadaceae; genus Psychromonas; species Psychromonas sp. psych-6C06. The sequence continues at coordinate 364,687 of NZ_PIZM01000001.1, read as the reverse complement.
AAGCACACTCTGTGGCTTATTAGGCGCCGCATTAATGAGTACAGTCATCTCACCCTTCGCGATCGCCGATGAGACGAATAGCAAAAAAAATGTACTTACTTTGGTGTCACAATTCCAACCTAAATGGGAAAGAAATTTCAATCCATTTTTAGCATCAGAGCGTGTTCCAACCACCATGCAATTTATTTATGAACCCTTAATTGTATTTAACGATTTAAAAGGTGGAACTGCAGAATATCGACTTGCTACCGGTCATAGGTTTGCTAGCGATTTAAAAAGTATCACTTTCGATATTAGGGATAATGTCAAGTGGTCAGATGGAACAGCATTCACTGCAGATGATGTCGTTTTTTCTCTACAGCTAGCCAATAAAGGTGGCACATTAGATCCACAAGGGCTAGCAGAAAGCATTACTCAAGTTGAAAAAATAGGTAGTAGTCAAGTTAAAGTGTCATTAGCAAACATCGATACTAATATCGCCAATAAAATTGTTCGTGCCCCGATTGTTGCTAAACATATCTGGTCAACTATCGATTCACCAGAAACCTTCAAAAATGAAAACCCCGTTGGCACAGGCCCGTTTACAAAAATAGAAGTCTTTAAAGAAAGTGTCTACGTGCAGTGCCGTAATCCCAATTACTACGATGATAAAAACCTGCAGGTCGATTGCATTAAAATGCCACAGATAAGTGGAAACGAGCAATTACTGGCAGCAGCTATTAAAGGTGATCTGGATTGGACCTCTGCGTTTATCCCTGATATTGACGAAGTTCTTGTGGCTAAAAATGAGCATTATAATTATTGGTTTCCAGCAGCAGGTAGCGCTTCATTTATATTGAACTTTAAGTCGCCGAAAGCAACTAATCGCGCTGCATTTAATGATGTTAGTTTTAGACGTGCGTTTTCAATGGCACTAGATCGTAAAGCGATTATTGAATTGGCGGGTTATGGCTACTGGTCAGTCAATAATTACCCTGATGCGCTTGGTGATCAATTTATTGCATGGTCAAACCCTCAGGTACAAAATAAATATGGCAAGTACAACAAATATAATCTGTCGGCTGCAAAACAACTACTAACCGACAGCGGTTATATTGATATTAATGGCGATGGTTTTGTAGAGTCGCCAGATGGAAAACGTATTAAGTTTCGAATCATGGTACCAAACGGTTGGTCTGACTTTATTAATACAGTACAAATTGCTGTTGAGGGGTTAAAAGAGGTTGGCATTAATGCCACGGTTTCGACTCCAGACTTTGGAATAATGGTCGATAAGATGAAAGAGGCGCGATTTGATGCAGCTTTCACCAACTACTTTGCAGGACCCAACCCATACCGTTATTACTTCACTGCATTCCACTCATCACAAATGGATAAAGATCGTTTTGCGGCTCACCACCATGTAGATATGGAGCTAGATAAGCTTATCGATTCATTTACGCAAACAGCAGATAAAATTGAACAGCTTGCAATTATGCACGATATACAAGAGCGTATCGCAGCAAATCAAACCACTATTCCAACGATGAGTACCAACTATAACTATCAATACAACACTAAACGTTATACTGGTTGGTTTAACGAGCAAAACCCAGGTGGAATGCCAGCAGTATGGCCTGATACACCTGAGCGTTTATTACATGTGTTAAGCTTAAAGCCAGTACAGTAAGAAAATTAAAGCATAAAAAAACCGCGTTTATCGCGGTTTTTTTATGCTTAGAATAGAATGCTTGCAATTTCATTAATACTTTTCAACACAGAATAAAGGTAATCAGAGCGCTATTGCATTGAGAGCAATCACTAGTTGACTTAGCAAAAGGTCAACTGTGTTGACCGACTAAAATTATAGCAAGTGACTATAAAGCTGTTATTTAGCGCTAACCTCATTCTTTAGTTCGAGGTTCGCATCTGCCTGAGCAAGTTGCTCTTTGGTTGGCCAAGCATTTAGTACTGCTTTGACCAGTGTTGCTAACGGAATTGCAAAAAACACTCCCCAGAATCCCCATAGTCCACCAAAAACCAGTACCGCAATAATAATGATAACAGGGTGTAAATTCACAGCTTCAGAAAAGAGCAGCGGCACAATTAAATTGCCATCTAGTGCTTGTACAATGCCATAGGCTATCATTAAGTAAACAAAGTCAGGAGATAAGCCCCATTGGAAAAGTGCAACAACAGCAACAGGGACAGTAACAGCAGCCGCTCCAATATATGGGATCAATACAGATAGACCAACTAATACAGCTAACAACGCCGAATAGCGCAAGTCCATAAAGAAAAACACAAAGTAAGTAGCGACTCCGACAATCAATATTTCGATCACTTTACCACGTATATAATTCATTATTTGACCATTCATCTCAATCCAAACTTGCTCAACTAATTTAATATTATCGGGTAAGAATTTTTTAACACTAAGAATTAGCTGATGTTTATCTTTGAGCATAAAAACCATCATCAACGGCACTAAAATAGCGTATACAATCAGAGCGGCAATATTTAATAGTGACGTAAAAGAATGCGATAATAAAAACCCTCCACTATCTAAAATATAACTTCTAATATTCTCAACCACGAGTGTGATAGTCATGGTATCAATCATATCCGGATACTGACTCGGTAGTGTCACCAAATACTGTTGTGCCTGATTAAACATATTCGGTAAATCTCGCGTCAATGATGCCCCCTGTTTAAAAACAGTTGGTAAGATGCCAATAAATGCAAACACAGCTAAGGAAATAAATATTGTCATGACTACAAAAGTAGAGGCTGTACGATTTAACTTAAAACGCATCAGATAATTAACCGGCCATTCCAGCATATATGCAAGTATTAATGCGACAAAAAGTGGCGCGAGGATACTACCGAAGAAGTAAACAGTGAAAAAAGCCCCTGTCAATAATAGAAACAAGACACTAAGGTTGGGATCTGCAAAGCGGTTTTTATACCAGCTCGCTAACTGTGTTAACATTTAGAGTTACCTTTTTTACGGTTAAAAATTATCAATGCAAATACCTCACCCTCTTCCATTAATTGATACTGATAACACTTTTTATTTAAATATAAAATAATGTCTGACATTGCAGGCTCAGTAGAAAAAAGAAGTTTGAGTGAACTGTTTTTCATATCATCTGTCGATATAAGTTCACGTTTTAAAGTGACTAATGCAAGTGGGCAGCGTATTGAGCGTAAATCCAATACGTTCATAAAAATATCTCTTATTTAAAACGCCCATTATTACTCCTGTATTCCAATAAGACAATCAACTCTTACTATAAATTGGATCTTGTTTGTGCTTTGTTATGCGTTGCAACTTAAAAATGTGTTTTCAACCGTTTGCTGACTAACTATTTTCGAGTAGTATGGTTGCTATCTTTTTGATTCTCAAACGAGACCTAAATTTGTTTAACAAAACCATCATTATATCGCTTTACTTTATTTTATCGCTTTTATCTCTCCCCATTAAAGCGTCAAATGCATTACCAGATATCGGTACTGTCGGTGCGGGAGCACTGACTATCGAAAAAGAAAAAGAATATGGATGGGCATTTCGTTTAATGGCTAATCAAGCGCTACCTATTATTCACGATCCTGTTTTAAACCAATATATTCAAAGCCTAGGGCAAAATATTGTTTCACATGCAGATTCGGTAAAATTACCTTTCGACTTTTTTCTTATTCAAGATAATGAGATCAACGCGGCTGCATTCCTTGGCGGTAACGTAAAAATTCATACCGGATTATTTCTTTACGCAACCAATGAAAGCGAGCTTGCCGGCGTGGTTGCGCATGAGGTAGCACACATTACACAACGCCACCTTGCGCGTATGTTAGAGCAGCAATCTATTAGCAACCCAGCATCTCTAGCCGCCATGGCGGGTTCTATATTACTGGCCCTTGTTTCGCCAGCGGCTGGTATGGCGGCCTTGAGCACCACCATGGCGATCAATATGCAGTCGCAAATAAATTATACCCGCTTGCACGAATATGAAGCAGACCGAATCGGTATTATGACCCTTTATAACGCAGGATATGATCCTTACGGAATGGCAAATTTCTTTGGAAAACTCGCTGAGAAATATAAGTATGCATCCATGCCACCTCAGATGCTTTCAACTCACCCATTACCAGAAACACGTTTGGCAGAAGCGAGATTACGTGCAGGTCAATTAGATAAAAAGAGCATAAAACTCAATGCTAACTTTCAGCTCAGTAAAGCACGTATTACAGTAAGGTTTAATAATATTAGCGCAACAAGTGCGATCGACTTGTATAAAAGTCAGCTAAAAAATAATCGATATCAGCTCAAAGAAGCCGCTGAATATGGGTTAGCATTAGCTTACTTTAAAAATAAAGATTATGAACAAGCGCATGAATTAGCCGTACAATTATTTCAAAGTAGTCCTAATAACCTATTTTATATCGACTTCATTACCGATACTTTACTCGCATTAAATAAGGTAGACGATGCAATTGAATTACTAGCGCCCTATCAGCAACAATCACCTCAAAATTCAGTTTTTACCTTAAATTTAGTCGTTGCCTTACAAACGGCTAAACAGTTCGCCGAAGCTGAACAATTGCTAGAGAGATTTATTCGTGTACATCCAGAGCATATTCTTGCCCACCAATTGGCAATTGACCTTTATAAGAAAATGAAAAATAAAGCGAAAGAACATGCAACTAAAGCAAAATACTTAGCGCTTCAAGGACGATTTAGAGAAGCCAGCCAAGAGATGGGTAGTGCCTTAGTGTTTACAAAGAGTAAATTAGATCAAGCTCGTTATAGTGCGAGTATCGAGCAATACAAAAAACAAGACTTACGTTTAAAATCGTTACAAGAATAGTTTAAATAACTTCATGTGGTTTATTCTGCTTAAACGACATGAAATTTACTTTTCTATAACGCATTAAATAAAAAGGGTAACACTGAGAGAAAGATGCACAGATCAATCCATCTGTACATTCCATTTTTCGTAGGATTCAACTTTTAATATTTTTATTGATTCAAGTTTTGCTAAATCAACTAATTTACGAGGAATATAACTTCTTGTTTTAGCATTAAGGAAAACCTCAACAATAGGTTTCAACATATTTTCGTTGATATCTACGACCTTAGCTAAATGATGATTGTTTAGCATGACTAAACTACCTGCAGGGTATATACCTACCGATTGAATAAACTCCCTGACTAAACTAGGATTAAAATGCGCGCCACTCCATTTTACCAATAACTTTAGTACTTCAGAAGGTTCTTTACCTGTGTGATAGCAACGATCTGCGGTTAAGGCGTCATAAACATCTACAATCGCAGACATTTGACCATAACGGCTAATTTCATCGCCTTTTAAACCTAATGGGTAACCATTTCCATCGTATTTTTCATGGTGTTGAGCGGCAATATCCATCGATATTTGTGAAAGACCTTCCGTTTTTTCAAGGATTTTACGACTATGCACCACATGTTCTTTCATGATAACAAACTCTTCAGGCGTCAGTTTTCCGGGCTTATTCAAAATTTCATCAGGCGTTAAGGTTTTACCAATATCATGCAACAACCCACCAATACCTACTTCGCAAATTATTTGTTCAGAAAGCCCCATACTTTTAGCAAAAGCCATCATTAGTACTGAAAAACTCACCGAGTGTTCAAATGTATATACATCCATTGTTCGAATACGTGAAAGCCCCAGTAGTGCATTTGGATTACGTAATATAGATTGGCTCAACTTATTAATGACAGGGTTAACCTGTTCAAGCTCAATATGCTGGCCCATTTTTACATTTTCCATCATATCTGTAATGAATTCACCGGCCATTGCAAAAGCGACCTTAGCCTTGCCCATCTCCTCAATAGCCGTCACTTTTACAGGTTTACTTTCATCAAGCTGATCAACAACTTTTCTTAAACCACTGTTTTCTTTTTGGCGCTTTTCTTCCTTAAGCTCAAGGATATCAAAACCTTTGTTAGTATCTATCTCAATTGTTTTTACACCTGCCGCAATTATTTTTCTAATGTCAGATTCATTTTCAAGTTTAAATCTATTTAAGGCGAAAGGATGATTCAACCAACCACATTTAAGGTCATTGATATACATCCCTTTTCTTAATTGACTGACGGTGATTTTTTTAATCATATTACCCACCTAATAAACACCAATCATCGACCAAAATATTGATTGATGATTGCTTCTAAATTATCTTCAAGTTGTTCTTCGAAATGGTTTAAATTCTCATCAAATACAGCAAGGTATTGTGATGCCTTAGCGGCAGCTAATTTTTTATTAGCAACTTGAAACTCCATTTCAGCTAAAGATTTATCAAGACGAGGAACAATCGCCCAACGAATATATATTGGAGCACAAGCTTGTAACTGCATTTGCGCAAACTCGCAAAATTCATTGATATATTGTGCACCATCAGGCCCTAATGAGCCCGGCTCCATACGAAAAATAACAGTCATTTTTTTTCTATCAGGAAAATTCTCTACAGACACTAAGCGTTTACTCCTTTTTTATTTAAATATACAACAGCATTTAATAAAGCGCGGTAAATTCATTAAATTATTAGATCAAAAGTTCCCTAACGCGATCCCCCCCCATAAATCATCAATTAAATTGAAAAAAAGATTAAAAAGTATCAAATATTATTAACCATATTTTATCGCTATTGTTATTTGGCGTTACCAATAACGCACTGTTTATCAAAGGAGAAAAATATGAATACAACCACTTACCCTATTTACTTTACGGAGAACGTGAATATTCACGTAAAGCATTATGCACACTAATTCACTTTATTCAGTTAAAACCCAACATTCGATGGAAAATGAACAAAACATGACGCGTTCAACTAATGTTTTTGAAACAGTTAAAGACTATGGCGTTGCAAAGCAACAAAAGGCTTTTGCAAACTCATTAATCTTAGCCATCTTTGCAGGCGCTTTTATCGCAATCGCTTTCGTATTCTATACCACGGTTACCACAGGTGCAGGAGATGCGCCATGGGGCATCATGAAACTGGCAGGAGGGTTAGCGTTTAGCTTAGGGCTGGTATTAGTCGTCATTTGTGGCGGAGAGCTATTTACCAGTACTGTGCTTAGTAGTGTTGCTTGGACACAAGGACTTTTCTCAACTAGAGCACTAATCAGTTGCTGGGGGCGAGTATATCTCGGTAATTTAATCGGTGCGATGTTAATTCTTGGCTTGGTTTTGCTTGCTAAGATGCAGCTTTTAAATGGAGGTGCATGGGGAATTAATGCAATGCAGATTGCACAACATAAATTACACCATAGTTGGGGCCAGGCATTTGCATTAGGCGTGTTATGTAACTTGCTAGTTTGTCTGGGTATTTGGATGACGTTTAGCAGTAAAGACATATTAACCAAAGCGCTTTTACTCATTTTACCTGTGGCAATGTTTGTGAGCAGTGGCTTTGAGCACAGTGTCGCAAACATGTTCATGGTACCTCTTGGCATTGCAATTAACGCGTTTAGTCCAGAGAGTTACTTCATGGCACATGGCTTCAGTGCCAATGCATTCGCAGATCTCACATGGACGCATTTTATTGTAAACAATTTAATACCAGTCACGATTGGCAACATCGTCGGGGGCGCATCATTGATTGCTCTAGCCTACGCCAATAAACCAAAATCGACAGTTCAACACACAACACATACTCAAAAGACAAGCTTATCGCTACCAAATAAAATTACACAAGGAAACACTATTATGAGAAACAAATTAAACCAACTTACTGTTAATGACGTTATGCAATCAGACACGTTACACTTCACTGCTGACCATTGTATATACCAAGCCTTAGCACTTTTAAGTGAGCAGTCACTTAGTGCAGCTCCGGTAGTCGATGAAAAAGACCAACTTATAGGCTTTGTTTCTGAGCAAGATATATTACGCTTACTATGGTCAGAAGAGTATTCTTCAGAGTTAAACTATCAACTTAAAGATGTTATGCAGACTGAAATTCTTACTGTAGATATAATGCAGCCAATCACGACTTTACTTGAATTTATGGTAGTAGATAAAGAAAAGCTATTTCCAGTTAATTCATCAGGCATGATGATCAGCTCACAATACCAAAGTTATGAGCAACGCCTAAAATTGGCAAGTGCACAGCATCCAAGTATCTATCCCGTTGTACATAACGGGAAATATTGTGGCCTTATTTCACGTAAAGCATTGACCAAATTAATGGTTAAACAATATCAACCAGAAGATAATACTGATAAACAAGCGGCATAAAACAATGCTTAATTAATAAGCCATCGCAACAGAGCTTAATATTGCGTCCTGTTACAAAATGGCAAAGACCACTAGCAACAACATATTAAGGCAAAACCAACTATAGGTTTTGCCTTTTTTTATACAATCGGATCAAGCGTTTTGCTTCGGCAATAATACATTCACGTAATGGGTTTTCACCTGCATCTTTACGCCAAATAAATGCTAAGCTACGAGACATATTAAGCTCAGGTGTAGGCAAAATCACTAGTGTCCCTTTTTTTACTTCGCTCACAACATCTAAGTAGGGTAAGCATCCAAGATAAGTCCCATTTTTTACTAACTCTTTTATCACACCAACACTTTGATATTCTTTATATACATCAACATTTTCAATCAAGCCATGCACAGCACCATCAAAGATTCGGCGAGTGCCGGCGCCCTGTTCACGTAATATCCATTGCGCTTGCTCTAATTGTGCAAGATTAACCTTTTTATGTTTAGCGTAGGAGTGAAAAGCACTACTGATAATCACTAAGTGATCTTCTAATAAGTTTTCTTGGTGTACTCGGCTATCGTCATTACGCCCTTCGATAATTCCCATCTCATAATGATGATTAATAACACCATTTACTACGTGTTCTGTATTTTCTACCGTCAATTCAATACGTAATTCAGGGAAGTCTGTATCAATTTTACTGATAAGTGAAGGCAGTAAATGCTCAGCAAAAGTTTGACTTACTGAAAGAGGAAAAGAGCCACTAATTGCTTGTTGATCATGCAGACCTAATTCAATTTGCTGTGCATCCTGTAATAAACGTTTCGCCTTGGGGCGCAACCACCTTCCCCAATGACTCAATGTCAATCGGTTTCCTTGACGAATAAACAGTGGTCTATCCATCAAGTTTTCAAATTGTGATAATGACATGCTCACCGCAGACTGAGTCATCGACAATTTACGAGCAGCTGCACTGACGCTCTCTTGGCTAGCAACCGCATCAAAAACAGCAAGCTGTTTTAAGGTATATTTCATTCAATACTCGCTTAAGGACGTTTTATCGACAATAAAACGACATTTTCAACCATCAATTAAATTGATACATAGTAGACATTAATACAATGTAAGTAATATTGATAAACACAGAATAAAAGTCAAGATAATCTTAAAAGGACAGGTAAGTTTATTTAATCGCAATGCTACTTGATGGAAGTATTAGAGTATGTGGAATGAGATAGCGAGGCTTTTTAAGATACAGTAAGGTATTCCACATAATAGGCGAAAACGCAGTGGAAATTGTCAACAAATGTTGCCCTTCGGGTTCAAAACGACATCCTCTTAGCTTGCTCTATTTGACTACGTCAAACAGTACGTAATAGAAAACGAAATTCGCTTAGAATGACTAAGCCTCATTCCCCCGGTCTTGCTCAAAACACCTAGTATTGAACAAAATTTAAACGGCAAAGATCCCCCCTAGAGTAGAGTTTTTTTACTTTTGTGAACGAGAATGTCAGACAAGTATATTTAAACGAGAGTCAGCGTTTACCTGCGAGCTACTTTGGTAAACATCGTTGATATGAAAGTTACGTTTGTTCATCTTTAGCTCATCAATATCATTGTTATTGATAGATAAGTGTTGCTGTTCGCTAAAGCGCTCTGGAATATTGCCGTTAGAATAGGAAGCAGTGCTTCGGCTTTTATCTTCATCGCCCTGATTATTCGCAACTATTTCACTACGAGCTTCGCTGGCCATTTGCATCGCTTTGGCAGCGACCTTTCTATCCTGGGCAGAAGGCTCAGCCGGAGCAAGTGCAGCAGCTTTAATCTGTTGCGCTTTTTGCAAGGTTGCCTGCGGATCGCCCGGAACAGGTGAGGTATCGATAGAAACTTCCCCTGATACTGCATATTTAACCCCATCAGGCCCAGTTTTATAACTATAACTGGGTGTTCCAGTGTGTTGCCCGCCTACAGCAGCATGCGCCCGTTCATGGGCAATCACCTCTGTATCTCGCTGTTGCAGTGAATCGATTAGCTTTAGCTCAGCCTCGGTATAAATTTCACCTTTTTGTTTGGCTTGAGGGTCCGATATATCAGTATCGCTGACAGGCGCATTACCCTCTTCATCATCTTCAGAGGGTTGACTATCCTGTTGTTTTGCTTCGTCATTTAAAGCTGGGATTTGAGGACGTTCATAGGTCGGATTAACATCTGATGTAACAGTAGGAGTTGTTGATATGTTATCCGATGATATGTTATCCGATGATATGTTATCCGATGAAATGCTATCAGATGAAATGTCAGCATTGATTGAAGTATTACGCTCAATGCCGGTGGAAACTGAAGTTTTAGTTGCGCTTTCTCCACCAACATTTAGTGGAGTATGTATCTGTGTCGCAAGTTGTTGAGCCGACGAAATGTTCATAGCTCAACCGACTACACCCTTACATCAACTAAACTTCCGACAGCTTCATCGGCAGTAACTTGGTTATCTGATGATAGATTTTGATATTCAGAAACACGTGCATTGACAGTATCTTCTGTTAAAGCCTTTGCCTGTTGCACTGGTTGCTCAGTGGTTACTTTATCTACACTTTGGGTATTTTTTTGTAATTGCGATGATTGTTGCACAACGGTGGATGCATTTGGATCATTGCGTAATGTTGCTGCTGATTGCGGATTTACAGCCACGCTCCCATTAATATCCATGCTTCTCTCCTTAATTAAAATACTATTGCATAATTATCGTACAATTCGTTGTAAAATGCGAGTTTAAAATAAAAGGTACTTGAAAAACATTTAGCCTAATAAACAAAAACCGTCACTTATTGCTAAGTGGCGGTTTTGTATAGAATCTGCTGTGATATTTTACGACTAATTATTGTCGCAAATCGATATCAAGCTTAACCCTCTGCAGATTTTTCAGTCAAAGGTATAGGCTCAGTCACAGGTTCATCTTCAATGTGCTTACCTTTAGAAATTTTAATCACGTAAGTTGTGATCATCAGTGTCGCAATGATACCTAATGTAGTTGCAATATTAATCCCCATTCCAAATCCTAATGAGCTGCTATTTAGAATAAAGGTGATCACCACCGTGGTCATAAACATGGCAGGTACAGTCGCAACCCAGTGCAATTTATTATGGCGTAATAGGTAAGCTGAAGCGGTCCATAACATCATTACTGCAGTCGTTTGATTTGCAAAACCAAAGTAGCGCCAAATAATACCAAAATCTACCTGCGTTAAAATCGCCCCCAAAACAAACAGGGGTAATGCCATGAATAAACGATTACGAATCGACTTTTGAGGCATATTAAAGTATTCAGCCATGATCAAACGACTTGAACGGAACGCAGTATCACCAGAGGTAATTGGTAGAATAACCACACCTAAAAAAGCAACAATACCGCCAAATACACCTAATAAACCAATTGAGGTATCGTATACAACAGCGCCCGGACCACCCGCGCTAACAGCGGCAGATAACGATTCAACACTGCCAAAGAATGAAAGTGCAAGTGCGCACCAAATAAGGGCAATCACACCTTCACCAATCATCGCACCGTAAAAAACAAAACGACCATTACTTTCATTTTCTAAACAACGAGCCATGAGTGGCGATTGTGTCGCATGGAAACCAGAAATAGCACCACAGGCGATAGTAATAAATAATGCAGGCCAAAGTGGAAGATCATTAGGGTTCATGTTAGTAAACATCATGCTCATCTCATAATCACCTAATAAAGAGTGATCACTTGAAAAGCCCATCGCAACAATTAACCCTACAGACATAAACACTAACAGCGCCCCAAAAAAAGGATAAAAGCGACCAATAATTTTATCGATAGGCACAATCGTTGCGATAACATAATAACCAAAGATAATCGCCACCATGGTTAACATTGGCATTGCTAAATCAGTTTGTTGATTCACTAAATTGGTGATCATGCCTGCTGGTGCAGAAACAAATACCACCCCAACTAAAAGAAGTAATACCAAAGCAAAAATGTTCATAAAGTGCTTTGCACCATTACCTAAATATTTACCGGTAATGCTCGGCACGGATGCCCCGCCATTGCGAATCGATAACATGCCTGAGAAATAATCATGCACAGCGCCGGCAAAAATACAGCCCAGTACGATCCATAACATGGCTGCAGGACCGTATAGTGCCCCCATGATTGGACCAAAAATCGGGCCAACACCAGCAATGTTGAGTAGTTGTACTAAGTACACCTTGCTTTTCGACATTGGTACATAATCAACGCCATCGGTTTTACTAAACGCGGGTGTCGTTCTTTCTGTTTTTATGCCAAACACTTTTTCGATAAAAGCGCCATAAAAAAAGTAACCGCCGAGTAACAGTGCAATACAAAATAGAAACCACAACATATGCTTAATCCTTCAAGTTAAAATAGTTAGCCTGCACTTTCAACGATAGTTAGGCTAATGTCATGCATCGATTAAGCGAGTGGTCATATATTAACTTAAATGGTTTTAATTTCTGATTAAGTGGTTTTACAATGTATTCAACTTAATTGAAAACGCTCTTTGAGTATTTTTAAGTAGCGACGGCTCACAGGTGCAACTGCCCCACTATTGGTAATAATTTCAGCTAATGAATTATCAAGCATACGAATTTCCCGAATAGCATCAGGGTGGATCAAATACTGACGGTGACAACGCAATAATTCGGTTTTCTCTTCTAATACTTTTAAGCTTAACGTACAACTTTTATGTGCACTGTTATCCGCTTTATCACAGATAATATGCACACCAGATTGATCACTGTAGGCAACTTCTATTTCACAGGGTTTAAGTAACAGATAACGATTAAAACCTGCACAGGGGATCAATGATAATGGCTCGCTGGTTAGTGGCTGATAATCCGCCATTTGTGTCGCGCCTTTAACGCGCTTTAAGGTTTTCTTTAAGCGACAAGGTTCAATTGGCTTTAATATATAATCAAAGGCGTTATCTTCAAAAGCCTGCAGAGCATACTCATCGTAGGCGGTGACAAAAATAACTTTTGGTAAGGTATCTTGGTCTAACATACTTAGCATCTCAATGCCGTTGATTTGGGGCATCTGAATATCTAAGAAAATGAGATCTGGTTTTAGTTTATTGACTTGTTTAAGCCCCTCAATCGCATTTTGACAGGTCGCGACAACCTCTATTTCTATTTCATTTTGTTCATCTAATAGCGCCATTAACTCATCACGAGCATACTGTTCATCATCAATGACAATCGCGGTTAAGTTCATTATTTATCCTCATGATACGGGAAGCGAATTTGTGCACAGGTTGAGCGGTTTGCTTCGCAAGAAAGCGTCAAACCATACTGCTCACCAAAGCGATTTTTAATACGTTTATCGACTATTTGTAAACCTAAGCCTGCCTGTAACTCTTTTTCGCTTAAACAATAGGTGCCCGCATTATCGATAACCTTTAGCACCACAATATCGTCTTCGCGGTAACCTACTACATCAATAATGCCATCTTCAAGTAAGGTTGATGTACCATGTTTAATCGCATTTTCCACTAAAGGTTGCAAGGTAAATGTGGGTACCCATTGCATCAATAGTGGCGTGTCAATATTCAGGTTTACCGTTAACCTATCGGAAAAACGTGCTAACTCAATTTCAAGATATGCGTGAATGTGCTTTAACTCATCTTCAAGTGTCACCGTTTCAATATTATGTTTTAAATTACGGCGAAAAAATTGCGATAAGTGTTGGATTAGCTGTCTCGCTTTATCAGGATCTTGACGGATCACCGCACTGATCGTATTCAATGCATTAAATAAAAAATGCGGGTTAACCTGCGCCTGTAACAAACGCAGTTCGGCCTGACTGAGTAAAGTTTGTTGTTCAAGGTAACGGCTGTTTAAAATTTGATTAGAAAGTAATTTTGCAAGCCCCTCCCCTAAACTGCGATTAAGAGATGAAAACAACTTTTGCTTCGGCTCATACAGTTTAATTGTGCCTAATACTTGATTTTCGCTACCCAGTAAGGGAATAATCAGGGCGGCCCCCAATTTACAGTGAGGACTTAAAGAACATTGATAAGCGACCTCATAACCATCAGCAAAAATAATCTCTGCATTTTCTATCGCTTGTTTGGTATGTTTAGAAGAAATTGTGGTACCGGGTAGATGATGATCGGCCCCGATGCCTTTAAAAGCCATGATTTGATCACGGTCGGTAATAGACACCGCCCCAACGCCCGTTTCTTCATAAATTATCTGCACGACTTTTTGAGTATTTTCACGGTTAAAACCACTGCTTAAAATACCCACCGTGCGTTCAGCAATGCGCATCGCCTTACTAGAAAAAGAAGCGGAATACTTTTCATAAATCGTTTTCCTGTCCTGAATAATACTCATAAACAGTGCTGCGCCTAATGAGTTTGCAATAATCATCGGTAAAGCAATGGTCTGGACTAACGTTAAGGCTTGCTCATAGGGTTGTGCCACTGCCAGAATGATCGACATTTGCATCACCTCGGCCACCAATAACACCACTAAGGCCAACAGTGGATTAAAGATTTTATCAACCAATCCACGGCGCATGTAATAAAGGTGCACTAAACCACCAAGTAAACCCTCTGCCGTCGTCGAAATAGCGCAGGCAACATCGGTAAACCCACCCATAGAATATCGGTGTATTCCGCCCGTTAACCCCACCGCAAAACCAACAACGGGACCACCTAATAATCCGCCCATGACAGCGCCAATCGCGCGCGTATTGGCAATGGCGTTTTCAATCGCTAAACCAAAATAGGTGCCAAGCACACAAAAAAGACTAAAAATCACATAACAAGCAAGTCGTTGCGATAAACGTCCTGACAACATCGTTAATGGCATAAACAATGGCGTTTTACTGAGCAGATATGCGAGTACTAAATAGACGCTAAGTTGCTGTAATAATGAAAAGATAAGTTCCATAGCGGGCTTTTCCAGAAAGATGCAAAGAAAAAAGGTTATAACTGTTATTCGTGAGTGCGTTATACTCCCGTTCTTTAAAATTTTTTGCAATAAAGTGGTGATATAAATGAGTGTTGATGCAATTGGTTTATCTTCAGAATTATTAAAAGCGGTGAAAGCGTGTGGTTATAAAACCTTAACCCCCGTTCAACAACAAGCGATCCCAATGATTCGTTCCGGTGTAGACCTATTAGCCAGCGCACAAACCGGAACAGGTAAAACCGCGGCATTTAGCTTACCAATTTTAGATTTAATCGCTAAAAACAGTAATGATTTAGCGGCAACAAATCACACTATTAAAGCATTAATACTCACACCAACACGTGAACTGGCACTGCAAGTTGCCAAAAACATTCAAGAATACAGCCAATTTATGCCAATCACCTCCGGCGTTGTTACCGGTGGTGCAAATGCAGATCCGCAAATAAAAATGCTAAAAAACGGTGTCGATATTCTCATTGCAACACCGGGGCGCTTACTTGAGCACCTCAATGCTCGCCACGTAAACCTGACGCATATTAAACATTTAGTACTTGATGAAGCTGATCGCATGCTCGATATGGGCTTTTTAACTGATATTCAACAGTTACTCGAAGTGATGAAACAGAAACACCAAACCGTCATGTTCTCTGCAACCTTCTCAGCAAAAGTTAAAACCTTAGCAAACCAATTGCTACATACGCCTAAAACGATTGAAGTATCACCTTCTAATTCAACATCAGGCAAAGTAAAGCAGCAAGTTTACTGGGTATCAGAAGCGCGTAAACGAGAGCTTTTATCAGAACTAATCGGCGTTAAAAATTGGAAACAAGTACTGGTATTTGCCGGTACCAAAGAGAGCGCTAATTTACTCGCTAAAGAGTTAAAGCTAGATGGTATAAAAGCAGCCCTTTGCCATGGAGATAAAACCCAAGGTGCACGTAATAAAGCGATAGAACAATTTGCTCAAGGTAGCGTGCGCGTTTTAGTGGCGACGGATGTAGCGGCTCGAGGCTTAGATATTCCAGACCTTCCCTATGTGGTTAACTTCCACCTTCCCTTTCTTGCAGAAGATTACGTTCACCGAATCGGACGTACAGGTCGCGCAGGAAAAACAGGCATGGCAGTTTCACTCGTTAGCCCTAAAGATGAGCAATTCTTAGATAATATCGAAACACTCATTGGTCGTCAGTTTGAACGTATCATCTACCCTGGCTATGAGATAAATGACCCATTTGATGTAGATGCTAAAGGGACAGAAAAACCACTTAAGAAAAGTCGCTACAAAGCAACACAGGAGCATAACCAAATGATTGCCCGTAAAAAGGCAGAAAATACCCCTGCAGCCATACGCCGTGCTAAAGCGAAAAAACGTAAACAACGCTAAGCAGATGAACAATTAACCGTTCGTAGATGAATACGTTTATTAATTGTTCGTTCAGCACAATAATAGTAAATAATATTTGACGAGGCGCACGCAACTCAGTAATATCTCGCCTCGTTGACAGGGCTTAAGCCTAACAACTTTCGGTGATTAGCGCAGCTTGGTAGCGCACCTGGTTTGGGACCAGGGGGTCAGAGGTTCGAATCCTCTATCACCGACCAGATTTTAAAATATGTTATTAAACATGTTTCAGAAACCAGCTATGCGCCCTTAGCTCAGCTGGATAGAGCAACGGCCTTCTAAGCCGTAGGCCACAGGTTCGAATCCTGTAGGGCGTACCATATTTAAAAGTTTAGTGGCGGATGTAGCTCAGTTGGTAGAGCCCCGGATTGTGATTCCGGTTGTCGCGGGTTCAATCCCCGTCATTCGCCCCATCTTTTAGATGTAAAAGCAGTAAAAAGTTTAAATAGTTGCGGAAGTGGCGGAATTGGTAGACGCGCTAGATTTAGGTTCTAGTATCGTAAGGTGTGAGAGTTCAAGTCTCTCCTTCCGCACCATTTAAACTAAAAAAGTTAAAATTGAAACCTGGATTTAGGTTCAGCTATTCTTAAGGTAAGCGCAAGCTGTAAGAGCTATAGCCTCTACTTACGCACCATTTAAACTTATAAATCAAATAGTTATTTTCAATCCCCAAGACTATAATGATTTAACAATTTCGGTGATTAGCGCAGCTTGGTAGCGCACCTGGTTTGGGACCAGGGGGTCAGAGGTTCGAATCCTCTATCACCGACCACATATAAAAAACCGCACTTGTTGCGGTTTTTTTTCGTCTTGAGTTTGCTAAACATAACAATTTTTAACATCTAAGGTTCAGCATATCCTATTCTTCTTCACCTCCATTTATTATGCCTCAGAACAGCAAAATAACCATCGGTGCCCAAACGGTGTCTATTTGCTATTCATCACCCTTAGAATTTTCAATAATTACCTTTCATAAAACATCAAATTTTAGCAAAGCTCAATGCTAAGTAAAAAAACATCAAGACACTTTACTGTAACCAAATGTGTGGAGGCCACTTGCCTTACTGGTATGACTACTATTAAATACCCCACTAATCGTGCAAGGGTGTTTTTATGACGAAATTCACTTTTATTCTTTCCTAACCGTATAAAGAAGCGATTAAACTTTTTCTTATTATTTTCACGATGTAATTTCCCGACTTGACTTAGAATATAACAATGCCCCATAACTCGGTTTACACTTTTTACTTCAAAAAACTAACTCGCTTTCGCCCCCAAAGCGCCTTAGAAATGGATATCATGGCTCGTTATTTAAAAGTCCGTTGTGAGCCTATAGCAGACATGAAATAAGCTGTTTTTTTATCTAGTTATGAGGCGTTTCGGAGCATATAGCTAGAGAGTATGTAATCAATGGCGCTATTTACTGGCATTCATTTTAATAGCTTAAAATTAAACACCGTAAGGTGTACTGGAATTAACACACCTCACGTAGCTAGCCAAATTATAAAAATTTATAAATAAAGGCGAGTTCAACAGTTTGAACATCACCTGAAAGGTAATTCCAAAACAAATCAGATTTGAACTCTCCTAATTCAATTAGGTTAACGCCTAACCCGAAATTAGGATGTACATTTTTGTCTACCTCAAAAGCTATATTACTAGAACTTACATCTAAATAACCCAGTCCAATACTTGCATAGGGAGAAAATTGCTCTCCCCATAGCTGTGTCACACGATAAATACCGTTTACACTGTAATTTTGATAATCGATGCTCATGTCTGTGTATTGTATGTAATTAGCATTCAAGTCGGCACTATTTAGCCACCGATAAGTGAGTTGCAGGCTCATATTTGTGTCGAATTGATAACCGATAGAGGCGCCAATTGAAAATCTTTCGTCATTTGACTGAGACCAGCCTCCATGTTCGATATCTGGAGAAAGAAGTGAAACACCAGGGTTGATAGAGGCATAAAACTCACCTTGTGTCTCGGCTTTTGCGATGCTTGCAAAGGGAAGCAATGTGCTTAGCAGTAATGCAATTAGCGATTTTCTCATTCTGATAACTAAAACAAATATAAGTGTAATCAATCCCCAAATATTCAAAGACCCGCCATTCGTGGTTCCTGCAATGACTTTCCCCCCATGAGGAACACCAGCTTGCACATGAAGATTGACAGTAGCAGGGTAACTATGTCTTGATCCAATATCTGTAACATCATATTCAAAGCTATCATCGCCTATAAAACCAGGTTCAGGAGTGTAAATAAATTCACCACTCTCCTTAAGTGTTACCGACCCATGCATTGGTTGTTTATAGATTCGTGCAGTTAAACCGGCATAAAAAGGATCTTGTGTATTCGCATCATCTGTATCGTTAAACAACACACCTGGTGCAACAATGGTATCAATACTGTCTGCGTAAAGTGAGTAGCTATCATTATTCGCAATTGGCGCTGCATTGTTAGGGATAAGGGTCCAACCAGTGGAGAGAATTGTTATTGATACTTTTGCTTGGCTAGTATTGATTGAATAATAAAATTCATCATTGCCATAATAGTCAGCATCAGGTTGATACTCAAAACTGCCGTCTGCATTCAATGTGACACTTCCATACAAAGCATCTTGGTCTAATGTAGCGGCTGCTGAATTTTCATTGGTATCATTTTTAAGCACTCCATCTTGGCTAGATACAATCAACTTAGTATCTTGATCAACCTCATAGCTATCTGGGTGAGCATAAAGAGATTCATGTTTTTCGAATGCGCCAATGTCGATACTCACCCCCTGTGGGCGGGTTTGCTTGAGGTAATCTGATGTGATTGAGCTTCCATCGGCATATAGCGCTTTAGCGTCGTCGCCTTTATCAACAAGCGCTATTGAAAGCGTGTTTGGAACGAAACAATTAGTTGTAACGCACCCTGCAAGTGACAGGCCAGTATTTGGGGTGTCATCGACACCAGGTGTCGAAATAAAGTTATTGTTGTTCTCTGATAATGGGTAAATAGTTGTATCGTCCCAATCAGTTGGATAAATTGCAGAGCCAACATTATTTGCACCATCGATTATAACGAGTAGATTGTTATTGGCTATAAGCTGAGCACTATTGATTAACTCTATATGGGTCGCTTTGTAAGTAGCAGGGTCTACATTTTTAGTAATAGTCGGGTAATACAGCGTACTATTGGTTAGCGTCAATTTTCCTTTATTGACATAGATTGGCCAACCTCTATTAGCATCCCTTCCATCAAATAAAGTATTTATAATTTGTGCATCAGCTTCATTAAATCTAAAAGTAGAATTAAATAAGCCTTTAAATATACTATCTTTGATGACTGCCGTTGTGCTGCTGCCTGAACTATCTTGACTAACTTGAATAACATGACTGGCAGTGCTTTCAACCAATGGTCCATTAGATTCAAAAGCCGTATTTTCAATAAAAACATCACTATTAAAAATAAGGGTAGGTGCTGATCTTGGACCAAGATTTTCGAATATAAATGAATCTTTTATTGTAACAGAGCCATCTTGAGTAGACATGATGGATGCCTCTCCTTGCCTAGGCACTATCCTATATAGGATAACGTTATTGAGTGTTACATTAGCGTTATCGGAAAAGATAAAACCTGACATGTGTTCTGCCCACACATTTTCAATGGTGACATCGATGGTGCGCCCTGCGGTATTTCGAGGATTAATGTCAAATAAAAGACCAGATGATCTTAGAACCAGATTGTTAGGATCATCCGGATAACCAGTATTAAATGAGCCAGTATCAGAAACCCAGCGTTGATGGTCATTAATGTGGACATAATCATCGCCTAATCCTCGAATGATAATATCATCAGTAATTGTCATTCGGTTGTCGGTTTGACCTGAAGGGACTTCACCCAAATTAGGCGAAATAGGTGATTGTGCATTATATGAAGCCGGTATTTCGATAATATCTTCCCCTGGATTAGCATTGGCCTTTTCGATGAAATATCGAAGTGAGCCTGCGCCTTGATCACTATCTGTAGTGACTGTGTAGGTGGTAGATTGAGCGTTTAACGAGAAGGTGAGTAATACGTAGAAAAATATCGATTTTATAACCATATAATAATGCCTCATTGTATCCATACGGTAATTTGACTTTAAATTAACTAAAGTCTAAACATAGGTTTACTGTATTAGAAACACAAATAACATATTAAGTTATTAATAAATATGTCATGTTATGCACATAAAACATTCTAAAAAAGATAACGAACAGCATGCAAATTGCCGATATTGCAGTTTTTTTAAATTTTTATAAAACTATGTGGTTAAGTAATATTTTTACCTATTTTGCATATTATAAATACGCTTGGGGGCGGAATGACTTAAAGGTAACGTCTGCTTTGTCGGAACAGCGGACGTTAGATACATCAAAAGTGCACATAAATTCTATGGCGCTTTGTGCCCCTTTCTGAGATAGTACTAAAACAGGAATGGCACAGATTTTTGAACACTACCCTCAAGCTACTAGAGCAGTTTCTTTAATGACCCGTCCCGACTTTAGCAAGCTTGTCAGGTTTATCATAAATAGCGAATTTATCTATAAGGGCAGAGCTCTCTTCATTCATGCCAACAATATCAACACTTGCACCTAGCTTTCTAAACTTTAATATTAGCTTATCTAGTGAAGCCACAGCAGTTATATCCCAGAAATGAGCAGAGGTGAAATCTAAGGTAATTTTATCTGCCACCTCTTCAAAATCAAACATCTCATAGAAGTGATCCGATGATGCAAAAAAGATCTGTCCATGAACCTTATGCGTCATATGTTCTCCTTCCTTAATCACCTCATCACTGACGGCCATAATACTTCGGCTATTATTAGCATAGAAAAGTGAAGCCAGCACCACCCCTATCAACACACCAATCGCTAAATTATGAGTCACGACAACTACCACAACAGTTGAGATCATAACGACATTAGCAGGCATGCTATGACGCTTAATATCAATAATGGAATTCCAGGAGAAGGTGCTGATCGCAACCATGATCATCACCGCAACGAGTGCCGCCATGGGCACCTGTTTGAGCCATTGATCCATAAACAGCACCATAATCAAGAGGAACACTCCTGCGCTTAGAGTCGACAAGCGCCCGCGTCCCCCTGATTTAATATTAATAATAGATTGTCCGATCATGGCGCAGCCTGCCATACCACCCATCAATGAAGCACTAATATTCGCAATCCCCTGCCCCTTACATTCTTTGTTCTTGTCACTATCGGTATCGGTTAAATCATCTACTATGGTCGCTGTCATCATAGATTCAAGCAACCCGACAATAGCTAATGCGAGTGAATAAGGCAGGATAATCTGCAGTGTCTCTAATGTTAAAGGTACATCCGGCCATAGAAAGATAGGAAGTGAATCGGGTAAATTCCCCATATCACCAACGGTCCGTATTTCCATGCCTGTATAGCTAGCGACAACCGTTAAGGCCACTATGCATACTAAAGGAGAAGGAATGACTTTTCCGATAGTAGGAATATAAGGAAACAGATAGATAATAGCTAAGCCGAAGCCGGTCATAGCATAGACATGCCAGGTCACATCGGTCAGTTCGGGAAGCTGAGCCAGGAAAATAAGAATGGCCAGGGCATTAACGAAACCTGTTATTACAGATCGTGATACAAGCCTCATTAGATCGGCAAGCTTCAGATAACCGATTAAAATTTGTATGACTCCTGTCAACAAGGAAGCAGCTAACAGGTATTCGAGACCATGATCTTTAACGAGCGTGACCATCAGCAATGCCATGGCACCGGTGGCTGCCGAAATCATTCCAGGACGCGCACCGCTAAAGGCGATAACAACACAGATACAAAATGAAGCATACAAGCCTACTTTCGGATCAACCCCTGCAATGAGAGAAAATGCAATAGCTTCTGGAATTAAGGCGAGTGCGACGACAATGCCAGCAAGCAGATCGCCTCGGACATTTGAGATCCAGTTAATTTTGATTTTTTTAAACATGAGAGTTCCAATAATTCATACAGCTAACCATTACCAAAGAAAATCAGCATATGGTGTGTACTTTTAACGTAAAATTTTGGCGCAAGAAAACCTGCAAAAATGCAGTGATAAGAGTGCGCGAAGATAAGCAAGGTACTTAGGTATTAATAAAACAGAGGGAAGGATTTTAAGGCGGCGTAATTTGCACTAGAGTAATTCCTACGATGAAGTTTAAAGACACTGTATTTTACTCCGCTACAGAAAGATACACAAGAGATATATCGCCGGTTCAAGCTCGACAGCCTAGTTTTTATTCTACAACTACAATTATTTTTAATATTATAGTAACCCGCATAATAATACTCTGGATTAATTCTACAGGGTACTTTAATGATGGAATATAATCTAATTATTGAGGTGTATTATGACAAAAAGAAAATGGAGGAGTATAATTCAAGTATTGAGTGCAATTGGAATCATAAACTGCAAAATTTCTAAGGCGCTTTGTGCCCTTTTCTGAGATAGAGCCATAGAAATTGTGGCTAATTCTACTTAGCCACAACAGATGCAGGTATAATTTTTAGTAGCACTGTTGAGGTATTTGATATATTTATTGGGCAATAGCTGTAACACATTCAAGTCCATTTTCGTTTAGATGAATTCAACACATTTGTAAATTCAGAAGACGTTGCAATGTATCGCTTTACGCCATCATCAGGAACACCATTTACACATCCTAAATTCTTAATATCACTTTTTTCTTTACCATTTTGAAATGCTTTATTTGATACCACATCACATACTTGAATTCTAACTTTAACCTTTCATTGAGAGTCGATAAGAACAATATCGTTGCCTTCAGAATCATCGCTTGTGGATGGATGACATTGGTCTACAAGCAATAAGGGGAAGTGTTCTTGAGCCCATTTTAATGTATCCAATGTTCTCTCTATGGTTGCAATAATATTGATTAGCTCAACAAATTTTTCTGAGCCTTTAGTAATTAATGGGTTAGATAAAGAGGTCAAGTCAATGCTTAGTCGCTTCATTTCTATGCCTATTGATTTGAAGACTTTGAATAAATATCAGCCCTTCTTATAGCTTTAAGTAAATCCTCATGAGCTAAATAAAGAAGGTTAACGACATTACCTCTTTAAAAATGCAGTACTAACCATCACAGCGGATAACGGTAAGGAGTTTGCTTATCATGAAGTGATGACTGAAGACTTAAGGTGTGGTGTTTACTTTGTAGTTCCTTACTGCTCATGGCAGTGAGGGCTTCACGGAAATACTAATGGGCTATTACGCCAATACAGATCAAGAAAGAAGTTAAATCTGCCACCTAATTTCGAATGGTATAAAAAAATTTTCAGATTTCGAAAACGGGGGTGTTTAAAGCAAAAAGCGAACTTAATGCTCGCTTTTGATTCTTTCTGATCAATTACAGCCCGTTTTTTAATGAAGTAGGCTTGTATTATTATCGTCTGGCAGAGTTAAAATAAATGCTTAATAAAGTGATGTTGTTGGTTTTATTAAGCAAAACTCATTTGCAACTCTTTCTTATTAAATTTTTGTTTAATATTTCGATAAGCTAATCCACTTGGATACCCACGTTGCTTGGTGTAGGTTAAAGCCCGTTGGGTAATCGCTTCATCACTAATGGAGTTAGTAATCGAAAACTTTCTCGAGCCTTGAACCGATTGATTAACATAACCTAATTTAATTAACTGTTTCGTTATTTCATCAGCACAGGTTAAAACGGAAGAGGCCTTCACTATTTCACATCTTGCGTAGTTATTATCTTCAAATGAAACACCAGCGGCGCGAAGATTGGCATCATCACCCGGTATCTGCTGTGCACCAAATAGCGGTACATCCGTTACCCTTGCTGCTGAAAAGCGAGGTATAAACTCTGCCATATGCTCAATAGCTCTCTCAGTGCGAAGTTTAACTTCATCCAAAGACCAGCCTTTATAAATTTTGTCTAAGAAATACTTATCAAGTTTAGGTTGTGCGCTGTTTTCATCATTGGCAATTAGTCCTTTATCAAACAAGGTGATTTTTTCAGTCATACCATGTAACTGTATTACGTTGTCTGGATAAGGTGTAAATTGAGCCATTCCGTGAGGTGTTCCACGCTCACCGTGAAAAATAACTTCAGGCCAAAAGCTACCGGTACCTTCCCATTGCGTTACATAAGCGGCCTTAAACTCGACAAAACGGTGTTTATGGAAACCTGCTGCGTCATCTATTTCACCGCTTTTAAAGCCTGCAGCATTAATTATATAATCGAAATATTCAGCAGATTGTTGTTGCTCTTGTTCAAATGAGACTTTCCATCCTTTGTCTTGAGAGTGTGTTAATTGAGTAACTTGGGTATTCAGTAGAATTTTGCTTTTCGGGTTCTTTTCTAATGATAATACGGCACTTGCCCCCAATCTGAAGACATTCCAACCGAATTCTTGCACAAGCACTAAGGGAAATTTAAGTGTGGTTAGATCAACATGCTTAGCAATCGGTATCATCCACTCTTCTGGTGTAGAAGGGACAGGGACTTCATCAAGCAATGCTAATTGCTGCATCTCTTCTAACTCAAATAAACGATAGTAATCTTTGGCGGCCCCAAGGACTTCATTATGAGCATCTTTCTGTATGAGCTGCTCATATTCTTTTGTTAACATTTTTAAACGTGGTAAAAGTGCAAGTGCGTCACCACTGTCTCTTTTAGGTACAGCAATGACTGTCGGACGATAATCAATTGAGTCAGGAAACAAACGAAGCGTTTCGATAGACTCTTTTAATAAGGTGACGCATTGGCTATCGGATATTTCACGATATAAGTTGCCACCAGCATGTAAATGACAGATGGGGGGACCATTGACTAGGCTTGTTCCTTTTTCAAACAAACTGACTTCAAGCCCTATTTCACTTAAGTATAAAGCAACAGACGCGCCTGCTATACCACCACCTATGATTGCGATTTTTTTACTTTTCTGTGAAGTTACCATAATGTTATTTATCAGCCCTGCTAAAAGTAATTGTTGATTTAGTTAATCTGTTATTTGTTATTTATTGTATAGGTGCAATGAATATACGTATCATATTTGTTTGTGCCCCAATATATACAATATTAGATACTTAACTTATACGATAAGAATGTAAAATCAGTTCATTTATTGGTACATTTTTTTCAAAAAATTCAAGCAACAACCCCTAAATAGGGGCTAATAATGTGTACTCATAATGTTTTAAAGCGAACTATTTAATGTGCCATATTGACCACGCCAGAGTTTACAGAAAAATACCAGCCTCGATCATGTACAATTTATTAAAAAAGTAGTTGCTTACAATGACAAAGTGTAAGCCGGAAATATTAATGCGATTTAACTATCTCCCTTACTTACTCCATGTTTCTTATCTAATGATTTTACTTGGCTAAAATTATATCATTTTGTCCATTAACAACGTTCAAATCAAAAGACGATGAACTTTAAAAGCAACCTGCTATCTATAAATGAGTAATAATAAAGCCAAGTTACCAGTTTTGTTACACTTTTTAAATTCTGATTACTCTATCTTGATCGCAAATACTGCTTTTCAAGCTTGTTTCATTAATGGATAACGCCATAATAGGTCGTTTATTTCAACCAAAAGGGAACATTAATGAATAAGATCTTTAAACGCTCAATCTTGGGCGCATTAGTTTTATCAACGTCAATGGTAACCGCTGCAGAGCAAAAATTTGTCACAATCGGTACGGGTGGTCAAACGGGCGTGTATTATGTCGTTGGTCAATCTATCTGTAAGTTAGTAAATCGTGGTATTAAAGATCACAACATTAAATGTAACGCACCTTCAACAGGTGGCTCAGTTGCCAATATCAATGCAATTGGTGCTGGCGAGCAAGACATGGGCGTTGCTCAGTCTGATTGGCAATATCATGCTTACAACGGTACGAGTAAATTTGAAGGTAAACAAAATAAAGAACTTCGTGCACTTTTCTCTGTTCACCCTGAACCCTTTACTTTAGTCGTTCGCTCTGATTCTGGTATTAACAGCTTTGATGATTTAAAAGGCAAGCGCGTTAACGTGGGTAATCCAGGCTCTGGTACACGCGGCACAATGGAAGTTGTGATGGATGCTAAAAGCTTTCAAATGAAAGATTTCAGCTTAAAATCGGAGCTTAAAGCAGCTGAAATGTCGGCTGCATTATGTGATAACAATTTAGATGCGATCACTTATACAGTAGGTCATCCATCGGGTGCAATCAAAGAAGCGGGCGTCTCTTGTGATTCTAAAATCGCACCAGTAACCGGTCCTGAAATCGATAAATTAATCGCTGATTTCCCATTCTATGCACCAGCAATTATCCCTGGTGGCATGTACAAAGGGACAGATAAAGATGTGCAAACATTTGGTGTTGCTGCAACGTTTGTAAGTTCAACAAAAACTGATGACGAAACAGTTTACCAAGTGGTAAAAGCGGTATTTGATAACTTTGCGCGTTTCAAAAAGTTACATCCTGCTTTTGCTAATCTAAAAGAAGAAGATATGATTAAAAATGCATTATCAGCACCACTTCATGATGGCGCGGTTAAATATTATAAAGAACGTGGTTGGATGTAATTTCCCCGTTTAAATTCTCTTATTTTAAAGGCAGTTGATTTTTCACTGCCTTTTGTCTTTTAAGCAATTCAAAGAAGTGATTATGCGCGAACAGATTCATGTGATGAATGATGCTGAACTGCAAGAGCTAGTTGAGCAAACCGAGACCGGCGGGCGACATGCCCATGGTAAAATTAAATTATTAATCAGTATAACGGCGATTGCATGGTCGTTATTTCAACTTTATTTCTCCTCCCCGCTTCCATTTATTTTACAACAATTTTTGAATAACCTTGGCTTACCATTGAATGTCGTTTTTGATGATACCAAGGCGCGTTCAATTCATTTAGCCTTTGCACTATTTTTAGCTTTTTTATCGTACCCTGCATTCAAGAGTTCAAATAAAGATAGGATCCCTACGCTTGATTGGATATTAGCTTTATTCGGTGCTTTTTTGGGTGGTTACTACTTTATCTTTTACGATGGTTTAGTAAACCGCATTGGTATCCCTAATCAAATGGACTTAATTGCCGGTGTTGCTGGTATTTTAATACTATTAGAGGCGACAAGAAGAAGCTTAGGTGCTCCTTTAGCGGTGATTGCACTTATTTTCTTAGCCTTTAATTTTATGGGGCCAAACTTACCGCAACTATTAGCACACAATGCGAATAAGATAACTACGATTGTTAACCAGCAATGGATAACCACAGAAGGCGTGTTCGGTATTGCACTGGGTGTTTCAACTAAGTTTGTATTCCTATTTGTTTTATTTGGCGCGTTGTTAGATAAAGCAGGCGCCGGTAATTATTTTATAAAAACAGCATTTTCATTATTGGGGCACTTGCGTGGTGGACCTGCAAAAGCGGCGGTTATTGCATCGGGTTTAACGGGATTAATTTCCGGCTCATCGATTGCGAATGTGGTGACAACGGGTACCTTCACCATTCCGATGATGAAAAAGGTCGGCTTTTCCTCAGAAAAATCGGGCGCTGTTGAGGTAGCTTCATCAGTTAATGGGCAGATTATGCCTCCAGTGATGGGCGCGGCCGCCTTTTTGATGGTGGAGTATGTGGGGATCAGTTATTTTGAAGTGGTTAAACATGCCATTATTCCAGCACTTATCTCATATATCGCATTAGTTTATATTGTTCACCTAGAAGCAATGAAAGCAGGAATGCACGGATTACAGCGTGCTAAACAACCTCCTGCTGTATTAATTCGTTTACGTAATGCGGCACTGATTGTTTTCTCTTTCTGTTTATTAGCATTAACCGTTTATTTTGGTTTAGGTTGGATTAAAACCCTAGCAGGTGATGCATCGGTTTATGTGATTAGTGTATTAATTGCTACTGCTTATATTGCCATTGCTTACTGGTGTGCCAAGTTCCCTGAACTTGAATTAGAAGATGCCAATGCACCAATCGTTCATTTACCCCCGGTAAAAGAGACAGTGAATTCTGGTTTACACTTTTTACTGCCGGTGATTGTATTAATCTGGTGTTTAATGATTGAGCGTTTATCGCCAGGGACCTCTGCATTTTGGGGAACAGCGGTACTTATTGTTATTCTGCTAACCCAAAAGGCATTATTTGCCTACTTTAGAGGTGAAACTAAATTAACCCAGCAATGGAAAGCAGGTGTTAAAGATCTGTTTGATGGATTAGAGATTGGTGCTAAAAATATGATCAGCATCGGTATCGCAACAGCGACAGCCGGTATTATTGTTGGTGTCGTTGCGTTAACTAATGTTGGAGCGCCACTGGCTAGTATTGTAGAGATGATTTCGGGCGGTAATATCCTACTGATGCTGATTTTTGTGGGTGTATTAAGCCTAATTTTAGGCATGGGCTTACCAACCACGGCGAACTATATTGTTGTATCATCTTTACTCGCAACAGTGATTGTTCAAGTTGGGCAGCAAAATGGGCTAATAGTGCCACTGATTGCGGTGCATCTGTTTGTTTTCTATTTTGGTATTATGGCCGATGTTACCCCACCAGTGGGTTTGGCTTCATTCGCGGCAGCTGCAATTTCAGGTGGTAAACCAATTAAAACCAGTGTCATTGCATTTTTCTATAGTTTACGTACTGCTATTTTACCCTTCCTGTTTATTTTCAATACCGACCTTTTATTAATTGATGTCAGTTGGTTGGAAGGGATAGGCGTGTTTATTATCGCCACCTTAGCGATATTAGTCTTTACTGCGGCGACGCAAAAGTTTTTCTTTGATAACTGTAGCTGGCTAGAAGTGATGCTCATGATAGTACTGGCTTTTGCACTATTTAGACCCGGATATTTCATGGAGAAAATATCACCTTCTTATGTTGAGGTTGAACCTTATAATATCGTGACTGAGTTAGATCGTGCCTTTGATGGGAATGATATGAAAATGAAGGTCAGTGGATTAAGTGATATAGGCGATCCGGTTACCTTTTATGTCCATTTGCCGATTAAAGGTGAAACAGGAAAAGCTCGCCTTGAACATATGGGATTAACAATCATTGAGTCCGATGGCAAGATGATGATTGACGATGTTGCCTTTGATAGCCCGGGAGCAGAGATGGGCTTAGATTGGGATCAAACTATATTATCGGTTGAAATGCCTGTCGATGGCTCGCTTGCGAAACAGTGGTTATATATTCCCACGCTTCTACTGTTATGGTTAATGGCGTTTTTGCAAATCAGACGACGTAAAGCTAAGTTGGTTAAATTAGCAATGGATTAACCATCAAGTTGATAATGAATGAAACGCCTTAGCTTTCATTCATTATTCTAATTTATTAACAGAAAGCCAACTGCTCCAGCAGTTGGCTTTTTATTAAGATACCGATTGCTTTTAAATACTTGGTTTTTCGATAGGGATAAGAATTTCATTTCGTCTTAAAAACCAAGGTTTAAAAGGCGGATCATAACGTGCCCATATCGCCTCTCCGACTACTTTGTATCCCGCATCGTCCATCCACTGTTGAAGTTTTTTATAATGAGTTTGATAACCACTTTCGCTCCAAAATCCCGAGTAAGTAATACTGGCAATATAGCGTGCAGGCACCTCACGAATGGTGACATTAGTATTGGTTGGCTCAGGCACGGTTTCAGGCGTATATTTATCAGGGATCATAAAGCTCACAGCCCATTTATCTGCAGATTTTTGTTGCTCAACAGGGGATGTCATGGAAATTTTTTCTCCCGACGCCTCCTGTGAAACAGGCGCAGTCATGGCAATATCCTGCTGTGACTTATTATCACCGGAGATGTATTTAAACAAAGGCTTAAACGCATCACTACCCGCTTCATCAAATTCAGTATCCACAATGACTTCAGCAATCAAATAAGGTTCATACAAACGGAGTTCAAAGTTATCCTGTTGCGTTAATGTTTGGTATTTTATCTCTTCTGTGGCCATTATTTTCCCCGAAATAAGTAACATCAATGAACAAGTAATAATGACCTTAAAATGCTTCATGCGCTTTCCTTTAGTGTGATTATCTACAACCTTTTGCTGAATACTTGTTTAATAAATTTAGAAAAAAGTCTGCGATGATATGAAAAATCTAAACGAACAAGGGGTGCGTTACCATGTCCACTTTAACTCAATACTAGCATGGGCGAAGAATGGATCAATGACACCTTTCTCAGTATGCTTTTTTATAACAATGAGGCGACATTCAAGCCTGCCGTTAATTAACAGCTTAAATTAAAGTAACCCACTGGCAACAATTCTGTTAATATTTTCAATCAAATTTAGCGCGAGAATAGTAATTATTCACAAACGCCTTTTTAAAGATTAAGGATATACAATGGGATACAGTGACTTTGCCAATATTTTTTCGGAAACGAAAACCTATAAAAGTGTTGAAACCTTTGCTGCTGAACATCGCATCGATTTAGCTGAACTTAAAGCGACAACCACTGACGTGTTTAGAAAGGACGGCAAAATACCCGCTATCAAACATGTTAATGCTTGCTTCAACTTGGGGCGTCCACTGCCACTATTATCAACAAAAAACTACGTTGAGCAGATCGAGTCAGCTATCAACAATGAGCAATATGATTAATAATATCTTATGACATAGGTTATTAGGGCAGTTTATCTTTGGCATTTATTCTTACCACGAATTATCGCGCTTTAAGTTCAACAGTCTGTAAGGTTATTTAGAAACTATCTTTTAAGAAAAAATGCACTCTGCCTGTCACGCCATGTTCATCCACGGCGATAAGCTCTGCATTTCCGGTGAGTGTTTTGGGCAGGGTTAACTGTAAAGGTTGCGACTGCGTGCTTATCCATCGACCATTTAAATACCAACTGACTTTACCAAACTTTCCACTTGCCAGTACCGTTTTTTGAATAGGCTCCGATTGTTGACGATACAGCTGCTGTCTGTTTTCTATCCCGACGATCGTTAGCGCATCGGCTTGTTTAGGTATCACTAAACAACGCTTTGAATAGTTAGGAATACGTGCTGAACGTTTTTCATCTGCCTTTAACCACGGTTCAAATCGGCGTGGCCAGAGCGTTACTTTTTTCATTTTAGCCGTTAAAGCACCACACTCTGCTGTCAAACGTAATGATGTTTTTGGGTCAACCATAAACGTTTGTAAAGCTTGATGAAAGGCGGATCCCGTTTCAATCTGTAGGGTTCTCGGCGCCACCCCCGCTTTAGTTAGCGCGATAAAGCGCCTATCACAATTTCCATTGACTAAGTTTTCTGAGCGTCCATCTGGCCAACAAATCGCTTTATCTTCAACATCATAGGGCCTAATGGGTTGCTGACGTTTGTCATTCAACATATCTGACACAGAGAATAGTGCGGGCGCAGCGGTAGTGACACCTAATGCCTCACGCATCGGATCTCCATTAGGTTTCCCCACCCAAACACCGATAGTATGTTGCTTAGTACTACCAATTGCCCATGTATCACGACTTCCCCAACTGGTACCTGTTTTCCAAGCAAGCTGCGATCGTTGCTCTTTAGAGACTCCCCAATTAAAGTGCTTAGGTAGCGCCCCACCCGTTAACGTTTTCCATGTGATCCAAGCAGCTTCTTTACTCATTAAACGTCGTGGCGCAACGCTTTTATTAAGAGGCTCATGCTCATTGTTTTCAAATAAAAGTGCTTTTACGACCCCTTCATTCACAAGACTACTGTGTAGTGCGACTAACCCCTCCAAAGAGATGCCAGCCCCCCCTAAAATAATGGCTGCATTAGCTTTATTTCCAGGAATACGAAGAGGGTGTAAAACATGCGCCAATTTATTTACGAATGTTTGCTCTCCATAGGCCTCTATCAATTGTACAAAAGGGATATTCAGGGAACGTTGCAAAGCCTCCGTGGCAGTCACAGGGCCGTCAAAGCCCTGCGCAAAGTTTCCCGGACGATAACGCGAGGATAAGCGTGGCACATCGGCTAAAAGCGAGTGTGAATGAATAATATTAGCGTCAATTGCAAGTCCAAATAACAGTGGTTTTAACGTTGACCCCGGGGAGCGGATTGCTTGTATCATATCGACATGCCCCGCCCTGCTTTCATCTTGCATCGATGCCGAACCGACATAGCTAATAACACGTTGCGTGGCATTATCAACCACCAGCACCGCCATTGAAACAGCCTCTCCTTGCAGTGAGGCGTAATCTGCGACAAACGCGCTTATCTGTTGTTGCAAATCTCGTTGAATATAAGTTTTTATGACCGATTTATCGGAATTTTTTTGCTGTAAACGCCTTGCTAATAATGGCGCAACAAAGGGCTGCTCAGGCTCCCAAACGACAACTGGCTCTTGTTTGACTTGTGATGCTTTTTGCTCACTCCAAATATCCTGTGAGGCTAATCGTGAAATGACCTTATTACGAGCCTGTGTGGCTCGTTTGGGATGTCTATCGGGTCGGTATCGGGAAGGCGCTTGTGGTAATACGGCAAGTAAAACCGCTTCTGCAGGACGTATATCTGAAACCAGTTTGCGAAAGTATTGATAACTTGCAGCTTGCACACCTTCAAGTGTGCCACCAAATGGCGCGTAGTTAATATAAAGAGTTAATATCTGCGCTTTACTTAACTGCCACTCTAATTGCAAGGCACGTAATACTTGCTGTAATTTTCCACTCAAACTGCGATCGTGAGGATGCAATAATCGCGCGACTTGCATGGTTAAGGTTGAACCACCTGAGACAATACGTTGATGATATAGGTATTGCCAAGCAGCCCTTAGAAAGCTCACCGGATTGACCCCAGGATGCTGATAAAAATATCGATCTTCGTAATTGATCAATGCTTCAAGGTAGTCTGGCGAGACATCTTGCAGACTCACCTGATATCGCCACACGCCATTTTTATCGGAAAAGGCGCGCAGAGGCACTCCGTCATCATCAAGTACAACCGTTGCAAAGTCTCGATGTTTATCGGGTATCGCAAGTGGAAAAGCGTAGTTTGCAATCCACAGGAAAAGGAATATCAGTAAACAGCAAAGCAGTGTAACAACACTGCTTGTTAACCATTTATTGCACTTAAGGTTTGCCATTAACGTTTATTTTTTTGATACTCCCGCCCACACCATAAAGTGCAGGTTTATACATTGACTCTACACGCGCGGCCGGAAAAACATATTCACCGGGGTTAACCGCGCGTGACAAAACATACAATGTTTGTATTTTTTTAGCGGGTAGATCAAGTGCGGCAACATAACGATCATCTCTGTACTCTTGATGATCAATATCTGCAGTCACAGCAATATTTTCACCTTCAATATCAATATCCTTGAGCTTTAAGCTACTGTTTAAATTTTGATTTTCTAGCTCAACACCTGCAGGCATAAAATTGACCAATAGCGCATCAGGTACGCGCTCTTCACTGCGTATTTGTATGCGTGTTAATAAAAGCGCTCCCGAGGTTAGCGTACTGTTATCCTCTATTTTTAGCGCGCTATTATTTTTCACGATAAAGTTTTCCGTGGTGACTTTTATCCCTTGGTTAATATCGTAATCAGGCTCTTTTTTTATGCCAGTCCAATCAAAGGAGGCATAAACCGCTTGCTCGCCAACATTTTTTATTTGTGTGGCCGACCCAGCAACTACTTCAATATTATGATGGTATTCACCCGACTCTTGCAGTGATGTTTTGCTGTCATTAAGGCTTAAATCAATTTGCCATGGTTTATCCTGATACTGCTGTTTAATGGTCATGTCTAACAATAAAATAGCACTACGCTCCTGTGTGCTTAACCACATCTGTTGGTGCATCGCCGAGACGATTTCAGGGATAAGCGCTAGCGCTGATCTTTTAATCTCAGCATTGACGGATGAAGCGTTCAGTAACGCATTCAGCACCATGGCGTTATCACGTAATTCACTACCATAATCACCCAGGTATTGATCGCCTCTTTTATTGCTCAACGCTTGTGTAATAATGGCGTTGCCCTCTTTCTCACTGCCGGTCATAAGCATCGCTAAACCAAGGTGTACAGCGGGTAATTTACCAATTGCAGCCGGTATATCTTTCTCTGCAATATCGCGCAAAGGCCCGAGCGTTACTTTATTTTGTTTGGCTAATACATAAGCAGCATAGGCTCGGTAAGCAGCCTCGTAATGTTGTGGATCACTAGACCATGTTTTAACACGATGGCGAGCGCGCGAACTAAGATAACTTTGCAAGCGTTTGTTTGCTTTCGTCAGCATCTCCTCTGGAACTGCAACGCCCTTAGCTTTTAAGTCATATAAAAACTCAGTTGCATAGGCAGTTAACCAATGTTGCTCCACGGAGGTTTTACTCCATAATCCAAAACTACCATCAGCACGCTGTAATTCGCTATAGCGTGCAATCGCTCCCTGTGCTTTTTGCTGAATACTCTCAACGCTGACACCATTAATACTTGTTGATTGGCCATCTTCGCTAAGCACCGAAGCAAATGGGCGTGATTTACTGGTGGTTTGCTCCAAACATCCATAGGGGTATTGCGTGAGATATTGCCAATGAGCACTGGCATCAAGATTAGGGCTAACACTCACAGAGAGCTGTAACTTTTTACTCGCGTCAGTTAAAGGATCTAATGCGTTCGGCGGTAATAACAGGCTATCTCCCGGCATTAACAACGCTTTGTGTGACTGAAATTCACTTGCTTGTGTCGCGCGCACTGGTAATTCCCATTGGCGTTCAATCGTCTTGTCATCAAAAATGAGAGCTGTTTCAATTTCCCCTATACCTATTGCCTGTTGCGCAGTTAATGTGAATTGTAATGTCTGTTTTTGATTGGGTTTCAGAGAGACTTTCTGTGTCTTATTATGTTCCTTAAGCATACCAGATACATTTATTGTAAAGTCACCTTCTATCAACTCTTTAGTAACATTAGTTAAATCGATAGCGACTTGACTACTATCGCCACTGGCTAAGAATTTAGGCATTGCAACCTGTATAACGACGGGTGATGCCACCTTGATAGACTGCTCTGTTTTTGCAAACTTATCGTCATCAAATGCGACCGCCGTTAACATTAGCTCACCATCAAATACGGGTAACTGTAATGGAATTTCAGCCATTCCATCTTTAATAGCGACTAATCCACTAAACAAACTAACAATTTGAACATCGCTATCTAGCTTTTCGCCACCACGCGTTAAAGCAGCATCCCCACCCCAACGGATATTTGCTTCATCAGCTAATAACGGTGTCATCACCTGATCGTAAATATCGGTGATTGCGCCTTGGTACTGACGTTGCCCATAAAAGAACTCATGCGGATCTTCAACGTGATAACCACTCACGCTTAATACACCCGAATCAACTGCGCTTAACGTAAGTTTTGCATTACCCTGCAAGGCTTGTCCCTTGGTATCTTTTGCTGAAACTTTTACCATCACTTGCTGATTGGGTATCCAACTCTCAGGCACCTCAATCGATAAATCCATTGTTCTATCGCTACGGTTAATGGGCAGGTGGATAATGCCAAAACTTCGTTTGGCAACGGACTCACTGTGCAACTTAGAAGGTGTAATTACAAAGGCCGAAATATAGATATCATGTCTTGATAAATCATTAGGTAACGTTAAAGTAACTTCAGACTCTCCTTTTACGACCTCGACCTGTTGCTGATGAAGCACGCTATCAGCTTCAATGCTGATCAATGCATTACCTGTCACCGGCGAGCCGATACGTAATGATAATGTTTCTCCGGGCAAATAACTGGCTTTATCTAGGGCTAAGCTGACACTATCCGGGCGAATGGTTTCACTGTTATTTTGCCAATCATTATACCAGGCTTCGCCGGCTCTAAAGCGGTACACGGTTTTACCCTGTGATGAAAGATCTGTTAGCTGTAAACGATAGTCTCCCCATTCAACCTGTTGTGAAAAGCGTAACGGGGTTTGATCAGAAAAACTGACCGTGCGGCTATCAACCACATACTCTTTTTCAATACGTTCGTAATGCCAGCCGTTACGGCTGTTATAAGTCCAAAAATAACGTTTTTCTTCACGTACCAGCTCAATGTTTGCCTCACCCTGAGTAAGTGCCTCGCCTTTTGCATTTAATTTTAACAAGCTGAAATTAATTTCTGTGTCACTGGCAGACTGATTATTTTCAAAACCAGGTTTAACGGCAATAAAACTGGCTTTAGGCCATAACAAGGTATCATGGAAACGGTTAATAGCCCGGCCACCACTTTCAAAAAGACTATAGTTTAAACGCACTTTTGAGGGCACTTGCCAACTATCCCACGATTGATACAACTGACTAATATATTCACCAGCATCATTTAAGGTGGCGTTTTTCATCTCAAAATGGGTTGCTTGTTTGCTTTTATTATCACCTACATAGTAGTCTGGCCAGTGCTTAAACGGGGTTGCCCATGCAGATATTGAGCCACGCGTTTCTAACCGGTTCCCAGCAGCCGGTGCACCATATAGGTACTCGCCTAAGACCTTCACTTTTAAGGGATTAATTTTGGCATCTTTGTTAGGCATGAAATAACTCTGTTCACCCGATTTTCCCATTGTTAATCGTAATCTTTCAGGTAAAAACTCTTCTATTTTAAAGTGAAAACGAGCAGTCGTTTTAGTCTCTCCTTTAGCATTAAGACTGACTTGCCAATTACCTACAGGGCTAGATTTGGGCAGATATGCGGTGTACTGGTAATAACCATTATCGGTATCGGTTGCATTTAACCACATTGATTTATAGGTGCTACCATCGGGTTTGATGAGGGTAAGATTAAACACTTCATCTTTGACTTGACCATCGCCATCGCGGTTTAAAATGCTAAATGTGATTGCCTCACCTGGTCGATAAATATCCCGCTCAGAATAGATAAACAGTTGGCTGTTGCTATAGGGTCTACCACCCACATTAAAATCAGATAAATCAAAGCGAGGGTTTTGATATGGAAGCACTGTTACCTGCTCGCCATTACGCGCAACCACAATAGCTAAACGCTTATTATTATGAATTTGTAACTGGCCTTTTGCATCGGTTTTGTATGAGGCATAGTTCACCGATTTATTATCTAAAAGGTCAATATTAATATCTTTTAGTAGCTTTCCTGTTTGAATATCCTGCGCGATGATCTCTGTTTTTTGTGAAAATTGACGGATTTGTAAACCAATCGCAGAAACTGAAAACCAAGTCGCCCCAGTGAACTCAAAACCACCGGGCTTACCTAATGTCGCAAAATAAACGCCACTTTCACTCGCCCATTTTTTATCGTTAATCGGGAATTTAGTAATTTGTCGTTGATTGGCTTTACCACCAGTTTCGATGCGCGCGGTATAAATATGCTCGACCATTTTTTGGCGATTTTGATTTTCGTAATAATATGCACCACTGTTTGCGATACGTTTAAAGTCTCTTAAAAAAGCACTTAAATGGTCTGCTTTTACACGATAAATATTAAGATCTGCCTGTGCAACATTAACAGAATAAATACCTAAATCATCAGAGAACCCCGGTACTAAAATCGCACCACTCTTGGCTTTAAAACTAACAATCGGTTGCATTTTTCTGGTTTTAATCGAGTGAGAATAGTTTTCTGAGGAATGCTTACCATTACTCGCTTTAATACCTTTGCTAATCGTAATGTCATAATTTGATTCAGGTTTAATCGCAAAATATTGAAGCTTTTTACCATCTTTACTCAAAACAGGTGTTGCTAATTTAGGCGAGGTTTCAATAAATTTGTCAAAGTTTTGGTCTGTTTGCAGTGGCGCATTAAACAATAATGAAATTACATTTTCATTGCCAACTTCTCGCTCTGATACATCAAGGAGTTTCAATTCAATATCACTGTAGTCTCTTACTTGTTGAGTGATCTGCTCTGTTGAGTTTTCACGAATTGTTTCAACATCATTGCTTTGTTTATTCTCTTGACAAGCGACGACTAAAAATAGAATCGCAACCGTGCAAAGTATTTTTTGCAACATTTCGTGGTACTCCATAGCGTTATTGGTGAATGATAATAAGGTAATTAAGGCTTGCTAATAACGACACCAACTTTGACTAATAGTGCACTTTTTATTGTGATGATTAAGACAAAATAGTGATAAAACTAGACATGGTTTAATTGCGTTGACCATTAAGCTATAAACCAGCTTGTACCATCTCTTTTATTTTATGTGCTTTCACAAAATGGTCTAGTTGATGTGTTTCTATCCACCACGTCGCAGCTTCCATTAGTAATTCAGGGTTATCATTTTTATTGGCAAAAAAAGCATAAAATGACAAACCAACGTTATCACCTTTGCTTTGAATCTTTTTATCACAAATATCAATTATTTTTGTTCTTAACGACTCTCTCATACTGTTTTAATAATCCTATTCATTACATTTAAATATCATACCAATCTGGATAAATAGCTGATCTATTTATTTCGTTTGCTATCAATCCCTACTTCTTTTGGTTAAGGCCCAACTCTTTTTGTTTGCTTTTGCTCAGACCCAAGGATACTAACCGATATGACTCACTAAGATAATACTTTAAATCTTCATCTTTACTGTTATCAATTAGTTGGATCCATTTCATGCCACGATTAGCAAAATAGGGAGCAGGTATATAACCCTCGCACTCACTTAAAAAATAATAATTTTGCTCTGATGTCTTAAAGGTAAAAGCGAGTTGTTTGTCTTTTCCCCAACCTCCAATGGCAAATACTTTACCTGCCACTTTCCAAACATGGGAGTTTCCCCACTGCACGACATAACTTGTTGCGGCAAAAGAGCCACAGTATTGATTAAATTCCTCATAATTCATCGTAATACTACCTCCATTACCACGCTTGCAACTACACATCCTATGACCAGCAATAATGGTGATATACGCCATTTAACGAGAACCGAAAAAGCGACCACTACAATAACTAAGTCGGTAAAATTGGAAATACCAGATGTCATTATTGGGTGATAAAGTGCCGCGCCCAACAGACCGACTACGGCCGCGTTCACCGCAGTAATAGCACGAGTAGCAGACTGATTTCGTGATATGGCCCGCCAAAAGGGCAAACAGCCTGCCACTAACAAAAACCCAGGAATAAACATAAAACATAATGCGGTTGTTGCTATCAACCAAGGGTTTTCACCATCAAATAACAGCGTACCAAGGTAAGCAGAAAAAGCGAACATTGGCCCAGGAATCGCTTGAGAGGCACCATATCCTGCTAAGAATTGATCCTGCGTTAGCCAACCAGCGCCCACTGTCGATTCCTGTAACAATGGTAAAACAACATGCCCTCCGCCAAAAACCAATGCCCCCGCGCGATAAAAAGCATCTGCAACCGCAAAGAATGCGTTATCCATAGACACCAATAACGGCAAAGCAATCAGTAATATGCCAAAAAGCAATAACAAAAAGCCACCGAGTTTTCGACCAAATGGGATATGTATATGGCTTTGCTCAGTCGTGCAAGGTGTATTAGGTAAAAAGATAACACCCACAACTGCAGCCAGTAGAATGACTAATAAAGATGCCCATGCAGTAGAAAACAGCATCAACGATATCATGACTAATATGGCGATTATTTTTCGTTTTAGATCAGGACAAAGCTTTTGCGACATGCCTAACACCGCATCGGCAACAATTGCACAGGCCACCAGCTTTAAACCATGAATAACGGCCACTCCAATTGGGCTAGAAAGTAGCGGTAAAGCGGTTGCAAATGCAATCAATAGTAATACAGAAGGAAGTGTAAATGCTAAAAATGCTGCTAATGCGCCCAGCCATCCTGCGCGGTGTAAACCAATACAAAAGCCTAATTGGCTACTTGCTGGCCCAGGTATGAATTGGCAAATAGCAAGTAGTTGAGAAAATTGGCTTTCAGTTAGCCAACCGCGGCGAGCTACTAACTCTGATCTAAAAAAACCAATGTGGGCAATCGGCCCACCAAATGAAGTGAGGCCTAGTTTTAAAAATGCTAAAAACACCTCAATAACTTGGCTTCTAGCTGCTCTCTTTTGCGAAACGTGAATCACTGATGATACTTCCTTGGTAGATTTATCAGGCCAACAAGTGACTAATGGTACATAAAATTAAAATTCCTTTTTTATGACGCCAATTTAGTACTCATCATTGTCGACGTTTTCATCATCAGATTGCAATTCATCCGATTCATTATAATTTTCATACTCACTACTATCAGGCTCAATTTCTTCAGGTTCTTCAAGCTCTGAATCATTATAAATATCTTCGTCGGAATCATAATTGTCAGTATCACTTTGAGTTTCATTATTTTCTTCTTCTCTGTATGCCTCTTCATTTACTTCAGACTCATCTTCTTGGGCACTATCTGAATTATTATCGTAATCATAAACATCTACCTCTTCAGTCACTTCAGGAGTAGCTTCATTATCATAATCTTCAACAGCGATAACTTGAAGTGGCAAGAGAATACTCAAAGATAACAGTATGTTAACTATTTTAGACATATTTTTTCCTCGAGGAAACATACTTATTGTTCCCTTTAAATGGCTTATTTGCATCACTTTTTACGCCACCTAAGGTAAACCCAAAGTGCTGACTAAACTATCAATTATTAAAGGATAAGAGCCTGAATGTGAACTGTGTACTATTTTAACGTTAGCGACACAAAGCAGCCACCATAAGAAGCGAGAAAACTATTAACGCCGTCTTATGCAGATAAAAATAAAATTATGAAACATGGTGT
This sequence comes from Psychromonas sp. psych-6C06, assembly GCF_002835465.1. Lineage (NCBI taxonomy): Bacteria > Pseudomonadati > Pseudomonadota > Gammaproteobacteria > Alteromonadales > Psychromonadaceae > Psychromonas > Psychromonas sp. psych-6C06. Next base: position 323,360 of record NZ_PIZM01000001.1, on the reverse strand, counting down.
TTTTATCTGAAATATCGCAATAGTCATGGGGTTTATTCGCATTAAAATTCGCAATTTCAGTAATCAGTGGCCGACAACGAAGTATCGGAAGCATCAATGCTTACTTGTCTTATAACGGCCTTAAATTTAAGTTGGTGGGGAATTAGGTAAATACTATTCGAAATAATGCGCCTGAAAAGTAATATTCCGATATTTACTGTCTATCATTCTGACAATGCCAACAAATTTCAAAAGAGGGATCATTAGCCTCCTCACAATGGTTACATAGCCATTCTTCCCCTGCGTGAGCAGTTTGAGAACACTCAACAATTTCAATAGCTTGGTTAAAGTCTTCATCATCGAAAATCCAAACTTCAGGCCAAGCATCGGTCATTGAGACTTCACCAATTGCCCCCTGTGAAAATTCATTTTTTATAAAAGTAGCAATGCCCTGTGCTTCAATTAAGTTCTTTACATTATTACTAATAAACCTATTTTCATTGCTAAACACCATTTTCATAATTCAATCCTTAATCAATAAGTGGTTCATTGTTAATTCAGCTGAATCAACTTAAAACACATTTAACTTTATTGTTACCTTAGAACAGTAAGCAATTGGTATTTTCGTGGCTTGTGTTAAACTTCTGCGCTTTTTATCCCCCGTTTAAAACATCTTATTTAATAGTGACTATCGTTAGCGCTATTAAACAATTATGACGAGTAACCGATGAAGTTTCCTGGACAACGTAAATCTAAACATTATTTCCCCGTGAGCAGTAACGATCCTCTGTTAGCGAGTTTACGCCCTGTGCCAACGGCAACATCGGGTTATATAGTAGGTATTGACCAAATTTTAGTTGATATAGAGGCAAAAGTAGATATCTCTCTTATCAATAAGTATCAGCTTATAGAAGGTAACTCTACGCTTATTAATGATCAACGTGCACATCAATTATATGAAGAGTTACAGGAAAAACAGCTCATTAGTGGTGAATTTGCCGGCGGAACAATTGGTAACACAGTGCATAATTACTCCACACTTGCAGATGCAAAGTCAGTTTTATTTGGAGTCATGAGCAAAAATATCACTGTTGGCAGTTACGCCTATCGTTACCTTTGTAATACCTCTTCTAAGGTTGATTTAAACTATTTACAACCGGTTGATGGCCCTATTGGCCGCTGTTTTACACTGATTTCAGAAAATGGTGAGCGAACCTTTGCGATCAGTAAAGGGGCAATGGATCAATTGAGTCCAATCTATATCAATCAAACATTGATACAAGGGGCCTCCGCATTAGTGCTTACTGCATATTTAATGCGCGCCAGTGAAGGGGATCAGATTACGGAAGCGACATTACAAGCAATAGAATATGCAAAACTCACAAATGTGCCCGTTGTTTTAACCCTAGGTACCCGATTTTTAATTGAAAGTGATCCACAATGGTGGAAAGATTTCATTAAAAATAACGTTGATATATTAGCGATGAATGAAGATGAAGGCGAAGCATTAACTGGCTTCAAAGACCCTTTGTTAGCCAGTGAGGCAGCGCTGGAGTTATGTGATTTAGTGCTTACCACCGCTGGACCAATAGGGTTATATATGGCCGGTTACACTGAAAATAGTTTAAAACGAGAAACCTCTCATACTTTATTACCGGGGAAAATACCAGAGTTTAACCGTTTTGAATTCTCTCGTCCGATGCTAAAGCAACACTGCCAAGATCCTCTTAAGGTTTATGCGCATATCTCGCCTTATATGGGTGGACCTGAAATAATCAGCAATACTAATGGAGCCGGTGATGCAGCATTATCAGCGCTCTTGCATGATTTAGCCTCTAATGATTTTCATAAACTTAATGTGCCCGGATCAAGTAAGCATATCAACGATGGTTTATGTTATTCATCCTTTTCACAAATCTGTAAATACGCTAATCGAGTTGCCTATGAAGTGCTTTCACAGCATAGCCCCCGTTTATCAAAGGGATTACCAGAAAAAGAGGACAGTTTGGAAGAAGCGTATTGGGAACGATAAACTAGAAACAATAATAAAAAACCGAGTACTGAATATGGTTTTCAATTACTGTATTATTAAGCGCTAATTTAAACGACACAAAAGAAACGAACCCTATGCAGCAATTCAACAATGAACTCACCATTATGCAGACCAATAGCAATGCAGATATGGCTTTAAATACAGGTGCTATCTCCTCTCCTAAGATCGTACTAGCGACACTTAATGCCAAGTTTATTCATGCGAGTTTAGGGTTACGCTACCTCTATGCCAACCTAAAAGAGTTACAGGATTGCTGTGAAATCAAAGAGTTTGTTATCCAAACCCGCCCTATAGATATTGTTGAAAAAATTTTAGAATCTAAACCTCACATTGTTGGTTTTGGTGTTTATATCTGGAACATCGTCGAAACAACGAATGTTGTTAATCTATTAAAGGTAATTGCGCCAGAGGTGAAGGTAGTGCTCGGTGGGCCAGAGGTGAGCTATGAAACAGAACAACAGGCAATTGTGCAAGTGGCGGATTATGTTTTAACCGGTGAAGCAGAGCTCAGCTTTTACGAGTTATGCCAGGATATTATCAGTGATAATATTCCACAACAAAAAATTCAAAAATCGAAAGCCGTGCAACTAACCGATATTGAAATGCCCTATCAATATTACAGTGATGAAGATTTAAAGAATCGTATTTTGTATGTGGAAGCTTCACGTGGCTGCCCGTTTAAGTGCGAATTTTGTTTATCTTCTTTAGATACCAAATCAAATCCCTACGAGCTAACGCTGTTTCTAAAAGAGATGGAAGTGTTATATGAACGAGGTGCGCGTAATTTTAAATTTATTGATCGTACTTTTAATTTAGATATCAACACTTCAATGAAAATTTTGCAGTTTTTCTTGGATAGAATGACCGATAACCTCTACTTACATTTTGAAGTTGTGCCTGATCATCTTCCAAGAAAACTCAAAGAGATGCTATCGCAATTTCCCGAAGGAAGCTTACAGTTTGAAGTCGGTATTCAGACGTTTGACCAACAAGTACAAGAGAATATTAGCCGTAAACAAAATAACGATAAATCTAAAAAAAATTTATTGTGGTTAAAAGAACACACAACTGCACATATTCATGCTGATCTTATTTTTGGTCTACCCGGTGAAACCCTTGAAAGCTTTAAACTGAGTTTTGATGAATTATATCAGTGTCAGCCACATGAAATTCAGATGGGTATTTTAAAACGCCTCAAAGGAACACCTGTGATTAGGCACACTGAAAGCTTTGATCTACGTTTTAGCCCATTGCCTCCGTTTAATATTTTAAGTACGGATCGCGTCGACTTTGCAACCATGCAACTGGTTAATCGTTTTGCTCGCTACTGGGATATGATAGGTAACTCAGGTCGCTTTAAACACTCGTTACCACATATTTTGTCAAGTAGCCCGTTTGATGATTTTATGGCAATTTCAAACTGGTTATTTGATAAGACAGACCAAACCCATAAGATCAATCTAAAACGTTTATATGAGCTAATGTCACAGGCAGTTGAAGCTTTATTCCCAGAAAAGCATGCTTTGATCATCGAAAAAATTAAGCTAGATTATGCCTCTTCAAGGTTAAAAGGACACTTTGATACACTCAACCTTTATGCAGGCCTTGAAAAGAAAGTAACGACGCAAAGCAAATTGTTACAGCGCCAAAAACAGCACATGCAATAGAAGTAATGAACAATGGGGCCACTTTCAAACTGAAAGTGGCCCCATATAAATGAGGTTTCCGCGTAAAGCATAGGGTAAAACCTTCAATAACCTAAAGCTGTTTTAGACGCTTTTATGAACAGCATACAGATAGTAGTTACTTGTCGCTACTGCATCTTTCAAATCCCCATTAAGACTCACAAAATTTAAATATATACTAATAAAAACAACCTATTCCAAATCTATTCACCTACAGTAGTCGTATTAATAATTTATCTAATACCCATCTCGAATAGAAGGAGATAGCCATGCTTTTTAGTGATTCATTAATTACCGATTGTCCAATCAGAGAAAAAATTCGTACGTTTTATCGCATTGATGAAAGCATTGCCGTTGACCAATTATTACCTGAAGCTGAAATTAATGTCAGCGCACGTAGCAGAGCATGGGAGCGCGCACGTAAATTAGTTTTAAATATACGCAAAGCACAACAAGGTAATAACGCCATCGACGCGCTGCTCAATGAATACTCCCTCTCATCTGAAGAAGGCGTTGTACTAATGTGTTTAGCAGAAGCGTTATTGCGCGTTCCCGATAAACGTACACAAGATGAATTAATACGCGATAAGATCTCACAGGGGCAATGGAGTAGTCACTTAGGACACAGTGACTCACTCTTTGTTAATGCCTCATCGTGGGGATTATTACTGACCGGCTCGATGGTAAGTTATGCAGATAAACGTAACCAAGGGCAAATGGGGTTATTAAAAAAAACCGTTGGACGTCTTGGAGAGCCCGTTATTCGAAAATCGATGAATTACGCGATGAAAGTGATGGGACAACAGTTTGTGATGGGCGAAACTATACAGGCAGCAACAGAGCGCGCTGCATCCAAAGAGCAACAGGGTTACGTTTACTCCTATGATATGCTTGGAGAAGGCGCACGAAACAGCCAAGATGCACAACGCTATTATGAAGCCTATGAAGGTGCAATAAAAACCATTGGCGAAGTAGCACAAAATTCAGGTAGGAATGATCCTCGAAGAGTGCCTGGTATCTCCATTAAACTCTCAGCAATTCATCCACGTTATGAGTTTTCCCACAAAAACCGCGTGATGGATGAGATTGTCCCTAAATTAAAAGCTTTATGCTTACTGGCTAAGCAATTTAATATAGGCTTAACAGTGGATGCTGAAGAGTCTGAACGGCTAGAGATATCTCTTGATATTATTGAAGCGGTATTTACAGATAGTGATTTGGGTAACTGGCAAGGGTTCGGTATTGCACTTCAAGCATATCAAAAACGCGCTATTTTTGTTGTTGATTGGTTACGAGATCTGACTCTTCGTAGCAACAGAAAAATGATGGTCCGCTTAGTAAAAGGCGCTTACTGGGATGCGGAAATTAAAAAAGCACAAAAAGATGGCTTGAGTCATTTCCCTGTATTTACGCGTAAATCTTCTACAGATGTTTCTTATCATGCTTGTGCGAACAAATTATTAGCCTATCGCGACACACTCTACCCACAATTTGCCACACACAATGCTTATACAGCAGCCACTATTATTGAATTGGCCGGTGATGATAAAGCAGGTTTTGAGTTTCAATGTTTACACGGCATGGGCGATGCTTTGTACGACCAAATTGTTACGCAGGAAAATATTCAATGTAGAATTTATGCGCCGGTTGGCCAACATGAAAGTTTACTGGCCTATTTAGTACGACGTTTACTAGAAAATGGTGCCAACTCATCTTTTGTTAACGCGATTGTTGATGAGTCAAAACCCGTTGAATCTCTCCTTGAAGATCCTGTTGAGAAAACCCAGCGTCTTAAAACAAAGTATAATCAGCAGATAACCTTACCCATCAATCTTTATCGTAATGAAGGAGGCCAAGGCAGAGCTAATGCTAAAGGGCTAGATCTCAGCGATATCAATGACCTGAGTAACTTAAAAGACAAATTAGATTACTGGCTTAATAAACAACAAGTAATGGCTACTTCACTCCCAGATCAAGCAAACATTGTCGTTAATCCTGCTAATCATCAAGAGATTATTGGTCATCACCACACGACAAACAAAAATGAAATGCTTACCATGATAAGTAATGCACAGGATGCATTTACCCCTTGGTCAGCAACTCCTGTCACAGAGCGGGCAGCCCTACTCTGCCGTATTGCTGACATTCTTGAACGTCACCAAGAAGAGTTAATTGGTCTGTGTATCAAAGAGGCAGGTAAAGTGGCTCAAGATGGTATAGATGAGGTACGAGAAGCAGTTGATTTTTGTCGTTATTATGCCGAGCGAGCATTGGAATTAAGTGAAGATGAACGCCTTGAACCTCGTGGTGTAGTGTTATGCATTAGCCCTTGGAACTTTCCACTAGCAATCTTTCTAGGTCAAATTGCAGCAGCTATTGCCACAGGCAATACAGTGCTTGCTAAACCCGCAGAGCAGACCAGCTTAATTGCACTTCGCACCCTTACCTTAATGCATTCGGTTGGACTTCCTGAACATGTTGTGCAAACGGTTATTGCTCCTGGTAGTAAAGTCGGTAAATACATTGTTAGCGACCCTCGTATTCAAACGGTGATGTTCACCGGATCAACGCAAACCGGCACATTAATTTCAAAAATATTAGCCACACGAGGTGGTGACCAAGTCCCTTTAATAGCGGAAACTGGTGGCCAAAATTGTATGATTGTTGACTCAACGGCTCTGCCTGAGCAAGTTGTTGATGATGTAATCTCTTCTGGCTTTCAAAGTGCAGGCCAACGTTGCTCAGCACTTCGTGTACTGTTTTTACAGGAAGATATTGCCGATAACGTTATCAATATGTTAATTGGTGCCTTAGCAGAATTGCACATTGGTGATCCGGCTAAATTAAGCACCGATATCGGCCCTGTTATCGACCAAAAAGCATTACAGGCTTTGAATGCACATGCTGATGATATGCAGAAAAATGGAAAATTATTATATCAATGCTCACTCTCTGATGATGTCATTGATAGCCAAGGACACTTCTTTTTTGCCCCTCGCTTGTATGAGGTAGATAGCATTGAGCGTCTTAAACAAGAGGTGTTTGGTCCTTGTGTACACATTATTCGTTTTAAGGGTGATCAAATAGAATCAGTCATCGAGCAGATAAACAGTACGCGTTTTGGCTTAACCATGGGGATTCATACGCGTATTGAACACCGAGCTCATGAACTTGCTTCTCTTTCTCGTGCTGGAAATATCTATATCAATCGAAATATGATCGGTGCGATTGTTGGCGTACAGCCCTTTGGCGGTAGAGGCCTTTCAGGTACAGGGCCTAAGGCAGGAGGCCCTAGCTACTTATTACGCTTAGTGAAAGAGAAAAGCACTCCTGATACAAATCCAAATAACAGTTGTGAATCCAAATTAGCGGCTTTACCCGAAGATAAACAGAGTGAACAGCAAGCAATCTTAATGATGAATAATGCCAATAGTGCAGAGAGACAATGGCGAGAGACTGCCCTCAATACTCGTATCTCTCATGTAAGGCAACTACTAGCAAAGATTGCACACGTTGAAATTGTGGATGACTTAGCTGATGATTTAAATCGAACACTTGCTAGCGCCCGCGCGCAGTTAATTGATATTGATAAACGGTTGAAAAAACCCACCTCATTACCCGGACCAACAGGAGAATCGAATACCCTTTATTTAGAAAGTCGCGGTAACATTGTTTGTTATGCTGATGAAGGTGTTAGTTTTCATTATTGGGTACAATCAATTGTGACAGCATTAGCAACTGGCAATAGTGTTATTACCGTTGTATCAGATCTTTTTTACCACGAGGCACTAGCGTTAAGGGAGAAGTTTGTTGCGACAGGAGCTGATGAAAATGTTTTTCAAGTTGCTAAATTAGTTCACTTTGACACTATTTTATCTCACCCCGATCTATCAGGTGTAGTCGTAGATGGAAGCAGTGAGAGTAAACAATATGTAAGCGATAAACTCGCACAACGTGATGGTGCTATTTTACCCGTAATCAGTTCTGAATATTTTGATAACTTAATACAACGCTTAGTCACAGAAAAAACAGTTAGCATTGATACCACCGCTTCTGGTGGCAATACATCATTGATGACACTTATTGAAGATGATTAATTGATTGGGAACTATTGACCTTTAGCATTCAAATTTTGTTCAACAAAATGCATTTTGAGCAAGTCAGACGAAATGTGGCTTAGTCATTCTAAGCGCATTTCTTCTAACGGAGAGCAAAACGTCTTTTCGTTTTGTGTTGCGTACTGTGTGACGTAGTCAAATAGAGCAAGCTCAGAGCATGTTGCGTTTAGCCCGAAGGGCAACATTTGTTACAAAAATAAACTTAGAAGATCAACGGCTCCTAATAGTCTAAGCTGTTAATACCAATTCCGCTAATATAGTGATCAAATATTACGCAGGAAAAAGGAGTTAGTTCAAGGCGAAAATTGATGCAAATGGTTATTCCCTTTACGAAATTTTTAACGCTGAAATAGCTTCTTTTAACCAGTAAGATTGATCAGTTATTTAGTGGATTTGGTATAACATAACTTTACAATAAAAGGAGGGGTTAATGCTTCGAATGATAAGAGTTTTATGGCTCCTCATCATGTTAATACCGAGTGGCGCTTATGCTAAAGACAAAGTTATCATTGCAGTAGGAGAGTATCCACCGCTAGTCTCTGAGCACCTCAAACACTATGGAGTGACTGCTCGTATTGTTGTAGAAGCTTTTGCATTAGAGGGTGTCGACGTTGAATATAAATTTACCAATTGGGCAAGAGCATTTCATTTAGTGAATGAAGGAGCAGCAGACGCTATTGGGCCAATACTTAAAAATAAAGAACGACAAACCGTGTATGATTTTAGTGATTCCATGCTATATGAAACACAGGTTTTCTTTCATATAAAAAGCACTGATTTTACCTGGCATAGAATCGAAGACCTCAAGCGGTTCGAAATAGGCGCGACAATCGCATACTCCTACGGTAGAGCTTTTGATATTGCAGCTACTACGGGGGAGATATCGGTACAAAGAGTTCCTTCTGACCTTCAAAATTTTAAAAAATTATTTAACGATCGGATTGATATATTTCCACAAAGTATCGATGTAGGTTACTACATGTTACAAACGGAATTCCCGAGCAAAACAACTTTAGTCACCCACCACCCTCATTTCGTTAATCAAAGCGATAATTATTTAGCATTTTCAAAGAAAAATCCAAGAAGCCAACATTATCTAACCCTCTTTAATAGGGGATTAGCAACGCTTAAAGCGACCGGAAAATACGAGCAATACTTTCAAGAATCGCGCAATGGCGATTACATCATTAAATAATACCAATCTGCATAACTATCTAATACCAATTCCACTAATATAGTGTTCAAATTTTACGTAGGAAAAGTGAGGTAGCACAAGGCGAAAGTTACAGTAAATAGTTGTTCTATTTGCAAAATTTTTAACGCAGAGATAGCTTCTTTTAACCAGTAAACATAATCAGTTATTTAATAGATTTGGGATAACCTACCTTGTGTAGTTAAAAGAATAGATAACTGCGTTACATTCAATTGTAATAGCGCTAAAAAAAAGGCTCATTCTAAATAGAATGAGCCTTTTTCAATGCTTTTTCTAAGAAAGTCTATAATACCTTGCTCAAGAATTGTTGTGTTCTTTCACGCTGTGGATTATCTAATACTTGTTGAGGCGTACCTATCTCTTCAATTAAGCCTTGATGGAAAAAAGCAACTTTGTCCGAAACCTCTTTTGCGAAGGCTATTTCGTGAGTGACACAAATCATCGTCATACCATCATCGCGCAATAATCTTAACGTGTCTAACACCTCTCCGACCAATTCAGGATCAAGTGCTGAAGTTACCTCATCAAACAACATATAAGGTGGCTCCATTGCCAAGGCGCGTGCTATTGCAAGCCGTTGTTGTTGACCTCCAGACATTCTGGTTGGGTATTCATCCAACTTATCACCGAGTCCAACATGTATGAGCTCTTTACGTGCAATCTCTTGTGCCTTTTCTTTACTAAAGCCTTTAACAATTTGTGGTGCAAGAGCCGCATTTTCTAATACAGTTAAATGTGGAAAAGAGTTCCATTGCTGAAAAACCATACCTAAATTTTGACGCAGTTGATTAATATCTGTTTTTTTGTCATGCACATCGACACCATCAACGATAATATTTCCACTATTTATTTTTTCGATCGCATTAATGCAATACAATAGCGTCGATTTTCCGCTACCACTCGCACCAATAATACTAACCACTTCACCACGATTCACATTTAAATCGATTCCTTTTAATACTTCCAAATCACCAAACGATTTATGAACACCTTTTATTTCGATCATATTTCCATTTTCCTTTCTACATATTTACCGTAACGCGAGAGCGGGTAAGAGATCATGAAGTAAAACAACCCAACGCCTAACAATATCAATAATGGTTGTTGTGTACGTGAAATTAGCTGCTCTGCGGTTCTTAACAGTTCCATATAACCAATAACAGAAACCAGTGCAGAATCTTTAATAACACTTAGTGCAACGCCTAGCCATGACGGGAAAACTGCACGCATACCAATCGGGATTCTGATATATCTTACGGTTTGAGAATAACTCATTCCTAAAGAACGCGCAGCTTTAACCATTGCAGCAGGCACACTATCGAAACCACTGCGGAATACTTCGCTCATAAATGCCATCGTGTACAACGATAATATAATAGCGCCTGCAGTAAACGGGTCTAACGGGAAACCCATTGCACCGATAAATGTACTAAATAATATTAATTGAATAATCAATGGCACAGAGCGTAAAACGTCGAGTACAGCCCCTAAGAATATATTGATGGTTTTATTCGATTCTGCTCTTACAAAACCAACAATTACACCTAAAAGGCTACCAACAATGATTGCAAACACAGAGATATAAACGGTATTTAAGACACCAGTTAAAATAAATCCGGCATCATTCCAAGAGAGTGGGGTAAATAAGTTCATTATGAAATCTCTCCTTTAAACACTTTTTTGGCAATTAAACTTGAAGAAAAAAGTACCAATTTTGTCATCACAAAGTAGATCACAGCAGCCATCATAAAAAACTCCAGCGTTCTAAATGATGTTGATTGTAATCGTTGAGTTTCGCCTGATAACTCATCCATACCAACTAAAATACCCAATGAACTCATCAATATTGACCACACAAATTGGTTAGTCATCGGATGATAAATTCTTCTAAACATTTGCGGTAAAATGACATAGCGATAGACTTGAAACTGATTCATGCCTAAGGACTTAGCTGCACTATATTGTGTCGCAGGAATAGATTGAAAGCCCCCGCGAAATGTTTCAGCTAGATATCCTGCATTGATAAAAACCAATGCGCAGAAAACAGCTAAATAAGGGCTAAGGTGAATGCCGTAAGCACCTAAACCAAAATATGCCATGTAAATAAGAAAAAGAGCAGGGAGATTTCGAGCTACTTCAATCCAAATATTGGCGCCATGGTAAAACACCTTAAAGGTTGACATTTTCCCTAGAGCTAAAAAAACGGCGATAATAATACCCACCAGCATCGACAGCACCGAAACGTGTAAAGTGGTAAATGCACCACTAAGTAATTGCGGAAATGCATTAAATACTACATTCCAATGAAATTCATAATTTTCCATATTTCCTCTTTATATTAGCGAATGACTTCGCTTGTGTTGTTAGGTAAATCATGTGTGAGGAGGCTACTGATGAACCTAGTGGAAATACTTTCCCGCTTTACGGGAAAGTATTTAATAGATGTTTAAGGTCATACCAATACGCATAAGTATCTAATCTATCTTGTCGATTAAAATAATAGATAACAACGTTGTATACACAACCGTAATAGCGAACGATAATTTAATCATACGCCTTACTTTGTATCATTTTTTTCAACAAGCGCTGACCACAATATTATGCGCAATGATGTTACTTATTATCTCGTAAAGATTGAACCATATCGGAAGCCACTGGCGTACCGAAATGTTTGATATGAAGCTCATTTAAACGGCCATCACGGATTTGGTGAACTAAAAATAGGTTCAAATAATTAATCCAAGCTAACTCGTTTCTTTTAGCAATCAAACCAACCACATCATCATAGTTAGGTACATAAGGACCAGCGACAAAGTTATCAAACTGACCAGAAGTTAATTTCGTTGCAATATTAGTATTAGTTGAAATCAAAGCATCAATTTTACCCTGATATAGCCCTAAGAATGCATCATTCTCTGATTTGAACGAAGTATAATTATCTCTTCCCCACCCCTTTGAATCGGCATACTTAAAGTATTCAGTTTCATAGGTGGTGCCTAATGCTGCGCCAACTTTGACATCTTTTAAATCATCAAAAGAGATCATTTTCACGCCTTTTTTCGATAATACTTGGAATTTGAATACAAAGTAGGGATAGGTAAAGCCAACAGATTTTGCGCGCTCTAATGTATCCGAAGTTGACCCAACTACTACATCGGTTTTCGCAGAGATTAAAGAAGGAATACGATCCCCCCAAGTCAGATTGATTACATTTGATTTAACACCAATTGCTTTCGCTAAATCATTACAGTAATCAACATCAAATCCAGCAGGTTTATTATCTTTATCGGTATATCCCATAGGTGGAAAATCCAATACAACCCCACAGTTTAAAGTACCACGATTTATAACGTCATCCAGTTTATCTGCACTTGCATTTGAGATACTACCTAGGGCAGCAATTGACGCAACAACTAACGAAATCTTTTTTACTAACTTCATACTTTCTCCTTGGGTTACTTACAATCTTGCTAATGTTAACCTGTTATCATCAGCTCTAAAAAATATTTAATAACTGAATTTCAGCCTTATAATTCAATGCTTAATTTATTAATATTTTCAACAGTGTAGCAAAGATAAGCATCTCTTCATGTATTCAAATCACACTTTTAGGAGTTAGTAGTCGATGAAGTTATTTGATCTAGATCAAATTAATATAAGCGTACATAGCACTATTTTTTATTGTATAGTTTATAGCCTACTGTTTATCAAAAGAAAGGTCGGGTCATAAGTCGCTTATTGCAAATAATATCGTTTATCACGCTTTCAACATTTCAAGCCATGATAAAAAACGCTAAGCTTAATCATTAATTTCGTTGTATTGATGATTAAGCAACACAGTGGCCAATAAATACTTCAAGGAATGATCCATGGTTAAACATATTTTAGTGCTCGGTGCATCTGGCTATATCGGTAGTCAGTTAGTCCCTCTATTGGCACAAAAAGGACACCATGTCACTGCTACAGGAAGAAATGTTAAACAACTTGAAAAACAGCCTTGGAGTAAAAATAAAAATATCGATATCATCCAATTGACATTATCCTCCGATACCGATTTGACTGAGACACTGAAAGGAGTGGATGTCGTTTATTTCCTAGTTCATGGCATGAGTCATGGCCATGATTTTGTCAATGTAGAGTTAAACATCGCCAAAAATTTCAGTCAATATTTAAAAAAAAGTACAGTTAAGCAACTTATTTATCTTGGTTCTTTGCAACCTACAAAGGCGCACTCAGAGCATTTTATTGCCCGTAAACAGACCGGCGATATTTTAAGATCAAGCCAAACAACGGTTATCGAATTGAGAGCAGGTATTATTGTTGGTCCTGGCTCAGCGGCCTTTGAAGTGATGCGAGACTTCGTTTTTCACCTCCCTTTACTAATAACCCCTAAATGGATCAACTCGCATAACTCCCCTATTGCACTTGAGAATATTCTTTATTACCTAACTGAATTGTTAAGCTTTACTCCCCAAGAACATCAAATTATGGATGTGGCAGGTCCTAAATTGATGACATATCAGCAACAGATTCAAGTTATTGCAAAATTAACTAAACAAAAAGTCATTATTGTACCGTTATCACTTTTAACACCCAAAATTGCTTCATACTGGTTTAAAATTATTACTTCCGTCCCAACAAATATTGCAAAGGCACTGGTAAGTGGTTTGCAATATGATCTCACCGCGAATGCGAAGCAGTTACAAGATCTAATACCACAAAAATTATTGTCTTTTGAAGAAGCAGTTAGCAACACTTTAAAGAATGAGATCAACATCATTGATACGCAGACATGGGGAGTTGATGGTGATGCTCGATCGCGCTGGCAACCCAGCTATGGGTATTATGCAAAACAAGCAGGTTACACACTAAAAACAGAGATTAGTTCAGCTTCATTATGGCAACAGATTCAATTGATCGGCACAGAGCAAGGCTACTTTTTTGCCAATATTTTGTGGCGAATAAGGGAGCTTATGGATTGTGCAGTCGGGGGAGATGCCTTAAAACGCTACCGTCGTCATCCCAAAACCCTTTCCTTAGGAGATACGATTGATTCATGGAAAGTGATCGCATTAAAAGAACAACACGTATTGTCTTTATTATTAGGAATGAAAGCACCAGGTCTTGGCCGACTTGAATTTATTATTGAAGACAAAGGCGATTATCGGTTACTAGATATACGCGCTTGGTGGCATCCTGCAGGGTTTTCAGGGCTGTTGTATTGGTATGCTTTAATGCCAGCACATCTTTTTATTTTTAAAGGTATGGCCAAAGCGATTCAGAAAAAGTGTCGACATAATAAAACCCAGATTAACTAGGAGTAACTGATGCTTATTTTTTACATCTTATGTGGTTGTTTTGTATTTGCACTATCCGGCTTGATAATGCACTTCAATCGATTAGCAATTTATCGCAGACGAATCATTCGACATTTAGCTCAAGGTAGTGAGCAAAGCCCTTTTGTTCTCTCAGAAAAACAGGAGAAAAAAATAAAGCATTGCTTCAGTATTGGCAAGCCTATTCAGAAGTGTATTGAAGAATTATAGTGTTTAGCGTTAACGTCAATATCTATCAAATATAATTTACTTTTAGCGGTTTTTCACTAAGCTTCAACGCCTCATACTTAGCCATGAGAGCATGATCAACTCCTTTCGCACTAGGTTGCCTCTCTCTCTCCTCTCCTGCGTGCTTTAAACGCGTTTGAGATAAGAATGAAAGGTTATCTGTTATGTCTGGCTCAATATCACTTTTTTGATAACGTGATAAAATAGCCTCGTTGTTAAGCATATATTGCAAACGTACATCGCACAGGGAGCTTCTCTGAATAGCTAAACTTAATTTTTCAGCTTGTTTTAATGAGATACCTTCATTAATCAAGGGTTGCTGGGGAGCTAGATTGAGCGAATCGCGCAGTTCGACTTGGGAAAGTGATGCCTGTGTGGCTTTTGGAATATCAAATTGAGAAAAGTCACGCGCGTCATCCGAAAGCAGGCTCAATAACAGATTAAATTTGTCACGCGTCCCATTAGCTAACGCAACATTTAGTTGCTTACCTAATTGCCACTCGTTTACAACTAACCCTGCTTCTATCTGTTCACTTTTCATTCAAAAACCATCAATTACCCTAGACAATAAAAGTTATCGGCAAGAAACTGATTTTATTTACTGTTTTTTTAAATTTTCTCTTCACAAGCTCCTTTATTCTGATATTATGCATCGCGAAATGACGGAGGGGTTCCCGAGTGGCCAAAGGGAGCAGATTGTAAATCTGCCGCGAAAGCTTCGGTGGTTCGAATCCACCCCCCTCCACCATTCACCTTTCTTAGTTAGACACATCTCAAAAACTTCATCGCACATCAAAATAAACAAACATTAACTTTCCTTTGCGTGATGCTTTAACCTAAACTTTGTGCACCTAATTTATTTAAAGAGCACCAATGTTTAGCTACAAAAATAAACGTATTCTAATCGTCGATGATCAAAAGCCTTTTCATGTCATGCTGAAAACGATGCTCACGAATCAAGGTGCAAAAAACATTAGTTTTGCAGACAGTGCTGAGCATGCTGCTAAACTTGCGCATCGTCGTGAGTTCGATATCTACTTAATCGACTATAACCTTGGCTCAGGAAAAAATGGTTCTCAACTGTTGGACTACCTTCGTTACAACCAATTAATCCCAAGTAGTGCACTGTGTTTTATTATCACTGGTGACAATAATAAAGGCATGGTACTTACCGCCATTGAAAAAGCGCCCGATGACTATTTGATGAAACCTTTCTCGCAAACTCAGCTTTTTAATCGATTAAGCAAAGCTGCCGATAAAAAGTTAGCATTATCGGGAATATTCGAAGCGATTTCAGAAAAAAAATATAAGCATGCAATAACGTTGTGCGAGAGTAAAATTAAGAACGATAAAAAATATCAAAGCGTATGTAAAAGCTTATTAGCCGATATTTTTATTAGCAGCGAAGATTATGAAGCGGCTGAAAAGTTACTTAAAAAGATGGTTGAGAAGCGCCCTTTAGTTCGCGCAAGCATAACATTAGGTAAAGTTTATTGTCTGCAACGTAAATATAGTGAGTCAATTAAGATCTTAAAAGAGGTTATCTTTAATAACCCATTACAAATGGAAGCCTATCAATGGCTTTCCCGCGCTTATAAAGGGGCAGGAGAACTCAGCAAAGCGTTAAACATTTTAACTCATGCGGCAAACATGACTCACCACAGCATTGAAAAACATCAAGAGGTCGCATTACTCGCCAAAGAGATTGATGAGCATAAAGTGATGCTTAATAGCTACCAATCGATTTTACAACTCAGTCGTAACTCGTTTTACCCTGATCCTTGTCACCTTGCGAATTATATTCGCAGTATTCTTAACTATGCGAATGCTCAGGATGAGATGAGCGAAAGGAAAGAGATTTTAAAACAAGTTAATTCAACGCTTTACCAAAGTCGCTTTGAAGAGGGAAGAAACAAAAGTTTTGACTTTAATAGTTTTGATGAAATTTGTCAGGCCAAAGTATTTTTTTCTCAAGGAGAGCCACTTAAAGCGAAACGGCGTATTTTAAATACGCTAGAAAAAAATGAATCTGGCGTTGAAGAGTTAGATAATACTTTTTTATATGAAAGTTTATTTTCACTACTTGATATTGGTGAATTTGAATATGCTGAGCCCTACCTTGAAGAGTTAGAACAACGTGACATTATCGACCCTACTACGCAGGTTGCAATCAGTGAACAAACTGGCGAGATACTTGAGAAACGTATGAATAACTTTAAGGTTCATAATAAACTGGGTATTCAAGCATTTAGTGCAAAAAATTATGAAAGTGCTTTAAACCACTTTAATCAAGCGTTAACACTTGAGCCGTTAAATTCCATCGCATTGTTAAATTGTATTCAAGCACATATACAACTATTAAAACACAGCGGTGAAGATGATCGCCAACAACATATCAATAATTGTCATAACAGCTTCAAACTCCTCAGCAATACGCAATTACCCATTGAGCATGCAAAGCGATATAACGAATTACAAGCAGAATTTAAAGAGATCAGTCGACGTTAATCAACGGAAGATGAACACCGTTCTCTCTTTTCTTTTTTATTCTCGATATCATTATTGAATTAAAAAGATATATTTAGAAGCGCCTTCATTTTTTTGTAATATTAACACTTTACCTTGCTTAGAAATCAATAAGCTATCGCAAGGTTGAAATAATGGATATTCAAAAGATATTAATGGATCATAAATTGTTTTTAAATAGTGCAGGAAAGGCTGGAAAACAGGCAAACTTTAAAGCACAAGAACTCTTTAATACAGACTTTAGCCATGCAGATTTACGTGGTGCAAATTTCACTCGAGCAGATCTCGACGGTGTTAACTTATCTGAAGCGAACCTAACAGGCGCAATATTGAAGGGCGTAGATCTAAGTAGCGCAAATTTAAGTGGCACTAAACTTAACAATGCTCAATTTTAAGTATCATTAGTAAATATTTAAGTAGCTTAGCCACTTCCCCTATTTAGCTACTTCTGGCTATACCAATTCCGCTAATATAGTGATCAAATTCTACGTAGGAAAAAGGAGGTAGCACAAGCCCAAAGTTACAGTAAATAGTTGTTCTATTTGCAAAACTTTTAACGCAGGCATAGCTTCTTTTAACTAGTAAAAATGATCAGTTATTTAATGGATTTGGTATTATCAAGTTGTTGTATCATTAACTGCATAAACAGCGGTTGCGTAAGCAAGTACCTCAACTGAGCCAACCTGTTTACCGTTTCCTTTATAAATAGAAGATGTTTCAATACGCAGATTAATAACCTGTGTTGCATCACGACAAGTTTCTTTGAGGCGTAAAATTGCCTCTCGACGCGCCCTCTCCAATAATGTTTCATAAGCAGTAACATTACCACCAAAGATATAGCGTAATGATGCGAGAAAACGTTTAAAATAATCTACAGAAATAACGGCACTACCACACACTAATTTAGTCTCGATGATGTCGCCAAGTTCCCCAATAGGCCGGTTGCTATTAGTGGTTTTCAAATTAATAAATGACTTCTCACGATTGATGATCGATGTAAAGTGGCGCTTTTCTAAAAACTGTCCGACTAGATAACCTAAACACAATAAAGTAAGTAAAATGATTAAATTAAACATAGCTTACTCCACCATCACCGCAGTCCCATAGATGTATATTTCAGAAGCTCCTGCTGCAACTGAAGAAGTTGAAAAACGGACATTGACCACCGCGTTTGCTCCAAGCTGTGAAGCTTGCTGTTGCATTCTTAACATCGCCTGATCACGCGCTTCACTTAGTAATTCGGTATAACCTTTTAACTCCCCACCAACAATATTTTTTAAACCAGCCATTAAATCACGTCCAACATGCTTTGCCCTGACTGTACTACCTGATACAACGCCATAACAAGCGACTATTTTCTTCCCTGGGATCGTTTCTGTATTCGTAATTATCATCACTATTTCCTTTATGGGTCAATAAATTAACCACTGTATTCATTTTCTAGGAAAAGCAAACTTATTTAATAAGAAAGTGCGGACTTAACCATAGCAATATATATGATGATTTTGTGACCTACGAAATCATCAGAAAAAGATTAAACCCAACCTCAGCACCATATAAAAAGAAACAATAAAATCAGTCATCTACATACAATAAGCAGCAATTACATATGTAAAAGATAATTTATAGACAATTAACCCCTACTATAATCCTGTCTTTTATTTATAATCGACACCACTTTAATAATAATGAGCGAAATAACGTGATTGAAAAGCAAGCAGATATAAAGCACCTACAAGATCGAATACATACTTTAGAGGGCTTGCTGAACGACATTAGTGCTTACATATATACAAAAGATTTACAGGGGCGTTACACCTTTGTTAATCAAATCGTACTCGACTTATTTGATAAGCAGATGCAAGATGTCATTGGTAAAGATGATAGTGACTTCTTTGACACGCAACGTTCCAATCAAGTTTTAAAAAATGATCAGCTAGTTATAAAACAACAAAAAGAGATCACATTCGAAGAAACCAACTACATCAGTTCACTCGAAGAATTTCGTACCTTTAAAACAGTAAAAACACCTTTATTTGATAATAACGGAAAAATAGCGGGTATTTGTGGCGTTTCCTACGATATCACCGAGCAAAAACGCTACGAAGAGATTATCCGTGAACAAAAGCACCTTCTCGATGCGGTATTAGATAACGTTGATGCGCATATTTACATGAAAGACCATACACGCACTTTTAGATATGCAAACCGACATGTTGCAGAAGCATTTGACCTACCGATTGAAAAAATTATTGGGAAAAAAGACAGCGACATTATCCCTCAAGATATTGCAGATGCATTTTGGGAGTCAGATAGACAAGTACTCGCCTCGCAGAAGAAGCATGTTTGCGAAGAAATTTTTACCGATAAAGAAAACAATAATTATCGCTTCCATAGCGTAAAAATGCCCTACCATATCAATGATAAAACGCCGGCAGTAATTGGCTTTTCCACAGATATAACACAGCTCTATCAACTTAAAGAAGAGCTACAAATACAAGCCAACACCGATTCTTTGACACAGTTAAATAATCGCCGGTTTTTTATAAAGTGTGCCGATAAAGAATACCAACGCAGTGTGCGCCATAATTTAACCATGAGTGTTATCACCCTTGATATTGATAACTTTAAAGATATTAACGATAACTTTGGTCACCCCACCGGAGATGCTGTACTTATCGCACTGAGTAATAACCTCGCAAAAGCCGTTCGCGCCGAAGACACGCTATCCCGAACAGGTGGAGAGGAGTTTTCAATACTCTTACCCGATACCAATTTAGAACAAGCACACCAACTTGCTGAGCGAATCCGAGAATCGCAAGAAAAACTAAGCATAAATACTGACAAAGCAGGAGATATTCGAGTAACAATCAGTATTGGCCTCGCAACACGTAAAAATAGCGACAAAGGTTTTGATGCTTTATTTTCGAGGGCAGACAATGCCCTATACCATGCTAAAAAACTTGGAAAAAATACAGTGTGGAGCGCTAATGATTAAACATAAAATGGCATATATTGTTTCAGTTAATAATTACCCTGGACGTTTGCAATGATAAAAAAGTCGTTAGTCGTTTTTTTTACAATCATATCAATACTGTTATGTGCAATTTTGTTTCTGCAAATAGATAACGAAGTAGACCCCAATTTACAGCGAATTTTAGACAGTGAACATAAAACAGACAATGAGGCTTATTTTTTTCTTTTAGGCTTTATGGCAGGACCAATGGAAGATCCGGTATCCACAGGAAAAAAATACTTTGCAGATATTGAGCAACAACAAAGAGAAAATTTAAAGCGACCAGTAAGTGAACAGTTTTTAGAATTCAATGTAGATCCTGGCCTACCAGAATTAAAGGGCTCTCTTTTATGTCGTTATAGTGAAGAAAATTGCCTGGCAACTATTTTTAACGCGATAGAATCAATACCTGCATTAATTACAAAACACCAAATATATATGCAAAGATTTGATAAATTTACTGATTACCAAGACTTTCAAACCTTAACAGAAGCTTCAATATTAGAGCCCCTCCTTGATTACTCCCCTATCATCAACACAGTTAGATTACTCTCGCTAAAGCAGATTTATCGTGCAGCATCCGGCGAAACAAAAGAATCAATTAATGCATTGCTCTATACTCATGATCAAATACGTAAGCAATTAACACTTCAGGATACTATTATTGGTAAATTAATTTTCCTAAATTTACTCTCTGAAAATATTGATCTCATCTACCTCATTAGTCGCAATCACAACGAAATTCTGACAACAGAGATACAGCCACTAAACACCAAGGAAAGGAGTTTATTAGCTCCTTTAAACCGAGAAATAAAGATGATGAACAACCTGTATCAATCTTTAGATAAAGCGCCAGATATATTTCATAAGGTTGGAGAAACTAACGGGTTTCGGTTTCCAACTTGGTTAACCCGCGCTCTGTTTAAGCCAAATATGAGTAGCAATGAAAGCTATAAACCACTCCATTATTATGCGAAGCTGTCAGAAGCAAATATTACGCGCTTTAGCGAACAACTTTTAACTCAAAGTGACTACCCCACACTTGCAATGCATCATTTTAGAAACTGGATTGGTACTGTACTTACACAAATGGCTACCACTGATTATTCAAAAATAATTGCTCGCTTTTGGAGTATTAATAATAAAATTCGACTTTTTAATACCAATATTTGCAAGCCAAGTATGAAACATAGCTTTGATCAAGCAACAAACCTATTTCCTTCACTTAAACATGAAAAAGCATACTTAAGAGAAAATGAAACACAGGTGTGTCTGAATAGCCCTAACAACGATGTAATGCAATATGATTGCTTACAAATTAAGATAAATTAAACTCTGCTGCTTATACCAATCGAATTAAGTATGTGATCTAGATTTTGCGCAGAAAAAATTACTTAACTCAAGGCGAAATTTGACATAAAAAATTGTTCCATTTACGAAAATTTAAACGAAGAAGTAAATTGCTTTAACCAGTAAAATATATTTTCTTTGGTCTTAGTAGTAAGGAACGCTATCATCGCATAGACACGCGCACAAATAGGAAATACATTAAGTACATAAATATTTCATCAAGCCCCCATTGGCCTCGATATTACAAACCTAGTCCAGTTTACTGATACAAACTATACAAAAATTTCGACGAACACAGCCGTCAAACACTGTCAAAAAGAACGATTTTGAAAGGGAATCTAATGGGTCTTGTAGTATGGCTTTAAGCTTTAAGCTTTAAGCTTTAAGCTTTAAACTAAAACATACCCTATAAAAAAGGCCTAATTTCAGATTCGTCAAAAAGAAGCGAATACCCACGATTGTTTATAACTCGGATGGTAATTTAATATCCTAGTTAATTTCACTTCAGCCCAGATAATGATCCTATGACTTGATTTTGCTCGGCATGACAACTCGTCGCTCTTAAGGCTCTTTACTGCTGTCGAGCATATATTTTTCTAATAGATTAAGGTTCAGTAAGCAATAGACAAGCATTAATGGGTAAATAAGTATGATCATGGTGACTATTTTAATTGCTTCAATATCCAGTCCGTTGAAAACGGCCGTGAAGATAGAAGCGGTTGGCCAGGTTAATAATACGGGTGCGATAATCAAAATATACGCTTTGGTTTTATGCTGGTATGGTTTCATTAGCATCCCTAGTAACGCGGCTAATATCAAGATACCAAAGCAACAGAAAAAAATAAGAAAAATATCCAAGTCTTGAATATTCAGAAAATTTTCTACGTAAGTCGGGATTGCAAAGCTAAATTCCATCGTATTGTTTCTCTTTCTCGCTGACAATTAATAAGGATTTAGCTTGATAGCTCATCATTTTCGCCAAAAAGAGATCCGGGAATTGGTGAATGCCAATATTAAATAGATTAATACTTTCATTAAAAAACTCCCTGCGGTCGCTAATAATATCTTCTAACTTCGATACCCGGTTTTGTAATGACAAGAAAGAGTCACTGGATTTAAGCTCTGGGTAGTTTTCTGCCACTGCTAATACATTGCCAAGCAGGGACGTCATCTCATTATGCATGCTCACTTTTTCTGTCTGGTTTTTAGTGCGTTGGCAACTTACCCTAAGTTGCGTGAGCTTTTCTAAAGTGTTTTTTTCATATTCTATGTGTTTATTAAGGACTTTGACTAGGTTAGGAATCTCGTCGGCACGTTGCATTAATACCACATCGATATTGGCAAAGGCTTTGTCGGTATTAAAGTTAAGCATCACTAATCGATTGTATGTGTCTATAAAGTATTTACAGACAAAAAGACCTAATATGATGAGTGTGACTACAATGACGATATCAGTCATAAATTACCCCAATAGATGATTAAAGTTATAAAAAACAACGCCGTTTTCGATGGATACGTCACTCAGTACTATCGCAATGGCAAGCAAACAGCATAGACCTCCGAAAACATACAGACTATTTAACAAAGGTTTAAACGTGTTCCATTTAGAGATGGATGAAGCATGGCTTAAGTTAAAGACATTGTTGTGTGTATCTTTTTCCATGATAAGCGTGCCATTTTGACTGCGTACGTTACCAATTAATAACACTTCATCGCCGGGCATGAGTACTTGCTGCTTATAATGTAGATCACCTGATTGATATGAGCCTTTCTCTGGTAGCCAAACGAAATTCAGCTCTTCGTTGCTAATGTCCACTTTGCCAGTAGCATCTTCGATAAAAAAGGGGGAAATTTGGGTTTCTGTATCGATCACCTTAAATGTTGATTTACCATCGCTATCTTTCGTTTCACGCCTGACAGAGTAATGGTAAGCAATACACTGGTAATTACCGATTTTGGCTTTAATTAACTTCGCGCTTTTTGTTTTCCCTTGTATTTCAGCAAGTCCAACCGCCAATGATCGGATAGTTGAAGTGGGTAATGCAGCCTGTAATTTTAAAAAGTTGCTTTTGGTTGATGGCTTAAACACATTCATTAATATGATACCAACAATAAAAATAAAGAAAAAAGCAAAGGTGTGAGCAAAAAATGCATAGGCAAGCACAGGGAAAGCCAAAAATTTGAAAATTTTCACGAATAAAGAGTTTTTAGCAAACATAAAAGAACCAGTAGAAAATAAATAATCATGCATTTATAAAAAAGAAACACTTATTTTTGAATTAAACTAAGATAGCGTAAATTGCAAAGGATATATAGCAGTTTAATCAGCAGGATTCAGAATATGAAAGATAGGATACATAAACCTTAAAACGATCAAAAATAGAGATATAATTAAAGGTTCGTCAAAAAGTTCGGGTGTCTTCGATTATTTTTTGAAACAGAGAGTTGCCAAAATGACTCAAGGATTATTTGGCATTTTTCATTTTTCGCTTAGTACTAAAATGGCTCCAAACAAGCCAAATAACGACCCCAACAGGGAAGCTGAAAAATATGATAAAAAAGTTAATATTAATGAGGATATAACTAAAACCTAATAATAAGGCAATACTACCAATCCTAATGAACAGCTCAGATAATTTATACTTATACGCTATAAACGAAAATACTAAGGAGCCTAATACTAAGAAGCTGAAAACCCAGTAATAGGTATTTTTTGATACTTTGACTTCGCTTTTTAAATGTTCGAATTGGCTCATATCAAGGCGGATATATTTAGTACGTACATGATTTTCAATAATAGGGATGATTTGTGCGGGGATGAGTGTGCCTTGTGCCTTTATTTCATCACGAAGTTGTACTTTAAATAGCTCAGAGGGTGTCCAAGAAACAATTTCAACCCAATTTATGTGAGGATAATTGGTACTGCCAACAACAACAATAACGTCATTTTTATTTCCTCGAAGCCACGATTTCTCCAAGGAGCGAGCATAGCTGGCATCATCGGTGTTAACCATCAACATCAGCACATTGACTTGTTTTTCTGGCCCTAATTTTTTTAGCGACTCTGCAAGCAAGTTATTCCATTCACCTAAATCAGGTACAGATACCTCCATCGCAAGTGCATGGTTAAAACGGTAGTTGTTATAGATTTCTATTGGATACGACGGTATGAGATGCTTAAAACGAGTTTCAACAACGAAGTGCTTATCATTGAACAACGAAGATTCCGCGCCCTGTAAATAGTTCTCATATAAACCAACTCGAGAAACTGGCTCTGATGCATAAGCATTGACCCAGTCCTCTGGTGGGGTTGTGCCCTGACGGTCTACCCGAGAAATAGTGATATCACCCACTGTTGTTTTTAGTTTCCAATCAATATCGTGACTGTGTTCAAAACAGGTACATGTTTCAGTTGACGTGCTACCGTTACATTCGCAATTGTAACTATGCCCACAGTCTACATTGATACGTACTTTTTCTATCACTTCGCCATTTAAAATCTCTTCATCAATGATTTTACTAAAGATATTATAATGAAATACAAGATAGGCAGATAAGGTAATGAGCACAACACCAACGCCAACTTCAAAAAAGGTGATGCGTTTTGGAAACCAATATTTAACCAGTAATAATAATGCGACGGGGATAAAAAAAATGATAAATTCCATTGTGTTCCATTATTATAATTAAGAAAAAGTACCAATAAGCAATTGGCTATCATCGTTAGTAAATATTGCCAGTTACCATTAAAATTAAAGTTTGATCGCTTTTGCTTTTTTTTCACTAAATTGCTGTTGAGTTTGCTCATCAACCAAAATTTCGTATTTAGACCAAGTAAATTCTTTCGATGGAAAACCAGCGATATTCATCATAAATCCAGTCCAAACTGTACCGGTTACTCTTTTATAGCTTCTGGTTAAGTCGAGTAATTTTTTCTGCTCATTTTGAAATTCATTGCGGCCCGCTTCAATCATTTGTTGGAGTTGCAAATATAATTGATGTGGCAATTCGATGGCATGCTCCTGAAACCACTGCATAGTTGCTTTGCTACCTTGTTGACCGTACCTGCCGGTCATACTGGCTTGAATAGTTTTAATAAAGTCGTCACGGTAGATATCTGGTACCTGAACCGCTTCTTGTATTTTAAGGTTGTATTGACTTAGTGTATTTCGGTTATGATTCCATTGCGCATCGATACGCGTTTCGTAATCAACGGCCATATCGTGTGCGCTTATATATTCAAAATAGAGTGAAGCAAATAATGCGAGAATCACAAGAGTAATGTAGGTCGACTTGGGAATTGTTCTTTTCATAGTTTTCACAACGGGGATTAATTAAGTGCTAAGCATTAACGATTAGTATATTAAAAATAAACATTAGCCCAATTTCAACTGCTGGGCTAATGTGATTAAATGGTCGGTAAATGAACTAGCGCGAGATGATCCACTTACCATCTTTTTTGTAGAACCAGATAGGGTATTTTGAAAACAGTGAGTGCTCTTCATTTTCGAAATAAATCATTTGTGGCGAGCCAATACGAATCAGTTTTTTATCGTCGCTGATAGCTGGTTGTGCATATTCAGTGTTATGAAGTTTTAAAACATAATTTTTATCATCGAAATCACTTTTAAACGCTTTTTTCAGCATTTCATCATAAGTACCCTCTGGATAATACAAGGCAATATCATATTCTTTATTACGCTCAACAAATAAAGGTAAAATCTTATCAAAGTCTTCGGTTTTTAATAACGTAAACAGTTTCTCATGCTCTTTGTATAGAGAGTTAAGCAAAGTCTTATCATAATGTTCGACATTATCAGTAAAAGCAGACCAAAGCGTTGGAAAGTCTAATATATCTGCTTTAAAAAATCCCCATTCAGGGAATGGCGTTACTAACTCAATATCTTGGTAAATATGGTATGCGGTAGGCTCAATTTTTGATGGTTCTATTTTTGGGGGGTGTACTAATACATCACCATTTTCAGCAGCCAAAAACTCATTCGTTGAATCTAGCTTTACAGCTGGCATACTAGCTTGAATCGCTTGCTCTGGATTTTTTTTAATCGCAAAATCGCTGGCTTTAAACGTCACTTGGCTGATCATTTTTTTTTGTGATTCAGGCGCCTCATCTTGATTAACGTATAAACTGATGGTAATTTTCGCTGCCTCAAACTCTTCAGGGGTATAAGTATATAGCTCAAAACCCACGCGATTTCTTCCCGTGCGCATATATTGATTCACCACTTGCTCAAAATTAAGTGCGTGACCTTCAAAGTCTTCTTCTAACAATATGCCATTTATTTTGGCTTGATAAAGAGCCCCTTTAGCTTCAATACGGTAGGTGAAATAGGGTTTTTTAGTGAGCATAGAGTCCTCTGCTTGCGTATAGGTCGTGAATAAAAGAGTTAATATAATAGCACTAATTAGTGCTAATTTAAGACGTAAAGTATTCATTTAAGGGTACCGCTTGTGGATTTTCAGGGGTTTTACCAGGGGCAATTAATACCCACTGATTTTTTAAATCTTTTTGTGAGAAGGTATTTTGAATTGCTCTTGGTTTCGGTTTAGCGCCTGGTCTTCCAGCTCCTTTAGAAGGCCCTTGATCATTATTATCTTTAGCTCCAACACCAGCCGATTTATATGACGCAGTAATAATCGCCAATCCATTCCACTCAAAAGCACCATCCACCATCAACTGCTCATTTTGTTTGGTGATATCAAAAAAAAAGAAAAAAAAGAATGGGACATCCCAATACTATTTTTCATATTGTATACGCCACGTTCAGCAAGTAAGTTACTGCATAAATCATCAAACAGAGCTCCCTTGTATCACCAAAATGACGAAAAAGAATACTAACAAGGATAGTTCAGAAAATTAACTGCAATATACTGATTTTAAAGCACGTTAAACATCAGCAGATAAGCTAATAGTTGAATTTGTAGAAGGGAATTATTTAGTGGTAGATTCGTCGCAATCTATTCTTTCCGGATATCCATTGTTTGCCCGTATGCTCCGCAAACAAGGCTAACTCTTCTAGTGAGCCAACGGCACCGTGGTAGGTTTTACCAAAATCACTTGCTAAACCAAGCCATGTTTCATCATCTAAGCCAAGCGTATTTAGCAAAGCAGGAGTTTGCCCTGTGATAACACCACGCTTGCCCTCTCGTATCATTCGCCCACTCCAATCAACCAATTCAAGATAATCAATCAGCGTGAAGTTAATACCAGCCGGCTGATGTTGATGCTCTGCACCAATAAACTTAACTAATGGTTTACCGCTCTTCTCCGCTTGGTTATCACCATAATGTGTTTTGTTGTGGATGCGCTCAAATACTGAGGTAAACTCAGAGCTTTCAACACTGGACGCCATCTTGGCACGAATAGGGTTTAAATCCACATAAGCCATACAAGTCAGCAACGCGTTTTCATCAAGTAAGGCTTGGGACTTAAATCGCCCCTCCCAAAAGCGCCCTTTACACTTATCTTCTTTATTCGCTTTGACTGCAATAAACTCGTTCAAACAACGCATAAACCAAGAGATACTTGATAGTCTCTTACGCCACTTCGCAATAATATCTAACGCAGTTTCATTTTCAATATCTGACGTTAACTTTCCTTTCTGCCAACGCTGTACCAGGTGAGAGGCAGAGTATATCTTGCACCAGCGTTCGCAGATTTCACTGTCAGAACAGTTAGCGAGTGCATCCTCGTTAACAAACAATACCAAGTGATAATGGTTAGACATAATCGCATAGGCACACACCTCAATTGGAAATACATCAGTTAAGTATTTCACTCTATCAATCACCCATTGGCGCCGATGCTCGAAACTTTGCCCTGTATATTTATCTTGCCCACACAAGAACGCACGGCGAACACAGCGGGAAATACAATGGTAATAAGGGGTATCAGAAAGGGATATTAATGAATCGCGAGATTGAGTCATGAAGCCTCCAACAACAAACACTGTATATTAAAACATAGGTTGTTACTGGAGATTCGTCAAAAAGCTTCGGGTGTCCTCAATTACTTTTGCAGCATAACAAGCATTGGCCAACTATAAAAAAATAAGAATTCATGAGATAACTCGGCAACTGGCACGCTTTGTTCTATTTTTCCAAGGCTATCTGCAAACTGAATTTGGCGATAAATTTGCTCAAATGAAAAAGCATAACTGGGAAAGTTAAAATCGCCTTGTTGAGAACTAAAATCAGGAGAGATAAAACGAGGAGTGCCTTGGAAGTCACCTATGTAAATCATACTTTTTATTTCATGGTTAAAATAGAGCATTGCATAGTCGACAAAGATGGCACATCCCATCCAAAGTATTCCTAAGATGATGATAGACGCAACAATGCCGAGTAGCTTCTCATCGTATTTCAATGTCCACCATATTATTATCTTCACCGGATTGGCTCGGTGAAGTAGTAGAATTGCAACAACGAAAAAAAGGACTAAGTGCGTAGTGTAAAAATTTTCAGAGAGATGAGCCATAGCGTCTAATACGTAGCTTAAAAGTTTAGGAATGGTAAATTAAATAAAGAGTTGACAGTCTGCTTACTCAAAATTGTCTAAATACTCTTGATGAGCACGTTTTAACATGACGGCTCTAATACCTTCATGGGTATTAATGTCTTCGATGATTGTAAGTGCCCAGCTAGGGTCATCACAGCGCTCAAAGTTTTCTCCATGCATTGCTAGCAGCTCTAAAATATTCTCAACATTCTCTTTTTCGTGAATATTTAGCGCAGCTAAATAATCAATCTGTTTACTGACCCAAATTTGTAGCTGTTTGGAACTATAAAACTGGAAAAAGGGTAAACCTTTTAAAGCATTGCTCAATGTAGCAGAAATAAGTGATTGCTTGTCTTGCATCATGACACTAATTTGTTCTTGACGAATAGTAAGCATAATAACCTTCTGAAAGTAAAAGCCACCTCAATATTCATATTAAGGTGGCGTATTAGTAATGCTAGCGAACGATTTCCCATTTGCCATCAAAGTGAGCGAACATGACAGGAATACGGGTAACAAGATCTGCATTTTTATGCTTAAACTCCAACTTGCTAGACAATGGGAGCTCAAAGTTATGTAGCCAAGCTAGTTGATGATTAAACGAAACACAGATATCACTGTAATCAAAATTGATTGGAAGAACTGATTCTAATTCAGAGTCATTAATTAATCCTGAGATATGATGAACCATTTCGTAAGTATCTTGACCTTTATTGGGTTTATAGAAGGCGAGATCGTATTCTTTGCCACGCTCTGTAAATAACTGTTTTAGTTTCTCTTTATCATTATCATTTATGGCTTGCCATAACGGTTGGTAAGCATTGTTATACAGGTCTTTGCGCGCTACTTCCCACTCTTCATCAGTCATATCGTAATGATGTTTTAACTCGTCAGCTTCGAAGAAACGCCATAATGGGAAGGGTGTTGGTAACGTGATGGTTTGGCTGATTTGTAATGCTTCTGTTATACCTTTACCAACTTGATATTCACCAATAGCGAATTTCCCATCATCGGCCAGTTTAATATTACTATTATGAATATTAAACTGGCAAGGCCTTGAAGAGCTTATTAGTGTGGATTGCAATGCTTCTACATCGGAATAATTAACTTTGTTCCTATCTAAATTTAGTGTCGTTCCCACATAGGCTGTTCTTTGTATAACTATGGCATTTTGTTCATCATTTTCTCTAACACAAAGTTCTAGAATAATTTCACCATCGGCACGGAGCCCAAGCTTTCCAAAACCAGTTGGCACATTTAAATGATAAATTTCAAAGCTGTTTTCGCCATTTTTAATCCACTGATTAATGGGAAATTCCATTTGATTTGGTTCGATACCATTATGCTCTTCAATTATGCAACCATTAATAACTAAATAGTAGCCCGCATTATTAGACTTTAAGCGTAAGCTGTAAAAAGGTTTTTTGTAATTCATATTAATCTCTATTTGTTTCGATTTTTTACGATTCAGCAATGTTATGGGCACCGCCAAAACTTAAAATTGATTTTACTTTCTGATACTGCGAGGCTCGCTCAGGTAAAATTCGTAAATTGATTAAAGTTTTTTGCTTGTTAGCACTTGAAGTAAAGTCTTCTTCCTTCACATCATCTTTGGCAGGTTTTCCTGGTCTCGCAGGTTTTGATGGAGCAACCTTAGCACTTGTTTCTGATTTAGTGAAATTAACAAAGGCTTCAACATAAACAGATAAACCACTATAAAAAACTTGATAACACAGACCCAATGGAGCATCAATAAGTTCTTGATCGTATTGTGTTTTGTTATCTGTTTTAAATTGTGCCTTTTTCTGTTTTTCTTGGTCTTGACGTGCTTGTGTTAAATAGCGGAAGGTCCAGCCAAACCTCGACTCGCCCGTTTTATCTGCTGACTGTGCAATGGCTTTCACCCCAGCTTCTTCTACTTCAGCAAATTGATTCGCTAAGCCAATACATTTTAATAGCTGTAAGTTACTTGAGAGCTGCGCTTCAATTTGTGCATTAAGGCCTGCATATAGTGTACTGGTGCTACTGTCTAAATCAAAGTCATAAAATTTGCCACCCGGCCGTTTAGTGAAGACAAGACCGGCACTTGGATCATCGGTTTCTGCGGCTGCTGAAATGGTTAGTTTACATGAGCATTGTGATTTCGTTTTATCTTCTGCAACTTTATTACAGTCATCTAGTGATGCTTCTTGATTTTCTGTTGTGGTTTCATTTTCAATTTTCTGTTCAGTCAAACCAAGAAATTGTTGAGCCTCATTAGAGGCTTTGGCGATGGTCGTTTTGAACAAGTGATAGGCATTATTAAATGAATTACTGATATTTTCTGATACTTCTGTGTGTTTCAATGCAAAAATGGCAACTTCAGAGAGACCACTAGTCGAAGCTGCTAATGCTGCACGTGATACTTTTTCAGCGCTTGCACGCCATATCAATGCTTTTATGTTGATCTCTTTTTCAATCTTAATTAGCGGAGAACCAGAAATAAAAATGGTGTGTGAGAAACCGGTTTTACTATAATTTAAGCTAGGTTGATCACTGCGTTTAGCTAAATACGATATATTAACTGACGGTGCTTTAAAGCCAAACGGGTTGTTCTCAATGATTACTTTGCACTCTTCATCGGATTTCTTATTTTCAGTAATGCTTTGTTGAGTTGGACTCTCAGAGGCCTCACATTGCTGACCACCTGCGGGACCATCGAGCTCATCTGTATGACTTAGCGTTGCAAAATAACTGTAAACTTGACCTGCATATTTAATTGCTTTTGCGATGTTGGCATTACCAATTAGATCGCCAACTGCCCCAGGCATATCAGCATTACTTAAACTACATGCATAGGTTTGCTCATCTACACGACCATTTAAATTTAGTGAGGCTGCAACCTGTTTATTTTTAAACTCCCAAGTAAATGTCATAGACGCTTTAACGATGATTGGCTGGTGTATTGTAATGACAGGGGTAAAATCACTATATAGAAACGCACCACTTGGATTACAACTGGTTAAAAAAAAGCTATAGGTTTGAGACTTGTTTGTTACATCCATCATTAGTAGCGAACGCGCCATGCCCCACTTTCTTTCAATTGTATCTAACCACTTTTGTGGAGTTAGTGTAAGTTGTTTAAGCTCACCTGCATTATTATGAAAATAAGGCTTTTGATCACTCAAGCCTTTAACATGCTTACGCTTGTTTGATTTAATAGAAACAGACGGGCAACTTGTTCCGCAACCATAAGCACAGCTCCCTTTTACCGCTATTTCAAAGTGCCTTTGGAAATATGATAAATGCCCACCTACAAAATGATAATGATCAAGCGCATCATCAGACTTGATCAAATCGACCAATAAGTTAGTACTATTTTCTTTTTCCTCATCACGAAAAACTTTGTCTAATATCTCATTAACTTTACTACTTGCTCTTTTGGGAAGTTTAACTATTCCATCACCTGCGGCCCAACTTTCATAAAGTGTATTCTTCTCGGTTTGTGAAATTTTGAACTCTGTCAATTCACAACGTTTTTTCTGGCAGTCAACCATTTTTTCTACTGCAAATACTTTACCTGATGATTTTAAGCTTCTGGCATTTTTAGCTTCTTCTTCTTGCTTTTCTTGTTTTTGTTTCTGTTTTGCTTTTTTAGCATCTATTTTAGCAATATTATCTTTCATCAAAAATTGCTTAGGATCTTGAGTATTAACATGTCCATCTTTGATATCTTGCAAAGCTTGCTGGTAATGTTTATTAATTCGCTCTTCTAAAGCTATTTTTTGTTTTTCGTTCTTGATTTTCTTAGGAAGTTTACCTTCTTCAGCAACACGTAAGGTTGCAATAGATATCGCTGCAATGGTCTCTTTATTACTTGACTCAAACAGTTCAGTAACCGATGTATTATCCATCTGGTCATAGGTTTTTTGTAGCGCATGATACGACTCAGGATCTTTCTGCTTTAGTTTTCTTATCTGTTTATCTTTCATGCCCGCATTTTTATAGGCGGGAGATTTTTCTTCTGACGCTGATTTTTGTTTGCCAAATCCTAACATGTTAACTCACTCATCCTTAAATATGGGAAGCTTAATCGTTTTCGTATAACCAGTTAATGGCTTGCTCTACACGCTGATGTTCAGAAATAGAAGTATCACTAAGTAGTTGTTGCATTGGTTGATATTGCTTCTCTTCACGAAAGTCTCCACTAAACAGCACCATTTCGGTACAAAGGTAGTGGTTTGTTAACCCTATAATTTGATAGTGCTCAGCAATTTCACTGGCAAGCTCCGATGCCACGTGAATATGAGCTTTATCAACTTCCATCTCTGGAAAGCGTGCAGTAAATCGCTTGATACAGTAAATAGGGAAATTAACACTATTTAAACCAACATCTCTTACCACTTTTTCTAAGAAAATTTCATTGATTCTTTCTTGTTCAGTATACTCATGGTGGTTTCGTAAAATGGCCTGAACCCAATCATTTTCGATTAACTCAACTCCCCAATGTTCAACAATAAGCGCTAAGTCAGTTAAGGTTTCAGGCTGTGTTAAGTTGAGGTCAAAGTAATAACAAACAACTAATGCGTAATCAATTAGATTATAAATTTCAGTATTATCTGTTGGCTCTGTATAGGCTAATGGCTTAAGTTTTAAATAACCGACTGCTTGTCTGATAAAATTATCGCCCAGTTGCTTTTTAAGTTGTTCAACATGCTGTAGTTCTTCTCCACTTAGTTTTTGTCTCTCATCTGTAGCCACTGTGGTAACTTGACTTGATATAGGTTGACATAAGTCTTTGACCTCCCCATCACATATCTTAAACCGATGTAACTCTCCCAACACTTCCCCTTCCATCACATACTCAGTGATCGGCCCAAATACTTGTTTTGCTTCTTCACTTGTACAAGTTGGCAAATAAGGACGCATCACACGAGGATCGTAGTATCTGAAAAAGGCAGTTTTGTTATCAGGCAGTTTTACTTTTGCCATTTTTTTACAGTTTTGGCGAACTTTAATTAACGTGGCGGGTGAGTAGGTGATAGCAAAAATACCCCAGCTGTTCCCCCAGCCTTTTTTTAAAATTTCTAAGGTTTGAACATGATTTTTTTCTAGGCGGACCATATAAGGTGCAGCCACGGCCATCTCATAACTGAGCTCACCATCAATTAAACAAGCGCTTTTTAACGAGCCAAGACGAATTATTTTTTCTATCTGCTTATCACGCGCCCCACCAAGAATCGCATAGACGATTGGCTCTAGGCCACTTTCATTGCACTGCCATAATTTTTCTTGTATGAAAAAAGTTTGTTCTGTAGTTAACTCTTGTACTGTTAATTGGGTCATGGAATATCTCAGAATAATTACTATGCGGCTTGATCTTTTTGGCACTCTTCACAGAATGGGGTACCTGCTTCGGCTGCTTTTTCTAATACTTCAGCGGTGGTTTTATCATTACGTGTAGACTCTGCTTTAACAATTCGTTTAGGGCTACTAGCTACATTAGTCGTTGCAGGCGCAGGCTCAGCACTGCTAATGACTTCTTCAATGAAGTCGGTTTTTGAAACAGGTTTGCGTGCAGGAGGCATAATTGAAACAACTAACTCCCCATCTACCAGTGCTGTGACTAACTCTTCTGAAGGCGCTTTCACAATATTAATTTTATTCGCTTCAAGCATTTTTAAGATTGCATCATCATCAAGTGAGAGCTTGTCGATAAGCTGTAATGCTTCTGAACGACTGGTAATAGATTTTATTTCTTGATGGTGATTAAGCAACAAACTTGTCGCTGGTTGAAGTTGATAACCACGACCAAAATTATCTTTTACGCGGGCGTTATGTGCCTGTTGGTTTAATGTTTGCACATCCGCTGTTTTATAAACCTGAACAAAACCCTGTGCTAATGCTTCAGCGGCATAATGTTCGATTGTGAGTGTTGGATTACTGTTTTGCCAGCGTTGTAGATTAAATAAGGTATTTGATGTCGCTAAGCGTTGCCAGAAACCAAAGGGGGCTTGTAACGAGGTTACGAATTGAAAGCTTGTAAATGCGTTGACAAATTTCTCAGGTTTAAGAGCCTGAGTTTGCAGGGAGCTATTTCTAAGACAAACAATATAACATTGTCCAGCTCTATCTTTAACCACTTGAGAAGTATACATGTTATATCGTTACAATCCTTTGCAATTACTCTTCAATAAGATTGGCAATTATATCTTCAAATTGATTTCAAATACACGTTTTTATTGTAAATTTGACATTTTAAGTAGCAATTATTGTTGTAGAGATTTTTGTTGTAGTAATTGGGTGAGGTTGTTCTTTGCCAGTTTTTGGGCAGTGATTTATTGACTTGGATGACGAGCTGACATTACACCTGTGTCGGTCAAAACACGTTTAAAAAACAAAATTTAACATCTAAACATAAAAAGTATTTTTGTTCATTACTGAGAATGCTAGATATGCAATCAGCCTGTTAATCATTTAACAGGCTATCGTTACAATAACCACTTTACTGGTGAAGTTGCCAAGTCACGCCTGATTCTGTTGTTAACGGGCCAGTGGTACTTGCTTGTCCACCAAATGCAAACTGTGGGAGTGCCGTAATTCGACTGCTTCCTGTTTGGTGTCCCTGCGCACCTAACATGCCGGTTGCACCTTTATAAGCAGTCACAGTTCCTCTAAAACCTCGCGCTTTTAGTTCTTTAGCAAGCTTTGAACCAAAGCTTTTAGAGAGTGGTGTGATGTTATTCGCACCAAAACAAGCGAGTACGTGAAAATCGATTTTTCTCTGTGCACCATTTGCTAAATTAAGTTTAATGGCAGATGCGAGCTGTGAAGCAGTCCAGCTTTTATTATTTCCAGGTAATACCCAAGTGATTTTTTCAGTGCTGTATTTATGTCCGTGACCACCAATAAACAATTGATCACTACTACCGACATCTGACCAAGCGCCTGCAGGTCTTGAAGCACCTAACGAGCTACGAGCGGCGGATGTACCATCTAAGAAAGGTAAAATAAAATCGTTATTGTTCATTCTCTTTAGCGTATCGCTATGCCAACCATCATCTTTGAACGGTAGCCAGTAATAATTTTTCATTTTTTGCCTCTCTATTAATTCATGATTTGCTATTGAAATATAAACTCCATCATTTAAATCGGTTAAATCGCGACTCGAATGGTGAATTTATGTAAGTAATTTAGTTTCTTACTGTAGTGGAAGATCAACAAATCAACAACAAGTCATTTACAAACATTTAACATTTTCAGGTAGAAATAGTCCGAAAATACAATGTGATATGTGGAATAGTTGTAAAAGGAAGGAACAAAGCGACTACAAAACTAGGGATGTTCTCTAGTCGCTATATTTTTCATATTAGTTTAATAATATGACATTTAGGTGTTACGAAGGTAAAAACTCAATAGGATAGGTCACGGTCACTGCTTTCACATTATCCGCACCAAAATTGAATTTTTTAACACGTGCAACAATTCGTTTTTCAAGTTTTGCATCATCAAGTTCACTCGAAGCAATGTTAACTTTTAACACTTGGCCGGTCGGTGAGATGGTGATTTCGAGAACAATTTTTCCTTGAATATTTGGATTCGTACGACGCGCTTTACGATACAGAGCATGCAATTTACTTTTGTTTTTATCCATTACATATGCAATATCTTCTTCAGGACGATAATTACCTGTACGCTTAGCATTTTTAGTACTTGATTTGTCAACCTTCTGCTCACTTTTAACAATTTTAGTGTCTTCACGCGATGCCAATAATGCTTGTTGTGCATCGGCAACAGCGCTCTTGTTAAGTGCAACATTGGATTTTCCACCAGAGCCTACGTTACCCGCACTCACACCACCACTGCCTTTACTCGCGCCTGCAGTTAGTACATTTGTTCCGTTACTCGCTGTTAATACTGCTGCATCGGTTCCCGCTTTGTTACTTTTAGCAAGTTTAGTCCCGACCATATCATCGATATCAGAGGTATCCATTAAATCAGCAAGATCATTGCTTAACGCTAATAAACCACTTTTACTTGCAGTATCACGTGCTTTAATCTGCTTTTCTGTTAACACACGCTCTTTTTTAGGTGGTTGCTTCTTTATTTGAACCTTTTCTTTCGGCTTAGGCTCTTCCTTAGGTTTAGG
Organism: Psychromonas sp. psych-6C06; assembly: GCF_002835465.1. Lineage (NCBI taxonomy): Bacteria > Pseudomonadati > Pseudomonadota > Gammaproteobacteria > Alteromonadales > Psychromonadaceae > Psychromonas > Psychromonas sp. psych-6C06. The sequence continues at coordinate 286,212 of NZ_PIZM01000001.1, read as the reverse complement.
CTCCTCTTTCTTAACCGGTTTCGGTTTAGGTGGCTCTTTTACTACCGGCTTTGGAATAGGTTTTGGCTTGGGTTTATCTAGAATAAACTTGGCAACCCGTTCAGGAACAACCACTTTTTGGCGTTGTGTTTCTTTAGGAAGCTCAATGCTGCCCATATAGAAACCTAAGGCCATCAGCAACGATAAAGTAACAATGGCAAAAATTAAAAAAGATTTATCGGTTTTACTCTCGGGGTGCCAATCGAGGGCCAGTTGTTGATAATTCGCAACGGTCATAGATATTACCCTTTGCTCTTAGCCGTTTGCACTGCGGCAAATGCGATTTTGGTATAGTTGGTTTGACGACAGGTCGCTAATATTTTACGCAGTATACGGTAGGGAATATTCTCATCCCCCATAATTGTCACTGCTAGCCCTTCAGTTTGATCATCACCTGTAGTTAGTCGATTATCTGCTCTGAACATTAACTCTTTTTGCAAGCCAGCAATGAGTGTGGTTTGCAAATCGTCTGCTAACAATGGTGCAATATCGGCAACTTTTTGTCCCTGAACCAATATTTCAGTTTCCGTAATACTGATAATTAACGTCTCTTGTGGCACCTTATCTGCAGTTGAGCTAGGTAGCGCAATATCTTTACTATTAGGTAATTGTTGCGAGCCAGAGCTAACCAATAAAAAGAAAACCAGTATGGTAAATATATCCATTAATGAGACAAGGTTTAGTCCAGTGTGTTTATGTAGACCTTCAAAATTTGACATACGTTTTGAACGGCCTGATAACTTAGCGTTATTCATTATATCTACTCTTCACCATTACTTTGATTAGCGCTGCTTTCGACGGACGCTAAAGGTTGTGCATCTCCGATAGATATATCAGGAAACAGCACCACCGTTTCTACTTCAAAACCTGCAACGACATCGGCACTGCGTACTTTATCCATTACCTTTATCATGGTTTTATATTCCACATCTGGTTCAAGTAAAAGTGAGATACCACTTTCATCTGGAAAACGCGTTTTTATTGCAATCATTGCATCTGTAAATGGTTTCCATTGACTATCGGTCCCTGTTCTTTCAATCGATTTAATCAAGCCCAAATTACCATCTTGTATATCAAATCTATCGTCCCTGATCACCAGCTCTAACTGTAATTTTATCTGTTCAGAGTTATCACCCTTTGCATCAAGGGCTGGCAAGTTAAGCTCCAGCACCGTTAAACGTGAAAACACGGCTGTGATAAGCAGAAAAGGAACCAATATCACCATTAAGTTCAAAAAGGCGGTGATATTAAGCTCTTCCGCTTGCTGGATGGTTTTAAAGCCTCTTCTTCTCATATTGTTAATCTCGCACCATTAAGTTCAGTGCTTTTAATGAAGATTTTTCAATGTTATCAACTAAGTGTGCTGTTTTAGTCACTAGGTATGAGTGTGTTAATAATAAAGGAATAGCGGCAATCAGACCGAATGCCGTGGTGTTCATCGCGACCGAAATACTGGCAGAGAGTAGATCCGCTTTTTCAGCGGGATCAGCCTGTGCAACCGCGGTGAAGGCTTGAATAAGACCGATAATGGTACCAAGTAGCCCAAGTAAAGTGGCGATATTAGCAAAGGTTGCTAAATAATGCGTACGTTTGGTCAGTTTAGGCATTTCATCCATAATGCCCTCTTCCATTGCAGCTTCAATCACTTCACGGCTTTTATTGTCTTCGTGACGAGCAAAACCGTAATTAAGGACCGTTGCAATTGGCGTTTTGTTATTACTTGTTAATTTTAATGCGCGTTGAAAATCGAGTGCTTTAAGCATCGGTACAAGCTCAGTCCATAGAGAGTTTGTTGAGCGTTGCGTTTTACTTAAATAAATAAAACGTTCAATCGAGATCACCACACCGATGCCTAATACCAGTAGTATCGGATACATAAACGTGCCACCCGCTTGAAATAATTTAACGATTTCCATAAAAATACCTTTATTGTTGTGTTGTTTAAAATTGTTGTGTTTAAAAGTTACTAATTACGTTTCAAAAAATTGATGCATTTTCCAATTTTTGATGCCAAATAGGGCTGTGTTTTGTCAAGTGTTTCTTCCTCTTCCATGGCTGGCTCAGGAAGCACCACCGAGGCCGTCGCAGTTACGCCATTGTATTGTTTATCTAAGCTATCTAATAACAACTTGCGTTGTGCACGATAAGATTCAAATGAAATTTGATAGTTAGCATGTTTATCAGCTAACTCGCTCAGTTGTGGTGAGCACTCTGTAATATTCATAAATTAACTACCTACGATATTTCTTGCTAAACGGAATCCCGTATATTGGTCAGCTTTTCCGCTGTGGGGCTCAACGGTATCACTAGTACACTCATGCATAGAAGTTTGATAAGACCCTCCTACGGCCATTAATTTTCGGCCAGAAGCATACACTAACTCCTGTGCATTTCCCGCATAGTTAACTAATCCCCACTTGTTTTGTTTGCCGGTTGTGGTGTTGATCAACTCTTTACCCTTTTCGATACCACGTGAACTAATGTTACAGTTCCGGTTCGAATCAAGCTTTCCTGTATTTGCTTTAGCGGCATATGTCCATTCCGCTTGTGTCGGCAAACGATATTTCTTACCTGTATTACTATTTAACCACTTTATATAAGCCGATATTTGCGCAACACTGAGGTTAGTTTTTGGTAAGCGTTTACTCACATTACTTAGCGAAGAGCACACCTTGGTTTTTTTACAGTAATGATTGTAATCCCCAACCGTGACTTCGTATTTACCAATCGCAAATGCCTTCACTTTGCTGCCTGCAGGAACAACCACCATCGTTGGCGCAGTGCCCCCTGCTTTTAAGGCATCTTTACACACGGCACGAGAACCACGAGCACCTAAGCCAGCAATGGACAATTGACAACCATCAATATCACTGATTTCAATACCTTCAATGGTTGAGTTATTGGTGAATAATAACATCGCATAACGCTTAGCATCACGCGCTGAATCAGGATGAGTTTCTGCAACCGTTGAGATACAACTAGCAAGATCTTTAATGATATTGGTTTCTGATTTTTGGTAACGAGAAAAATCTAATGAGCGCAACTTTTCAATGGCAATTTTAAAGTCACGCATATTCAATCGTTGTGTACAGGTAAGTTGCTGTTCCACATTGCTCATCGCAACATTATAAGACTCAAGATTCTGTTTCTTTTGTGATGAAACTTTTTGTTGCGCCTTTAACTTAGCTTGTTTCGCTTTCCAAGCAGCAGCCGCTTTTCGTTTCTTTTCTGCGGCAGCTAACCTATTAGCCTCTTCAAGCTCTGCATTTTTTGCTTTATTTGCCTGCTGCTTAGCGGCTTGCTCAGCAACCAATTGCTCAATAGCTAATTTGTATTCATCAAGTAACGTCAAATCATCATTGTAACGTGCTGCATTACTGATCAAGTTATTTGCTAAGGCAATATTTTTACCTTCAATAGCGCCATTAATCTGTTCAATATACAACTGATAAATAATTGCTTTTTTCTCGAAATACCATGGTGTTGGTGTTTCTGGGAAGAGGTTTTCTACGGTTTGCATCTCATCCCACAGCGACGACTGCCATCGCTCTGTAAAATTGGCATCGGCTAACAATTTATTAATATTCTCTTGCAGTAATTCATAGCGCACTTTAAATTCGAGCTGATTCATTAACTCTTCTTGCGATATTTTTGGTGCTTCTACCTTCGTTAATTCTGTGTAGGCGTAGCCACTTGCCCCTACTGCAGAAAGGAACAATAACCAAGCTGCCATATTGGTTTTTTTCTTTTCTGTTATCTGCTTGAAAAAGACTTCAACTGAAGCGATACGATCTTCACGTTTAAAGGCAAGCGCAGCCTCAATTGCTTTCCAATGGCGCTTTTTAATACCTTGAATACGCTTTGGTTTTAATTTTTTGTTGTAGGCTTCATCAGCAGGCAAACGCGTAAAAGGATGATCTCCAGTTAACATTTCATAAGCGATACAACCTAATGCGTAGATATCATCGCGCACGTCTGGTACTTGTCCGAGTAGCATTTCACGACTTGCGTAAGCGGGTGTTAATGCACCTAAATTGCCGGCATCAAATACCGTTTTATCTTTTTCGTTATTACTTCGGTCAATGGTTGCCACGGCTCGCGCAATACCAAAGTCGAAAATCTTAGCAATACCTTGGTCGGTAACAAATACGTTACCCGGCTTCAAATCTGAATGAACGATATTTTCGCTGTGTGCGTGAATAAGTGCGGCACACATGCCGTGGAGAATATTCCAGGTCTCGTTACGCGGTAACCCAGTCGCATGGTATTGCTTTACCATTTCATCTAACGGCTGACCAATCATATATTCCATGGTCATGAAAACCACATCACCATCACGGTCGAAATCGTATACTTTTACGGTATTTTGATTGGCAATATGTTGTGCTTTTTTCGATTCACGCTGCAATGAAATAAACGCTTCGGGGTGTGTTTTAAACTCTTCACTTAATACTTTAATGGCAACATAAGGGTCTCTATCGTGTGCTTCTACACGAAGCAGATCCTTTGCCTTATAAACTATCCCCATACCACCAACACCCAATACATCTTCAAGGACAAAACGCCCTTTTAGCATTTTACTAGTTGGTGCTTGAATATCAGCTTCTGGTGTATTCAGTAATAGGTCGATAGCACTTACTGATTCACTGCTGGTATCACCTAAAGGCGCACGAAACTGGGTCGCATCGTCGCGTGAAGCTGTAGGACGAAATTGTGTTGCATCATCTCGTTCAGTTTGCAGTGGCGCTTGGGTAGATGAAGAACGTATTTTTGTCGCATCCGTTACATCACCCTTTAACGGTGCTTGAAAACGAGTGGCATCATCAGCACTGGGTTGCACTCTCGGTCTTATCGGCTGAGTTATATTATTAGCAATCACCGTTTGATCATCAACAGTGGTTGATTTTACAGCACCAGGTTGCGTCGTATTTTTACGAAAAACAGTTTTATTATCATCCTGTACAACACTTTTATTTTGACCACCAGTGTGCTTATTTTGCGAATCATTTTCAGACATGACTATCCCGCTACTCCATTACTGTTATTCTGCACTTTGGTACATCCCTTTGACCAAGACAACCGAAACATTGTCTGATGCCTTGTTGGTTAATGCCGTTTGTATCAGTTTATCAACCGATTCTGCTGGGCTATTGAGGTTTAAACAAGCACAAATATCGACATCATTAACGGCATTATAAAGCCCGTCACTGCAAAGCAAAAACTGATCACCGACATTAAGCTCAAAGACATCGATATCAACATCGATTTTCTCAGAGGTCCCTACTGCGCGAGTGATCACATTACGTTCAGGATGCGTTTCAGCTTCAGCCTCTGAAATAACACCCTGTTTAATAAGTTCAGCCACATGGCTATGGTCAGTACTAATTTGGGTTAGCTGGTTATGACGAAAACGGTATAAACGTGAATCTCCCGCCCACATACACACACCAACGTTACCTTTAATCAATAATGACACTACAGTGCTGCCAATAGTACGACCATTAAGCTGCTCACGAGAGTATGCAAGTAAGCGATCATTGACTTCTATGATGCTATTTTCAATTGTGTCAACAATGTCATTAAGATGATTTTGAGGCTGTAGCTGTTGTAATTTTTCAACAATCATTTGGCTAGCAACGCTACCGCCATCATGGCCACCCATGCCATCTGCGACGGTCCACAGCCCCATATCGGGTTGCATTAAAAAGGAATCTTCGTTGAGTGGTCTTACCGTGCCAACATCAGTTGCCCCTTCACTTACCCAAGTTAAAGGGCGTCTAATCGTTATGTCATTCATGATTCTAAATCCATTTATTCATTGGCAGTGTAAGGTTGAGTCCAACCCCAATGCGACCATTGACCATCCATCATGGCAGGTATTTGGCTACTCAATGGCATCCCTAGGGTACTGACTAAGCAAGGGGATATTTTTTCTGAGCCACTTGTCGACCAAACACTATAAGCAGCACGATTCGCCGTTAATAAGCTGTCTAGTAGATGGGCATAAGCATTTATTGGTAGCTCTTCTGCAAATTGAAAGTTAATTTGCTGGCTACAGTTACCCTGCAGTTGTTGACCTGTTTTTCGATAAGACATCGGAAAAAGTGACTTTTGATGTTCGGACATCTCACTTAATTCATCAAGATTAATCTGTCCATCTAAAGCACGTAAAGCAAGCTCTTCTATCTGTTCAAACCATTGCCCATTAGTCGAGATAAACTCAAAAGGGTTTACCGAAGAAGGTAATGGGATGGCAATCGAGAATGGGTAATATCGACCCACTTGATCAACACTGGGTAGCACAATACCCGCCCAATGTTGTTCATCAATAATGCCTGCAGATAAAACAAATCGCCAAATAGGGCTAGTGAGGTAAACATCAAGCCACTGTTCACCCATCTGTGTTTGCGAGCCACTAACAAACTGTTGTAACCAGTCATCCCAAACATTTATAAACTTTGCCGGTAAATTACGGTGAATAAAATCACCGTAATTAGGGAGTTTTCCGTATAAACCTAGAGGTTGTTGCATATTCATCAGATTCCCTCTGGACATCTAAATTTACTCAACAGTTTCTTCTCAAAAGGATTCTTAACACTTTTTGCTTGGATTCGGTAAGAAACTTTGTGGCTATCGTCACTGCCATTAGCAATAGCAAAAGTCACGATATAAGTGCTCTTTGCAGAGGTCTTGGTTACTTTTGATTCTTTTAATAACTTAAACCAAGCCCAAGGACCATGGAAGGTTTTGCTGTGCTCCTGTTCATCGAGATCTTCAAACACAATGCGAACACGATTTTGCTCACCATCCGCCATCCATGTTAGATTTTTCCAAAATTTAGGGCCATGGCTATACCTTAAACGATTATCACCAACTTCAAGCATAAAACGTACATTGTTCTTAGGCATTGAGTTAGGTTTTAAGTTAAAGGCTAAACTGGGTACTTCTGGATTTTTTCGGAAGAATACACTCTTAATTTCTAGCGCTCGTTTTACCTGAGCGAGTGTTCTTGAAGATAACCCAAGGCTATGCTTATCAACACTTTTGTTTCTCCACCCACCTCGTGTGGTGATAAAAGGTTTAATGTAACCTTGATAGAATGAATCAATATTCCCACCGGGTTTGAAAAACTCAACAAAATCAAACAGTGCGATGTCGCTGCTCGCATTGGCAACAATAGGATAACGTCCGGCTATACTGTCTAGATAAGGCTGGTATACGGTATTACGCCACTCAGTATTCACATGCTGATGCGCTGAGCGCAATACAATACGCCATGCTTCATCGGCTAATGTTCTTAACCAACGTTTGACAGGCTCTGGGGTGTTTTTCGCGTAGGAGTTGAGCGAAGTGATCGCATTATTGGCACCACTTTGGTAACGAGCACGCGCTAAATCAAAAGCTTTTTTATTTGGATCTGGCGCTAAACTGATAGAGTTTAACATCTCCTGCACCTGCGAGATTTTCATCAGAGCAGTATTAATTGGTGGAGGCTGCTTTTTAGACTCTCTCAGCAAAACATTGATATCACGATATTTTTTATCAACACTTGTCCATTGCACTTTACTCGCTGCAAACTTAGCGATCTCACCTTTTGCTCCCTTTGTATTATCGTCAGCAATATTAGCTGCCATTTGACTAGAGAGCTCGGTATTAAAGGAGGTCACGTTCAAAATAGCAACAATAGGCGAATAAATAGGATCGGCAAAACTGGTCATCACATTATTGGCTTGCATCAAGTTACTGACCGTTTTTACATTCATCGCATTGTAAATATTCTGCCACTGCTTATTGTAATCGGTTAGGTAAAGCTTCTTCACTTTTTTACTGATACTTTTTAAATCATCACTAACAAAGTTAACTTCATTTTTTGATTCATCATGTAATAGCCACTTTTCTTTAGCGATGCTTACAATCAACTCAGAATCTTCTGAAAAGTCGATTTGATCATAGCTACCTTTGGTGTACAAAACAGGGATAATTAATGCCTGTTGCATGGCTGGATTAACTAAATAGGTATCCCGGACAGCGCCGCCCATTTCGTTAAGCATATTCACTTTTTGTGAGAACTCTGGTCGAGACTTTATGCGTTGATAGATACGTTGCTCAATTGGCATACGTAATAAACGTTGACGTGTTGAGGTCAACACTTGATTATTTAATACAGCAGGTTGTAAATCTGTATTGAGGAACACAGCAAGATGTGCAAGTAGTGCTTGTTTATCGTCACTGTTTTGTGCGAAAGCAACTTCCCATTTTTCAATGAACCACTCCTGAACTAGCGCCTTATCCATATGTTCAAGTTTATTAAACATGACATAGGTTCTAAAGGCGTTATACAAATTTTCATCAATGGTATTGCTATTAAGATGTGTCTCAATATATTTAATAAGTTGCGGATAGAAAACCAATTTAAGGTGGTTTAAATAAGCTTCATCGGCAGCATCATTCACACTGTCATCATACATACCTAAACTTTTAACCCAAGGCTGTTGCTCTTGGTCAAAGACAATACTAGCTTTAGCTAATGCATTAAGTGCCGGCAACGTTGCACGTATATCGTTATTGTATCTACTTTGCGTTTCGATATAGCCTTGATACTCGGCTAAATAATTTTGTACCGCTTGAGTATTGTTTTCATGTTGAGAAAACGCCCCAGTCCAAAATGCAATCAGCGTAACAGAGACACCAACTAATGCCGTATAAGCAAAACGTTGCGTCCATTTTAATAGTCGCTCATAAAAGGGGTTTGTCCCGACTAATTCAGCTTCTGGAAAAATAACATCCTTAAACATTTTTCCTAAAAAGTAACTTTTACCTTGCTGTAAAGGACTATTACTATTAACGCTGTTAAAGCCAAAGTTAGCTGAAACCGATGCCATTAAGCGATCGATCGGCGTTCCATCCTGCGTTCCACTAGTAAAGTAAACACCACGTAAATAGGGTTGAAGCTTAAAGCGGTTTTGTACAAAGGTTTGCTGTAAGAAACTATCAATGGTGTCTTGTAGACTTTCCATCTGCTGTGGGAAACCTTGAATAGCGCTTCGACGCTTCACATCACGTTCATTGTGCAAGCGCGATAAAACGCGTTCGTAAAGACGTTTAACGATATTTTTATATTCGCTACTAATAGTTGCAAAATCAGGTGCCTGAGACGCTTCTGGTGCATCGGGTAAGGAAATACCCAAAATTTGCTCACGTTCCTCTTTACCAAGATCTTCAAAAAACTCTGTAAAACCAGACACTAAGTCACACTTGGTAAACATTAAATAAACAGGGAAGCGAACTTCTAATTTCTCCATTAATTCATCAATGCGTAAGCGGATAGTCTTCGCGTGCTTAACACGCTCTTCTTCCGTTTGCGTTAACAGTTCTTGTAAACTTATAGCAACAATCGCACCATTAATCGGTCTTCTGCGGCGATGTTTTTTCAATAGAGTTAAAAAACCTTCCCATGCAGAGCTATCGATGACTTTGTGACTATCTTGTGTAGTGTAACGACCAGCCGTATCAATCAACACGGCATTATTGGTAAACCACCAATCACAATTACGCGTTCCACCGACACCTTGTAACGCCCCTTTACCAAACTGATCAGCAAGCGGGAAATCTAAACTAGAGTTTACCAATGCTGTCGTTTTACCCGAGCCAGGAGGGCCAATAATAATGTACCATGGCAATTCATAGAGAGCAGCTTTGGAATTTTTACCGCTGAAATTTAAGCCTTTTAAAGTCGTTAAAGCTTGGCTAAAACGCTCATTCATCTGCAACATCTCTTCTGATGTTTGATCAGAAATAATATCGCCAGCGTTATCATCAACCTGCTGTAAATCGTTTACCAATTTACTGTTGTTGTTCTTTTCTTGAAGCTGGATACGCAGGTTATTGATGCCCCATAATAGCGACATAATTAAGATGACAATCAAACGCGTGCTTTCAGAGGCTAAAAAGGCGGTATTTTGATCACCAAATTTTATGCCGGGCCCGATAAACCACACCAGTAGTGACAGGATAATCAATCCAATTAAGGAGATAACAATTCTATTTTTAAAAAATGCGATGATATGTTTCATTGAATGCTCTGATAATGTTTACATTATTTAGATAAAGAGGTGTCTTTCTTTTCTGGTATTAGCTGGCTTTGTACATCAACAAATTCTTGACTTACAACTGCTGAAGACTGGTCTAACCAATATCTAAAACCTGTGTAGGTTAATGCCAGCATACCGGCAACAATGCTGGCAACAACCCACATTGGAATATAGTTAGCTAACGTTCTACGCGTATTACCAATTCCTTGCCAACGCGGTGAAAGCGCACGCTCATATTCGCCACGATAAGTGCGAATAATATGGAACAGATCATCACGCAACTGCTCTAAATGCTCACGGCCACGTGAAACAACGCGGAACTTACCCTCATAGCCTAAGCTTAAACAGATATATGCAAGTTCTAGCACATCGATGTTTTCAGCAGGGTTACTGCGTAGGCGGTCGATAATAGCAAAGAATTTTTCACCACCAGCGGTCTCATTATGAAACACACTTAGCAGCGTACGCTGGTTCCAAGCACTCTCAGCTCCCCAAGGTGTATTTAACACAGCCTCATCCAAAATGGTGCATATCAGATAACGAGCAACAACAACGTTATCTTCTTTTACCCCTTCAGATCGCGCTTTGATCTCAAAGTTTTTAATCTCTCTATCAAGCTGTTGATGCAAACCACCGACATTAGGATGGTTAAGCGCATCGCGTGTTTTAGAAAAAACAGCTAATAATGTAGAAGCAGCATTAACTAACGGATTAAGTCCGTTTAATGCAGATAAATCACGTGGAATATTTTCACGAGGAACCGCTGCTTGCGGTTGATAGGCTGGTGCAGCCGGGGCTGGTTGACCAGCAACAGCTCGTCCACCGGGCATTGGACGAACAACGGTGCCATCACCACGGTTTATAGGCTGTCTAAAAACCGTTTTATCAGCATTGTCAGGTGCAGACATTTTCATTCCTTTGATGTAATAGGTTGATTATTGGCGAATTGACCAGAAATCCAGTTCTAGCTCAGGAAAATCGGCGCCGATATGGAAGGCAAAACCACCAGAGTGATGTAGCTCTTTCCAAAACTCATTGTTTCGTTCCAGCTCAAAATAACAATATCCTTGATGATATGGGATTTGTCTTGGTGCTACAGGCAGAGCTTTAAGTGGGATGCCTGGCATGGCAGCATTAACCAACTGGCGAATACGCTCAACAGGCCCCACTTTAACCGTTGCCGGAAATTGACTACGTAATGTATTTTCAGGCACTTGTGCACGTACAGCTAATACAAATACACCACTTGTTAATAAAGTACGATCAGTAATTTGAGCAACACGTATACCAAATTTTTTCTCAACTAATGGTAATGAAACCGCTGTTTGTTCATAAACCATGGTCAAGCATTTACGCAATGAACCGATAACAGGCGCAAAGGTCTTTTGTAAGTCACTGTGCAAGTAACCGGAAAATGCTGGAGGCCTTTTTGTATCGGTAACAAAAGTTGAAAACTCACCTACCATTTGTACAATTTCGGTGTATAAATCAAGTGGGTGTAAGCTTTGTAATTTAGACAAATGATCTGCAAGTGGCTCTAAACGATTGATCATTTGTAACATCATATAATCAGCAATTTCAGCAGTACCGCCACGTTGCGTATCCGCTAAACGACCAGCAATTGATTGACCACGATGATGCAAAAGTCCGACTAGTTCACTTAAAAAACCAGATAGTTTTGGCGATACCGCACAATCAGAACAGGTGGCAATATAGTCGGCATCTAAAATAACGTTTTTATCTTCGCGTGTTTCAACAATACGTAATACGCCAATGGTTGCATAACCACTTAAATCATCAGAAGCGAGCAATAAACGTAAACGCGGTTTACCTACTGCAATATCTAACGCTTCGCCACCATCAAATGAAACATCTCGGACCTGTTGTTTTTCAGAATAATAACGCGCAAGTCCCTGTGTTTCTTCACTATCAAGAATTTCTAGTGCACCGGGGCGTTTTACAGGAATAGCAAGATAAACGACTTGATTTGCGGTATTTTCAGGAACCTCAAAGACATCCGGACGATTATTATGCTCAGGGAAGCTAAAAGGAGTCCCATCTGGGAAGATACCAGCACCACTAATGAGTGAAATTTTTCCTAATTTTAATAGCTCTTGATCAAATTCAATCTTGTTAACACCCCAAGCATAGGCGCCAAGTGCTGAACATTTACCTTGTATGTAGCGCTCTAAATAACGTTCTTGCTGCTGAAAATGATGGGGATTTAAGAACATCCCTTCTGACCAAACTACTTTGCTATCTAATGACATATATTTCTATTACCGCTCTATGAATCCGTTTTTAAAGCTATCGGTCGCCCGCTAAAATGCAGCATAGGGCAACCGAACAACAAATCTATTTTAAAATGCTAATGGTGTTTTCCGAGAGTTGCACTTTCGCTGAGCTACTCACTACGTTAGTTTGTGCGATAGGAATAGTCACTTTGTATTTCGCATTTTCAAACTGCAAAAATTCAACATATAAACCAATGTATTGGGTATCTTTACTCAATACAAAATTAGCAGTACGTTGTTCACTAGGTTGAACAGCTTTAAGAACTTGTTGGCCAATCAGTGATTTACCAAGTACCTCTGAATCTCTTTCATAAAGATCAATGAAATTCGCTTTTTCAAATAACTTAGTCGATTTTAATTCATACATTCTGATGATCACAGGTGAAGGTACCTTATTATCATCAGGGTTAATATTTTCATCAACGACAAAACTTAATTGAAAATCGGTATCTAGGTCTAAAACACCGCCCACTTTAGTATTCACTGCAGAACATGAGCTTAGTAACACCATCATTGTGATGGCATAAATAGGGGTTAAAATTGTAGATTTAAACATCGCTTTATCTTCCATTAGTTAGAGGTTTGTTCATCGTTATTTGCCGTTACTCTGGCGGTAATTAAACTTTGCATTTGCTCTTCATAGGCTTGAACAAAGTCATAGCCAAAAAGATGTTGAAAGGAGTCATCAAGATTATCAACAAGTCCTTTGTGATATTCTTTATAAGCATTCCAACGTTTGGTTTTACTGCCTAAACTGAGCAAACTTGTACTTTTATATTTTTCAAATCGACTTTCTAAGTGATTAGGATCGAATCGTTCGATTAAGCCACGGAAAGCCGCCTGCATACCCGCGACCACTGCCACTTGGTGTTCAGCAATACCTTGAAAGCCTTCTTTAACTGCATCCACAGGGGCTTTATAAGCATTGTTCTCTTTGATGAACATGTTTTCTAATGCATCATCAATATTGGCTGAGAATTTCAAAGGATTATTTTCAACGGATTGAATTGTCGTCACATTAATACGAAACTCTTCTTTGATCTTTTTGCGAAATTTTAAGACCTGCATCATGCCTTGCATCGTTTCACGCATTAAGAGACCAACAGTATCATTTATCTGAATTTTCTTAGCATCATCCAAGTTCCACTTAGCAAGGCCCATTGCATCGACAACTCGATTTAAGTCACCACTTGCACTCATTGCAGGTGTTGTCGAAGGTTGCGCTGGTTGCTGTGCCACCAAGAGTTGCTGTTTTAAAGCTTCAACCTCAGTGCGCAGTTGTTGGTTTTGTAATTCTAATTGCTGATTCTTAACCGTTAATTGCTGGTACGCTTGTTCGCTATGGGTATTATGTTGTTTAGGCTCGGCTAATGTTGCCGTCGCACCGACCATGCTTGCACTGGCGACACTTGCAACCGGTCCAGTGTCGGCAACAGGATCATGAGTCGGTTGAAATGGTGATAATTCAACTTCAACCTGCTCAGTAAAAGGATCATCAGGAATAGTTTGCGTTTGGCTAAATGCACTAGTTTGCGCTGGCTGTGCAAAGGGATCATTTACAATGGCAGGCTGCTCAACCATCAAGTCATCAACTTGCTCTGCACCATTAACAGCATTAAAACTATCCAAAGTACTAGCGAACGTTTGCGGTGTTGCGCTTGCAGGACTTACCTGTGGCTGATTTATAACAGGCTCAGGGATTGATGAAGGCTGAAAAGTATTAGCTGGTGCGGGATCTGAGCCAAGCAAATCATCGTCCCAGTCATCCCAATCATCAGGAATAAGGCTTTTCTCCGGACTCGCCGTTGGCCACTGCACGGACTCATTCATTACTCGATTATCAGACACTGAGTCAGAAAGATTATTTGTTGCCGTTGCCCCGACATCAGCAAAAGGATCGCTACCGACACTTGCCATTGAGAACGGGTCGTTATTAGCGACATCAACTTTATCCAACAAAGCTAGGGGATCTGTCTGTGCTTCACTTTGTATGCTTGGCGCAATACTATCAACTGTATTTCCTAAGCTTACCTGTGCAAATGGATCATTGTTACTAGGCGTATTATTAAAAGCAAAGGGATCATCTAAATCGTTTTTAAAAGGATCAGAAGCATCATCTTTAAAGGGATCAACGCTTGCAAAGTCATTATTAACATTACTCTGCGCACCGGCAGAAAAATCTGCAAATGGATCGTTATTTTCTGGGGCCGCGAATGGCATGTTTGCAGACATTGAATTACTGAGCTTAGCCACGAATTCATAATCACTAATCGTGAAATGGTCACCCTCGTTAAGGACAACTTGGTTACCATTACCTACGGGCTCAGAAGCGCCATTGATAAATGTGCCATTAGTACTCAAATCAGTTAAAAAGTACTGTCCCGCTTCGCAGGATATTTTCGCATGTACCGAAGACATATATTTATTGGGATCTTCTAAAACCCAAAAATTACTTGCAGCCCTGCCTAACGTGCCCCCTTCTTCCGGAAAAATAAAGCTAGGTTGGCTAATCTGCACGCTATCAGGAGAATATATTATTGTTATTTCAATCGACATAACATTATTCCTTAAATAAGGAACCCCATAAAATTTAATTCAAAGAACATCATGTTCTGACAAAATTGTTTTCGCTTTGTCGAAACATGACAAAACACCTAACGTCCCTGTATACAACATCTTCATTAGTGCTGTTTTCAGCTTTATTATTGTATTGAAGATATTGTCAAATATTCGTTATTAAGTTGCTTTAAGGTTGAATAACCTCAAAATTTGTAGCGCATTAATTTGACAAAACACAGACAGTTTGGATATATCAAAAACAAGGCTATGCTAACAGATATTGAATAGTAAAAGCTATCAAAATTAACCCATTATGAGCGCTCACTCATATCAATCATTAAACATTATTTTGTGTGTAGTGGTTCACTTGTTTATTTTTGAAATATTAAACTCATCACAACAAAACCATTAACAAACACCCCTTAAAGATACAAGGCACTTTATAATTAACAGGTACTTATAATCGAATTTATTGTTTCATAAAAATGTTTAGTTGAGCATTGTCATTGCTATGCTCATTAGGGATATCAATAAAGTTGAGCAATATGGTTAGCCAGCAACCATAAATGCGCATCAAACAGTAGGTATAATATCAAACTCAAAAACATACCTAAGGTGCCCTATTTTAAAATAAATAGGGGATAAAAATGAATGCAAATTAGTGACATGAAATCCACTGTTATTATTGCATTCCTTGAGCAATCAGGAATATTTATCATTTTTTTTACCATCATATTGCAATGTAAACAATTACATAATAGGCTTGCCACTCTAAAACGGATTTAACTACTTCAATGGAGCTTGTAAGTTCAATGCCATCACCCTCATTAATAGATATTCCAGCTTTAATTCTCCCAATTGAAGGAGAACTTAGTGTCGGTAACGACCTTCGAGAAGATCCCTCATATGACTCTAATTACGCGCAAATTAAAGATGCGCGACGTGCTGCACGAGATGCAGAGCGTAACAATATGTTTGACGGTGATAACAGCGAAGCCTTAGAGCATTGGCAGAAAATTTTTGTTCTGGCACCTAAGATTCTCGCAGATCAATCAAAAGACTTAGAAGTAGCGTGTTGGTTGACCGAAGCACTGGTTCGCAAATCAGGTTTCCAAGGTCTAAAAGATGGTTTCACACTGATTAGACAATTAGTCGAAAACTTTTGGGAGGCAGGTTTATACCCAGCAGAAGATGAAGACGGTATCGAAACCCGTGTTGCACCTGTTGCCGGCTTAAATGGTGAAGGCGCTGATGGCGTGCTATTGAGCCCAATTCGTAACTCAGCAATCACTGAAGACGCTGCTGTAGAGCCATTTAGTCTTTGGCAATACAGCCAAGCTGTTGTGGTAAGTCGCATGGAAGATGATCGTAAACGAAATGCGGTTATCGAAAAAAATGGTTTTTCAATAGAAGATATTGAAAAAGCAGTAAATCAATCATCATCAGAATTTTACGCAACACTCTTTGATGATGTTGAGATTTGCCTCAGTGAATACCGAAGTGTTAATACACTCCTTACAGATTTCTGTGGCAGCTATGATGCACCTTCAACAAGTAAAATTATTGAGCTGGTAGAAGAAGCTAAAAGTGCAATCAACCACATCGCTAAAGCAAAATTACCGATAAAATCAGAAGCGGTTGAAGAAATCGCAGAAGATATCGAAGGAGAGCCAGTGGTAGCAGCGGCAGTTGCGGCCCCTGCTGTAGATGCAATAACACAAGCATTAAACTCTCGAGATGATGCTTTCAAACAGTTAAATACAATTGCTGAATACTTTTTGAAAACAGAGCCTCACTCTCCTATCTCTTATATTTTAAGCAAAGCAATCAAGTGGGGCAATATGCCACTTGAAGAGTTAATGAAAGAGCTTATTCCTGACTCATCTTCACGCGATACCTACAGTTCGCTGACAGGTGTAAAAGTTGATGAATAACCAACACAACACAACTGACATTGTGCAAACTTAGTAAACTATTTTTTATACACGGAGAAAAAACATGGCTGAAAGTATTCATAACAAACTGAAAAGAGTAAGGAAACCCCGCGTACACATCACTTATGATGTTGAAACAAACGGCGCAGTAGCGAAAAAGGATATTCCTTTTGTTATGGGTGTAATGGGTGATTACTCAGGTGATAACACTGAGAACAAAAAAGCCCTTAAAGACCGTAAATTTTCACAAATTGACCGTGATAACTTCAACGATATCATGGCTAAAACAGCACCTAACCTGAACTTGAAAGTGCAAAATACATTAGCAGATGACGGCAGTGAAATGTCTGTGGCATTAAACTTCAACCACATCGAAGATTTTGAACCGCATAAAATTGTTGATCAAGTTGAACCGCTTAAGAAATTACTTGAAACACGTGATAAATTACGTGACCTACTGAGTAAAGCCGATCGTTCTGAAGAGTTAGAAGATATCTTAGAAAACATCCTAAACAACACAGAAGCATTAGCTTCTATTTCTGGTGAGTTAGGTGTTGAAGCAAAAGACTCAGAAGGAGATAAATAATGTCAGTACAAGAGAGTGCAGTAGCACAAGCGGAAGGCAGTGAAGTACTAGAAAGTAGCTTTTTAGAGCAAGCAATCGGTGCAACACGTCAAACACCACGTAACGAAACAGAAGAGCTATTAAAAACGCTTACGCAAGAAGCGATGAATGGGACTGTTACTTGGGATAAAAGCTTAACGGTAACGATTAATGCGGCTATCGATGCGATTGACTCTGCATTATCAAAGCAGTTATCTGCCATTATGCAAGACCAAAAATTCAATAAACTTGAAGGTTCTTGGCGTGGATTACATCACGTTGTCATGAATTCTGAGACCAGTTCTCAGCTTAAAATTCGTGTATTAAATGTGAGCAAAAAAGAGATCCAAAAAGATCTAGAAAAAGCCGTTGAGTTTGACCAAAGCCAAACCTTCAAAAAAGTATACGAAAGTGAGTTTGGTACAGCCGGTGGTGAGCCTTATGCAGCACTTATCGGTGATTACGAGTTCTCTTCTCACCCGAACGATGTTGACATGTTAGCAAACATTTCTAACATTGCAGCAGCCGGTTTCTGTCCATTCATTGCAGCAACTGCACCACAAATGTTTGGTTTCGACTCATTCCAAGAGCTTTCTAAGCCACGTGACTTAGAGAAAATTTTCGACTCTTCTGAATACATCAAATGGCGTGGTTTCCGTGATACTGAAGATTCACGCTTTGTAACGCTAACTATGCCACGTGTTTTAGCACGTCTTCCTTACGGCGCTGCTACAAAACCTATCGAAGCATTTAACTTCGAAGAGGGCACAATTGGTTCAGATGGTCGTCAACGTCAAAGTGAACACGAACATTACTGTTGGATGAATGCATCTTACGCAATGGGCGCAACCCTGGCTAAATCATTTGCAACTTACGGTTGGTGTACAAGTATCCGTGGCGCTGAAGGTGGCGGTAAAGTTGAAGGGCTTCCAAGCCATACATTCGTAAGTGACGATGGGGATTTAGATTCACAATGTCCGACTGAGATTGGTATTACTGACCGTCGTGAAGCGGAATTAAGTAAGCTTGGTTTCCTTCCATTATGTCACTACAAAAATACTGATTACGCGGTGTTCTTTGGTGCACAAACAACGCAGAAACCGAAGAAATTTGATGATCCTGATACAACAGCGAACTACGAAATTTCTGCGCGTCTTCCTTACATCATGGCAACAGCTCGTATTGCTCACTTCTTAAAAGTAATGGGTCGTGACAAAATCGGTTCATTTGTAGAAGCAAGTGATGCTGAAGAGTGGTTAAATAAATGGATCAATAGCTACGTAAATAATAGCTCTGATGCAAGTGCAGAAATGAAAGCACAATACCCACTTCGTGAAGCAAACGTTGAAGTAAAAGAAGTACCTGGACAACCTGGTGTTTATAGTGCAATTGCACACCTACAACCTTGGTTACAAATGGAAGAGTTAACAACGTCATTACGTCTTGTTGCTAAGATTCCAAAATCAAGTTAATTAGCTAACTAAAAAACACTCAGGGAATAGATAATGCACTTAATCAAGGCTGTTTTTAGCCATACAACAACAGTAACTACTGGCTTGCAGCGCTTACTGATGTTAATCAATGGACAGCAGCTAAGTCATTTTTCTATTCCCTTGTTTTTTATCAAAGAGAATCCATTTCTGCGAATTAGCATTACCCACAGTAAATAGATATGCCTTATTCGCCTAGACTCATGACCCAATCAGACACATCACTATTAGACTCTGTTTTAGAACAGCCTTCATACATCACTGATTTAACTGATCTTGTTAATGAAAAGGATGATACTAAAGCGCTTCAATACTGCCTTGAAAACTTTGTCGACAAAAGTAAATTACAAAGCACACGCTTAGCTAAAAATGCCCTACTGCACCTTATCGCTAATATTGATGAACAAATTAATGATCAAATTAATGAAATCATTCACCACCCTCGTTTACAAAAATTAGAAGCCTCATGGCGTGGTTTGTGGTTATTGGTAAAACAAGCCGATGGATGCCGTAGTGTTAAAGTAAAAGTATTCGATATTAAATGGTCAGAGGTTGTTAAAGATTTAAGCAAAGCGATGGAATTTGACCAAAGCCAACTGTTTCAAAAAATATATAGCGAAGAGTTTGGTATTCCCGGTGGTGAACCCTATGGTGCGATTATTGGAGACTATGAAATAAGTCATCGCGTCAGTAAAGCACACCCTTATGATGATCTTTCAACCTTAGCCGGTATTGCACAAATTGCGGCAGCTTCATTCTCACCCTTCATCACCGGTGCATCCAGCGAGCTATTCGGTATGGATGATTTTTCAGGGTTTGGATTACCCATCGATTTTGACCATGTTTTTGATCAAAATGAATATACAAAATGGAATACCCTACGTAAAACCACAGATACGCGTTTTATCGGTGTCACACTCCCTAAAGTATTGATGCGACGCCCTTACCAAACAGCGATGGCAAGTTATAAAGGGGTCAACTTTTACGAGAAAAAAGACCGCCATGGTGAAAATAACCTATGGGGCAATGCCAGTTATGCCTTTGGGTGTATTCTCATCCGTGAATTCGCCGATATTGGTTGGTTCGGCCATATTCGTGGTGCTCCTCGTAATCACCTATCAGGGGGTATTTTTAAAGAGCTTGCTCACGATAGCCATGCAACCGATGCAAATAATATAGCTTATAAGCCCATTACAAATGTTGTACTCACTGATGCTAGTGAAAAGAAAATCAGCGAGTTAGGATTTATCTCGCTTTGCCAAGGTTATTTATCACCCTATAGCACGTTTTATAATAACCAATCGATTCATAAACCTAAGCGTTACGCAGCCATTGATGTTGATACCAATGCAAAAATATCATCAATGCTACAGCACGTTTTATGTGGCGCACGTATCTCCCATTACATCAAGTTAATGGTACGCGACAAAATCGGCTCTTTTATCAGTCCAGAAAGCTGTGAGGATTATATCCGTAAATGGTTAATGCAATACACAACCGGTAGCGAAGATTTAGACTGGACCGAACAAGCGAAGTACCCGCTGAAAGATGGCTACGTGCGCGTTAAAGAACACCCAAATAAACCGGGTAAATTTTTATGTGTTATCCATGTGCAACCGCACTATCAGCTCGACCAAATGGTGTCTGAATTAGAGCTGGTCACCGAACTTGCAAGCTTTGGGAAATAAAGATGGCACGTATTGAAAAAGATAAAAAATTACGCCCTTCTATTTTAGACAGACTATTTGATGATGAGCCGTTACACAATAACGAACAAAAATTACAACATCACCAACTAGTGAAACAGTTACGTATCAGTATTAGTCGTGACTTAGAATCGTTACTAAATACCCGTTACCATATGTTACAACCAAGCAGTGATTTTCAAGAGGTTGAACACTCCATTTTCAATTATGGTTTACCCGATTTAGCAACCGTTAATATTCGCGATATGGAACATCGCAAAAAATTTATCACCCATTTAGAAACAACGCTTAAGAGTTACGAACCTCGCTTTAAGTCAGTGAAGGTTGCCTTTGTAGATAACAGCGATAGCGTCGACCGTACACTGCGATTTCGCATTGATACGGTGATTTATGCAGATCCTATTCCTGAAGTGGTTGTATTTGACTCCATTCTCGACTCTGTAACACGTTCCGTTAGCGTTAAGGAAATATAACCATGACTGATGAGTTACTCCCCTATTACGAAAAAGAGTTGGTTTACATGCGCCAACTCGGTGCTGAATTTGCCAAAGAACACCCTAAAATCGCAGCCCGTTTAGGCATTAATAACGACAATATTGAAGATCCACATGCTTCACGTTTGGTAGAAAGTTTTGCCTTTCTCAACGCGCGAATTCAACATAAGCTCAATGACGACTTCCCTGAAATAAGTGATGCGTTATTAGGTAGCTTATACCCGCATTATCAACGCCCTTTACCGTCCATGTCGGTTGTGCAGTTTGTGGCAGACAAAGAACAGTTAGACTCTAATTACCCGATAGCCAGTGGTACCTTACTGGAAACAACACAGTTTCAAGGTGAAAACTGTCGTTTTACAACAGGTTATGATGTTCCTCTGTTACCGATTGAGGTAAGCGAAGCTTCGGTGATGGGTAAACCCTTTTTTACTCCGGGATCTAATCGTATTCGTGGCGCTGAAAGTGTATTGAAGCTTTCATTAAAAACTTTTTCCAGCGATATTCATTTCTGTGATTTAAATATTGATACTTTGCGTTTTTATCTTAAGGGGCAGTCACAGCATATTAACCCTATTTACCAGATGTTATTAAACAGCTGTAACCGTAGCTTTCTAGCCAAATCAGAGGACGATACTCAACCGATTGATCTGGGGTTAAATATCATCAAACCGGTTGGGTTTAAAAGCGATGAGGGTTTATTGCCCTACCCTGATAACTCGTTTATAGGCTATCGCTTGCTCAGTGAATACTTTGCCTTTCCAGAAAAATTCATGTTCATCGATATTACCGGTATTGCAGCGCAGCTAAAGTCGCATCAATCAGATGCCATTGACCTTTATATTTATCTCAACGAAGCAGATATCGAACTCGAACATAACATCGATGAAAACACCTTTAATTTAGGCTGTACACCAGTCATTAATCTGTTTCAACACAGCGCAGACCCGATTAAGTTAGATCATACCCAACATGAATATAAAGTGACCCCTGATTCACGTCGCACGCTCGGTTATGAGGTTTACAGCATCGATAAAGTGTGTGCTTCCTCCTACGTCGGTGAAGATCTCGACTTTTTACCATTTTATGGACAAAACCATGCCCAACAGGAAGATGATGCGCATGCATTCTGGTTTGCTAAACGTCGCCATGCCAAGTTAGATAATTACGATCGTGATGAAGGTACAGACGTTTTCTTATCTTTAGTGGATTTAAAATTTAACCCTAATATTCCAGAAGATCGCACGCTTAGTATCGAAACAATGTGTAGTAATCGCGACTTACCACAAAAGCTCCCCTATTCAGTGGGTGAATCACAATTACAATGTGTCGATAGCGCTCCACCGTGCTCTGCAATACGCTACCTTGTGCAACCAACACGGGTAGTTAGACCACCACTTCGCGATCACGCTCGCTGGCGTTTAATCTCGCATTTGAACTTAAACTTTTTATCGTTAACAGGTGGTAACGATGCCTGCATGGCCTTGAAAGAGATGCTGCGTTTGTACGACTTTAAAAACTCAGCCGTTTCCCGTGCATTGATAGAATCGATTATGGAAGTTAACGCCAAACCGATCAGTTCACCATTGACCATTGATGGCTTTACCGCCATGTGTCGTGGTATTGAAATTACCGTTAAAATTGATGACTCACTACTGAGTGGCACCAGCGTTTATCTATTTGCTACCGTATTAGAGCACTTCTTTGGCTTATATTGCTCTATCAACTCTTTTACACGATTACTGATCAAAACCAAAAATAAAGAAGGTTATTTAAAGAAATGTCCTCCACGAGCTGGCGAAAAAGTACTTCTGTAACCCAGAAGTTAACCGAGCACCCTTACCAGTTCTCCTTTAAGCAGGCGGTCAGGGTACTCGAACGAAGTAACAACTACAGTGATCACATTGATTCGACTGCACTTCATGCGGTGGGTAAATTCATGCCTCCGCAGGCTGAGTGTATTCGTTTTTCAAGCAATCAATCACTGTCTTTTCCAGCATCAGAAATTGCATCCATTACGCATAATACTCAACAAACGCAATTCAAAAAGCAGTGGTCGATGGATGTTAACTTTATTGGATTAACCGGCAGCCATGGCGTATTGCCATACCACTACACAGAAACCGTATTAAAACGTCTCAAACTTAAAGATACCTCCATGAAGGCATTTTTTGATGTCTTTAACCACCGAACAACCTCGCTGTTTTTTCAAGCATCAAGTAAATATAACGCGCCGTTGCAATATGAACGAAACCACTTACAAAAGCGTAAAGTGAAAGATGATTTTACGCAGATGTTAATGGCGCTGGTTGGCTTAAACGGCAAGCACTTAACTGATCGCTTATATACCAAAGATGAATCATTGCTCTACTACGCGGGTTTATTAAACAGCAATGTGCGCAGTGCTTCTGGTTTAAAACAGATTCTAGAAAGTCACTTTTCACTGCCCGTTGAGATCAAAGAGTTCGTGGGGCAATGGCAAGACTTAATTGACGATGTGCGTACCCGTTTTCCGAGCAGTATGGCACTAGGGCAAAATAACCAGCTCGGTAAAACCGTCATGTTGGGTAAAAAGGGTTGGTTCGCACAGGGGAAAATAAATATAATTTTAGGCCCTTTAAATAAACAACAGCTAGCACAATTTACGCCACATACAGCACACCTCAAGGCACTTGATGAGATCGTTCGCCTTTACCTAGGGTTTGAACACGACTATAGCTTCACTCTCAGGATACTAAAGAAAGATATTCCACAATCCAACCTGAATAGCCAGTCGATTCTTGGCTGGACAAGTTGGTTATCCAAAAAACAACAAGAGATAGGTACAACTGATGAGATTGTTGACATCCCAATTTCTAAAAGAAAATAAAATGAAAAACAGTGCACTAAAAAAAATAGGCCAATACGGTTTATCTGTTTTCTTATTTAGCACCTTGAGCGCTTGCTCCTCTTTATGGGACTTTAACGACGAACCCCGTTTTGCCATTTTAGCGCAAGGCAAAAATATCGAAACCCGTCCAAAAATGGCAGAGGTTTGTAAAGGCTTTCATGTTTCAGAAAAGACCTTTAACGCATTTGTTGAACATGCGGCGGTAACGCATGAAGAAACACTTAACGAACGCTATAAAGCACTCCCATGTTTTAGTTCAGGCTACGTTTACCTTGATGAAGAAAAATTCAACTGGGTGATTCGTGCAGGTGGTGTCGGGGAGTTTTATAACGAAAATAGTAGCTTTACGAAAATATGCGGTGTCGCCTGCTGCAAAAAAGTAGCTGGCGTATGCTAACAAGTATCACGACAAGTTAGACAATAATCTTAAGGAATATATATGGTTACAATTGATTTAAAGTCATTGGTTGGTCGCTTAAATGAAACCTCCCGTAATGCACTCGAAGGGGCAGCAGGGATCTGTTTAGCGCGTACCCACTTCAATGTTGAAATTGAACATTGGTTATTAAAATTATTGGAAGTCCGAGATAGCGATATTGTCGCTATCTTAGAAAAGTTCGACGTAGACTTAGGGCGACTTGTTCAAGATATCAATCGTGAACTAGACCGAATTAAAGGCGGTAATACCCGTGCCCCAGCGCTTTCTCCGACCATTGTCGATATCAGCAAAAATGCCTGGATGCTTGCATCGGTAGAGTATGGTCAGCCGGTTGCAACTTCAGCACATATTTTAACGGCATTACTGCTTGATGATACATTACGTCAAACAACAGGCGCACTCTCTGGTGAATTGAAAAAAATCAAACCAGAATCATTACGTGAAGTAACGCGTGCGATTGTAGGCAGCACAGCAGAATCAGCAAGCAACATGATGGGTGATACTACATCAAACGGCAATGCGGCATCAGCGACGCCAAGCAGCACACCATCACTGGATAAATTTACTGTCAACCTCACCGATGATGCTAAAAAAGGCAAAATTGATCCGATCTTGGGTCGTGACGAAGAGATACGTCAAATCGTCGATATCTTAATTCGTCGTCGTCAAAATAACCCAATCTTAACCGGTGAAGCCGGTGTTGGTAAAACAGCGGTTATTGAAGGATTTGCACTGCGTATTGCATCTGGTGATGTGCCTGATGCATTAAAAGATGTATCGGTTCGTTCATTAGACTTAGGTTTATTACAAGCGGGTGCAAGCGTAAAAGGTGAGTTTGAAAATCGCTTAAAATCTGTAATCGCAGAAGTTAAAGCATCACCGCAGCCTATCATCATGTTTATCGATGAAGCGCATACGCTCATTGGTGCCGGTGGTAAAGAGGGTCAAGGCGATGCTGCAAACTTACTTAAACCAGCACTTGCGCGTGGTGAACTTCGTACCATTGCAGCAACAACATGGGCTGAATACAAAAAATACTTTGAACGTGATCCGGCGTTAACACGTCGCTTCCAAGTAGTTAAAATTGAAGAGCCAAGTGAAGAAAAAGCGATCAACATGATGCGTGCTATCGCGGGTATGTTGCAAAATCACCATGGTGTAAACATTATGGACGAAGCGATTGTCGACTCAGTAAAACTATCAAGTCGTTACATCACTTCTCGTCAACTACCTGATAAATCAGTGAGCTTATTAGATACCGCCTGCGCACGTGTTTCATTAAGTCAAAGTGCAACACCGGAAAGCGTGGAAAATACACGTCGCTTTATTCTCCAAGCAGATACTACGATCAAATCGCTTCAACGTGAACATGCAGCACATGGTAATCATCAAGAAAAAATTGATGAATTAATTGCACAGAAAGCAGCGTCAGAAGAACGATTGGTGGAGCAAGAAGCGCAGTGGAAAAAAGAGCTAGCGCTAGTTGAAACTATTCACGGTTTACAAAAGCAGATTGAAAATAGTTTCAACGCGCAAAGTAAAGCACAGCTTGCCGTATCACAGGATAAAGAAGTAGAGGCTGATGAAGCACTATTAGATGAGCAAACGCTGGCTGAGATTAAACAACAGTTACAAACATTAATGAGTGAATTAAATGAATTACAAGGCGATGAGCCGATGATTCAGGTTAATGTTGGTGCGCAAGCGATTGCTGAGGTTGTTGCTAACTGGACAGGTATTCCAGTGGGCAAAATGGTGTCTAACGAAATTAAATCTATTATGGGTCTTAAAGATTCATTAGAGAAACGCGTTATCGGACAAGATCACGCATTAGAAGCGATTGCAGAGTGTATTAAAACTTCCCGTGCGGGCTTAACGGATCCACGTAAACCGGTTGGCGTATTCTTCATGGTTGGCTCAAGTGGTATCGGTAAAACAGAAACAGCCTTAGCTCTGGCCGATGAACTTTATGGTGGCGAACAAAACATCACCTGCATTAACATGTCAGAATTTAAAGAAGAGCATAAAGTTTCTATGTTACTGGGTTCACCTCCAGGTTACGTTGGTTACGGTGAGGGTGGCGTTTTAACAGAGGCTGCTCGTCGTAAACCACACAGCATCATCCTGTTAGATGAGATGGAAAAAGCGCACCCGGGCGTGCAAGACATCTTCTATAACCTGTTTGATAAAGGCACCATCAAAGACGGTGAAGGACGTGATATTGATTTCAGAAACACAGTGATCATCATGACTTCAAATGCGGCTGAAGAACATATTCGTGCGATTTGTGATCAAAGCGAAGAGCTGCCAGATCCAGAAGTATTGCTAGATAACTTCAGACCACAGCTACTTAACTACTTTAAGCCAGCATTCCTTGGACGTACTACAGTGATCCCTTATTACCCACTAGGCGATGATAATCTATTGAAAATTTGTAAAATCAATATGAACCGCATCGCTAAACGTGTGAAGGAGCACTATAACGCGACCTTTAGCTACGATGATGATGTAATGTTACATATTGTTGCACGTAGCCAAGAAGTAGACACTGGGGCACGTAATATTGAAAACATACTAACGCGCACACTGTTACCAGAAATGGCGATTGAGTGTTTGACCAGAATGTCTAATGATGAGGCGATTTCGCACATCAACGTTAATGTTTGCGATGAAGGTTTATTTAGCTACGAAATCTCTTAATTTTTAAGAGATTAAGTTTAAATAATGACAAACATCGTAAATATAGCGTAAATAATTAGGGCAACATTAGGTATAATGTTGTCCTAATTTTTTATATGGACTTCATGCAGTGAACGGAATTCAAATGCATCCTTGGAAATATATAGCCACACTTTTTATTGTTATCTGCTTAACCTATAGTCAGTATTTGTTGGCCGATGACACTGATAATGAGTCAATATTAATTACAACCATGTTAAAAGATGTTGATGACATGCATCAGCAGTTTTCACAGACCTTTTTTCGAACTTTACTCAAACAGCCTCAATACCAAAGCGCAAAGTTTCCATCGTTACCAGCATTACAGAAAGAACTTGATAAAGCACCCACGCAAGTTGTTCACAACAGCGCATTAATCGTCAATAACTTAGCCATGATAAAAAGTTATTATGACGATCCAACATATTTCAATTATGTAGAAAAATTGCTTGCAGTAAATGAGTTCAATGCAGCAAACCAGTTGCTTAATCATATTATCGAACAGGGTTATGATGGACTCACTGCACGCGCAAACTATCTATTAGCGACATACTATTTCAAACGCGAACAATGGTCTGATGTACAAGCTCTGCTCAGTAAAGATAGCAACCTGCTAGCGCCAGAAAATCATCAGCACGCTTTACTGATGGCAGGTATCGCCCTGCAACAACAAGGTGAGCATTATAAAGCGATAAAAATCTATGAAAAAATCCCGGCGAGCTCAAGCCATTACACTGCAGCCCAATTGAACCTCGCCATTGCTAACTTGCGTCAAGGTTGGTGGACAGATGGACATATTATTATTAAAGATCTCTTAAAGGCGCAGCAAAAAAGACCACAAGAGAAGACCTTAAATCGCTTGTATATCACACTCGCTTACTCATTACTTAATCAGGGCTATTACCGCACTGCTCGCAATACTTTTCACCAAGTCGGCATTAATAGTCGTTACGCCAACCAAGCCATTCTTGGCATTGCTTTAACAGCAGCACAACAGGATGACGACATTGGCGCATTAAACGCCACTCGTTTTCTAAAAAACCGCCCACAAGATGATTTACCCGTACATGAGTCACACCTTTTGATGCCCTTTTTCTATGAAAAATCGCACCAATTAGTGCCCGCTTCTGTTGGTTATAGTGAAGCCAGTGATTATTATCAGCAAAAAATTAAGACCATCAATCAAGCACTAAAATCTTCTTTTGAGATTGCTGATTTACGCATTAATAAAAATGATTCAAGGCGCGTCAGTATCGCCGGAAATGAAGTCAACCTTTCCACACATTATCCCGATTACTTCTTTGCTAACTACAATGCAATCAGCACTTTTAGCAATGAAACCCAGCAAATTCAGCAGCCAGCACTAACCAAAAAACTTCAATCACTGAGCCAAGCTTACGCAAAGCTAGCCAGTAAAATGAGTAAAAAAATATTATCGCAACGCGCCAGCCACCTAACTAGCTACTTAAACCAGTCACGTTACGGTTTAGCAAGGCTCTTTGACAATAACACCCAATAATAAGTTGGTGACATGATGAAATGGTTTATAAATGATGCACATTAAAATGCGACAACTAACAAGCTCACTGCTTTTTTGCTTACTGCTTAGTGCCTGTGGCGATGAAGCGGATATTGCCGAACGGCAGACACTCGAAAGCATGGACGATACCTCACTGTTGCAACCATTAGTGAAGAAAAAAGTCGACCTCAGTAAATCTGAAAGCGATATTCGTGATGCTTATATCAACTATATTGAGCACTCATCAACAGAGGACTTATCACGCTCAGAAGCGTTAAACCGTTTAGCAAATATCGAGTTTAAACTGTCCGAGAAGCTACTGACAGAAAGTGAAGACGAGAAAGTTGCCTCGCAGCTAGCAGAGCAGAAGTTAAATCGTGTAATCGAACTACTTGAAACATCACTACAGGACTATCCTGATGCACGCCATAATGATGTTTCTTTATATCAACTTGCCAAAGCTTACGACCAAAAAGGGGAGTATGAAAAGACCCATAAAGCACTTCAACAACTTGCTAACAAATACCCTAAATCGAAATTCTATTTAGAAGCACAATTTCGATTAGCAGAGTATGAGTTTACGAAACGCAATTACCGGTTATCAGAAGATAAATATACCGAAATTATCGTGTCTAAAAAGAACAATGTGTTTTATGAGAAAGCGCTCTACAAACGTGGTTGGTCTCGCTTTAAGCAACAGTTCTACTTAGAAGCGGCCGATGATTTTGTACGTGTTATTAACTTAAATAGCTTTGCCGAATATGAGCAGTTAAATAACGGCCAACAAAACTTATTTAATGAATACTTTCGTGCATTGGCACTGTCTTTTTCATATTTAGGGGGCGCAGAGCAGCTTAATATATACCTAGAAGGTTCAGAATACGCGGACGATGATTATTACATCTACCGCAGTTTAAGTGCGGTGTTTTTCAAGCAACAACAATACAATGATGCAGCAGCCAGTCTTAGCAGCTTTATCAAATATAACCCGAACTCAAAACATGCCCCACTGGCGGCATTAAAAATGATCGAAATATGGAAAGAAGCGGGTTTTATCGACAAACGAAGCGAAGCGTTTAACCATTTTTATCAAACTTATCACCCTGATAGCGCCTACTGGAAAAGCCAGAGTCCGATCAACAAAAAAATATATGAGCAATCAACCCTAGCACTAAAATCTCAAATACTGACTGAAACAGCGACTTACCATAAGCAATATCAGCAGAGTAAAAAGCAAGAAGACTTTTTATATGCTCAGCGTTGGTACAATAACTACCTACGCTATTTCAAGAGCTATGCGCGTCAAGATAACATCTATTTTCTCCTTGCTTCGCTTTACGGGCAGCAAGGTGATGACAGCAATGCGGTCAAATACTATCAATTAGCCGCTTATGATGAGCAAACCATCATCAATAAAGAAGCCGCCTACCAAACTATTTTATTGGCCTCTGAATTACATAAAAGCAGCACCAACCCAAGCGATAAAAAAGCGTGGCTGAGTAAACTAATTGACTACGCTATGCTTTATGCGCAGCAATACCCGACCGATAAAAACACCTTAACAGTGATCGCTTTTGTCAGTGACACAGCCTATGCTAACCAAGCCTATAAACAGGCAATTGCGCTAAGTGAACTGGTGGTAAGTGGGAAAAAATCGACACTCATTAATGGCATTAACAGCACCAAAGCAAACGCCTATTTTCACGATAAACAGTTTGTTGTCGCAGAATCGACCTATCTAGATTTAGCAAACACCAAATCACTCAACAGCAAACAACGTAATGCTGCGCTCGAAGGACTTTCGTTGTCCATCTTTTACCAAGCAGAGCAGGCAAAAGATGCCAACCAGATAGACGAGGCGATAGGTCATTATGCGCGTATTATTGATGTCGCACCAAACACCGAGGCTGCCTCTTCAGGTTTATATGATGCCATCGCCCTGTCGATTGAGCATGAAAAGTGGCTACCTGCCATCGACTATATTAAGCAGTTTAGAAAGCGCTACCCGAAACATAAATTCACCACCGATGTGACTAAAAAACTTTCTGTGGCTTACCTGAATTCAAAACAGAATGTAGCAGCAGCGAAAGAGCTTGAAAAATTGTCAAGCAACGAAGACAGCATTGAATATAAAATGGCCTCGTTACTAAAAGCGGCCCAACTGTATCAAGAGAATAACGAAACAACCGCCGCGATTCGCTCATACGAAAAATACGTTAAAAATTACAGCAAACCCTTTAATGTATATCAAGAATCGTTGTATCAGTTAACGCTACTCACGCTTGACAAAAAGAATCAGAAAAAAAGCTTATATTGGCAACAGCAGATATTAAACGCAGATAAAAAAACACCGAGCAACCTAAAAACAGCGCGAACCAATTATATCGCGTCGAACGCAGCTATCGCTTTAGCGCGTCAACAAAACCAGATTTTTAGTAGCATTCGTTTAATTCAGCCACTGAGAAAACACCTCACACGCAAAAAGAAAACCATGCGTGCGAGCGTCAATTTTTATGCTAAAGCTTCTTCATATGGTCTTGAAGAAACCGTGACTGAAGCCACCTTTGCTATCGCAAAAATTTACAACGATTTCAGCCAAGCACTACTAAAATCAGAAGTCCCTAAACATCTTGATGAAGATGAAAAAGAGGAATATATGTTCTTACTCGAAGATCAAGCCTTCCCCTTTGAAGAAAAAGCAATTGAGTTCCATGAAATTAACCTGCTATACAGCGCTGATGGGCTAAACGATAAGTGGATAAGGCACAGTCTCACCGCACTGCAAAAACTATTTCCACTTCGCTACAATCGCCAGCCTAAAGTAGAAGAGGTGATCAATGTTTTACACTAAATTAACCATTCAAGCGTTATTAATCGCGCTACTTTGCGCCTGTAATAGCACGCCTCCCGTTGAGCAAACCGAGCCAACAACCAACGAAAAAGAGAGTGCTGAATCAACTAAAATTGAGTTAGCGGTATACACCAAAGCACTCATCGCACTCAATAACGGCGAGCTTGAAAAAGCGCAGCAACTGTTTACCAAAATGAGTGAATTACAGCCAGATATCGCCGGCTCTTGGGCTAATTTAGCAGTAATTAGCGTCAAACAAGAACGATATGATGATGCCCAAAAACAAGTAGCAACAGCACTTCAAAAAAATCCAAAAATGGTGCAATCGCTTAACCTTGCAGGTAATTTAGCACAGCGAAGAGGAGAAATATTAAAAGCTAAATCCTACTACCAAGAAGCACTAAATTACCAACCTAAATACGCATTAGCGCACTATAACCTTGCGCTACTTTACGATATTTATTTACAAGACATTGCAAACGCCGTCACTCACTATCAACTTTATTTGGACAATATCGACAGCAAAGATGAAACAACGACACAATGGTTGGCAGGGTTACGCGCGACATTAGGGAATCAATAAGATGAGAGTAGCAACATACTTACTATTGTTAATGCTTGGCTTGAGCGCCAATGTGCAAGCCAGTGAAGAGACACAGGAAAATACCCAAACAGAAGACAAGCTAGAGCTGACCACGACTTACATTAAAGGCAATAAAGAGCTTCCACAAACTCTGTATATTGTGCCTTGGCAAAGCATTAAAAAAAAGAAAACCACGCCAGAGAATATGGTGTTGCACAGCTTATATGGCGATATCTTTCAGCCGGTGATCAAGCAGGATATTGAGTGAATAACATACACACAGCTCATGGTACAAGGCACGATGAGCCTAAAATGATTCGCTAAGGGCGATTGTTCTTAGCCCCTCTTTACTACGTTCATCAACGCATAATTTAAAGAAATTACTTAGCTTATCGATTATTAAGCTACATTTAAGGTTTGCCTTTGAATGATTAATTGTGCGTAAACTGGAAAATCACATGAACGAAGCCGCCCCTATATTACCCGAGTCTAATTTCATTCAATTGTCTGAACTGATGTTATCGTTGACCACTGCACTCGATATGACCGAAGGACAGCCCCCCGAGCATTGTATTCGCTGTTGCTGGATTGGCATGCATATCGGTGAAAAAATAGGGTTGTCTGAAAGTGAGTTGCACGATCTCTATTTTACCCTGCTATTAAAAGACACCGGTTGTAGTAGTAATGCAGCACGTATTTGTGAACTCTACCTAACAGACGATCAAGAATTTAAACGTAACTTCAAAACCGTTGGTACTAGCCTCTCTAGTGTGATCAACTTTGTCATTAACAACACCGGCAAAAATAAAAACTGGTTAACCCGTATTTCTACCACCATTGATATTTTAAAAAATGGTGATAATTATGCACAGGAATTGATTGAAACACGCTGCTCAAGAGGCGCCGATATCGCACGAGAGTTAAGGTTTAATGAAAACGTTGCCTTAGGCGTGCACGCCTTAGATGAACATTGGGATGGCTCAGGTCGCCCCGATAACCTTAGCGCAAAAAACATTCCATTAAATTCTCGTATCGCCCTGCTATCACAGGTAATCGATGTATTTCAGTTTGAAAATGACTTAACCACCGCACTTGAAGAAGCTAATCTAAGAAGTGGCACTTGGTTTGACCCCGCACTGGTCTCTGCCATGAATGAAATAGTAAAGGACGAACAGTTTTGCTATACCTTAAGCGCAAAAAATATTATTCAAAAAGTGATGGCACTCGCACCGGCAAAGGCACGTATTGAAATTGATGATGATTACCTCGATTGTATTGTCTCAGCTTTTGGGAAAATCATTGATAGTAAAAGCCCCTTTACTTCAGGTCACAGTGAAAGAGTGGCGCTATTTACCGAATTGATTGCCTGCGAAATGGGGATCATTGAAGAAGAAAGAAAATGGCTTAAACGGGCGGCCTTATTACATGACGTGGGTAAATTAGGAGTGAGCAATACCATTCTTGATAAACCCGGCAAGTTAGATGACGATGAATGGTTAGCAGTTCAAAAACACGCACAATTTACAAAAGATATTCTATCGCAAATAACCCCCTTTAAAAACATGTCCGATATGGCAGGAAGCCATCATGAAAAATTGGATGGTACAGGTTATCCAAACCGCTTAAAAGCAGACGCTATCCTATTGCATACGCGCATTATTACCACCGCAGATATTTTTGATGCGATCACAGCAGAACGCCCTTACCGTGGGGCAATTCCCGTTCCTAAAACATTAGAGATAATGTCTGAATCGCTAAATACCGCGATTGATGCTGATTGCTTTGCAGCCCTAAAACGCGCCTTAAAGAAATTACCCGAAGAGCTAACCGCCTTTAAGAGCGCAGTCTAAAGTATTAACAAAGCGAAGTATAAGGAGTGTGAAGAGGAAGCATTAATGGCAGCTTTCGCTCATAGGCGACTACTTGTATAAATTGCAGCACAGGTAAGACCTATTGAGCGAACACAAAGAAGGTCGAAAAGACACGGTTTTTTTATTTTAACATCCTTATTAAATTTAATATTTTATGAAACTCAAACTGCATTGAATCATTCAATGCAGTTTTTTAATGAGCAACGGCTTAATACTTACTCTTTTTAACATATGGACTAACCACCATTGCATTACTGGTTGCTATTACTTTCCCAATTTAGAAAATATGCACAATATCAAAAGAGTAAAGCCAATTATCGATGACTCTGACCCCATTGATTTAAAATGTTATAAAAACAACAATCACCTTGCTCCATGCAAGGTGGTTAAAAATAATAAATACAAGTAGCCGTCAGTTTACGGCTAACAATAAATGGCTAAGGAGCAACACCGCCATCTGTAATAAGCCAAAAGTTGGGTGCACTAGTTAGAACATTACGAGCATCTTGCGAGCTCGATGAATAGTGAATTGTGCCGGCACCAAATTCAACGCCTTGTTTTAACGTTAATTGACTCCAACTAGTTAGTATCGCGTCATAATTGGTTTGAGATAGACCTGAATTAGAAAACATTTTTTCCATTCTTGTTGCAGAGCTAACATCCCAACTGCTCAAGTTTTGGTCAAATGCTAAAGCCCCTTCAAACATACTGTACGTCTCTTCAACTTGACTGACATCCCAGTTACCAATGTTTTGATTAAAAATAGAGGCACCAAAAAACATTCCATCCATATTCGTAACAGCACTCACATTCCAATTACCAATATTTTGATTAAAGTTTTTATTATTAATAAACATACCAGCCATATCGGTTACTTTGCTCACATCCCAGTTTTGAACATTACCATTGAATAGCTCCGCACCTGCAAAAGCCTCATACATATCAGTCACGAAACGTAAATCCGGAGTATCTTGGGCGTTGCTAACCATGTTAATTGCATCTGCAAAAGCACCATTAAATGATAACCATTTTATATCCCCCCACTGCTCAATAGATACTATTTTTTCCATATCCATACCGCTAAGAGCATAAGAATATATTTGTGGAAAAATGCCACTAATTTGAACAGTATAAACGCCCGAGCCAGTTTGATAACCAGGAACAGCATTATCATAAGTATGCGTATAATCCCCGGTTAAATTTTCACTGGTAGTGCCATCTCCCCAATCAACTGTATAGTTGTATTCAAACTCTCCTCCATTCTCAATAGAATTGGTGGTAATTTTAATTTGGTCATTGCCACTAACTCCAAACTTGGTAGTATCCCACGTGGTAATAAAGGGTTTTTGTTCACGTACCACAACTGTTCTTACGGTTGTTGCAGTATTACCTGCATTGTCTGCGATGCTATAAGTTAGTGGGTAACTACCCAATTTAGTTGAATCTATCTCACCTGAAGGCGCCTCAACGGTTAATGCCCCATCCACATCATCCTGTGCTATTGCGCCGAGCTCTTGGTAAGTATCAAATTGCACCAACCCGACTTCATTATCACCATTTAACGTAATCACCGGTGCCGTTAAATCTTCAACCGATACGGTACGTTTTTCAGTCGCTTTATTGCCTGCTTTATCAGTCGCCGTGTAAGTAATGATGTAATCGTTCATCATGTCGATATTCACGCCACCTTCCACACTCACCTCAACAACGCCATCAACAGCATCTAAAGCGGTCGCACCTAGCTCAACATAATCGCTACCATAGGCATGCTTTAATGGATTCGCGCCCGTTATAGTGATAACTGGCGCAGTGGTATCTTTTTTCACTTCTGGTGCCGTTGTGGCAGTATCTGAACCGCCACCACCACAACCTGAGAGTGCAAATAAACTAAAAATAGCAGCCGTTATCGGCGTGCGAATTAAACCATGAAAAGATAAAGGTGAGCCTGTCATATAACATCCTGTCAACAATAATAAGTGCGTAAACCGTTGTGTTTTTTTAATGCTTAATCCGCTAAGGCTTCATCATCGAACCGTGACTCAGCATCACAAAAAAACGCATAAAAAAAACAGCAAATTTTAATCGCAAGAATATAGCAAATCTATGCTGACATTAATATCTGTTAGGACAATCTTTACACTTTAATTGAAGAAAATTAAGACAATAAAAACAGTGGCTTTATCGTGGATTGAGCGCATAAAAATCAATGGGGTCAGATCCATTGATATCTGATAGTAAGTCTGACGTTGAGAAGCAAAAGCCTATTGTGAGTTATTTGGGCACAGTATCAGCAACGAGACTCTTGTCGATATTCGTAATGCACAGAATAAGACATGAGTTTTAGGCGATAAGCACTTTAAACCGTAAGTTGAATTAACCACAGGCAGCAAAGCCAATTATCGATGACTCTGACCCCATTGATTTTTACATATTAAACATTCAAAGCAGTTTAAAACTCAAAAATAAAGAAGGGAAAACGCGATAACTGAGCTATCGCGTTTTATTTTGTAAATTGTTTACCCCTTAAGTTCGGTTAATTTTTGTTTAACACGTTTCGCGGATATCGGATAAGCGGTACCGAGTTGCTGTGCAAATAACGAAACACGTAATTCTTCCATCATCCAATACACTTCAGCGAGCTGCTCATTCTCTTTTTCATTAGAGAGCATGGTTTTACACAGTGCTAAATAACGTTGCTCAAGCTCCTGCAGCTCGATGGTATTGAGTCGGTCTTGATTTGGATTAATGGGCAATTTTTGTAAACGTTTTTCTAGCGCTTGCAAATAGCGTTTTAAATCGGGCAGTTTTTGCTCCCCTACTTGGCACGCAAAACCGGGGAAGATTAACCGCTCTAATTGCGATTTAATATCTCCCTGCGCAACTAACATGGTTAAGTCTATTTTACCTTTAAGCTTTTTATTGACGCCATGTGCAAGGGTTAAGACCTCTTCAACACGCTGAGTGATCAGCAAGGTACGATCGGCAAGCTCGGCACGTACTTTCTCTTTTTGTAACTCAAAGGCTTGTGCATCTTGTGGTGTTATCTGCCCTTCTAAAATGGCATCTGTTGCACAGGCGATACAATCATCAATTAAGTCTTTTATTTGTCCAAAGGGGTTAAAGTAGAGCCCTAATTTGGCTTTATTGGGTAAACTTTGTTGCAGGTATTTGATTGGTGACGGCACGTTTAACAGCACTAAACGGCGTAAGCCACGCTGATTAACACGTTGCGCTTTAGCCTCGCTATCAAATAGTTCAATGGCAACGCTTTTGTTTTTATCGACCAATGCGGGGTAGGCTTTGACCTCATACCCCCCGTGATCCTTTTTAAAGGATTTAGGTAATTTGCCAAAGTCCCACTCTTGAATATCGGTTTTTTCAATCCCCTGTTTTGAAACTTTAGAGAGCGTTTGCTTCACAGCCCCTTTTAAGTCGTGTTGAAGTTGCACGATATCAGTGCCTACGGCGACCACTTTTTTATTGTCGTCAATGACCGAGAACTTAATGCGCAGATGTGTCGGTAATGCACTCACATCCCACGATTTTTCCGGAATGCGCACACCGGTCATGCGTAAAAGTTGTTTCTCAAAGGCTTCGTAAAGAGGCACCTTAAGTGGTTCAAGGTTGGCCATTGCGGCCTGAGCATAGTTAGGCGCTGGCACAAAGTTACGACGAATCGGTTTAGGCAATGTTTTAATCAGTGCAATCAATAACTCTTCGCGTAATGCCGGAATCTGCCATTCAAACCCCTGTGGTTTAATTTGGTTTAACAGCGCGAGTGGTACATTTACGGTCACCCCATCCTGCGCGGTGCCCGGCTCAAAGGCGTAACTCAGTGCGAGTTTAAAATCGCCCTGTTGCCAGTAATCTGGATAAGCATTTTCGGTCACATGGGTCGCATCGTGCGCCATGACATCATCACGCTCATAGTTAAGCAAGCTCGGTTGCTTTTTCTTCTCACGGTTCCACCAACTATCAAACTGTTTGGCGCTACAGACGTTTTGTGGGATCTGTTCATCGTAAAACGTAAATAGGGTTTCATCATCGACCAAAATATCACGACGACGTGATTTATGTTCAAGCTCTTCGATATCGTTAAGCAGTGCTTGGTTATCTTTAAAGAATTGATGACGAGTATTGAACTCACCCTCAACCAAGGCATGGCGAATAAACAGCTCACGACACAGAATAGGGTCAATTTTGGTATAGGTGACTTTACGTTTGGTGACAATGGGTAAACCGTATAAGGTTTGATTTTCAAAGGCGCCCACGACCCCTGATTTTTTCTGCCAGTGAGGCTCAGCATAACTACGCTTTATTAGATGCTGCGCCTGTTGCTCTACCCATTCAGGTTTAATGCGCGCACCAATTCGTCCAAACAGTTTTGAGGTTTCGACGAGTTCAGCAAACATGGTCCATTTAGGCTGTTTTTTAAATAATCCAGAGCCCGGAAACATAAAGAATTTACTGTTACGCGCGCCTAGGTAATGTTGCTCTTTATCTTTAAAGCCGATGTGTGATAACAGCCCTGCTAATAATGCTTGGTGAATGTTATCAAAGGTCGCTTCCTGCTGATTTACTTTAATGTCTAATTCATCAATCACCTGTTTAATTTGCGCGTAAATATCCTGCCATTCACGCACGCGCATATAAGCGAGAAACTCTTTTTGGCACATTTTTCTAAATTGATTGCTCGACAGCGCGTTGCGTTGCTCTTTGATATATTGCCAAAGATTCACAAAGGCCATGTAATCGGAGTCTTTATCGTAGAAACGGCGATGCTTTTCATCGCTCGCTTGCTGTTTTTCCATCGGGCGTTCGCGTGGATCTTGAATACTTAAGGCGGCACTAATCACCATCACTTCATGGACACAATCAAAGGATTGCGCGGCTAAAATCATCCGTGCTAAACGTGGATCTACCGGTAATTTTGCAAGTTGCCTGCCTAATGGGGTTAGTTTGTTACGTGGGTCTTTGGCGTTTAAATTAACCGCCCCCAACTCTTCAAGTAAACTTAAACCATCTTTGATGTTTCTATCTTCTGGCGGTTGTACAAAGGGGAATTGATTCAATTCGCCTAACCCGAGCGATAACATCTGTAAAATAACCGAAGAAAGGTTTGTACGCAGAATCTCAGGGTCGGTAAATTCAGGGCGCGATAAAAAGTCATCTTCGCCATATAAACGTATACACACACCGGCGCTGACACGACCACATCGTCCCATACGTTGGTTGGCACTGGCTTGCGAAATCGGTTCAATCGGTAAACGTTGTACTTTAGTACGGTAACTATAACGACTAATGCGCACCGTGCCGGTATCGATAACATATTTGATACCGGGAATAGTTAATGAGGTTTCAGCAACGTTAGTCGCTAACACGATACGCTGACCACGATGTGGTTTGAAAATACGTTGCTGCTCTGCACCACTTAAGCGGGCAAATAACGGCAATACTTCGGTATCGCGCAATTTGCGTTTGTTTAACGCTTCTGCGGTATCTCGAATTTCACGCTCACCGTTCATAAAGATAAGAATATCACCACGGCCTAAACGTTGCAGTTCATCAACAGCGTTAAAGATTCCTTCGATTTGATCGCCTGCGGCATATTCATCCAAGGGACGATATAAGGTTTCAACGGGGAATGTTCGCCCTGATACTTCAATAATGGGCGCATTTTTACCATGTTTATCGGCAAAGTGCGTCGCAAAACGCTCGGGATCGATAGTTGCCGAGGTGATAATCACTTTTAAATCAGGACGACGTGGCAGTAGACGCTTTAGATAACCTAAAAGGAAGTCGATGTTTAAGCTACGCTCATGAGCTTCATCGATAATAATCGTGTCATACTTTGTTAGAAAACGGTCGTTTTGAATTTCAGCAAGTAAAATACCATCGGTCATCAATTTGATGTAGGAGTTATCACTGACTTTATCGGTAAATCGTACTCGGTAACCGACGGTTTCGCCAAGTTCAGAATCTAGCTCTTCGGCGATACGATTAGCAACGGTGCTCGCCGCTATTCGGCGCGGTTGCGTATGGCCAATTAAACCGGCAACACCGCGCCCAAGCTCTAGACAGATTTTTGGAATTTGCGTGGTTTTACCCGAGCCAGTTTCACCTGCAATAATCACAACTTGATTAGCTTCGATCGCTGCTGCAATCTGTTCTTTTTTATCACTGACAGGTAAGTCAGGATAACTGACCTCTGGCAGGTTATCGAAACGTGATTGACGTTTATCCATTGAGGCTTGAATATCGCAAGCAAGCTTAACTAAATTTAGCTCTGCTTTTTCTGTATCTTTAATATTGCGATGATTTGCTAAGCGACGTGAGAACTTAAATTGATCTTTAATCAGAACTTGCGAAAGATGTTTTTTAAGGGTGTTTACGGAGAGCGTCAAAATAGTTACCTAGGGTCAGTTGATCTAATAAAGTCAGAGCAACGATCCTAGCAAGTGCCATAAAAAAGCGCAATGAATTGCCACTATACTGACCATGTAAGCAGAT
This sequence comes from Psychromonas sp. psych-6C06, assembly GCF_002835465.1. Lineage (NCBI taxonomy): Bacteria > Pseudomonadati > Pseudomonadota > Gammaproteobacteria > Alteromonadales > Psychromonadaceae > Psychromonas > Psychromonas sp. psych-6C06. The sequence continues at coordinate 245,620 of NZ_PIZM01000001.1, read as the reverse complement.
CTTATTATAGAAAGTACTCTTTCACACCTAAATAGATGAGCGATGTAAAGTTCCTAGCCCATATTATTGATCGCTCTATTGGTATCACTGAACATCATCAAGTTAGTGTTGCTTGCCTCTTTTAATGCTTCTTACCCCTTTTCCATATTTACAGCAAAACCAAAAAATATTTTATCGTAACAAAATACGACACCTTTCATTTAAATTCTAAGTTATTGTAATGTTGCTATTTAAGTGTGATATTCTTGATGATAAAAGAATGATTTGAATTCCATTTTTCCTCACGAAAGATGGAGTTTTGCCATGTAAGAAGCTGTTAGGTTTAGGGTGTATTGATGAACATAATCGACACAGAAGTATTTCCGGATGTTGAGCCTGAAAGTGATAAGGCATATCGATTAGCAGAGACTGCTTCAAGTATAATCCCGTTTGGTGGGGCTATTTTTAAGTCATTGATTACAGCTCCATTTGAGAATCGGATAGAAAAATGGATAGAGGAAGTAACTGATGCTTTAAACCTGCTAATTGAGCACCATGGAAAAACATTAGAAGAGCTTCAAAATAATGAGCAGTTTATAGATTTTGTTATTGGTTTGAGTCAGTCTGCCACGAGGTCATCTTGTAGAGAAAAATTAAGATACTTAAAAAATGCTTTAGTGAATTCTGCTATATATCCAATGGACGTAAAAGATGAATATCTGTTTTATTTATCTATGCTCGATTCATTTAGTGCGCCACAAATAAGGGTATTGGAGTTAATCGCTTTAGACAAAAACATCTTAGGGTTTGATAGTAATGCAATTCTAGATCAGTTGCCTGATTACACCGAGAAAAGCGTTATATATAAACATGGATTGAAAACTTTGCTTTCTTTAGAGTTGGTAACAGTAACTGAAGTCAACAAAGGTTTCGTATATAGGTTAACCGATGTCGGGAAATCGGTGTTCAACTTGGTTGTCAAACAAACCTAACAAGGCCTTTAAACGGAACTAAAACAGTGGGTTAGGTTTCGCTTCGCTACACATTATAACCCACTATTTTAGTCCGCTTAGAGAAGAGGGTCAGGTCTTTAATCTTGAACTATCAAGAACCTGCCCCTACCCGATTACCTTCATTAAAGGATAAATAACAAAGCAGATTCTCGATAAAAAACTCGAGAATGACCGTTTTTCTTGATTCTACTCGTTCCACCCCTTTGCACTGTCTCTATTACACAAACCAGTCTATTTTTCACAGGTAATCGGGGATACACACACACTTAAAAGCAACAAAATCAACAACTTAAACAGTTAAAGCTTTGGATATCTCCAATTAGCCAATGCAACAAAAAAAGCGCAACGAGTTACCTCGGTGCGCTTTTTGAAAACAGTCTTATTAATGTGGAACGATTAAGCGTCTTGCAGTGTGTAAACCGCTGAAGATTTACTCTTCATCTCATTACAACTATTACACCAGAAGCTCACTGCACCACATGCTTTTAAACGCTCTATTTCATCACCGCAGGTACTACATGCAATGTGTAATTTAAAATCGCTGTTGCAGGCTTCACAATGACGTTGTAGCTCGCCACTTCGTGTTAATTCATGCTCACATTTGGGACAGTTCAATTCCATAATAACCTCTATTTTTTCTTGTGGCGATCGACCATACGTTGACGCTTGTATAACTGATTTCGCGTTAGTTTCTGACGCTTTCCTTGCCCTTCAAAGGGGTTATCACCTTCTCGGAATTCTATACGAATCGGCGTACCCATAATTTGTAATGAACGGCGGAAGTAGTTCATTAAATAACGTTTGTATGAATCCGGTAATTTTTTAACTTGATTACCGTGGATCACGATTAATGGTGGATTGTAGCCACCAGCATGTGCATAACGTAGCTTCACACGACGATTTTGTACCATCGGTGGATTATGATCGTCGGTTGCCATGTTCATGATACGCGTTAGCATCGACGTTGAAATACGTTTCGTTGAAGAGTCGTAAGCTTCTTCGATGGACTCATATAAGTGACCAACACCGGTGCCGTGTAATGCTGAAATAAAGTGAATTTTAGCAAAGTCGATAAAACCAAGACGACGATCTAGCTCGCTTTTAACACGCTCTTTATCGTAGTCGGTCATGCCATCCCACTTATTGACGGCAATCACTAATGAGCGGCCGGCATTCAGTGTGTAACCTAATAAACATAAATCTTGCTCAGCAATACCATCACGCGCATCGATAACCAATAACACCGTATTACTGTCTTCAATCGCTTTTAGGGTTTTGATTACCGAGAACTTTTCAACGGTTTCGTTTACTTTTTTACGTTTACGTACTCCCGCGGTATCGATAATTACGTATTCGCGATCTTCACGGCTCATCGGGATGTAAATACTGTCACGTGTTGTTCCGGGTTGATCGTAAACAACCACGCGCTCTTCGCCTAAAATACGGTTGGTAAGTGTTGACTTACCCACATTAGGTTTACCAATAATCGCCAGTTTAATCGGCAACGCGGCTAAGCGCTCTTGCTCTTTTAATAGCTTTTCTTCATCATCTTCGACAAACTCTTCTGGTAATTCAAAATGTTCATCTTCATCACTTTCAGCAACGGGATCAAAGAAACCATCGAGCGCGGTATCGATCATCTGACGCACACCTTTACCGTGGGCTGCAGCAATGTGGTAAACCTCACCTAAACCTAGGCCATAAAATTCGGCACAGGCACTATCGGCATCGATACCGTCAATTTTGTTGGCAACTAGGAATACTTTTTTCTCTTGTTTACGCAGGTGTTCAGCAATCGCTTGGTCAGCAACCATCATACCAACACGTGCGTCCACCATAAATAAAACCGCATCGGCTTCATCGACTGCGAGCAAAGACTGTCCCGCCATCACAGCATCTAAGCCTTCTTCATCACCAGTAATACCACCTGTATCGATAACAATGAACTCATCTTCATCGATTTTTGCTTGTCCATATTTACGGTCGCGAGTTAAACCGGGAAAATCCGCTACTAACGCATCTCGAGTACGTGTTAAGCGGTTAAATAACGTGGATTTACCCACATTTGGGCGACCCACTAAGGCGATCACTGGTAACATAAATTGTGTATCCTATAAAACTAAAAAAGCCCCTCGTCAAAAAGGCGAGGAGCTATTATACGTGCTAAGCACAATAATACTATTTCTTATTAATTGATGGTTTCTCTATTGCAATCAGTTTACCACTTCGAGTTTGTAAGTAGAGGTAATCTCTTCCTGCAAAAGGTTGCATATACAAACCATCAGAATCAAGATCTTGCTGTGCGACAAACTCACCACTGTCTCTGTCTATCCAGTGAAGGTAACCTTCGCCATCACCAACAACAATATATTCATTAGCGATAGTAACACCGGTCACATTACGATAAGCAAGTTGCTTATTTGACCAGATTTCATCACCACTAGAGCGATCAACGGCATAAATATAACCACGATAATCACTTAGGAAAATACTGGCTCCCGCAAGGGCGATGTCGCTAAAACCAGAGTACTTTCTTTCCCATATCTGCGTACCTTTTAAAAGGTCAATCGCCACTAAATTACCGTTATACGCCAAGGTGTATATAATTCCGTTACGAATAACGGGCTTCATATCTGCATCAACAATACGATCTAACTCAGTAGCGCCATAAGGACGAGCAACAGGTAATTGCCACAAAGGTTGTCCTGTATTAAGAAGTGCAGCTGAAACAAAGCCATCGGCACGACCGTAAATAATACCACCCTGTGAAATAGCAGGCGTCGCACTTCCACGTAGCGTAAGGTTTGGCTGTTTGTTATTTAACACCCACTGTTGTTCACCCGTTGCACTATCAAGCGCAATCAAATCACCGCGGCTAGTATGAATAACCACTAAGCCCGTTGAATAGACAGGACTTGCAATGACTTCACCGGTCACTTTAGCAAACCACTTTAGATCGCCCGTTTCTTTATCTAGTGCAAAAACCTGTGCGTTTTCAGTACCAATATAAAGGGTATCTAATGCTAAGTGGACACCACCAGAGAAACGAGCAGAGCGATTAAGTGCATTGCTTTCGTGATCACTAAAATCCGTTTCCCACAGCTGACTACCATTTTTTACTGAAAATGCTTTAACTTCACCATCACGCGAAGCAACATACACCGCGTTGGCATCTGCCGTAGGTTGTAATTGTGAATAATATTTATCAACCCCACTGCCAATACTTTTTTGCCATGCAATCTGTGGCTGATAAGTTGCTTCAAACACAGGCAACTCGGCCATTTTTACCACATCTTCTTCACTTGAAAAAAGAGAACAGCCACTTAACAATAAGGCAGTTGTAGTAAGGGTAATAAGCTGTTTAAGGCCTTTATTCATTATTATCTCAACTATTAATTTGCTTCTAAAACGGGTTCATCAGCGGCTTGCTGATTAGCAACAGCTAAGTCATCAAATTGCAGTTGTAAAACAGGATCAATACGTCCGTTACTTGCATCAATGGCTGCTTGGAAGGCAACACGGGCATTATTAACATCGCCTTGTTTTAGATAAGCGGTGCCTTTAACTTGTTCTGCTTTAGCAATAAAGCCAGTTTCTGTGATACGCGTAAGTGTTGCTAACGCCGCATCGTATTGGCCTAATTCAACTTCAACACGTGCTAAACGAAGGTTAATTAATGGGTTTAAAGGCGCATATGTATTTTGCTCCTGTAATTGCACTAATTGTGATTTAGCCAGTTCAAAGTCTGCTTTTAAAACAGCTTCTTTGGCTAGCAACAGCGATGCTAATATTGCGTAATTACTGCTGCTATTTTCAGATATAAAGCTTTTTACATTATCTAAATCAGCTTCTGAACCCTGAGATTCAAAGGTAACTAACATATCATTGTAAGCTTGTGATGCTTTCTCTTGGCCTTCGATTACCGAGTCGTTGTAAAAGCGCCAGCCCCAAAGCCCCGCCAAGCCAACAACTGCACCTATCATTAATGTATTGCCGTTATCTTTCCACCACTGTTTAATGGCGTCAACTTGCTGTTCTTCTGTTTCGTAACCTTCAATAATATCAACCACAATTTTTCCTTAATAAATTATTTGTTCTTAAAAATAAGTAGGTAATACAGCAATCAGTTCATCCATTGCAACCGTTTGTTGATCTGCTTTACCTTGTAAATCTTTTATTGTGACACAGTTATCTTGTAACTCTGTCTCACCGATAATAAGTGCGATTTTTGCGCCACTTTTATCAGCACGTTTCATCTGCTTTTTAAAGTTGCCAGCACCACAGTGATGCATCATTTTAAGCGCAGGTAATTCGTTACGAATAAGCTCAGCCATTTTAAAACCAGCAATATCAGTTTCTTCACCGACTAATACACTATAAATATCAACATCCGCTTGGACATCATCATTAAGTGCAAGTTCATTAAGCATTAATACGATACGCTCAAGACCCATCGCAAAGCCAACTGCAGGTGTTGCTTTACCCCCCAATTGCTCAACTAAACCATCATAACGACCACCAGCACAAATTGTCCCCTGTGCACCAAGGCTTGTTGTTACCCATTCGAATACGGTGCGATTATAATAATCAAGACCACGGACTAAACGTTCATTAATGACATACTTTATTCCAGCAGCATCAAGATATTGTTGTAATTTAGCGAAATGGCTAACCGACTCTTCATCAAGGTGTTCAGAGAGCTTTGGTGCATTTACTAATACCGCCTGTACATCTGGGTTTTTACTGTCCAATACGCGTAGCGGGTTTGTTTTCATACGACGCTTGCTATCTTCATCAAGCTTTTCTTCATGCAGTTCTAAATAACTGACTAGCGCTTCTTTGTATAAAGCACGGGCTTCATTTGAGCCTAATGAGTTAAGTTGCAACTCAACATGTGAGTCGATACCTAAAGCTTTCCAAAGACGCGCAGAAAGTAAAATCACTTCTGCATCGATATCCGGCGTTGCCATGCCAAAGGTTTCAATGGCAAATTGATTAAACTGACGGTAACGCCCTTTTTGTGGACGCTCATGGCGGAACATCGGCCCCATATACCACATACGGCGCTCTTGGTTATATAACAAACCATGCTCGTTACCCGCACGTACACAAGAAGCAGTTCCCTCAGGGCGGAGCGTTAAACTATCGCCATTATCGTCAAAGGTATACATCTCTTTTTCAACGATATCGGTCACTTCACCAATAGAACGTTTGAAAAGCGCAGTGCTTTCCACAATTGGCATACGAATTTCAGAGTAACCATAACTGCTTACGACTTCTCTCAGTAGGGATTCTAATTTTTGCCAAACCGGGGTTTGCTCAGGAAGGGTATCGTTCATACCACGAATAGCTTGGATCTTTTTTGCCACGTTGAATTCTCAATGCTGTTATGCCAGTTCGATTAAATGTATCGTTGCTTTGTCGCTTCTAACAAATTCGGCGAAACAAAGTTTATATACAGGCTTAAGCGACTGGGTATTAATAAAAAATAAGTCGTTATTATACTTAAAAAGCCCGCAATGTGTACCATAACGGGCTTTCTTAACATGATCGTTTAATGATTACACTTTAATAATAACGTTGTTCGGATCACTACGGCTAACACGTGCTCGAATTTTAGCTTCAAGTTGGTCAATCACGTTGTCATTATCAAAACGCTCTTTTTGGCGTTTGCCATCTTCGTAAAAACCACTTTTTGTTTTACCGCCAGTAATACCGATATCGGAAACTAACGCTTCACCAGGGCCATTCACCACACAGCCAATAATTGAAACATCAATTGGGGTGATAATATCTTCAAGGCGCTCTTCTAATGCATTGACCGTTGCAATCACATCAAATTCTTGACGCGAACAGGTTGGGCAGGCAATAAAGTTAATACCGCGACTACGAATACGCAGTGACTTTAAAATATCAAACCCCACTTTAATCTCTTCGACGGGGTCAGCGGCTAACGAAACACGCAGCGTATCGCCGATGCCCTGTGAAAGTAACATGCCCATTCCTACTGCAGACTTCACGCTACCACTTCTCAAGCCACCTGCTTCGGTTATCCCTAAATGCAGTGGTTGCACAATCTGCTTAGCCAGCAGTTGATATGATTCAACAGCAAGTAACGCATCGGATGCTTTTACGCTCACTTTAAATTGTTCAAAGTTCAGTCTATCGAGAATATCAACGTGACGAAGTGCAGAATCTACTAGTGCTTGCGCGGTAGGCTCACCGTATTGCTCTTGAATATCAGCCTCTAAAGACCCACCATTAACACCTATACGAATCGGAATATTATTATGTCGAGCACAATCAACGACACTGCGGATTCGTTGCTCATTACCAATATTACCAGGATTAATACGTAAACAATCGACCCCGTACTCTGCCACTTTAAGTGCGATACGATAATCAAAGTGAATATCAGCAATTAATGGAATGTTGACCTGTTGCTTAATCTCTTTAAAGGCTTCAGCTGCGTTCATTGTCGGTACAGAAACACGTACCATATCTGCGCCAACAGCTTCTAAACGTTTAATTTGTGCAACGGTGGCGGCTACATCGGTCGTTAAGGTATTAGTCATCGATTGTACTGAAATTGGTGCGTCACCACCAACGGGCACATTGCCCACCATGATCTGTTTAGAAACACGACGAATAATTGAAGAGGTATGACTCATAAAAAGTGACTCACTGTTTAAAATTTAAGAGAGTGGCACGCTAAATTGCGCACTGCGGCCGGGTGTAAATTCACCTTCGATAATTTGATCGTGGTATTGTATCTCGACAACACTCGGATCACCTAATTTTAGCTGAAAAGGGGCTGTACCTTTAAGCATTAAAACACGACCATTTTTATATAAACCAAATGCGATACGTTTACCGGTCGCATCAAATATTTCAGTCCAGCAATCCCCCATAAAACTTAGGTAGAGTTCCTCAGGCCCCTTATATTCTTCAACTTGCTCCTCAATCACAGCTTCTGGTTCACGACTGCTATTTTCCTCAGACTCTGTTGATGGGGCCGTTGTAAAAGCATCAAAACTAGCATTTTGCGTATTTTGTGGTTCGCTATGTTGTTCATTAATCGCTGAATAATCAGTAACAGGAGCCTCACTTTCAGCTTCAATTACTTCTTTCACATCATTGATTGGGGCGGTAGGAACAACTGTTGGGGTTACTTGTGGTGCAATACTCGGTATTGCACTAGGTATGATACTAGGCACAAGGCTCGGCGCAATGACCGGGGTCACAGCAGTGTTTAGCGTAGCCGAGACTTTCTGTGCAATCGGCAATTTAACGGCAGTTTGAATGGGTGGAATTGTCTCGTTAGGGCCCACTATATGAGTTTTGATTAACGATTGTTCTTCTGGTGTTAATACCGAATCAAATGCGCTAAAAAAGTGATGCTGGAATTGATAAACAATACCGATAAGCAACAAAATAAAAACCAATAACAGGGGAATTTTAAAGGAACGTTTATTTGTGCGCGGTAACATTAACGGAGAAGCTTTTAATATTTTCTTCTCTTTTTGAATGCATTCTAGCTGCTGAAATTCAGAATATTTACCTAATTCAGTAAAATGCAGTAATTTAGCATAATTGACCAAATAACCACGCAGATAAATTAGCGGGTATTTGTTTTGTGCAAATATATCATCAAGATCATCTTCAAGATCACGCACCGTTGTTGTCGATAAATTTAGCTGACTCGCCGCCTCTTCAATGGATAACGAGGCGCCTTCACGCGCATCTTTGAGTGCTTGCCCTAAAGGTTTAACTGTCTCTGTTGAGGGGATGCTATCAGTCTTCATTGTTAATAGTACTCATGATTTAAATAGTCTAAGGCGCGTTGAGACTCAGGGAATTGCTCTAGTAGTTGCGCAGCATATTTACTTAGGCTAGCCCCTTTTTCGGTCGCATAACTCAGGCGAATCCATTGCCATAAGCTTTCAGCCGTTGCTTTATTTTTTTTCTGGAAATTAAACAGGTTTAAACGTGCTTCATTATAGGCTTTTTTATCAATATTAAGCTTGGCAAGTGAGAGATGGATGTAGGTTTTGTTTGGGTTATGAGAAAGCGCATATTGATAATAGAAAATTGCTTTATCAACGGCTTGTGCTTTTTCTGCACACAACGCTGCATTTTCATAAGTGTTTGCCACACTGGTGTAACTCGATTGCTCTACCGCGCTTAAGAAAGCATCTTCAGCCTCTTCATAACGTTTTAATTTACATAAGAAAGTACCGTAGTTATTGTAAGTATCAGCATTCTTAGAATCTATTCGTAGTGAATGTTTGTAATACTCTTCGGCGGTGTCATTTTCATTTACACGTTGGTAGTAATAAGCAAAGATGCGGTAAATATCGGCGTTATTAGGTTGGTATTCTAAGGCTTTATCGAGGTTTTCTTTGGCTTGCTGCATATTATTTTTACGCAGATAAACAAGGGCTAGCTTAACACGTGTATCCGCAGCGCCTTTGGGATCAAACTGAGTGGCTTTACCCGCACCAGAGTTTTTAGTGGTAACAGTTGTTTCACTAGAAACACAAGCACTTAAGAAAAAAATCGATGATAAAACGATGAAAAATAAACGCATAGTAGCCTTAAAAAGCTGAGATAAATTAACGCAACATTGTGAACTATTTACCTCAAATTTTCATGTTATTTAATGCGGTTATACAACTTCGATCGCCCTGTCATCGCAAGATTTTATTTTTACGCCTCAGAAATGCTGATATTTTCACCTTTTTGACGTTTTTTGATGACTCGTTTAGTACGATCAATGACATCTCCTACCAATTGCCCACAGGCTGCATCAATGTCATCACCACGTGTTTTACGCACGATCACTGTATAACCATATTCCATTAACACTTTGTTAAAGCGATCAACACGACTATTACTTGGTTTTTCGTAATCGTTACCTGGGAATGGGTTAAACGGGATCAAGTTAATTTTACAGGGCGTATCTTTTAAAAGGTGTGCGAGCTCATGGGCTTGATCCGTTGAATCATTAAAGTGATCTAGTAATAAGTATTCAATGGTCACTTTGCCACGGTTCGCTTTAGATTTACCGATATAGCGTTTCACACCAGCAAGGAAGTCAGCAATATTATATTTATCGTTAATTGGCATCATCTGTGAGCGTAATTCATCATTTGATGCATGTAATGAGATAGCTAATGCGACGTCGATTTTATCTCCCAAAATATCTAATGCCGGCACAACGCCTGAAGTAGAAAGCGTCACACGACGTTTTGATAATGCATATCCAAAATCATCTAGCATTAATTCCATTGCAGGGATCACGTTATTTAAATTAAGTAGAGGCTCACCCATGCCCATCATGACCACGTTAGTGATTGGACGTTTACCCTCTTTCCCCATCACTCCAACAACTTGTGCTGCACGCCAAACCTGACCAATGATTTCCGACACACTTAAATTTCGGTTAAAACCTTGCTGCGCCGTTGAGCAAAAGTTACACGCCAATGCACAGCCAACCTGCGAAGAAACACACAGTGTTGCACGGTCTTTTTCAGGAATGTAAACCGTTTCAATATCTTGGTTACCAACACTCATGACCCACTTTATCGTCCCATCACTACTACGTTGTTCAACTTTCACTTCTGGGGCAACAATTTCAGCTCTTGCTTTAAGTTTTTCTCGTAGTTTTTTATTGATGTTATCCATCTTATCGAAGTCATCACAACCAAAATGGTAAACCCACTTCATCACCTGCTCCGCACGGAATGCTTTTTCGCCTAGCTCAACAAAAAACGCACGTAACGATTCACGGTTTAGATCTAATAGGTTTACTTTTTTAATACTCATAGGAGCCTCGATAGTACAAAATGCTAAAAAGGAGGGATTTTACAAGATTCAATGAAGATAGCTACCGATAAAAGCCCATGAATTATATGCGGGATAGGTTAGGTTTCTCCTTTATTGGTTATTTTTATTACCTCAAAGGGGAACACAACAGACTTTTATCGATATGTGCTTTATTTAAACAATTGTTAGCGCAGGGATTTGTTGCTTATCTGTCGTGCTGTAGTAGATGATAGGGGGCAACTGCTCACCACGTTGATGCACGGATTTTTGCACTTTCCCAGATCGCATTAATGGTGCAATCAAAGCATCTAAACCTGCTTGGCGCAAATGAAAGTGCTTGAGCAGAGCAGATTCTTCAACCCGCCCAGCCTGCTGCAAATATTCATAAATAGATTTTAATATCATGCTAAAGCACGTACTGCGAGGACGTTGCCTCGACGCCTTAATTGCCAAATCACGGCGACCACAATTAATACCGAAGCAATAATATAGATGATATGGCTATTTGGTTGCATCGAAAAAGTCGCAATTTGATAATAGGAAACCGATACGATATACGCGGTAGCGGTTGTCCAGATAGCAATAAATTTCGCCCATTGTCCGCCCACTTCGCGCACTATTGCCCCCATCGCAGCAGCACAAGGTGCATACAACAAAATAAACAATAGGTATGCAAAGGCTGCTTCTGGGGTCACAAAGGCGCTTTGTATATTTGTGAAAATAGTTAAATCAACGCCCTGCTCTTCAGCGACTTCCTCATGGTTCGCTAAATCACCAACATCTAAACCAAGCGGATCACTGATATTAATGCCCATTAGGTTTTCAGGAATCGTGGCTAACGCTTCATTTAGTTTTGCAGCTAATGTCAGCGTTACTTCTTCACCTGCTTCTTGAGTTGAATACAGGTTATTAAGCGTACCAACAACCGCCTCTTTAGCGAATAATCCAGTCACGATGCCCACTGTTGCCGGCCAGTTATCCTGTGTTACGCCTAATGGCGATAATAGCGGTGTGACAATTTGTGCACCTTTACTAAGCACTGAATCAGCACTGTCTTGGTGGCCAAAGCTACCATCTGTTCCAATCGAATTAACAACATTTAACAGCGTCACTACAATCACGATGGTTTTCCCGGCACCGAAAACGAAGTTTTTCAGCTTTTGCCAAGTTTTAAGCAACGTATTTCGCAGGGTTGGAAACTCATAGTCAGGCAACTCTAAAAACATGTTTTCACTTTTACCCGGTAATAGCGTGCGGCTTAATACAAACCCCGTTAACACCGCCACTAAAACACCAATGAGATAGAGAAGAAAAACGATGTTTTGTCCGCTTTCAGGAAAGAACGCACTGGCAAATAACGCATATACAGGTAAACGAGCGCCACAGGACATAAACGGCGACATCACCACGGTTAATAATCTTTCACGCTCTTTCTCCAAGGTACGAGCGGCCATCACTGCAGGTACTGTACAGCCAAATCCAACAATCATAGGCACAAATGATTTACCGGGTAAACCGATCACTTGCATCGTTTTATCAATAACAAGGGCTGCACGCGCAAGGTAACCAGAGCTTTCCAGTAACGCTAGAAATAGATATAAACAGCCAATCACCGGAATAAAAGTCATCACGGTTTGCACACCATTACCAGCCCCATAAGCCAGCACATTAATTAGCCAGTCAGGTGCGGAGACAGCCCCCAAAAGTTGCGCGGTTCCATCTACAAAAATAGCGCCTGCACTAATATCAAAGAAGTCTATAAAGGCGCTACCAATATTGATAGAAAACATGAACATCAGATACATTACTAATAAAAAGATAGGAATACCCAGGAAACGATTTAATACTAAGGCATCTATTTTTTCACTCAACGAACGACCTAGTTTACCTTCGGTGCGCACCGCATCTTGTACAACTTGATAAATAAAGGTGTAACGCGTATCTGCTATCTGTAAATCGATATCAAATTCAGGATCACTTTCTAGTTGCTGTTTATGCGCTAAAAATTGTGTTTGCTGTGTTTTATCCAGCTGTGAATAAAGACGACTATCCCCCTCTAACAACTTAATAGCTAAAGCTCTTCTTTCAAGGTGAGCACTGTTTTTTGCGAGTAATAAGGCGCTACTATCAATTAAAGGTGAGAGTTTTGTTCCGTAATCAAGCTCAATCGGGTCGCCCATTGATTGATTGGTAAAAGTAGGTAGTTGCTCAGAGAATTGCTTTACTGACTTTTTATCATGCGCAGATAATGTAACAACAGGGCAATCTAACTGTTTCATTAAGCGCTTTTTATTAATCACTAACTGTTTTTTTGTCGCCACGTCCATTTTATTGATAACAGCCACAACGGGTAACCCTAGCTCTTTAAGTTGTAGAGTTAAATACAAACTACGCTCTAAACAACTTGCGTCAATAACGTTAATGACCAAATCAGGGCGTTGCTGGCTGATATAATCAAAGGCTACGCGTTCGTCTAGGGAGCTCCCCTCGTTATCTACATCTAAGCTATATATGCCCGGAAGATCAACAATTCGTACTTCACTATTATCTGCTAATGTAAAGTAACCGGTCTTTTTTTCAACCGTCACACCACTCCAGTTGCCTACATTCTGATTGGCACCGGTGAGCATATTAAAGAGACTCGTTTTACCCGAATTTGGATTACCAATGGTTGCTATCGTTAGGCTCATGCTGATAACTCCACTTGAATATGACCTAAGACCACTTTACGAAGCGCGATGCTACTACTTGCACAGCGAATAACCACGGGGTCTCCCATTGGCGCAAGACGCAGTAACTCTACTTTTGCTTTGGGTAGAAAGCCTAAATTTAGCAATTTCTTGCGCATGATTGGTTCCATTTCCTGCATGCTGACGATTGTTGCACTTTGCCCTGCACGTAGTTCCGATAATACCATCTTTTTTTACCTTAATTTGCAGCGTAATGATAACGCCAATAACAATCACTCTCATTTAGAGGTGATGTTAATGTAAAAAATTAAGTGAAACAATGTTTTTGATCAATCTTAAATCACTCTCTGCTAGACTAAGGAAATTAGTCAATTTTAATTAATTTTTCATTTAGTAAGGAAAAAACATGGACTTAAGTGGACTTAATTTAGTTTATTCAACCGATGGCGGAAAAATTGAGCAACCTAAAGAGAAAAAAAAGGCCCCCGAAGGTGATGGCATCATCCGTTTACACCGAGAAACTAAAGGTAGAAAAGGAAAAGGCGTTACACTGATTAAAGGCTTACAGCTTGATGAAAAGGCGTTGAAAGCACTCGCTAAAGAGATTAAAAAACGCACTGGCACAGGTGGTGCAGTAAAAGAGTTTGTAATTGAAATTCAAGGCGAACAACGCGACATCATCAAATCATTATTGGAAGCTAAGGGCTATACCGTCAAATTAGCGGGTAGTTAAAGGAGCAGGTAAATGAAGTTATTTATTAAATTAGCCATCACATTGGTTGTGCTGTTGCTACTAGCAGTATTGGTATTATTAGTACTCGTTAATCCCAATGATTATAAACCCGAAATAGAAGCACAAGTTAAACAAAGTATTAATCGTGACTTACATATTAAAGGTGATATCGGTTGGACGTTTTTCCCACAACTTGGTTTTAGTGCTGGTGAAATTGAGCTAGATAATTTATCTGGTTTCAGCAAACCACACCTTGCTAAAGTTAAAGATGCTTCCCTTGGAATAAATATTTTACCATTATTAAAAGGTGAAATTTCGATTGGTAAGCTCACCCTTGATGGTTTTGAATTAACCCTACTGACTACTAAAGAAGGTGTTTCAAACCTGGATAATATGAGCAGTGCTACCGAGAACACGACAGACGATAATAACACTAGCACATCTGAAAACGACTCCCCTGAAGATACCACTCAGGGTGAAAGCTTCTTTGATATCAGTAAAACACAGTTAGCCGGTATTGATATCAACAATACCGTGATTGAAATCCAAGATTTACAAGCGGATAGCTACCAAAAATTTACCGTTAATGAGATTAAACTTGGCCAGTTTAGCTTTGATCAAGCAACCGATTTGAGTGTTATTACAGCCTTGGTCATTGATGATATGAAGGTCAATTTACAGTTAACCTCGAAGTTGCTGGTTAATAATAGCCTAGATAACATTCAGCTTAATAACCTACTCCTTAAAACTGATGTCACTGCAGATGCGTTACCAAATGGTGCGTTAAACAGTCTGTTAAAAACAGATATTAATTATGCAGTTAACAGCAAAAAAGTAACGCTTGCTGGTGTTGACATTAAAACCGATATCAGTGGCGATAATCTACCTAATAAAAAAGTGGTAACCCAGTTTAATGCTGATGTGACTTACCTTATCGATAGCCAAAAGGCCTCTATCGATAACCTTAAGCTATTGATCGATAAATTATCATTAGCGGGCGATGTAACCGTGCAAACCGGTCTGTTAACCAAAGTACGTTATCAGTTGGTCGCTAATGAGTGGGATCTTAACCCCTATATGGCTCAGAAAGAGAAACAGGCAACAAGCTCTGATGCAGCTAATAGTCCCTCTGGCACAGATTCATCATCAACTTCAAGCAACACCTCCGAAGAAGTTGAACCGGATTTAAGTTTCTTAAAAGGGTTAGATATTGATGGAACTTTAAAGATTGCAGGCGTTAAGGTTGAAAAAATCAAAATTGGTGAAATCAACAAACACCTGATTATTAAAAAAGGTAAGGCACAGCTTAAACCACTGACAGCAGCGTTATACGGAGGGATGCTAACGGTTAACGGTGAAGTAGATGAGAGCAACGGTAAAAACAAATATCAAATTGCGACTCAGCTGAAAAACGTTTCACTACGCCCACTTTTAACCGATGCGGCCGAACTTGATATGCTAAGTGGTACAACTGCCTTTGACTTCACAGGTAAAGGGCAAGGTCTTACTGCCACCAAAATACAAGAAGAGATTATTGGCCAAGGTAACTTCAAACTACTTGATGGTGAGTTGTATGGTGTCAATATTCCTCAAGAGATACGTGTTCTTAAAGCTAAAATAAAAGGTAAGGCTTTACCTACAAGTGACAGCATTAAGAAAACCGACTTTGCTTCGCTAACCGGTAATTTCAGTATCGCCAGTGGTTTAGTGAATAATCAAAAATTATTAATGTTATCACCTGTAATGCGCCTTGATGGTAATGGTTTAGCACATATTATTGAGCAATCTTTGGATTATAAATTGAGTATTACACCACTGTCTAAAAGCACTGAAAAAACTGATTACGCAGATTTAACGGGGATTACATTACCTCTACTTATCAAGGGTAGCTTTACCAATCCTAGTTTTTCTATCGATACAGATGGAGCATTAAAAGACTATGCGAAACAACAGCTTGCTGAAAAACAGGAAAAGCTAAAACAACAGGCTGAAAAAGCGCTCAGCGAGCAAACTAAAAATTTGGACGCTGAAACGCAGGAGAAGATAAAGAAAGAGAGTAAACGTTTAGAAGACAAGCTTAAAAAGTTCTTTTAGATAATACGTTACTCACCTCAGCGTAGTATCGAGGTGAGTAATACCAAACGAAATAAATAGCTGATCTATTTTACTGGTTAAAGTAACTTATCTCTTCGTTGCAACTTTCGCAAAGGGAACAACCATTAAGCATTAACCTCCCCTTGTTAATGCACGTTAGAGGATTAACGTAGTTAATTGCTCGGTAGTTACGTCAAATTTCGCCTTGAGTTAAGCCACTTTTCCTGCGCAAAATTTAGATCACATACTTAATTCGATTGGTATAACAACTAACACTGTGCATTTCTAAAGGGATTAAAATGAACAAGGTAACGTGCACAAACATAACCCACCATTACCGTTGCTAACATTAACTCTACATAAGCAACCTGCTCAATTAATTCAACTAACCAAACTGTATAACCATTTTCCTGTAAATATTGACTGGTTTTAAACATCGCTGTAGCGCCAATTACCAGCGGAAAAGTAAAGGCAGAATAAGCAGGTGTAAAAGGTAAACGTAATAACCTGCGCATCGCGATATAGATAAATAACGTCATCACCAATGCAATAGTGGCCAGTGCACTGACGATTAATAAGCTAGGTTGTTCAGTAATTGTTAAGTAACCCGCAAGGCTTAGGCTTGCTGGGGCTGCAAATACCGCGATCGTTGGCATCTCCCCTTCCGCTAATTGACTATGAATAAAATAGCGATATAACATGGTTGGCAATAACAGTGCATAGGCGATTAAACCAAACAGTAATAATGCATTGGCAAGGTTGTATAGACTACCACCGGGGAATGAGACTACCGCCACCACTATTCCGACTGGCGGGATGAACCAGCTTGGTAAAAGGTGCTCAAACTTAAAATCTTTAATACGATAATAGATAAACACGGCTAGAAAGCTAAGGTGTAAAACAATCGCAGTTAACCACAAAAACAGTGCGAACTGGTGATAAAAGTGATTAATATTATTAGCAACAACCATGCTCGCCATCGTAAATGTTGGCACAACACTACCGCTCATATGATGCGATAAATCTTTTTTCAATAGTTTTGGGTTAAGTAGAAATTTCAATGCAAGTGCGATTAATAAAGGTGATGCGATTAAAGCGCCTAACATCTGCATCTGACCATTAAAATTACCGCCACTTTCCCAACACCAGCCTAAACTGGCAATAGCAAGGGCAAGACCTGCCACAGCGGTTGGTATGCTTGCCACGCATTCAGATAATTTATTATTCATAGCTCCCCCTTTCTTAAAGACAGCGCCAGTATATTAAACCCCATTAGTTAAGAATAGTTTAAACAATTTAACCCTGTGTTAATATTTACTTAACTAAAGTGTTAGCACAGAGGTCATATGAATATAACGCTAAAACAGTTGCAGGTATTTATCTGCATCACACAAGAAAAAACCATGACGGCAGCCGCTGAAAAGCTTTTTTTAAGTAAACCGGCGGTCAGCATGAGTCTTGCTGAGCTAGAAAAGCAGCTTGGACACCCACTTTTTGAGCGAAAAAATAACCGACTGTTTATTAACGACCTCGGTAAACAATTATTACCGTTAGCAGATGAGCAAATTGAGCGTAGTAAATTAATTAACACATTATTTTCAGACAAAAATCAACTCAATGGAAAGCTGGCGATTGGTGCGAGTAATACGCTTGGTAATCACCTACTTCCTTTTTTGCTTTCTGATTTTAGGAAACAATTTCAACTTTATGATCAATCACTGCTTATTGATAACAGTCAGACCATCAGTGAACAGATAAAAGAATATGAATTGGACATCGGCCTTGTCGAGGCAAATCTATTTGATAGTGAAATCACTTCAGTAAAATGGTTACAAGATGAAATGGTGATCGTCTGCCATAGCGGTCACCCCTTGAACAACAAGAAATACCTCACTATTGAGGATTTAGAAAATCAGCAATGGATTTTACGTGAGCAAGGCTCAGGTACGCGAGCATTCTTTTTAAATAAAATTGGGTGTAAGCTTAGTGGCTATCATATTTCACTGGAACTAAAAAGCACCGAAGCGATTATTAATAGTACCAGTGCAGGATTAGGTTTAGCGTGTATTTCAAAAGTAGCTGCACGTCATGCCTTAGCAGATAAACGCTTAAAGCAATTAATCATTAATGTGGACATGCACCGAGATTATTGGCTGATATGGCATAAAGATCGTTACCAAAGTCCACTGATCAAAACCTTTATCGACTTTGCAAAACAGTGGCAACAGCCTTTTTAAGAAAGCAGGAAGGCTGGAAGGAGGAGGAGCTGGAAAGCTGGAAAGCTGAAAAGCTGAAAAGCTGAAAAGCTGGAAAGCTGAAAAGCTGGAAAGCTGGAAAGCTGGAAAGCTGGAAAGCTGGAAAGCTGGAAAGCTGGAAAGCTGAAAAGCTGAAAAGCTGGAAAGCTGGAAAGCTGGAAAGCTGGAAAGCTGGAAGGCTTGTGGCCTTCGAGCCTTCAAGCCCTATAACCTTCCAGCCTTCGAGCCTTCAAGCCCTATATCCTTCCAGCCTAATCCCCTATTTGATTTGTGGGGTGTTGGTGGTCACATGTAGGTTTTGAGCACGATGGCGTAGCAGGTGATCTAATAAAGTGATCGCCATTTGTGCTTCAGCAATCGGCACAGCACGAATACCAACACAGGGATCATGACGGCCTTTAGTGATCATCTCCGTTGCTTCACCATCAGTGGTGATAGTACGTCCCGCAATAGTTAAACTTGAAGTGGGTTTAAGCGCAATTGAAGCAACAATATCTTGCCCTGTTGAAATACCGCCTAACACACCACCAGCATGATTAGATAAAAAGCCCTCTGGCGTTAACTCATCACGATGCTCAGTACCTTTTTGGTTAGCCACCGCAAAACCATCACCAAACTCCACCCCTTTAACGGCATTAATGCTCATTAGCGAGTGTGCAAGCTCTGCATCTAAACGATCAAAGACAGGCTCACCTAAACCAACCGGCACACCAGAGGCAACCACAGTCACTTTGGCACCAACAGAGTTACCCTCTTTAATTAATGCTTTCATGTAATCTTCAAGTGCTGGAATTTTACTGGTATCAGGGAAGAAAAAGGGATTATTTTCCACTTCGTTCCAGTCAATCACATCCGGTGTAATATCACCTAATTGACTCAGGTAACCATGGATCTCAATACCTAATAACTCTTTTAAATATTTTTTAGCAATTGCACCAGCAGCCACACGCATCGCCGTTTCACGAGCTGATGAACGGCCACCACCACGGTAATCACGGTGTCCATATTTCTGATGATAAGTGTAATCAGCATGGCCAGGGCGGAAAAGATCTTTAATTGCAGAATAATCTTTTGAACGTTGGTCAGTATTTTCGATAATTAAACCAATACTACAACCCGTTGTTTTTCCTTCAAATACACCAGAAAGGATTTTAACCTGATCGCCCTCTTGACGCATCGTGGTATAGCGAGACTGCCCTGGGCGACGACGATCTAAATCGTGTTGTAAATCCGCTTCACAAATCTCAAGGTTGGGTGGAATACCATCGATAATACAGCCTAATGCTGCACCGTGGCTCTCACCAAATGTTGTCACTTTAAAAAGTTGACCAATACTACTTCCTGCCATTATTTTTATCCCTAATGTTTAAAGCACCTGATTTTGTATAGGTGCTCAATAATGATATTACAATGTAATCTTTTCTAACTGCGCTTTGGTTAATACAAACACACCATGTCCACCTGATTTAAATTCAATCCACTCAAAGGGAATTTCAGGGTAACTTTGCTGTAGGTGTATCTGAGAATTCCCCACTTCAACAAACAGTAAACCGTTGTCGTTCAGCATATCGGCAGCTTGTTTGAGCATTTTTCGCACTAAATCTAGCCCATCAAAACCACAGGCAAGCCCTAGCTCTGGCTCATGTGTAAACTCTTCTGGTAAGTTTGCCATATCTTCAGCGTCAACATAAGGCGGATTTGACACAATCAGATCATATTTTTCATTTTCGATACCCGAAAACAGATCCGATTGCATCGGGATCACCTGTTGTTCTAAACCGTGTCCTTGTATATTAATTTCCGCTACTTCGAGCGCGTCATCTGATATATCAACCGCATCAACATAGGCTTCTGGGAATGCGTAGGCACAGGCAATTGCAATACATGCACTGCCAGTACAAAGATCTAAAATACGCTCTGGCGCTGTTGTTAACCAAGGTTTAAAACCATCATTGATTAACTCAGCAAAGGGAGAGCGTGGTACTAACGTACGTTCATCTACATAAAATTCAAGACCAGCAAACCATGCTGTGTTTGTTAGGTATGCAACTGGAATACGTAAATCGATACGTTTTTGGATCAGATCAACCAACATTTCTCTTTCATGACGTAAAAGTCGCGCATTTAACATATCAGCACCGCCAAACAGTGGCAGACTCAATGATGGAAGAATCAGTTGCATTGCATCATCTAATGCATTGTCAGCGCCATGGCCGTAAAAAAGCCCTGCTTGGTTAAATTGCGTCGTCGCAAAACGTAACATATCTTGGATAGTAAGCAGTTCATTAACCGCTTCTTGTCGAAAATTCGATTCCAATTTTTTCTCCAACTAAGTTAAACTGCGTCCTCAAAATAGAGAGTTGGAAAAACCATGACAGATAAAAACAGTGATGATGATTTTTCGCTATTTAGCGCAGAATTTTCAGGTATTAAAAAGTTAAAGCAGGATACCATAAAACTGCCACCTAAAAACATGAAGAAAAAGCAGGTTATTCAAGAAAAAATAGCGGCTAACCTTGAAACCGATCACTTCTCCGATGGTTTTGAACCCCACCTTAATGAGGAAGGGCCTGTACGTTATATCCGAGAAGATGCGCAAAAGTATTTGGTTAAACAGTTACGACGTGGTGATTTTGCACCGGAGATCATTCTTGACCTGCATGGCTTAAACCAAGTCGAAGCAAAACGTGAGCTTGGCGCACTGATCTCATGCTGTAAAAAAGAGGGGCTGTATTGCTGTAGCGTATTACACGGTGTCGGCACCTACGTGCTTAAAAAACAGGTACCACTTTGGCTCGCA
The DNA here is from genome assembly GCF_002835465.1 of Psychromonas sp. psych-6C06. Lineage (NCBI taxonomy): Bacteria > Pseudomonadati > Pseudomonadota > Gammaproteobacteria > Alteromonadales > Psychromonadaceae > Psychromonas > Psychromonas sp. psych-6C06. Next base: position 224,228 of record NZ_PIZM01000001.1, on the reverse strand, counting down.
CAGCACCCTGACATTTTGGCCTTTCACCAAGCTCCCCTTGAGTTTGGAGGTCACGGCGCACTGCTGGTATTAGTGGAACTTGAAGATTGGCAAATGAAGCGAGAATTTGAAAAATAACGTCACGCTCTCATTTTAAGGCGCACCTGAGAGTCTTGGTGCGTTACCTATTACTCACCCCCCACCATTGCTGTTTAATCGTTTGCCGATTAATGTCTCGGCTATCTAAACCAAACCCAATAACAGATTCACTTTTACTAAGTAACAAACTCTTAAATAACCGATCCCAAATCGCCAGTGCACTGCCGTAGTTTTTATTAAAATGTTTGCTTTCAATGCTGTGGTGAATCTGGTGCTGTGCCGGACTAATAAACCATTTTTCTAAACGCCCAAACCCCAAGTAATATGGGCTATGGCGCAGGTTACTTCCGAATAAGTTAAATACAAAAACAAATAGGTTAACACCCATTATCTGTAAAACAGAAAGTTGATTTGAAAACAGGTAAACAAATACCCCACTCACAACTGCGCCGACCATAAAGCTACGTATGCTATTAGCAATAAATTCAACAGGATGAATACGATACAAAGTTAAGGGTGTCAGAGTATTAGCGCTATGGTGTACGGCATGAAATCGCCATAAAAAAGAGATGCGATGAAAGCTTAAATGCACTAAAAACTTACAAAAATCACCGATAATAAACAGTGTAAATGCAAATAATAACGTCACACTAAACGGCTCTAATTTAAAGAAGTTTCCTCGGCCAAACACCTCAATAAAGATGCTATTTATAGATAATGCCATGGTGATTTGTAATGCAAAAAAAGGGGCTATCCACAACTTTAACAACAACTGATTTATCACTAGCCAACAAAGATCAACCACTGATGAACTAAGCGTAAAAGCGACTTTTAACGTTTTCGCCTGACGTCGAAATAACAGCACAAGTAACACACTACTGAGCAGATAAAGCCAAAAGAGTCGTTTTTGTGGCTCAGCTAAAAATAGGAGAGGAGCGAATACGCTATCAACAAGCAAAGAGATAATTTTCGTCCATGTAAAATAATTGTTAAAAGACTTGATTTTGTTAATGGTAATAAATATCATTTGCAAAATCAACACAAACAATAACTATTATCATTAAGTTTATAGTAAAAGGAAAGACTCAAATTATGCTCAAATTAAGCGCACTTAATCACTCTCTTAGTAAAACAGGCCTGAAACTGACCTTCATTTCAGCGCTATCAATCAGTAGTCTGGCAGCCTGGGCATCTTTTGCAGATGATGAGCAACATCGTCAACCAGCAACATCAGCTGTTAGCACTGAAGCGGTCAAAGCAAACTACGTAAAAATCGCTTATGCAGCCTACAGCGATTCATTTAACACAGCAAAAACATTGCAAGAGAGCATCAATACCTTTTTAAGCTCACCTTCAGCAAGCACTTTAGAGAATGCAAAGCATGCTTATAAATTAGCACGTGTTCCGTATCAGCAATCTGAAATTATGCGCTGGGATACAGATATTACAATCAACTCTGATCTTGCTAAAAAAGGTGGCATCAGCAGTGTTGATGATTGGGAAGGACAGGTAAACGCTTGGCCACTTGATGAGCAAGCAATCGATTATGTACAGGGTAATAGCAATAGTGGCATCATCAATCAGAAAAATGGTCAACAAATAACTGCACAATATTTAATAGACCAAAATGGTGTTGGCGGTGAAGCAAACGTGACAACTGGCTTCCATGCCATCGAGTTTTTACTTTGGGGGCAAGACTTAAACGCCACGAAAGCAGGCGCTGGTGAGCGAAGCTTTAATGACTTTCAAACAGACAAAAGTGGAAAATGTAGTGCAAGCAACTGTGATCGTCGCCGTGACTACTTGAATATAGTGACACAATTATTAGTAGATGATCTACAAGCGATGCAACAAGCTTGGTCGCCAAAAGCGGCCAAAACAGTTGGCACACTGGCAAATAACTTTTTATACAGTGACGATGCGATTCGTTACATGTTATTTGCAATGAAAAGCATGGCAACTGATGAGTTAGCTTCAGCACGAATGAATGAAGGACTTGAAAGTAAAGATCCAGAGCAAGAGCATGATTGTTTCAGCGACTTAAGTCATATCGCTATCTACCATAACTTCCAAGGGATACGTAATGCGTTTTATGGCGGTTACCAAGGTGTTGATGGAAATATTGTTTCCGGCGCAAGCTTAGCTGATTTAATCAATCAAAAAGACAGCAATTTATTTCACGCCTTTGATCATGCCTTTAATGATATTGAAAAAAATATGGCGGTGGTTTTAAATGCAGGTGAACAGAGTAACAACCCAGTTCGTTTTGATCAAATTATCGCACAAGCCGATAACGCACCAGAAAAGAAAGCCGCACTTGATGCTGTTTATCAACTAGTTAGTTTAACGACTCTGTTTGATAAAGTAGAAGCCCTACTATCAATACAAGCACTTACAATCAGTGGCGATGGCGATTAATCATTTCCCTTGTTTTTGTTAAGACAGCTTCGGCTGTCTTTTTGCCTTCCATTTTTAAGTGATTTATATGAAATACCCATTGGTTACATTATTTTTACTCAGTTTCACGCCATTGGCACAAGCAGTTGACAAACAGCAACATCTTTCAGCAGGTGAAACAACCGTAAAACGCACGCATGCCTCCGCCTATTCGGCACACTCTGCCAACTTAAAATCGATTAAAGGTATTTTAACCTTTAATGGGGGTAACAAATTCTTTGAAGAGCCTTGGGCACAAAGCGTTGGCTCGGTCAGCTCACAGGATGGTTTAGGCCCCCTATTTAACAATAATGCCTGCCAAGATTGCCACGTTCGTGATGGTCGTGGTCATGCTTCTGAAGTAAATGGCAAGGAGCCTGGCACCGATTTTTCAACCATGTTATTACGCGCTTCAAAAAGCAAGATAACACAAGCACAGCAAACCGCGATGTCACTCGGATTACAAGCCAATGTGGGTGATAGTTGTATCGGCGGTCAGTTACAACATCAATCTAATTTTGCTATCAGTAAAGAGGCGACTCAAGCCGTGACTTATCGTTATAAAACGGTGTCCTTTGCCGATGGAGAGCGTGTCGAACTGCGCGAGCCTATCTGGCATGTGGCAGGTGTTAACTGTGAAATTGACGACGATACGGTGTTATCTGCACGCGTTGCACCGCCAATGATTGGCTTAGGTTTATTATCACTCATTGATGAACAAGAAATTTTTGCGCAACAAGATATAAACGATAGCAATAAAGATGGTATTTCAGGCAAGGCGAATAAAGTGTGGTCAGTGGCTACGCAACAAGTCACCCTCGGGCGCTTCGGCTGGAAAGCAGGACAACCAACATTACGTCAACAAACAGCGGGAGCATTTTTAGGCGACATGGGCTTAACCACTGATTTTTTTCAAATAGAGAACTGTTTAGAGCACCAACAAGATTGTAAAAAATCTCCTAATGGTAATGGCGATATTGCAGATCCGAGTTATCAATATGAAGTATCAACTAAGGTGTTAGATAAAGTCACTTTTTACAGTCATCACCTTGCGGTACCAGCGCGTCGAAATGCTTACAAAAGAAACGTATTAAACGGCCAAAAACTGTTTAATGAGATGGGTTGTCAGCAATGTCATCGCGCAAGTTATACGACCATTGAAAATGCTGAGTTCCCCGAGTTGTCAGAGCAAAAGATTTACCCTTACACCGATATGCTATTGCATGATATGGGTGAGTCGTTGAGTGACTTTGATAAGTATAGCAATAGCGTAAAAGGTGACATTCCTGTCGAATTTTTAGCACTGGCGAATGAGTGGCGCACACCGCCATTATGGGGAATTGGTTTAGCACAAACAGTCGATCCAAATGCTACCTTTTTGCATGATGGTCGTGCCCGTACAATATTAGAAGCGGTGTTATGGCATGATGGAGAAGCGAAACAAAGTCAGCAACAAGTACTGCAGTTAACTAAAAAACAACGTCTTGAATTGCTTGCATTTTTAGAGGATTTGTAAAACACTGACTGAATTCGTTTTTTAATAATGGGGTGGCTATGAAATTTTCAACACTAGGCTCAAGTGGCTTATCGGTTTCAAGAGTTTGTTTAGGGAGCATGACTTGGGGATTACAAAATAATCAACAGCAGGCTAATGAGCAGATTGAGCATGCCCTTGCTCAGGGAGTCAATTTTATCGATACGGCTGAGATGTATGCCGTGCCCCCCTCACCTGAGACCTATGGTAAAACCGAAACGATTATCGGCAATTGGCTAGCAGCTAATCCTGATAGGCGCAAAGATCTCGTATTAGCCAGCAAAATTGCTGGCCCCGGCTTACCATGGGTACGTGATGGTGGACCTATCACGGGTGATGCGGTCGTAAAGGCTGTTGACGCATCGCTACAACGTTTGCAAACAGATTATATTGATCTATTTCAACTGCATTGGCCGAACCGCACTTCACCACATTTTGGTCGACATACCCCTAACCAATATCAATTCACTGATATTAATGCAGATGATCATAGCGCACAGATGCTTGATATTCTTAAAGGCTTACAGCGTTGTGTTAAAGCTGGGAAAATACGCTTTTGTGGTTTATCCGATGATACGCCATGGGGAATCAACACCTACTTAAAACTGAGTGAGCAACATAACTTACCAAGAATGGTTTCCATTCAAAACGAATTTAGCCTATTGCACGCAAAAGATTGGCCCTATTTGATTGAAAACTGTGTTCACGAAGATATCGCCTACTTACCATGGTCACCGCTCGCAGGGGGTATGCTCAGTGGTAAATACCATAATGGCGCACGACCAGCAGGAAGTCGTTGGACAATTAGCCAGCGTAATGGCTTATTTCGTGATACGCCATTAGCGCACCAAGCGATTGCCGGTTATGTAGAGATAGCAAAACAGCAGGGAATGACAGCCGCACAACTTGCCTTAGCATGGTGCGACCAAGTTGATGGTGTGACCTCGACGATTATTGGCGCGACAAACATAACGCAATTGCAAGAGGATATTAACGCCTTTTCAATGCCTTTGAATCAGCAAGCATTAGATGATATTAATGCACTGCTAAAACAATACCCCGCTCCCTTTTAAGCGTTTATTTTACTCAAAAAATAAAAGGGTAAATAGCAATTTACCCTTTGGCCTATGACCTCTCAGCTATCAGCCTTTAGTCCTTCCAGCCCTCAATCTTTCTAGCCTTTTAACCTTCCAGCCTTTAACTTCCCAGCCTTTTCCGATGAGTTAATCTAATAACTCTTTAAGCTGAGCAAGTTGTGTTTGTAACTCTCTCACTTGTAACTCTAAACTTTTCACTCGTGACTGCAAATCATCAGAGTCACTCAATGATGCCCCCTCAGTGCTATTCGGCGTTGATGTTTCTTGCTCCTGTTGCTCAGTAAAAAGGTGACAATAGCGAGACTCCCTTTTACCAGGCTCACGCGCTAACTTTTGCACCAATACCGAGTTATTAAGCTGTTGTAGTTGTTCAAGTGACTGTTCAACCTCAGTAACATTGGCAAATTCAGCTAAACGATTGCTTCTTGTGCGCAGTTCGCCCGGCGTTTGTGGACCACGTAAAAGTAACACACAAATAATCGCTTTTTGTTGCTCAGTAAATTGTAAGTTAGCAAAGGTAGTATTACAGAAGCGATGTTTGTATTTATTCACGCGCCCCGAAGCACCCGCATCAACCATCAGCAAATTCAGAGCAATTAATTCGTCAACCACATTTTGCACCTCAGATTCACTAAGCGCCATCACAGGTTCGCGATTACTTTTTTGATTACAACCATTGCTCAGCGCATTGAGCGATAAAGGATATTGCTCTGGTGTGGTGCTCTCTTTTTCTAGCATCACGCCAATAACACGGCATTGTAAAGCGGTTAATGTCAGCATCTGATGACTTCCTTAAAATATTTAAAAAATACAAATAGATAGCTTATATCACTTTGGATAAAGAGTAGCGATATTTTATCGCAAAATATCGCACTAATAAGTAATACCAATTCCATTAAGTATATGATCTAAATTTAACGCTGGGAAAATGGCTTAATTCAAGGCGTAAGTTGATGTAAATGGTTGCTCCCTTTGCGAAACTTACAACGTGGAAATAAGTTATTTTAACCAGTTAAATAGATCAGCTATTTACAGGAATTGGTATAAGACGTTTGAAACGAGAAACTGCTCAAATACGGTTTATAGAAGGAATATAAAACAGAGGATAGACTGCGCAGATTAGTAAAAGAGATTTGCCTAGTAAGCTACGCAATTAGTACGGGCGATAAATAGGCAAATTCAATAATAAAATCTAAGAAAAGGGAATAAAAAATAGCTTCAAATTATAACTGTGACACACGTAATAAACTATGCAGATGTCCAAAACCACTGTCATCTAACTCCACATGTCCAACAGCAGACGTTGCAAATGCAGGTACACCAGCAGCAGGTGCTAATTCTCCAACAATATAGCCAACTAAAGGCAGGTGAGAAACAATCAATAGTGTCTTAACACCCATTGCTTGTAACGCTAAAATTTCATTCACTGATTTTCTTGCGCTTCCACTAGGCGTCAATGATTTAATAGTTTGTACATTGGATAGTTCAGGAAAAAATGGACGAACAGATTCCCATGTTTGCTGTGCTCGTAAATAGGGACTTACCATCACAGCATCAAAGATAACCCCCTGCTCTGCCATATTGTGAGCCATCTGCTCTGACTCTGCACGACCAAGTGAAGTTAAGGCTCGCTCAGAGTCTGAGTTTGCCATCATCTCGGCTTGCCCATGGCGCATGATATATATGTGCATCAATTATCTCCGGTAAATAGGTTAAGCGCTATATTATCTATATTTTATAGGCTACTTAATGGCGAAATATGAGAAAAAGCCCGAAAAAAAAGCTTTCTAAAGTGAATTAGAAAGCTTATCAATTTTTAGCTGTCGCTGTATTGTTTTTGGCTTAATCTTCGACAGGAGTATTGCCTGTCATGTTTAAAATTGCGGCCGCCACGACAAAAACACCAATAAAACCACCTAAAAAAATAACAGGCATTGCAGCATAACCTAATATATGCCAAATAATCGACTCAAGTGCACTCATACGTTTTCCTTCTTCCTGTTAATATAAATATAGCTCATTAACTATACGCATAGAATCTCTAAAAAACATGCTTAAAGTAATTAAAGTCATTAAAGTTTACATCAGATCAAAATTTAAGGAACTTTCTTGACAGTTGAGTGACAGATATTATTCAATATATATCCCCTGAAATATCAATGTAAGAAGAATATTAATATGGCAAAACAACAACTTGATGAACTTCGTATCTATCTTAATAAAATGATTTTAGGCCAGAGTGAGCTGGTTGATAGCTTACTGATTGCTTTATTAGCTGATGGACATATATTAGTAGAGAGCCCACCGGGACTTGCAAAGACACGTGCGATTAACGCTCTTTCAGAAGGGATTGAAGGTGATTTCCACCGTATTCAATTTACCCCTGATTTACTGCCATCAGATATCACTGGTACCGATATTTTTCGTCAAGAAACTGGCGAGTTTATTTTTGAAAAAGGCCCCCTTTTCCATAACCTGATCTTAGCAGATGAGATCAATCGCGCGCCTGCTAAAGTACAATCTGCATTACTTGAAGCAATGGCTGAACATCAAATAACTGTTGGCAAGACAACCTATAAGTTACCAGAACTGTTTTTAGTCATGGCCACGCAAAACCCGCTTGAGCAAGAGGGAACCTATCCGCTACCTGAGGCGCAGTTAGATCGCTTTATTATGCATTTAGAGCTTGATTACCCTAATGCGGAAACAGAAAAACAAATTTTATCACTTAATCAAAAAGAAATTTTAAAAGAGAAAGTGGCTGAAGTTACTCCGTTGCTCAATGAGCAAATTTTCGAAATGCGAGAACAGGTAATGAAGGTTAATATTGCCCCTCACTTAGAGCAATATCTAATCGATTTAATCATCGCCACTCGTCAACCTGAACGCTATGGCCAACAGCTCAAAGAGTGGATAAGTTATGGTGCCAGCCCGCGTGCAACATTGGCACTAATGCGCACCGCGAAAGCACGTGCTTGGCTTGATAATCGAGACTATGTAATGCCTGATGATATTATTCAAAATCTCTACCCCGTTTTACGCCATAGACTGATTTTAAGTTATGAAGCAGAAGCGCAGGGCATTAATGCTAACCGCGTGATTAAAGAGATCATCAATCAAGTGGCATTGCCTGCTTAACCATCTCGGTGTTATAAGGTCTTGTAAATGAGTATCGCATTATTTGATAACACCCCTTATCGAACTGGGGTGGATGTGCAACTCAATGAGTTGCTCAGTTATAAACAACAGGAAAAATTGCAACTTCAGCCAACGGCTAAGGCAGCTTACCAGCAATTAGCCGGTAACTACCTAGCAAAAATTAAAGGCCGAGGTATGGAATTTGCCGAAGTACGTCATTACCAACCGGGTGATGATGTGCGTATTATCGACTGGTCAGTGACGGCACGTACTGGCAAAGCACATACAAAATTATTTCATGAAGAGAAAGAGCGCCCTGTGTTTATACTGTTAGACCTATCTGACAGTATGATTTTTGGCAGTCAATTTGTGTTTAAATCTGTGCAAGCTTGTCACCTTGCGTCGTTGCTCAGTTGGCAAACTAAACAGCGTGGCGATAGACTCGGTGGCATTGTTTTTAATCAGCAACAGGTAGCTGAGTTAAAGCCTCGTGGGCGCAGTAAAGGCTTAATGCGTTTTCTTCATGAAAGCGAGCAGCTATGCGTTAAACAACCCTTTAAACAAAGTGATGCTTCCCAGTCATTATTGGTGCAATTAAAGCGTTTATCTAGATTGGTACAAACTGGCAGTCAAATTCATTTAATCAGTGACTTTTCTCAATTAGATGATGCCTGTCAAAAAATATTAACCTTGATAAATCGACATAACCAGATCAACGCTTGGCAAATAAGTGATCCGCTTGAACAACTTTTACCACAACATGCTTTAAAAAATCAATTACAGGTAAATAGTCTGCAGGGAAGTGGCTTTTTCAAACGTGGCGCTTCAAAGGATTATCAAGATGCAGCCTCACTTCGCCAGCAAAAAATAGACAACACCTTTATTAAACAAGGGATCCCCCTTTATAAAGTATGTGCATCTTTACCATTAATGGAGCAGTTTCATGTCCCCGCTCGCTAATCAAGATCCACTGGCTCAACTTAACGATATTATTGCCCCCAACACGCCGAATTGGTTTCCACCTGCGCCTATCTATTGGGTATTATTTTTTGTAAGCATTGCATTAATTGTTGTTGCCGTTTTACTTTTTAAAAAAGTTAAAAAAAATAAAAAACGACAACAGATACAGTTGCAAAAGCTACAACAATTACAACAATCCAAAGCAGAATTTATTACTTTAAACCAGCTTTTAAAAGGTTGTGCACTCGCTTATTTTCCACGTCAGGATGTCGCCTCATTACATGGTGAGCAATGGTTTGATTTCTTACAAAAACATGCCGATTTTACTGTGTTTAATAATAAACAGACATTTCTGGCACGTTTATATCAAGATCAACAACAAACCTGTCAATCATCGGATTTTAACGATGCTAAAAAATGGATAAGCGCATTACCTAAACAGATTAAGAAGGTACAAAAAGATGTTTGAATTTACCTATCTTTGGATCTTTATTCTCTTACCACTTCCGCTACTTGCACGCTACTTTTTAAATGCGCAAAAACGTAGCTATACGCAGATCTGGATCCCACTTGCACAGGGAATTACAAACCAACAAACTGAGATACAAAGAAGTCAGTTAAGTGCATTTATTCCTTGGTTAGTTTGGCTTTTATTGCTTTGTGCATTAGCCAAGCCTATCTGGTTTGGAGAGCCGATACGCCTGCAACAAGAGAGCCGCGATATGATTATCTCTTTGGATCTATCCGGAAGTATGCAAGAAGTAGATATGCCTTTAAATGGCAAGACCGTTGATCGTTTAACCTTGGTAAAAAACTTATTAAATGAGTTTATTGAACAACGACAAGGTGATCGACTAGGGTTAATACTGTTTGCCGATCATGCCTATTTGCAAACCCCCCTCACCTTTGATTTAAAGACTATTAGGCAAATGGTTGCCGAATCAGAAATTGGTTTAGTCGGCACCAACACCGCCATCGGTGAATCGATTGCGCTATCAATAAAACGCTTTGTTGAAAATAAAAATGAACAACGTGTTTTAATCTTAATGAGTGATGGGGCAAACAGTGCTAACACGCTTGATCCTATCAAAGCAGCTAAACAAGCAGCAAAAAATAATATTACTATCTACACCATCGGTATTGGTGCAGATGAAGTTATCCGTAAAAGTTTTTGGGGAAAGCAACGCGTTAATCCCTCTGCAGATTTAGATGAAAAAACATTAACCGAAATTGCAACACTAACTGGCGGGCAATATTTCCGTGCACGTAGCCAGGAAGACCTGCAACAAATTTACCAACAACTTAATCAACTTGAGCCTATTGAAAGTGACTTCCTCGAGTTCCGCCCCGAGAAAGATCTCTTTTATTGGCCACTCTCTTTAGCTGTTATTATTTTATCTATCTTTGCACTTTATTTTAAATTAAGGGGGCGTGATGTTGCCTGATATCACCACCATGCCATTAGCGTTTTTACGCCCAATGTGGCTATTAGGGCTTATTGCAATCATTATATTTTCGCTATTTCGTTATAAATACAGAAAAAACTCAGCACAGCAGGCGATTATCGCCCCGCATTTAAGTGCGAATATTGTTAGTAATGGTGCACAAACGACAAAACAACAATTTGCTTTCACGTTATTAGCAGGACTTGCTTGTCTCGCCTTATCAGGGCCAACATGGCGCAGTGTGGATATGCCGGTTTATGAGATGGAAAAAGCACAGGTTATCGCCTTTGATCTTAGCTACTCCATGTTTGCAACTGATGTAAAACCGAGCCGTTTAGCACAGGCAAAATTCAAAGCGATCGATCTTATTAAACACTGGAGTGAAGGCGAAAAAGCGCTGATCGCCTATGCTGGAGATGCGTTCACCGTTGCGCCATTAACCAGAGATGGCAACGCCATTATCAATCATATTCCACATCTATCACCAGATATTATGCCAATAAGGGGCTCACGCGCCGATATTGCCCTTGATAAAGCAATTCAGCTGTTAAAAAATGCCGGTTATCAGCAGGGGCATATTGTTTTTATCAGCGATGATATAACTGAGCAACAAGCAAAAATAATGCAAGAAACATTACAAGGTAGCAATTGGGTTGTCTCTATTTTAGCGATGGCTACCCCTAAGGGGGCACCAATTAAGCTGACTGATGGTGCATTATTAAAAAGTAATAGTGGCGAAATTATTGTTCCTAAATTAAATGGGCAACCCTTTTATGACATAACTCGTGCATCAAACGGTTTATACCTGACAACGCGTAACAACAGCTCTGACATCGAACAGTTAGGAGACTTTTTTGATAAGCAACAAACACGTAAAAGCGAGTCAGAGCAAGCCAGCACAGATCAGTTTGCTATTGATGATGGCTATTGGCTAAGCTTCCTATTGCTACCGTTATTTTTATTATTGTTTAGAAAGGGCGTGTTTTTTGCATTGTTATTAGCGCTCTCTTTGCCCTTTACAAGCCCTAAACTAGAAGCTGCGGAGACTTCTATTTGGCGTAATAATCAACAAAATGCCTATCAAGCTTATCAACAAGAGCAATACCAATTAGCCAGTGAACTTTACCAAAACGATTTTGACAGAGGTGCTGCACTTTATAAAAATAAGCAGTATCAAGAGGCCTTAGAAGCTTTCACCGAAGCGGCAAGCCGCGCACCAGATCATGCCGAAGTTTTTTATAATCAAGGCAACAGTTATGCGCAATTACAGGAACTTGATAAAGCCATTGATGCCTATGATAAAGCACTGGCTATTAATCCTGATTTTACGCAAGCAGAGCAAAACAAACAGATAGTTGAGCAACTTAAAAATCAGCAACAAGAACAACAATCTAATGATCAACAGGATAAGCAACAGTCTGAAAAGCAAAACCAACAAAGTGATCAACAAGATGAGCAACAATCTGAAGGTCAGAACCAACAAAATGAGCAACAGGATGAGCAACAGTCTGAAGCTCAAAACCAACAAAATGAGCAACAGGATGAGCAACAGTCTGAAGCGCAAAAGCAACAAAGTGAGCAACAGGATGAGCAACAACCTGAAGAGCAAAAGCAACAAAGTGAGCAACAATCTCAGGATGAAAATAATCAACAAGAGCAGCAAACTGAACAGCAGTCGATCAATGAAGAGCAAACAGATGAAGAGCAACAACAAGAACAGCAAGTGGCAAGTGAAAACGATGATGCTAGTAATCAGGAACTAGAGGCGCTCCCAAACTGGCTGAAAAATATGACCGATGACCCTTCTATTTTACTGCGTCGTAAAATGCAGCTTGAATATCAAAAGCGTTCACAATCACAACCGGTTAAACAACAAACAAATAACGGAGTTATCTGGTAATGAAATCTACCTTTTCTTTTTTAGCGCTAATACTAATCATGCTTTTCAGCAGCCCACTATTGGCGGCCACTAAGGTCACTGCAACAGTGAGTGATAATCAGGTCGCACTCGGTGATATATTTATTTTAACCGTATCGGTAAATGATAACGACGACGATTATCAACTTGATACAAGATCGTTAGAGCAATCCTTTACGGTGTATCGCCCTTCACAAAGCCAGCGTACGGAGTATATTAATGGCGAATTCAGCCAACAAACGCAATGGCAAGTAAGGCTTCAGGCAAAATCTTTAGGAAAATTAACCATTCCAAGATTAAAAATTGGCGATCTGGCAACCAATCCTATTGAAATTAATGTCGTTGAGCCATCACAGATAAGCCAATCAACAGGTGAAGAGCAATCGGTTTTCATTGAAAACCGCATAGATAAAGAGCAGGTTTATATCGGTCAGTCTTTTATTTACACCACCAAGCTGTTTATCTCCAAAAATAGTAATGAACTAGACTTGGATCCACCTTATTTTGAAGGGGTTGAAGCATCAGTTTTTGGTAAAGATAAAAACGCGCAAACCGTACGAAATGGTATTCGTTATAACACAATCACACGCCAATATAAGTTAACACCAAGCAAATCGGGGCAATTTGAGATTAACTCTCCATTACTAACAGGAACGCTACGTAAAGTGGTCGCTGTCAGTGAATGGCAGAACAGAGTGATCGCTGATCCCATTAATGTTCGTGGTGATTCTTTAAATATCAACGTCAAAGCAATTCCCGAAAACTACCAAGGCGACTGGATAGTAAGTGATGACTTACGCCTTATAGAAGATAATGACTTAAGTGCACAAAGTTATAAAGTAGGAGAGCCTATCACACGAAGCATCACATTACAGATAGCCTCTATTGATAAAGAAAAACTACCGAATATCAAGCTTAATTATCCGGCAGATTTACGTGTCTATCCAGATCAAGATCAGCTAGAAGAAGCGCAATCAAATAGCGGTAAACGTTACGCAATTCGCATTATGCGCCATGCAATTATTGCCGATCAAGCAGGTGATTTAACATTGCCAGAAATAAAACTTAATTGGTTTAATAGCCGTACTGATAAAGCTGAAACAGCTATTCTTCCGGCACAAACATTAACTATTTTACCTGCCGAGACAACACAGTCTACTACCCTGCCTACAACACAACCTATTGTCGAACAGCCTACACCAACTATCATTGTGGATAATAAAACACTAATTTATTGGCAGATTACTGTCGCTTTATTATTACTTATTATCTTAATAATGGTGTTATACCACTTGTCCTATAGGCGTAAACAAAGCAAGCGTAAAGACGTTTCTGAAAGCGCCATTGTTCCACTCAATGAACATTTTGTGACGTTACAAAATAGTTTTGCTCAGAACAGCGCAACCAAGTGCTACAGCGCTCTATTAAGTTACGCGCAGCATCAATATCCGACACTGAAAAGTTTAAGTGAATTTGCAGATAAAAGTGCGTTAACTGATATATTGAAACAACAATTAAAAGAGGAACTACAGTGGTTACAAATTTGTTGTAGCGATCCAACACAACAATGGCAATCAGATAAGCTGGCAGCTTTGATCAAAAGCGAGCAGGAAAGTCAAAAACAGACATTGCACTCAGATCCACTTGATATAAACCCCTAATCAGCATCTATCAAGCTCGGCGCTAGCAATCGCAATGTTAGCGCCCTCTTTTTTAAAGCCAGTCACCTCCCTCCAAGTTAGAACTGCTCATTTACCAAGCATAATTTGTAAACTAAATAGCCAACCTGCTGATATAACATACAATTGTGTGAGTCAGATCGACAAAACATTAACAACTTGATAACAAGTTCGCATTCTTAACATGCTTACCTATGCTTTATATCGTTCATAGATAAACATATTTAATGTTATTAAATAGTCTTATGCATCATACGTTCAATAGAGATAAGGAATATTTAGATGAAATTAACAAAAATTGCACTCCTACTTGGTATTAGCGCATTAGTTCCAAACCTTGCTAACGCGGGCACTTTAGAAGAAGTGATGAAAAAAGGCACATTAAATTGTGGTGTTTCAACAGGGATCCCTGGTTTCTCTGCGACAGACTCTAAAGGCGTTTGGAAAGGACTTGATGTTGACCTTTGCCGTGCTGTAGCAAGTGCAGTATTGGGCGATGCAGATAAAGTTAAATACATTCCATTAACTGCTAAAGAACGCTTTACAGCGTTACAAAGTGGTGAGGTTGATCTACTTTCTCGCACCACGACTTGGACTGCAACCCGTGATACTTCGTTAGGTCTGAACTTTGCAGGTGTGAATTATTATGACGGCCAAGGTTTTTTAGTAACGAAAAAACTGGGTGTGACTTCAGCCAAAGAGCTAGATGGTGCAACATTCTGTATTCAAGCCGGTACAACATCAGAGCTAAATTTAACTGATTATTTCAAAGCGAATAGCATGGAATATAAAGCGGTAACTTACGACACATCAGGCCAAACTATTGATGGGTTCAAAAAAGGTCGCTGTGACGCTGTTACTTCTGATGCATCACAATTATATGGCTTAAGACAAAAAATGGATGATCCATCTGCGACTATCGTACTGCCTGAAATCATCTCTAAAGAACCACTTGGACCAGTGGTTCGCCAAGGTGATGATGCTTGGTTTAACATTGTAAAATGGACCATGTTTGCAACACTTGAAGCAGAAGAACTAGGAGTTACAAAAAGTAATGTAGATGCCATGCTAAAATCTGAAAACCCAAGTATTAAACGCCTTCTTGGAACTTCTGGTAAAGCGGGTGAAAACTTAGGTCTTAAATCTGACTGGGCTTACAAAATTGTTAAAAATGTAGGTAATTATGGAGAATCTTTTGACCAACATGTTGGTAAAGACTCTCCGTTAATGATTGATCGTGGTTTAAATAATCTCTGGAATAAAGGCGGGTTAATGTACTCAATGCCAGTTCGTTAATCATATATAACTTCCTCTTAGGGGGCTTCGCCCCCTTTATTTCTACTCCTTTCTAGGTTCGATTATGAATAAAACTCAGCTTCCAGAATCTACAGGTAATGGTTTTTTAAATAATCCTCAAAACCGTGCGATTATTTATCAAGTTATTGCACTATTATTTGTTATTTTCCTTGCCTATTACTTCACTAACAACATGTTCGAAAATGTTGAGAAGCGTGGTATTACAACCGGTTTTTCGTTTTTAGACGACGTTGCTGGTTTTGGTATTAGCCAAACATTAGTCGAATACAGTGATGCGACATCAAGTTATTACGATGTCTTTGTTATTGGTTTATTAAATACTCTCTTAGTCTCTGTCATTGGTGTTGTATTCGCTTCAGTTTTAGGGTTACTGATTGGCGTCGGACGCTTATCAGCGAACTACTTAATCTCTAGATTATCATTAGTGTATATCGAAACTTTTCGAAATATTCCAATACTGTTACAAATTTTGTTCTGGTATAACGTAGTACTTGCTTCGCTTCCCAGCCCTCGACAAAGCTTCTCCTACTTCGATAGTTTCTTCCTTAATAACCGTGGATTATTAACGCCTGAGCCGATTTTTGAATCTGGCAGTGGCTTTATTTTTACTGCCGTTATTCTCTCTATTGTGGGCGTGTTTTTTCTCGCTCGTTGGGCAAAAAAACGACACGATTTAAGTGGTGAAGAATTTCCAATATTTAAAGTATCAGTTGCTATTTTAGTGTTATCGCCAGTGCTTGTGTACTTTGTCACAGGCCAACCCATTGGCGCTGAATATCCAGAATTAAAAGGGTTTAACTTTAAAGGCGGAATAACAATTATTCCCGAGCTGTTAGCACTCATTTTTGCGCTGAGCATCTACACAGCAACTTATATTGCTGAAGCTGTGCGTGCAGGTATTGAAGCCGTACCTCCTGGGCAAAAAGAAGCGGCCAAATCATTGGGTTTAAAAGATCATGTCATTTTACGCAAAGTCGTTTTGCCACAAGCATTACGCGTCATAATTCCTCCTGTTATCAATCAATATTTAAACCTCGTAAAAAACTCATCGCTTGCTACTGCAATAGGTTATCCAGAATTGGTAACTCTTTTTTCAGGCACCACATTAAATCAAGTGGGACAAGCAATTGAAATTATTTTAATGACCATGGCGGTGTACCTCACTATCAGCATCGTTATTTCACTGGTCTTAAACTGGGTTAATGCCAAAATGGCAATTAAAGGAAGATAATTATGGCGACTTACACAATTAAAGAAGCAAAACCAGCGCCATCCGGCAGTAAAGGAGCAATTTACTGGTTACGTAAAAACCTCTTCCCCGACATAAAAAATAGCTTACTGACTCTATTAGGGCTGTACTTTTTATACGCGACTATCCCGCCTCTATTGAATTGGATGATATTTGAAGCTACGTGGAGCGGTACACAAGCTGAAATAGTAAAAGAGGGAGCGAGATGGATATTTATCATTGAAAAGTTTGATCAATTTATCTACGGGTTTTACCCAGAAGCATTACATTGGCGACCTAATTTAGTGTTATTAATTACCATCGCTTTTCTTGCATCATTTAAAGCAGTTAGCAACATCAAAATAAAAATTGTATTTATGTTGTTATACCCAGTCATCTGTTTTGTATTAATCAGTGGAGGCTGGTTTGGACTTGAAACCGTCGAGACTGAAAAATGGGGAGGGTTGATGTTAACCCTTGTCGTTGCAGCAGTGGGAATTATCGCTTCCTTCCCGATTGGTATTGTACTGGCATTAGGTCGGCAGTCTGATATGCCTATTGTAAAAACATTATGTGTTGGCTTTATCGAATTTATTCGTGGTGTGCCACTGATTACGATTCTTTTCATGGCCTCAGTTGTGTTACCGCTATTTTTTAGTGATGGGATAGATTTTGACAAACTATTACGTGCGTTAATTGGTATTACCCTGTTTCAAGCGGCCTACATTGCAGAGGTTGTACGTGGTGGCTTACAAGCTATTCCGAAAGGGCAATATGAAGCAGCAAAATCACTTGGATTAGGTTATTGGCAGGGCATGATTTTAATTATATTGCCACAGGCTTTAAAAATATCCATCCCAAATTTAGTCGGCTCTTTTATCTCACTGTTTAAAGATACTACGCTAGTTTTAATTATTGGTCTTTTCGACATCCTAGCCATGGTGACACTGACCAACAGCGATACAAACTGGCTCGGTTATGAAATAGAAGGTTATGTTTTTGTTACCTTAATCTACTGGGTGATCTGTTTTACCATGTCACAATATTCAAAAGCGATTGAGCGTAAGTTCAATACAGAACACTAAATAGGAATGACTATGTCTGAACAAGAAATTATGATCTCAATGAAAGACGTTAATAAATGGTACGGTGATTTTCATGTACTTAAAGATGTCAATCTAGATATTAAAAAAGGCGAAAAAGTCGTTATTTGTGGCCCATCAGGCTCAGGTAAATCAACCACTATTCGTTGTCTAAATCATTTAGAGAAGTTTCAACAGGGCAATATTAATATTAATGGCACTGAGCTAATTGATGATGTGAAAGTGGTACGTCACATTCGCTCACAAGTGGGCATGGTGTTTCAACACTTTAATTTATTCCCTCACCTCTCAGTATTAGAGAATTTAGTGCTAGCCCCAACATGGGTTCATAAAGTACCTCGTAAAGAAGCGATCAAGAAAGCGATGTATTACCTTGAACGAGTAAAAATTGCAGAGCAAGCTCATAAATACCCAAACCAGTTATCAGGTGGTCAACAACAACGTGTCGCCATTGCACGTTGTTTATGTATTAACCCTGAAATTATGTTGTTTGATGAGCCGACCTCTGCATTAGATCCAGAAATGGTATCTGAAGTGTTAGATGTAATGGTTGAATTAGCCGACGAAGGTATAACGATGATCTGTGTAACCCATGAGATGGGGTTTGCAAAAAAAGTAGCGGATCGTGTTATCTTTATGGATGCAGGCCAAGTAATAGAAGAAAATGAACCGAACGAGTTTTTTGATAACCCACAATCGGACCGCTTAAAACTTTTCTTAGAGCAAATTCTTTCACACTAATCTCAGCGAGGGGCAAAGCCCCTCCCCTACCTATCACTTCTCAGCAATACCTTAGTCTTATCCTTTAATTATCTTCAATTTTATACAAGTTCATTATCTTTACCTATGTAAATTAAGGTACAGCACACCTTTTGGATTTTATTTGTATATTGTTTATTTTTTTGAGATCGACCTCAACATTAAGACTTAAATGCCCTTATTTACATTGCAACTACTGCCATTAAAAAGTAGGCTTGCTCGGTACATCTGCTTTTGTACACCCGATATCACGGAAGATATCTGATAAAAACCAACAGTTAAATAGCCCCTAACTAGCGATATAAAAAACCTGGTGAAGGATAACGATCCGTTTTTATTAGACTCTTTAATAAATTTATCATGGAGTTTTTTATGAAAAACATGTTATTTAAAAGCACTCTGGCGCTAGCAATTTCTGCGTCACTTAGTGCATCTGCTCTTGCAGCAGCACCAGCAGCACCAGCAATGGGTTGGGCTGATTACTCTAACCTTGGTTTCGTTACAATCAACACAGACGCAACAGTAGGCTACAAATCATCTTACACTCGTGTAGATGTTGTTGAAGTACCTGTTACTTGGAACGTTTGGGCTGGCGAAAAAGCAACTTCTTGGCAAGTACTTATCAACGATGAAGTAGCTGTTGAAGGCCAAGGCCAAGGCGGCAATGCAGTAATTCCTTTCACTAAAGGTGGTCTAAAAGATATGGTTGTGCGTTTATGTAACGCTGACGGCTGTACTGATGGTCCAACAACACAATTACTTATTACGGATACAGACGGTTCTCATTTAGGTAAATTACCGATGACAACTGATGCTGCGAATACTCCTTACGCACAAAATCCAGATCAAATCGTTGGTACTTACTTTGTAGAATGGGGCGTATACGGCCGTAAATTCGAAGTAAATGATATTCCTGCGAATAACCTAACACACATCATCTACGGCTTCATTCCAATTTGTGGCGGTACAGGTGATAACCAATCTCTATTAGATCCAAATCCATCAGGTCACGCATTACTTAAAAAAGTATGTGCTGACTCACAAGATTACGAAGTTGTTATCCACGATTCATGGGCTGCACTTAACTCAACTTACGGCGAACCTGCTAAGCAATTAGATGGTACAGCGGTTGGTTCTTTAGGTATGGGTAAAGGTACTTACGGTGGCATGATGGCACTGAAAAACAACTACCCACACCTTAAAATCGTTCCTTCAATCGGTGGTTGGACACTATCTGACCCATTCCATGGTTTTGTTGATAAAGCAAACCGTGACGTATTCGTAGCATCTACTAAAGAGTTCCTACAAACTTGGAAATTCTACGATGGTATCGATATTGACTGGGAATTCCCTGGTGGTGGCGGTGCAAACAGCTCTCTAGGCGACCCTGTAAACGATGGCCCTGCATACATTGCATTAATGCAAGAATTACGTGCAATGCTTGATGAGCTTGAAGTTAAATACAACCGTAAATATGAACTAACATCTGCAATCGGTGTTGGTTACGATAAATTACAAGATGTTGACTACGGTGAAGCTGTTCAATACATGGACAATATCTTCATGATGTCTTACGACTTCTACGGTGCTTGGGGTCCAACTACTGGTCACCAAACTGCAATTTACTGTGGTGCTCACGTTTCTGCAGACAAGTGTGACGGTGTTGGTGAATTTGCTGGCAAACCTGAATACACATTAGACAACGCAACTAAAATCCTACTAGCTCAAGGTGTTCCAGCGAACAAACTTGTTGTTGGTGCAGCAATGTACGCTCGTGGTTGGAAAGATGTTGTAGCAGCTGATGGTAACCCAATTGGTTCTATCGGTTCTCATATCGATAACCCTGCAGATAGCCCATTCAATGGCTCTCTAGGTGGTAGCGGTACTGATGTAAACGAAGCAGCTTGGGCATGGGAAGCTGGTATCATGGATTACCGTGGTGCACTTAAATTCCTAGAAGCAAACCAAAATGCAGTAGTAAGCTGGGATGACGTAGCTAAAGCATCATTCATTTGGGATGAAGTTAGCCGTACACTACTAACTTACGATACTCCTCGTTCTGTACTTGCTAAAGGTGAATACTTACGTAGCCTTGGTCTTGGTGGTATCTTCTCTTGGGAAATTGACGGCGACGGTAATGGCGAAATCTTAAACGCGATGAACGAAGCGGTACTTAACCCACAAGGTCAAACTGATTGGTCTGGTGCAGCAACACCTACTCCAGTAGTAACACCTACTCCTGTAGTTGGTGATGTAACTCCATTTATTGCTGGTACAACTAAAGTAAGTAATGGTGATGTTGTTTCTTACGATGGTTCATGTTTTGAAGCTCAAAACAACCCAGGCGTTTGGGAAACTCCATCTGCTGCATCATGGTTCTGGAACGTTGTACCATGTGAAGGTGGTTCAGTTGTAACACCTACTCCTGAAGTAACTCCAACTCCAGTAGTTACTGTAACTCCTGAAGTAACACCTACTCCTGAAGTAACTCCAACTCCAGTAGTTGGCGGTTCAACTTGGGATGCTAGCGCTGTATACAACGGCGGTGATGAAGTAACAGTAAATGGTGTTACTTACCGTGCAGGTTGGTGGACACAAGGTCAAGATCCTGAGCAATCAGGCGAATGGGGTGTATGGAAAAAAGTATAATATTACTTTTTAACAACACTTTTTGACTAATCGAAGGGATGCTAATGCATCCCTTTTTTTATAAGCCAAATTTTTAAAATTAAGCGTATACTCATATTCTAATAAATTAAAAAATTAGCTAGGTGTATATGGAAGTAGAGTTATTAGAGATAAAAGAGTTTATTAGTCAATATCCTCCCTTTGACGATTTACCTGAAGATGCATTAGTTGAACTAACACAGAGCATCGAAATATCCTATTTTCGAGCTGAGAGTACCATTGTCGAGCTTAATGATAGAATCAATGAACTGTTTATGATACGCAGTGGTATTGTAGAAATTTTCCGTCGCAATGGTGATCTTTATAATCGCCTTGATCAAGGTAAGTTATTTGGGCAGATGGGCTTACTGACCAATAACAAAGTTCGCTTTCCTGCAAAATCAGTTAAAGACACCTTGCTTTACTGTATTCCCGAAAAAACATTCCATCAATTCTGTGAGAGATATGAAAGCTTTGCTGATTTTGTAGAAGTTGAAGACAGCACACGTTTAAAACAAGCAATTGAAAGCACTAGTGATGATGCAAACTCTTTGACCACTTCTAAGGTAAAAACGCTATTAAGCAGAGATTTGTTAATGCTACCAAATCACTTCACTATTCAAGCCGTTGCACAAAAAATGGCGGAAGAAAATGTATCTGCAACGTTAATTAATGATCCAAGCCAACCTGATACACAAAATAACAATTTCGTAGGCATTATTACTGAAAAAGACTTGTGTGCAAAAGTGCTTGCCACTGGATTAAGTGTCAATACACCAGTATCAGACGTGATGTCCACAGAGCTGATATCACTGGATCACAATGCATATATTTTCGAAGCAATGTTGTTAATGCTTAGACATAACGTTCACCATCTCCCGATCCTCAAAAATAAACAACCGATTGGATTAATAGAAGTAAGCGACATTATTCGCTACGAATCTCAGAATAGTTTGCTGTTCGTTAGTAGCATCTTCCAGCAACAAAGCACAGAAGACTTAGCACTACTTTCAGCACAACTCAAAGATTGTTTTCTGCGCATGGTAAATGAGGATGCAAACTCACATATGGTGGGTAGAGCAATGTCAGAGATTGGGCGAAGCTTTAAACAGCGATTACTTGAGTTAGCAGAGCAACACCTCGGTGAGCCTCCTATTCCTTATTGCTTTTTAGCTCTTGGCTCTATGGCCAGAGATGAACAATTGCTCGTTACAGATCAAGATAACGCGATTATTCTTGATAATAGTTACGACGAAGCACAACATGGTGAATACTTTGAACAATTGGCTAAGTTTGTCTGCGATGGCCTAGCAACTTGTGGTTACAGCTATTGTACAGGTGATATTATGGCAACCACACCTGAATACCGAAAAACGCAACAACAATGGGAAGAATGCTTTAGTGATTGGATTGATAACCCAGAGCCAAAAGCATTACTAAACTGCTCTATCTTTTTTGATCTGACAGGTGTGTATGGACGTGCAAAATGGGCAGAGCAATTAAATGCTTTCATTTTAAGAAGAGCTAAAAAGAATAATCGTTTCTTAGCCTGTTTAGCACGAAACGCACTCAACCGTACACCACCACTTGGTTTTTTTAAAGACTTTGTGATGGAGAAAGATGGTCGTCATAATAACTCTATAAATTTAAAGCGACGAGGTACCGCCCCTCTTGCAGACTTAATTCGTATTCATGCACTTGCTATTGGCTCACAGGCACAAAATTCATTTTTACGCCTTGAAGATATTATTGAGTCCGGTATTTTACCTAAATCTAAAGGGCAAGATTTATACCATGCAATGGAACTAATTTCATTGGTACGGCTTCGCCATCAAGCACTCGATATTGAAGCAGACAGAGAGCCAGATAATAATATTGAGCCCGAAGATATGTCTGATTTTGAGCGTCGTAACCTAAAGGATGCCTTTTTAGTTCTTAGCAATGCACAGAACTTTCTTAAATACCGCTATCACGCGAATAAGTTGTAAAAATGCATAACTTTACCAATAAAGAAGTATTAAACTGGCCCGCCTTTCTTAAGTTAAAAGCGCAACTCAGCAAGGATAAACGTTTGCAACGCTTTTATAACAAAGGCACTTATCATGACGATACCCCGATAAAAGATGTCGAATTTGTTGCTTTAGACTTTGAAACCACCGGCTTAGATGCCAGTAAAAATAGTATAATTAGTATCGGATTAGTGCACTTTAATTTACAACGCATTTTTTGTCGTAGTAGTCGTGCATGGTACATCGACCCACAGGATAATCTCCAAGAAGATTCTATTGTTATTCACGGTATTACACATTCAGATCTAAAAAGTGCGCCGAACTTATTACGTGTTTTAGAACAGTTACTTGATGAACTCGCAGGTAAAGTCATTGTGGTACATTATCGTCGTATCGAAAGAGACTTTTTAGATAGTAATCTGCGCGCACTTATTGATGAGGGGATTGTTTTTCCCATGGTGGATACCATGCAAATAGAATCTGATATTCAACAAGCTCAAACACAAGGTATTATCAATTGGTTAAAAAGAAAACGTCCACAGTCAATTCGCCTTGCCAATAGCCGAACACGCTATAATTTACCTTGTTATGCTGCACATGACGCGTTGACCGATGCCATTGCCACTGCAGAATTGTTCCAAGCACAAGTAAATTACCATTTTAATCCTGATAGTACGTTGAAAAATTTCTGGTTATAATGCTAAAAGATCGAAATGGCGTTGTTTCGAGTTTATGTTTACAACAAACCTTGGCCTGCGGGTTCAACCCAACCTTAGGGCTTATGCCAATTCCACTAATATAGTGTTCAAATTTTACGTAGGAAAAAGGAGGTAGCATAAGGCGAAAGTTACAGTAAATAGTTCTTCTATTTACAAAACTTTTAACGTGGCGATAGCTATAAATAAAAAAAGCCACCGGTTATTCACCAAGTGGCTTCGCATATTTTCACCTATTTAAACATCATCTTCTTGGCTCAGTACGCATTCCCATCAATAAACTAACGCACATAATCAAAAGGATAAAGGTAAAAGGTAGCGCCATTGAAATAGCGCCCGCTTGCAATGCTTGAATCGCTTGCGTGCCACCGACCCATAATAGAGCAGCCGCAATAGCTCCTTCAATAGTTGCCCAAAATATACGTTGTGGAACAGGCGCATCAACTTTACCACCCGCGGTAATACTGTCGATAACTAACGAACCAGAATCAGAAGAGGTAATAAAGAAAACTAATACCAAAACAATGGCTAATACCGATAAAATATTACCCATTGGTAGCGCATCAAACATTTGGAACATTGCAAGTGGAACTTCTTTCAGCCCCTCTGCGCCTAATGTACCAATATTATTAGCGATTTGGTCTATTGCAACACCACCAAATACAGACATCCACAGAATAGTTACCACCGTTGGAACAATCAATACTGCAGTAATAAATTCACGCACTGTTCGTCCACGTGAAATACGTGCGATAAACATGCCAACAAATGGTGACCATGAAATCCACCATGCCCAATAAAATACAGTCCAACCATGCATCCAAGCTTCATCTTCACGACCAATTGGGTTGCTTAATGGAATAATATTTTCAATATATCCCATTACTGTAGTAGGCACAGTCCCCATCGAGATAGCAAAGGTAACTAATGCAACAAAGACAACTAAAGCAAGCGCAAGTAACATATTCACATTACTAATTAGCTTAACACCGCCGTCCATGCCACGTACGACAGAAACCACTGCGAGCATGGTAACAAAGGCAATGATAGCGATTTGTAAGGTCAATCCAGAATCGATTCCAAACACATGATGAAAACCACTCGCAGCCTGTTGTGCGCCTAAACCTAATGATGTTGCCAAGCCAAAAAGCGTTGCTAAAACTGCAAGAATATCAACAATATGCCCAGCCCATCCCCAAGCTCTATCGCCTAGAATAGGATAAAAAATAGAGCGCATTGATAAAGGTAAGCCTTTATTAAAAGCAAAAAAAGCAAGGGATAATGCAACCACGCCATAAATAGCCCAAGGATGTAGTCCCCAATGGAACATCGTAGCACCTAAAGCAAGTTTAGCTGCTTCCGGTGTATTAGCCGTCACATTTAATGGTGTTTCATACCAGCCAGTGTAATAAGCGACGGGCTCAGCCACTCCCCAGAACATAAGTCCGATACCCATACCGGCAGCAAACAACATTGCTATCCAAGAAAGGCCTGAGTAATCAGGTTTGGCATCATCTCCACCCAAACGAATTTTCCCGTAAGGAGAGACAATTAGCCCTAAACAGAAAATAACAAATATATTGGCGGACCACATGAATAAGCCATCAAAAGCACCAATAATATCCCATTTAAGACCATCCAAAAAAGCCTTAGAGGTTTGTGGTTCAACAATCATGACCACTGCTAAAAAAAAACAAACAAGACCCGCACTAATACCAAAAACAGGGTTATGCACATCAAAACCCCATTTTTTTACGTTATCCTGTCCAACGGTATAATCAGTATTATCAATACTGTATTTATCTTTATTTAATTGCATTTATCCTCAATTAGAGCGCCCTGCTCTGGTTAATGTTATGGTATATATCTAGTAGTTTTGCTTTATCCTATAGAAAACTATAAGTTATAGACATTAACAATAGCATGCCTTTGAAAAGCAATCTTTACCGGCATCAAATTTGCCATAAAAAATTAATATTAATCGCCTTATGTAAGCAATAAGTTTTTGACCAATCGTCTTGGCGTATGCTCGGTTTTTGGCGCCTTTCCTAAGCGAACTAACATCTGCACAGTGTGTTGTGCATCAATCTTAAAATAGCGTTTAAATTCTGCTTGTAAGGGCAACATATCGTCGTATTCTTGTAAAACTTGACTCATTGGATGTTGCGCAATACCCATCGCGGTGGTGGTTAAATTAAGTCGACAATAATCACGGCCCGCTTTCACCTGAGCTAAGCGACTATTTTCCTTGCTAACTAATAGTGCAAAGGTACTCGTTGACTCACTAATTTCACGGGCTAAGTCAACGCTTTGCTGAGCAAATTGCGTAGGGTCTAGTTCTGTTTTGGCTCTGTCTAGAAAAAAAGTTTCTGCAATTACCTTTTTAATACCTGAGACACCTGAATGTGCTAAACCAAATCCATCTCGGTATTGCTCGATCTCTTGATCATTAAATCGAAACATCTTAATCGTTTCTAAATCACGTTGCTTATTCGTCCCTTCGATGCGCATTGCTTGTGTTAACACCTTCTGTAAATAACCATTATCTGCTTCATTATCAACAATAGTTAATTGGCTATTACTGATAAATGGAAGACGTTTAAGTTCTAATTTTTGTTCGCCAGTTAAGTAACTATTATCGTAACTACGTTTATTAGACTGTCGTATTAACAGTTGTTTATAAAGCGGATCCTCTTGCATATCACTGCGCTTTATCAAATCTATACGTGCAACTGCTTTTAGCTCTACCACGCGATTGCTATATTCACCCTGTGGAAAATACGCTATATCAGCAAGATAGCCGTAATGACTAGCAGCAATCGCTAAATTTTCTAAGAAGCAACCTTGTCCGATATGAATCTGCCTAGCAAGTGGATCTGTCTCTGGTAATAAACGGCTTTGATCAACCAGTAATTCAATTCGATTTGAGTCAATAAGTTTAACTAACCAAGGCTGTTTATTGTGCGGGTTGGGCGCCAGAATTGCGTAGGCCAATAATTTAAGGCGAATATCAGATTCGCTTGCTGTAGGTCCATTCCAACCATAATCCACTTTATTTGTGTTATCCGAACAAGCCGATAACGTACTACTTAGGGTTGCTGTTGCTACGCCTAAACCAACAATACGAATAAAATTACGACGATCCATAGCGAACTTCCTTTGTGAGTTAAAATAAATATACATTCCATGGAATGTAATTTAGTATTCCTTGGAATATAAGTCAACCTATTCTTTGGAAGTCAAATGAACTCACGCGCGGAAAATGAAACACGAATTATTATTCTGCTTGGAATTATTCAACAGCTAATGACGACCCGTACCCAAAAGCTATTTAAAAGCTTATCGATAACAAGCTCTGAGTTTGGGTTATTAACACATTTCAGCCATCGTCCAGATAGAAGCTGGACCATCTCTGAATTAGCGCAAGTGATGGAGATGAACCAGCCGGGGATCACTAAATTAGTTGCCAGTTTATTAGATAAAGCAGCACTGATAGCGACAACAGATGAGTTTGATAAGCGTAAACGCCACCTTTCTATTACCAAACAAGGCTTAAATTTGTGCGCAGAAGTAATGCAAAAACTACAGCCGGATATCAGTTTATGCTTCACTGATTGGCAAGATGAGGAGTTAGAGACCTTTCTTCGTGATAACGAGAAGCTCATGTCGTGGTTAGATAATAACCGCTTATCTTAAATAGGAGGGTGAAGTTGCGCCTATTTTAACATAAGCGCTGTTGCATTTTGTCAATAAACCACTGATATCTAAGCGCTAAAGCCGAGTGGCGTTTAGTAATGATATAAAGAGGATCATTAACCACTTGCGATAAAACGGGGATGTGCAACGCCTCAGGGTGATTAAATTGCTTAACAGCGCGCTCCGGCAACACGGTGTAACCAATCCCCTTGGCAACGGGCAATAATATCTGACTCAGTTGGTTCACATAGCCACTGATGGTCAAACTATCACTCCCCATATACCCCGAAAACTGATTAGCATTCATGACCTTATCAACAAACTCAAAACCATCGGGGTGATTAATAAAACCCAGCTCATTCAAGCTATCAAAGTCTAATGTTTTAGTAGCATAGGTGGCAGGTAAAATTAATAATAACGGCTCATTACCAAGCTTTTGTAGTGCCAGCTGCGGATGCTGTACTTGCTGATTAATAATGCCAATATGTACTGTATTTTCTAACACACCTTTAATAATCGATTGATTCGGCGCAGCTTCAAGCTCTACTTTTAAGCCTTTATGTAATGCTTGGTAATCAATAAAATCAGGATATAAGTCAATTGCAATCGCTCCAGAGCAAGCAATAGAGCAGAGGCCCGTATACGGGTCATCAAAGTTAATTTGACTTTTTAATTGTTTATTAAGCTTGAAACTAGCAAGTCCATACTGGTGTAGTAACTGTCCTGCACGGGTAAGTTCAAATTGTTTGTCATAACGATGTAGTAATTGTGTTTTTAACTGAATTTCAAGTTTTTTAATATGCTGACTGACACCAGGCTGGGTCATATATAAATTATTCGCCGTCTTAGTGAAATGCCCCGTTTCCACTAAGTCCATAAATGTACAAAGCCATTTTTGATTAATCATTTGTTAACTTCACCTCATTGCCATGGGTTACATAAACTTATTAAATATATAGTAAACAATAATTTAATGTTTTACATTGTTAATGTCATTGATAATGATTACACATTAAAATATATATTATTTTTTCCTCTTAGCCCAGACAGTTAAAATACTTCAGCTATAATGCGCAGGTCAAAAAACGGTTAAACACTCTATACTCATCCATCATGCTGGGCACAAACCAGCGAGATAAACGTCTGTAACAAGGAACACTATGAAATCATTTATCAGTAAAGCATTGATCGTATTTACCGCTATCACAAGCTTATTAACAGTCCCAGCCTTTGCACAACAAACCGTTAAAGTGGGCATGTCAGGGCGTTATTTTCCATTCACTTTTTCTAAACAAGATAAATTACAAGGCTTTGAAGTTGATATCTGGAACGAGATCGCGAAACGTTCAGATTATAAAGTTGAGTTTGTCACCTCAAGTTTCTCGGGCCTTTTTGGCATGTTAGAAGCAGGCCATATCGATACTATCTCTAACCAAATCACTATGACAGAGGCGCGCTTAGCAAAGTATGCGTTTACTACCCCTTATGTTGTTGATGGTGTGCAGGTTGTGGTTCGTAAAGGTCGAGACGACATTAAGGGCATAGAAGATCTAAAAGGCAAAAAAGTGGCCGTTAACTTAGGCAGTAACTTTGAACAAGTATTACGTACCTTTGATACTAAAAATGAAATTAATATCGTCACCTATGATGCAGGTTTAGAGCAAGACGTTGCCCTAGGTCGTATGGATGCCTTCGTGATGGATCGCGTTTCTTCAACACAGCTTATTGTAAAATCAGGGTTACCACTGCAATTAGCTGGCCAGCCTTTTGAAAAAATTGAAAATGGCATGCCTTTCCTGAATAAACCTTCACAGCTACTTATTCGCGATCAAGTTAACAAAGCGCTCGCAGAGATGGCAGCAGACGGTAAGCTAGCTGAAATTTCTCAGCAATGGTTTGGCTCTGATATCACGCAGTAATAGCAACCTAAATATAAGTACTAACTTATACTCAAATGGTACAAGAGGATGATGTGAAACCAGTTGTTTCTCATCATCCTTGAAAGCTACAATAATGATCGCAAATACATTCCATTGCGCTATTAAATCATTAGGATCCCTCTTAAATTATGCAGAGCTCGTTTGACCTTCAATACATCATAGAACTGATGCCGATATTGCTAAAATACCTCGGTGTTACCATGGAGATGGCTCTCTGGGGCTTTGTTTTTGCATTAATTCTCGCCCTTTCCCTCGCCTTGGTACGCGTATTTAAAATTGTAATTATTCAGCATCTTGCCGCATTATTTATCTCTTTTTTCCGTGGCACCCCGCTATTGGTGCAACTGTTTATCTTATATTATGGCTTGCCACAATTTATGCCTATTTTTATTGGTATGGATGCGTTTACTGCCGCTGTTATCGGTTTATCATTACACTTTTCAGCTTACATGGCGGAAAGTATTCGCGCGGCGATTTTAGGCATCGATAAATCACAAATGGAAGCCTGTTTAAGTTTAGGTATGACGCGTTTACAGGCAATGAAACGCATTATTTTACCGCAAGCCTCCCGTGTCGCGACTCCCTCATTGATGAACTATTTTATCGATATGATAAAAAGCACCTCTTTAGCGTTCACATTGGGCGTTGCTGAGATCATGGCAAAAGCACAAATGGAAGCGTCCTCAAGCTTTAAGTTTTTTGAAAGCTTCTTAGCCGTTGCACTTATCTATTGGGTCGTTGTACTTATCTTTACACGCTTACAGCACCTTTTAGAATACCGACTTAACAAGGCCTATTAGCATGATAAAAATCACTAATCTCAGCAAAAACTTTGATCAACTTAGCGTATTGAAAGACATTAATTTTGAAGTTATGCAGGGAGAGATCGTTGTTATTATTGGTCCATCAGGGACTGGTAAATCAACCCTGTTACGTTGCTTAAATTACCTAGAGTCACCGACTACAGGTCTTATTGAGATCGGTGGTATCAGTGTCGATGCTCAAAAACACACTAAAAAACAGATCACCCAATTACGTCAGCAAAGTAGTTTTGTGTTTCAGAATTACTCTCTCTTTGCTAATAAAACAGCGATAGAAAATGTTGCAGAAAGCTTAATTACGGTCTGGAAAACAGCCCAAAATGAGGCGTTACAAACAGCCAAAGCAATCTTAATTAAGGTGGGCCTTGAGGATAAATTAGATTTTTACCCCTCACAACTTTCCGGTGGTCAGCAACAACGTGTTGGTATTGCCCGCGCAATGGCAGCCAAAGGAGAGGTTATTTTATTTGATGAGCCAACGTCAGCGCTTGATCCAGAATGGGTTGAAGAGGTACTTGCAGTGATGCAACAACTAGCCAGCGAAAAACAAACTATGATTGTTGTCACTCATGAGATGCAGTTTGCCCGTGAAGTTGCTGATCGGGTGATCTTTATGGAAGGCGGTTACATTGTTGAGCAGGGATCACCAGAGCAGATATTTGAGCAACCGACCCATGCACGAACAAAAGCCTTTGTTAAACGCGCATTAAAACGCTAACTTCAAACACCCGTTAATGAGCTGGTGACATATCCCATGTCACCAATCCTTCAGCACTTAAATGAGCTGCGAAAACAGCAAAAAACCACCAAATGCAAAACAGCCTAGCAACGCTGATTTTCCGCCCGCAACCTGATAAAACGGCCCTTCAACCTGTTTAAAATGAGTTGAACGAACGCGTAATACCATTGCCATCGGAATAAAAACAGCGAGGAAAACTAATATAATTCCCGCATAACCGAGCACACCAATAAACTGCTCCTTAGCCCAAATAGCGCCAAATAAAGGTAGCGAAAAAGTAGTCAGAAAAGTGGTTAACTTATTTGTTTTGAAGAGATCTTTGTTCTGGTCAAACAAAGACATCGCCACCCCTAAAAAGGAGGTCACAATAGCAAGGCCGGTGAATACCGAGAGTACAACCGCTAAGTTTTGATACTCAGCACTTAACATCGTAATTAACTCAGACACATTCTGAAAATTAACTAGTTGTGTTGCCGGTAAGTTTCCAACCACCGCAATCAGCCATAGTAGATAGCAGGCAAGTGGTAGCATCGAACCCAAAATAACCATGTTTCGTAGCTGCTGATACGTAGCTTCTTGGTTATATTTAACCACTGAAGGCACTACTACCATAAAACCAAAGCTTGTGAACAACACCGCGCTGTTTTTAATCAGCTCAATTTTATTATCGTTACTTTGTTGTTGAAAATTATCCAGCGCGATATTAGGCAATAGGAATATAAGCGTGATAAACAACATACCAATCATCGCTATAAATAACACTCGATTAAGCTTATCAACACTTGCTGTACCTTGGGCGATAAAAGCGCCAATAACACCAGTAAAGAGTAGCTGAGACTCCCATAATCCAAGTTCTACGCCCACTTGCGCAAGCAGTTGTTGCACTAAATCACCCGCACTCACAATATAGGCGATCATTAAACAGGTGACTAAGCAATATAACAGCGCATTGGTGATTAACTGCCCCTGTTTCCCTAAGGTTTTTTGCGCGATGCTGTTCATACCAACACCACCGCCACTTCGAAGCGTCGCTTCAAGTAACAATAAAGCAGCATAAGTTGTACCGGCCCAAATTGCGAGCATCAATAGCGTGCCCCATAACAATCCAAATTGCGCTAAAACCATCGGAATAGCCAACATTCCAGCCCCTAATGCGGTACCAGCAATTAACAACATGCCACCGATTAATTTTACATTCATATTTTCTACCTACATTGAGCCCAACAGATCATCATCTTAACTTAGCTTTTTAATTCTTCTGAAATCGCAGTTTGCTCATTATATTTAAAAACAAATAGACTCACTAATAGCGCTAAAAAGGTCGGCAAAATCCATGCGAGGCTTTTATCAAAGAATGGTAAGAAACTAAAGAAATCCATATTCACTGCCGCGACTTTTAAGCCATCTAATAAACCAAAGGCAAAAGCCACCAACATAACAAAGCGGTAACTCACTGTTTTATTGGGGATGAAACCGTTCAATAGTGTCAATGCAACCAAGGCAATTGCAACAGGGTAAATAATAAACAATACCGGTACCGACAAACTAATTAATTCGCTTAGCCCTACATTGGTTACTAATGCACACAAAATACAGTTAATGACAACTAACCAAGTTTTATTCCAACGAGGTTTTAAGCTCACTAAAAACTCAGACATCGCGCTAACCAAACCGACAGCCGTGGTTAAACAAGCAAGGCCAACCACCAGCGATAACAACACCAACCCAGGCGTATTAAATAACGCTTGTACATACAAAGCGATGATTTCCCCACCATTATTAACGTCAAGAGCGACCGTTTGACTCGTGCCTCCTAGATAAAAAAGGGCAACATAAACAAAGGTTAAACCGAGCGCTGCAATGCTTCCTGCCATAATCAGGTATTTATACTGCGCTTTTTTATCTGTAATCCCCTTTGATTTAATGACATTAATAATTAGCATGCCAAATACTAATGCCCCTAAAGTATCCATGGTGTTATAACCTTCAAGAAAGCCTTTAGTAAATGGGGCCTCAATATATTCCCCTGTTGCTACACCTAAGCCAGAAAGTGGGTTTACAATGACAGAAGTAGCCAAAATAATTAACAAGATAATTAACAAAGGGGTAATAACTTTACCGATCATATCCAATAGTTTTCCCGTTGAAAGCGACAGATAAGCGGTAAGAGCAAAAAATATAATAGAGAATGTAGCAAGACTTAAAGCGCCTGCATTTTCGATAAACGGATTAAGCGAAATCTCATAGGCAACCAAGGCGGCTCTTGGTGTTGCGAAGCTAGGGCCAATAACAATAAAAACAGCCAACGCTAATAACGTTGCAATATTTTTAGGTAAATATTTCGCCATATCAATAATCCCACCGCCTGCTTTTGCTACGGCAATCAAACTCAATAATGGCAATCCAACCGCGGTGATTAAAAACCCAAGTGTAGCAAAGGTTAAATGTTCGCCCGCCAACGCGCCGGCAAGTGGTGGAAAAATAATATTCCCCGCCCCCAAAAAGAAGGCAAAATTCATAAAGCCTAAAGCGAGAATATCCGCACTAGATAATCGATTGTTCATTCAATATTCCTGTCACATTTGGTCTTTCCAATAGCTAAAATGACCAGTTAGGAGTGCCTGAAATAGAATAATAAAAAATACAGCGTTACTAAATTAACGATGTATTTGATAGCGATTAAGTCTATTTGATGCGCAAAGCCACGCTGTTATTTTTGTTATTGGAATGGGTTAATCAGAGGTGTACTATCGATGCACTGAACTAGTTAATCGTCATCCATGCGCTAAGAAATTGTGTGCGAATAAACCTTCATATTATGCTGCTCGCAAATAAGCCGTTATTTTTGAGCAACAGCTGATATTTGTAACATAAATAAAAATATTTGGTAGTCGTAAAACGATTTAAGGATGAAAAACCTTATATCCATTGATCCAAACCAATTCTTATGATCTTTTTTGACTTTATCCTGTCATCACATTAAAACGGGTAACGATGCTCAGTTGTAATCCTTTGCTTAGCATCGATAGTTAAAAGTGGTTTATCAAACAAGTAACCTTGTACCTGTTCAACCTTTAGCATTTTTACAATCATTAATTCAGACTCAGTTTCAACCCCTTCTGCAATGAGAGTCAATTTCAAACTTTTTGCCATGTCTACAATGGCAGTAGTTATCTTTTTCTTGTCCGCTTGTGTGTCTATATCTTGAATAAAGCTCTTATCAATTTTTAAGGTATCAAGTGGAAATTTAGAAAGATACGCTAAATTTGAATAACCTGTTCCAAAGTCATCAATACTGATTTTAATCCCTTGCTCACGAATTTCATTAAGGTTTTTAATGACTCGTTCAGAGTTGTCCATAGTGACACTTTCGGTTAATTCCAATTCAAGCCAGTGCCCTGGGATATGATACTTTTTGAGCAATGTAATGATCTGCTTCGCCAAGGCTTTTTGGTGTATCTGTTGTGCTGACATATTCACAGCAATTGGCACTACAAAGGGCAAGTTTCGCCATTCCTGTAACTGTTGTAATACCTGCTCAATGACCCAAAACCCTAATTTTAAAATAAGGCCAGAGCCTTCTGCAATGGGAATAAAATCAACAGGAGAATAAAACTCCCCCGTCACACTGTCTTGCCAGCGTAATAACGCTTCAAAACCGACAATTTTCTCTGCTTGAATATCGACTTTAGGCTGATATACCAGTGAAAATTCTTTATTATCAAATGCCTCTCGCATCCTTTTTTCCATTGTCATGCGTGATATCGACTTTTTAGCGAGTTCACTGCTGTAGGTAGCAATGCTATTTTTACCTGATTTTTTAGCATGGTACATGGCAATATCAGCATTTTTTACTAACGTCCAGCAGTCTTCGCCATCATCGGGAAAGGTAGAGGCACCGAGACTCATCGTTAATTCAAACACTAATTCTTTATACAAAATAGGATCGGCGATTAATCGTTTAATTTGCTTACCAATGTTACTTATTTGATTAACCCC
The DNA here is from genome assembly GCF_002835465.1 of Psychromonas sp. psych-6C06. Taxonomy (NCBI): domain Bacteria; kingdom Pseudomonadati; phylum Pseudomonadota; class Gammaproteobacteria; order Alteromonadales; family Psychromonadaceae; genus Psychromonas; species Psychromonas sp. psych-6C06. Next base: position 188,949 of record NZ_PIZM01000001.1, on the reverse strand, counting down.
ATGATCAGGCAAACAGATAACAAATTCATCACCCCCAATGCGCGACACCATGCCATGTTGTGAAGCAAACAGCTCTAATCGATTAGCCAGTTCGATTAAAATGTGATCTCCAACTGCATGGCCAAGGGTATCGTTAATCACTTTGAAGTTATCGAGGTCGATAAAAATAAACAACATATTTTGTTGTAGCGCATGTAGCGTAGGTAACTTTTCCTTAACCCAGCTCTCTAATAGTAAACGATTCGGTAAATGGGTTAACACATCATGATGTGCTAAATAATATATTTTCTCTTCTGCTTTTTTTCGTGCGGTGATATCGCGTGCCATACCCGCAGTACCTTTAACATGCCCATCTGCGCCAACAACAGGCACTTTTATTATCTCCGCCCACGTGGTTAAACCGTTTTCGTGTGTATTGGGCTCTTCACGTTTAATAATGGCATTGTTTTCAATAACCCAACGATCATCTGCTTTATAGTCACTAGCGTCTGCATCAGGACTTAAAAAGCTATCATCTTTACCAATGATTTTATCTATTGGTAAATTAAACTCTTTAGAAAACTGACGGTTTACCATCAAAAACCGAGACTGTTCATCTTTTACCCAAGTTAAATCTGGAATGCTATCCACGAGTGCTTGTAGGTGTGAGCGATCAAACATAGAGCTTTTTAAACGGCGTAACAAAGCATAAACACCGATAATTAAAGCGAGTAAAATGATTAAAAATACAATAATAATAGTGACTGATATCTGCATAGCTTCCTCAAATGAACTCCACTATTATAGACACTATTCACAAATCGAAACGCCAGAGAAAGCAAAAGAGATTAATTGTTAATACTGTATTGATTAAGCAATGACCATGTAATCATTAACATAGACAATGGCAAGGTATGGTTTTCGACAATTAAGAGGATAAAACTGATACCAATCGTATCAAGCATGTGATCTAAATTTTAGGTAGGTAAAGTAACTTAAAGTGGCAGAGTTTTAAGTAAATCTTGATCCCTTTACGTAACTTCAACGAAAAGATAAGTGTTTTAACCAAAAAAGAACCACGATATATTTCGTTTGCTTTTACTTATTAGCCAAGACTATTAAAGCCCTAAATGAAAAAGAGGCTAAAAGCCTCTTTTTCATTTTTAAAACTCTGCTTAGCATTGCGATACAAAGATTATTATGCCTGACAATGTTGACGCTTGGCGCTACTTTTAGGTAACCGACTTATCTCACTTTGTAAATCGCTAATGCGTGTCGAATGTGATGGATGCGTTGATAGTAACTCAGGAGGCTGTTGACCTCCCGATGCTTTGGCCATGTTTTTCCATAGCTCAACACTCTGCTTGGGGTCAAAGCCCGCCTCTGTCATTAGTCGCAAGCCTACGATATCAGACTCACTCTCCTGCGCACGCCCATAAGGCATCATAACTCCATATTGAACACCGAGCCCCAGCCCTGCCATAGTCATGCTTTGATATTCACTACCTTCCATGGCGACACTAGAAATAGCTAAACCAGCATCCGTTATTTGGCTACGAGAAAGGCGTTCATTACTATGATCAGCCATTACGTGCGCTATTTCATGACCAATAACAGCCGCTAATTGATCTTGATTGACAGCCACTTTAAGCAGACCAGTATAGACACCTATTTTCCCACCTGGCAACGCAAATGCATTAACTTGATCACTGTCGAAGACGACAACTTCCCAATTCTTAAAGTGGGGTTGAGGCCCTAAAAGGCGAGTCATGGCATTGCTGACACACTGCACATAATTATTGATCTTCGGATCTAAATTAATTGATTCCTGCTGCTTCATCTGTTCAAAAGATTGCGCGCCCATTTCTGACATTTCAGCGCCCGAAAAAAGCAATAGCTGACCTCGACCAGTAGGTGAACTGGAACATGCAGAAAGTAATAATGATGAGGTAACGACAGAAGCGAGACACAGCGTTTTTGAAAAGCGCATAATAAATCCTTTTATTCGATAACGATTATGTTAATGATAATAACCGACAAGATACAATAGATCATCATAGGAAAAAAGAACATATTGATTTCATCGTTGAGCGAGATTAATAGGTATTCGACGATTCATGGCTCTCTGACTATCAGCGAATGAATAAAGCAATAAATTGATATAAAAACAGGTGATTTACTAATAATTTTAATGCTACATTATAGTAATACAATAACACTAAAAAGAGGTTGTACAATAATGACTAAAACATTAACACTGATATCACTTGCCTGCTCTTTAGCTTTAATAGGCTGTGCTAATACCGAGACTGCAAGTAAAAAATCAACGCCAAGTACAGCTGAGGCTTCTTTTAATAAGATGGCTCCATCTAGCAAATTTGACTTACTTGGCTGGACTATCAGTGTACCCGTTGACAGTAATGGCGATGGAAAATCTGATCAAATTAAAGAGAAAGAGCTAGCATCAGGTTATTCTGATAAAAACTTCTTTTACCTTGCAGAAGATGGGGGCATGGTGTTTAAAGCACCTATTGCTGGAGCAAAAACATCAAATAATACAACTTATACTCGCTCTGAGCTGCGTGAAATGATGCGCCGTGGTGATACACAATTTAAAACTAAAGGAGTAGGCGGTAATAATTGGGTATTTTCCAGTGCGCCAGAAGCTGATCAAAAACTGGCAGGTGGCGTTGATGGTACTTTAGAAGCGACATTAAAAGTAGATCATGTCACGACGACGGGTGAAAATTGGCAATTAGGGCGTGTTATAATTGGGCAAATTCACGCTAACAATGATGAGCCAATTCGCCTGTATTACAGGAAACTGCCACAACATCAAAAAGGCTCAATCTACTTTGCTCATGAGCCACGAGTTGGAGAAGAGATTTGGATCAACATGTTAGGCACTTCATTGCCAAATTACTGGAATCAAAATGTAACGGTAACTGAACCAGAAGATGGTATTGAGTTAGGTGAGAAATTCAGCTATCGCATTAACGTAACCGGAAATACATTAACAGTCACACTGATGCGTGCAGGCAAAGAAGATATTATAAAAACTGTTGATATGTCTGATAGTCAGTTCGATGAATCAGGTCAATATATGTATTTTAAGGCTGGCGTCTACAATCAAAATAAAAGTGGAGAGCCTGATGATTATGTACAAGCAACTTTCTACGATTTAGTAGTCACTCATTAGGAGCTATTGATAAAGAGATAGTTTTATCAGGCACATTAGATCAGCTATTTACTACGTTTGGTATATCCAGAATAGAGGTTAATTAATAACTGATAGGTGAAATTTCCGCCTATCAGTTATTTCAATTGAGTTCTGTTTCCTTAGCATGTGCGGTTTGATTTCGGCCCGCTTCTTTAGCTTTGAAAAGTGCTAAATCTGCTTGCTCAAGTAAAACTGTCGCCGATACATAATTATCGATTGATAGCGTTGCTACGCCAATACTCACAGTCACATTAAAAGGTGCTTTCGCACTTTCTTTATGAATAACCCGACAAACCCTTTGCGCAAATTGATGTGCATCATTAGCATTAAGTCCAGGAGATAAAATCATAAACTCATCTCCCCCCCAGCGACCTACGGAGTCATATCCTCGAACTTCTTTCTGTAATTGACTTGCAACTAATTTAATCGCTTCATCTCCCACTGCATGCCCAAGCTTGTCATTAATATGTTTAAAATTATCAATATCAATTAACATCAAAGAAAGTGGCGTATTCTCTCGCTCGCTTCGCTGAATTTCCACTTCTATTACATCATCAAGTGCACGTCTATTATAAAGGTTAGTTAGGTGGTCAAGTGTAGCTTGTTTCTTTAGCATAGCCTGTTCGGTAATATCACGAATAGCACAAACACTAAACATTTCATTGTTCATTAAACTGGTTGATATTGCGATACTTAACTCAATGCGCTTACCTTGTTTAGTTAGCCCTTTAATGGTTGAGCCTAAGCTTCTCATCTGCCGTGATTGTTTAGATTGGGTAAATGTATTGCGGTAAGTTTTATGTGATTCACGTAATTCCTTATCCATTAAGTCCTCAATTGTGAGTTGAGAAAACTCTTTTTTACTGTAGCCAAACATTTTGCTAGCTGCCTCATTACTTTGAATTATTTTTCCTTTTTTGTCGGACAGTAGAATGGCATCAGGGCAAATACTATATATGGATTTATATTGGCTACTTAATTTAACTAACATATTCACAAGATAAATAGTAAACAAGGATGCAATCAGTAAGATGGGTATCAATAGTAGCGCCCAAATCACGCTTTTATTTTTTTGATCGTTAACCTTTATGGTAGATTGCGCGATTTGATCCTGTAAGCTTCCCCCTAGTTTTTGGCGTAATTTAATAAGTGCATCATTAGCACTACGATCATCAACCAGTACTAATTTATCGAGTTCATCCACTGATAGCCCAGAGGGCTGACGCTTTATAATCAGTAAGTTGTTATAATATAAAGCTAATGTTTGCTCTAGCTTGTCGATATACTTTAAATCTGATGCTGCCTCAGTAATCGCTTTGAGTTCTTTTAGGGACTGAGACACCGACTTATGACTTTTGATTGCTTCATCATAATACTGGTCATTTCTTCGAATCACATAGTTTTTAAAATGGTGGATAAATCCGACATAGCCAAAGTGACGCTCAAGCTCAGCAAGTTTACTTGCTCTGGCTATTTTATGCGTAGCGTGTTCTTGCCAAATTTGATTAATCTGCTGCATTCCCCTTACCTGATCAAAAACCACAAAAAATATAAGAATATTTCCCATGATCGCTAATAATGTAATGACAAGTTTAATCTTGCGTGCACTATTCTTTTTTACCATCATCGTTAACTGGTGTTAATCCTTAATCAAGTCAATTACTGAAAACAACTTTAGCACTAAAATAAGTATCTGCCCCTTTACCCCCTAAAAACATCAACTTTAAATCATATAGTTAACGAATTCACTATGTAATGACCGAATAAGCAGCTTTTTTATATTTACAGAAATAAAAATATTATATGCAGTAAAAACATTTTTGATGAACACGTGTACAATACCCCCTTATTATTAAAGACAATTTTTCAGGAGCAAGAAATGAGTAAGGGAAGCACCTTCTTAAAAGGAATTGCAATGGGGGCTGCAGATGTTGTCCCGGGTGTATCGGGTGGCACAGTCGCGTTTATTACCGGCATTTACGATAAATTGCTAGAAAGCATCAGAAGCATTAACCCAAGTTTAATCGGAGTACTCAGAAAACAAGGGCTTAAAGCTGCGTTTGAGCATATCAACGGCACCTTTTTAGTCATTTTGCTTTCTGGTATTTTAACCAGCATTTTTACCTTTGCACGGTTAATTACCTGGCTACTTAACGAACATCCTATCCCATTATGGTCTTTTTTCTTTGGCTTAATTATTGTCTCAGTGATTCATATGCTTAAGCAGGTAGAACAGTGGCAGATGACTCGTTTTATTGCATTGTTTTGCGGGGTTGCCTTTGCCTATGGCATCACAGTCCTTCACCCAATTCATATGGAAGCGACACATTTAAATATGATGATTGCCGGCTCAATTGCTATATGTGCGATGATTTTACCCGGTATTTCAGGCAGCTTTATTCTACTGTTATTAGGCATGTACAGCCCACTATTGGGCGCTGCTAAATCTTTTGATGTGCTTACATTGGCAGCTTTTGCTATTGGTTGCGTGATCGGATTGCTGTCGTTTTCACACCTATTATCTTGGATATTACGCAAGCAACGCGATATCGCCCTGACCTTTTTAACCGGCCTCATGATTGGTACGTTAAATAAAATTTGGCCTTGGAAAGAGGTGCTCACGTGGCGTACTAACTCAAGTGGTAAGCAAGTACCGTTATTAGAGCAAAACTTATCCCCCTTTAGCTTTGAGCAAGTGACCGGTACGCCAGCATTAATTAGCTATGCCATTGTTGCAGCCATACTCGGGTTCCTACTCGTTTGGGGACTTGAAAAAGTAGCCCAAAAAGAGAGTTAATTCAACATCCCTCGTAGCTCGGTAATGTTAATATACCGAGCTAACGTTCATCATATAACCTCGTTATTATTTACAATAACAATGGCACTAATCATGTAATTACACGGAATAAGTTAACTCGCCACCAGCTACGCCTTAAGAATTAAAAATCCATTTATTAAATCTCCCGACTTCGAAAGCTTTAATTAATTCACAGTAAAAATCGTGCTTAGAGACTATTGATTTTTCGAGTTTATTTTTGCAACAACTTGTTGGCTATTGCTGTAATAACTTTGTCAATACCACGCAATACAAAATAAAGAGCCATTTGGTTGTTTATACAAGGCTGAGCCTATGCCGTGTGGTTATTCCACATAAATAGGCGAAAACGCAGTAGAAATGGTCAACAAATGTTGCCCATAGAGTTCAACACAAATTTGCAAGCACACACTTAACTTGACTGGAGTTACTTAGCTACTTTTTATGGATCGTAATTACATAAAAAGCGACAAAAGGACGGATAAATAACCAAGCCAATACAAACGACATAAAAGCTAAAAAAATGTCAAATAAATTAAAGCTAGCCCTCTGCGTAAATAAATCTATCACATAATTTGCAAAAGCAGATGTCGCAAAAAAGCTATAGCCAATACAAAATACTATAAGGAGCTGAGCTTTACCTTCAATAAACAGCGCCAATGTACGTCCTAAAACGGATAATTTTCCACCTTCTGCGGCTTCATGCATCGGCATTTGTTTCAATAGGAATCGTGCAATAAAAAATAATATTGTTGAGATTATTGGTAACATTATAAAAATAATCCAATAAAAAATTTTTAACCGACTGATCTCGTTTAAAAACAATTTAATGTACTGCACTGCTGCCTCTGAAAAGGGATCAATTTTTATCACTTCCCAATAAAAAGATAAAAGTTCAGTATTGATATAAGGCATCCGAAATTGCTGATTCCACAAATATAATATGAACAAGCCAAAGTAGGTAGCCATTAAAGCGTTAACGGCAAACGCTTCGACTCCTTTCCTATCATTAATTACAGGCGTGACTGTCGCTTGGGTTTGGTCCATCATCGTAGTACGCCAAAACCAACCAATATTATGTATTTTAAATTGTTTAAAAGGCACACGATTCACTTTTGTTAAATTAAATATGCGCACAGCTTATTAAATTTAAACATAAAAACAACACGCTCAATTTAAAAATACATGTTATTTTATTTGTATTTGAGTTTGCATATACTAGGGTCTGTTGATCTTTCGAGTTTATTTTTGCAACAATTTGTTGGCTATTGCTGTCATGACTTCGTCAATACCACGCAATACAAAATAAAGAGCCATTTTGCTGTTTATACAAGGCTGAGCCTATGCCGTATGGTTATTCCACATCAATAGGCGAAAACGCAGTAAAAATGGTCAACAAATGTTGCCCTTCGGGTTCAACACAACACGCTTTGCCCTGTGTTAGACGAAATTCGCTTAGAATGACTAAGCCACATCCCGTCTGCCTTGTTCAAAACGCGTTGTGTTGAATAAAATTTAAACGGAAAAGATCAACAGACCCTAGGCAAATTGATGCTGTGATTTAATTATTTGCGCAGGAAAAGTACTCGGTACATTAAAAAATGTACGTACTTTTGAGTTGAAAGGACATATTCCTGTTTAACGGATGCATCGACGCCACTTTAATCAGCTTATTATAATCGTTTATGTAAAATGCATTTACAAACTCTGGTAATGTAATGCTTTCGCATCTATTCGATTCGTTTCCCTTTCTTTTTAATCTACAATACACCTGCTTATGAATTGGTTTATAAGCTTATTTTTTATTCCGCGCGTTAAGTCAAAGCGTTCAATGAGAGTGTTTCTTTATTATGACCATCAGAGTTGCTATAAATGGCTACGGCCGCATCGGACGTAGCGTCGTCCGTGCATTATATGAAAGTACCAAACATGACCAAATTCAGATTGTTGTCATTAACGAATTAGCAGCCCCCGAAGCGATAGCACATTTGACACAATATGACTCTACCCATGGCCGTTTTCCCTTCCCCGTTGAATTACAAAATCAACAATTACACATTAACCATGATCCGATTCAATTAGTGCGTGAAGAAGCGATAAAAGACCTGCCGTGGAAAGCGTTAGAGATTGATATCGTACTTGATTGTACCGGCATTTATGGCAGTAAAGTTGATGCGCAGGCACACATAAATGCAGGGGCGAAAAAGGTCATCTTTTCACATCCAGCGAATGCAGATGTAGACGCAACCGTTGTCTATGGCATTAACCACCAGCAACTTAAGGGCGATGAAAGCTATATTTCAGGTGCATCCTGCACCACAAACTGTATTGTGCCTGTCATTCATACGCTTGATGAAGCCTATGGAATAAAATGTGGCACCATTACCACCATTCATTCCGCAATGAACGATCAACCTGTCATCGATGCTTACCATTCTGACCTACGCCGTACGCGTGCAGCTAGCCACTCTATTATTCCTGTCGATACCAAATTAGCGGCGGGTATAGAGCGTATTCTTCCTAAGTTTGCTAATAAATTTGAAGCAATCGCAGTACGTGTACCAACACTGAACGTAACCGCAATGGATCTCAGCATTACAGTGACCAATACGGTCACCATTGAAGAGATTAATCGTTGCCTAGAAACGATTTCAAAAACTACCTTACAAGATATTCTGGGTTACACAGAAGCGCCTTTAGTTTCCATCGATTTTAACCATGATCCGCGCTCTTGTATCATCGATGGTTCGCAAACTCGCGTCAGCGATGGGCACCTAGTGAAGTTATTGGTGTGGTGTGATAATGAGTGGGGCTTTGCCAACCGTTTATTAGATACCACGCTACATATCGCACAGTCTCTAAAGTAGATAACCTCTGGTTGCTTTAATAATGGACTCATAGCACCATGCTTAAAGCACTTTAAAATTAAACGGTTAATCACAGCTTTAAAAATGAAAAAACCGCTATCTCATTGCTGAGATAGCGGTTTTTCAAATGGTTGTAGCCAACCGATAAGCCGGGTTCTGTCGTGAATCGTCATTCGTCTAGGCCAGCAATCGCTCACTGGCTCAAGCAACCTACCCGCTTCCAGTATGGGTCATACCTCAGGAAGCCTATTTGGTCTTGCTTCGGGTGGAGTTTACCTTGCACTAATGATTACCCATTAGCCGGTGCGCTCTTACCGCACCCTTTCACCCTTACCAACTAATAAATTAGCTGGCGGTCTCCTCTCTGCTGCACTTGTCGTTAGCTCGCGCTACCCAGGCGTTACCTGGCACCCTACCCTATGAAGCCCGGACTTTCCTCCCCTGCTATTAACCGAAGTTATAACAGCGGCGACGATTTAGTCGACTACGGGCCGGATTATACGGGAGGAAATTGTAAGATGAAAGCGCTAATGCTTATGCAAAGAGTAGTTGTTGATAATTACTCCAATTATACGCAAGTGAAACGATAAACGAGTAAGTCTATAAATTCTCTAGCCCCCATTTATAGAGCTCATTTTTCTTTTGGTCGTGAATTTGTGCCGTTAATGCAGCCGCCTTTTTCAGGGGTAATTGCGCTTTTAACAAGGCAAGTGTATTTAACGCAACTTGCGGAATTGCATCGGTATCGACCACCGCCCCTGCAATCATTAATACAAACTCACCGCGACAATGGTTACTGTCTTCTTTTAGCCACGCTAACATTTCGTCTGCAGGCAAGGCATAAAAGGATTCAAAGGTTTTAGTGAGTTCGCGTGCAATCACTAATTTTCTTTCACCACCTAAAATATTAACTATCTGCTCAACGGTATCGATAATTCGACGTGGTGATTCATAAAAAACCATGGTGCGTGTTTCTTCGATCAATGCGTTTAATTTATCCTGCTTGCCTTTCTCTTTCGCAGGTAAAAAACCCTCAAAGGAGAATCGGTCTGTTGGCAATCCTGCAGCACTTAAGGCAGCAATCGTTGCACAAGCCCCAGGAATGGGCACTACATCAACATCATTATCGCGGCATTCATTCACTAAATGATAACCGGGATCACTGATCAAGGGAGTGCCCGCATCAGAGATTAATGCCACCGATTGACCCGCTTTTATTTTTTCGATTAACACCTTTCCGCGCTCACGTTCATTGTGATCATGCAGTGGAAACATCGGTTTTTTAATTTGATAATGACTAAGTAATTTACCACTATGTCGCGTATCTTCGGCTGCAATCACATCAACTTGTTGAAGTGTTTCAATGGCGCGATAACTAATGTCACTGATATTGCCAATAGGCGTGGCAACGATATACAATTTGGCAGGAAGATTTGATAGCGATTCGCTGTGCTGAGACATATTATTAGCCTATTAAATAATGAATAAGATTGTTTAACGTAAGCCACAATATTACACTATACCCATGTTACCTCAAGATGCTTTGTCAGGCACAAGCTCAGATACCAATGCAAGGCGTAGCCTGAGGTAATTGTTATTCACTTTTCAAAGGTTACAACATGGCAGTGGTTTTTGAGCTTGCACCCTGTAGGGCAAGTCAAATTGCACCAACCTGCGTTGTTATAAAACATCGATGTAGAATAACTATGCTTCAATTTTATGCCTAGCATCTTGGCACAATTTGTCTTGCTGACTTTGCATCTTGAAGTATCATGGGTATTCATACTTATTGATACCTATCTAGAAATTTTGCTTGCAGATTAAAGGACATTACTTTGAACGTTTTACTTAAAAAACGCATCAGTCGCTATTTAACCGTGATCGCTACCATTACCTTCATCTCCGCCTGTACAACAACGGCAACGCCTCCTAAAGATGTGCCACCTGCACTATTTAGTGAACTAGAAGACAGCGCTGCTTTTTATCTTAATAAAGATGAGCAACTTGGCAGTGATGAAAATTTAATTTGGCAATTCCTAGCCGTTCAAGCACTGATTAAAGAGCGTAAGTTTGTGATGGCTGATGCAGTGATCGCCTCCTTGCAACAAAAACCGTTAAACGATTTACAAGCTTCAACGCTTAACCTGCTTTTAGCCGATAAGTTTTACGCGCAAAACAAGTTACCTGAAACACAAAGCGCTCTCAGTGATGTTGCCCCTGAGTTACTTGAAGAGCCCGATCTTATTCATTACTTAAAACTTCAATCAACCTTATATATTCGAAATGAACAGCCCCTTGAAGCTGGCGATACCATATTGTTGTTAGCACCACGTTTAACCATTGATAGCGAGAAACAAACTTATAATGATCTATTGTTAGCGCAGTTATCTCTTCTAAGCTACGAGCAGCTAACTCAGTACCTAACAGAGCCTCAAGAAAGTGGTGATGTTGCGATTGAACCTGAAATCGATGAGCCCCCCACTAATGCAAACGGTGAAACTTTAAACACTGATGAGCCACAAGTAGAGCTACAAACAGAAAAAGTAATTACGCCAGTGGCTTCCTCTTTAAGTATTGATCAAGCATTCAAAGAGGGCTGGTATGCCCTCGCCGCGTTGTATCAGAAAAATAAATTTCGCCCAAACCGTTTAAGCCGAGAGTTAGCGCATTGGAAAGCTGGTTTTCCTGAACATCCAGCACAGCAGTTTATGCCACTAGCGTTAACAAACATCGCAGAAATGAGCCCTTACCAACCCGATAACATCGCTATTTTATTACCCCTTTCAGGCCGTTTTGAGCGCCAAGGTAAAGCGATTCAATTAGGGCTGTTAAATGCTTACTATCACCAACAGAAAAGTATAACGGATGAACAGAGCATTGTTCCTAAACTGCATTTCTTCGATACACAAACTGTCGATAACAACACATTAGTTGAAAACTTCAAAACAGCGAACATTGATTTTGTGGTTGGCCCGTTAATGAAAAGTGAAATAGAAGCATTATTACCACTTATTGAAACCATGCCAGTATTAGCACTTAATAGCATAGCCAGAGAGGCAAAGCCAAGCAACACAGCAACCATAACTGAGAATAACGATGTAATTGAACAACCAAGTGCCCCTCATGTTATCGACTGGCACTATGCATTCCCACTTTCACCTGAAGATGAAGCACAGCAAGCAGCGCAAATGATACATGCGAACGCACATAAGAACCCGTTAGTTATTGCGCCAAATTCAAATTATGGGAAACGTGTTGCTAATGCATTTAAAGCGCAATGGGCCGTATTAACGCCAGAAAGTGATGTGCAAGTCGAATCTCATTATTTTGGCTCAAAGGCAAAACTAGCGCGCTTTATTGATGATGTATTGCACACCGATAAAAGTAAGCAACGTATCAACCAGATGAAAGCGATCACCGGTGTCCCTTTAGAAACTGAAGTGAGAAGTCGCCGTGATGTCGATGCGATTTATATTGTTAGTAAACGCGATGAACTTATTCTACTAAAACCTTTTATCGATGTTTCGGTAAGTCCATTCGCTCAAAAAATACCACTTTATGCTAGCTCGCGAAGCCACAGTGCAGATCGTAACAATATGCAAAATAAAGAGCTTTCTAATTTAGTGTTCTCCGATAATCCGTTTTTATTAGATCCTGAAAGCGAGTTAAGCAAGGAAGTTGAAAACGCATGGAAAAGACAATCCTTTTCTACTTTGCGTTTATTTGCGTTAGGCTTTGATAGTTACCAGTTAATCGAACAATTGGTGTATTTGCAAAATAATCAAGACGCGATATACAAAGGCCTAATTGGCGATATTTCATTAAGTTCAGACAATAGTATTGAAGCCAAGCTAAGCTGGGCAAAATATCAAAATGGAGTGTTATTTGAAGTTGCCTCGCCTACTCCAGCCGAGTAACTCTCAAGGCGTTATTGCTGAGAAAAAAGCGTTAAGTTATCTGCTTAGCCAAGGCTTGACGCTGCTTCACCAGAATTATTATTGTCGTTTTGGTGAAATCGATTTAATTATGGCAGACCAAGATACTTTAGTATTTATTGAGGTTCGCTTTCGAAAAAATGGTGACTTTGGTGGCGCACTTGCATCAATTAATCAAAGCAAGCAACGAAAAATAATCAAAACAGCCAATCACTATATCGCACAATTAGCATCTGAACCCTATTGTCGTTTTGATGCTATCGCGTTAAATGATTCAGATTCATGCCCATTGTGGGTACAAGATGCGTTTCAAGTTTAAGTAAAGTAAAGTAGATAACATAAGAGAGACCATGATAAACGAAAAAATACATGCTCATTTTGCAGAAAGTATTCAAACTAAAATTGTCGCAGCTGAAGCACTACCTGAATCTATCGAAAAAGCGGCTTTTGCATTAACCGAAGCGTTGATCCGTGGTAATAAAATTTTAGTCTGTGGCAATGGTGGTGCAGCGGCATTAGCACAAATTTTTTCTTCGCACCTGTTAAACAAATATGAGACAGATCGCCCCTCTTTACCCGCAATTGCAATCACCGCTGATTCTGCGCTAGTTTCTGCGATTGCAACAGATAGCCATTTTGATGAGATCTATGCCAAGCAAATTTCAGCAATTTCGCAGGATGGTGATATTTTGTTAGTGATCAGTCATGGTGGAAATAGCCGAAATATGATCCGAGCAGTGGAAACAGCATTGAGCCGCTCACTCCAAATTATTGCTTTAAACGGCGTTGATGGTGGTGAATTAGCAGGCTTATTAGGCTCTGATGACATTGAGATACGAGCTCCAAGTGATAAGGGCCCACGTATTGAAGAGATACACCTTTTAGTAATTAACTGTTTAAGTGATCTTATCGATCAACAACTTTTTCCTCAGTATTAAGTGAGAGTTATGAAACAGATAACCACATTATTCCCTTTTGTACTTAGTCTTTTACTCCTACAAGGTTGTGCAGGCGGACTCATTGCCGTTGCAGGCACTGCCGTTGCAGTCAGCAGTGATGAGCGCTCACTTTCAACACAGATAGATGATGATAACCTATCACTCGCGGCTTTAGATAAAATAAATGCGTTAGACATTAACTACCGCACAACACGTATTAACCTGATTGCCAATAACGCTTACCTATTAATTATTGGACAAGTAACTAGCGAAGAAGATAAACAAAAAATAGAGAATGAGCTGATTAACTTAAAAGGGGTTAAAGAGGTTTATAATCAGCTTCGTATTAAAGATAAACCGATTGGCCTTGCTCAAAAGAGCCGTGATAGCTGGATCACCACTAAAGCTAAAAGCCAATTAACGGCACATGAAGAGATTAACTCTTTTCAAATAAAAGTGGTGACTGAAGATGGCGAGCTATTTTTAATTGGTCGTGTTGATAACAAAACCGCGGATGCAGCAACACAAATTGCACGAAAAATATCTGGTGTGAAACAGGTTAATCGGGTTTTTCAGATCATCCCTAATGAATAAACTTATTGCAGATATTCATCTGCAATAAGTTTTTGTAACCGTTATTAATCAATATCTAAATACTTATGTACTTGCACCGATAAACGCCAATTTCGCTCAATACAAACTTGCATACATAGGGCTGTTGCTTTGGCTTTTTGCGAGATAGGTTGTAAGCAGATAGTTTTGGTTTTTAGTGATTTTACTGGGCGTAATAACGCATCGAGTTGATCAATATCTTTCTCAGTGCCAACTGGATGCTTTATCTCATTAGCACGCTCAAGTGCAGATAACAGTACTTCCTTTTTAGCACGCATATTTATCTTAGGCGAGACGGTTACCCAACTGTAGCTATCAACTAATACCGGGTAGGTACCACTGGTTTCTATTTGGGTATGAAAACCAAACTCATGTAGAAGATGTGTTAATTCGCGAAGATCATACATGCAAGGCTCTCCACCAGTAATAACCACTAAGTTAGCGGTATAACCCAAGCGTTTAATCTCATCGATTATCTGCTGTGCTGACACGCCAGACCAACGCTCTGATTCGTTACTACGATCCGTTAATAAGTTTAATTCGGTCTGTTTAGCAGGATCAATTTCCCAAGTATGTTTAGTATCACACCATGCACAACCTACATCACACCCTTGCAGGCGAACAAAAATAGCAGGTACGCCAGTATAAAAGCCTTCGCCTTGGATAGTCTGAAATAGTTCATTTACTTTGTAGTTTTTATGCATAAACAGTTATACTCAATGGTTGATATGGGTCACATAAATGACTGACCTGATTTATATGTGAATAGAGTAGGAAATACAAGCAAAATGCAAAAAAAAGTCGTTGTGATATATTCGGGTGGAATGGATTCTTACACCGTTTTACATAAAGCAATTGAACAGGGGCTAACCCCTTACGCTTTAACATTTGATTATGGACAGCGTCATATCAAAGAAATAGATGTTGCACGAGCAGTCTGTGCAGAGCTCGACATTCATCATAAAGTAATTGATATTTCTGCAATTAATCAGCTTATTGGTGGTTCATCACTCACCGATAACAGTATCGATGTCGCTTTGGGACATTACCAAAACGAAAATATGAAAAGTACAGTTGTACCAAATCGTAATATGATTTTGCTATCATTAGCGATTGGTTACGCGGTTTCTATTGGTGCTGAGCAAGTTTATTACGGTGCTCATTCAGGAGACCATGAGATTTACCCTGACTGCCGCCCTATCTTTGTTGAAAAAATGAATGATGTAGCAGCCGTTGCAAACTATGAGCCAACGGAGATTTATTCTCCTTACTTAAATAGCGATAAAATAGGCATTCTAAAAGATGGTTTACGTATGGGCCTTGATTACAGTAAAACTTGGACATGTTACAACGGCCGAGAAAAAGCCTGTGGCCAATGCGGTAGTTGCGTAGAGCGCCTTGAAGCATTCGAAAAAAATGGCGTGAACGACCCAGTCCCCTACGAAACGTTAAGCTAAAACAGCCCTCACCCGCAACAAAAAACGCCATTACCGAGTTAACTCGATAATGGCGTTTTAGTTTCTAACCTTTTAACTTTCCAGCTTCTAACTTGCAAGCCCTAATTCCTTCCAGCCTTCAAGCTTTTAAACCTTCAAGCTTTAATACCTTCAAGCCTTCTATCTTTCCAGCCCTCCAGCCTTAACACCTTCAAGCCTTAATACTTTCCCCACTTACTCACTCATTGCCATTGTTTTGGCGAAGCTAAATGTGATGCCTTCTCCTTTTTTATCCAGTTTTACAACGACAGTTCCACCATTTTGCAGTTGCCCAAATAATATTTCGTTAGCTAATGGTTTTTTAATCTTATCTTGAATTAAGCGTCCCATTGGGCGAGCCCCCATTGCTTTGTCATAACCATGTTCAGCAAGCCATTTACGCGCGCTATCATCAACCTCGAGTGATATTTGTTTCTTATCTAACTGAGCTTGTAACTGCACAATAAACTTATCAACCACTTGATAAATAACCTCAAGACTTAGATGATCAAACCAAATAATGTTATCAAGACGATTTCTAAATTCAGGTGAAAATAATTTATTAATCTCATCCATCACTTTATGCGAGTCTTGTTGATCTTTAAAACCAATACTACTTTTGGTGGTTTCACGCACACCAGCATTGGTTGTCATGACCAGAATGATGTTTCTAAAATCTGCTTTACGTCCGTTATTATCGGTTAATGTGCCATGATCCATCACCTGTAATAAGATGTTATAGATATCACTGTGTGCTTTTTCTATTTCATCAAGTAGCAATACTGCATAAGGGTGCTTCACGACAGCATCGGTTAACAGACCCGCTTGCTCATAACCAACATAACCAGGAGGCGCACCTAATAAACGTGAGACGGTGTGTTTTTCCATGTATTCAGACATATCAAAACGTAACAGATCTATGCCCATCGCTTTAGCTAGTTGTTGAGTTACCTCTGTTTTACCAACCCCCGTTGGGCCAGCAAAGAGGAAGGAGCCAATCGGTTTTGTCTCCTCAGACAAACCAGAGCGATTTAAATGAATGGCATCGGTGAGTTGATTAATTGCTTCATTTTGACCAAACACAGTCATTTTAAGGCGCTCAGGTAATTTAGCTAACTGTGTTTTATCGTCAGTGCTCACTGAATTTTTCGGAATACGTGCAATTTTAGCGATGATGTTTTCAATCTCGACTACACCAATGGTTTTTTTACGTTTACTTGCAGGTAATAAACGCATTTGTGAACCGGCTTCATCAATTACATCGATCGCTTTATCTGGAAGGTGCCTATCATTAATGTATTTTGCACTTAATTCTGCTGCAGCCATTAATGCTTTATTGGTGTAGCGAATTTCATGATGTTCTTCATAGCGAGAACGAAGGCCAAGTAGAATTTGTCCAGTCTCTTTAATAGATGGTTCAAGCACATCAATTTTTTGAAAGCGTCTAGCAAGCGCATGCTCTTTCTCAAAAACTTGTCCAAACTCTTTATAGGTTGTTGACCCCATACAGCGTAATTTACCACCACTTAATAGCGGTTTTAATAAATTAGCTGCATCTAATTGTCCGCCTGTTGCAGCCCCAGCACCAATAATGGTATGAATTTCATCGATAAATAAAATGGCATTATCTTCTTCGCCAAGCTGTGTTAATACCGTTTTAAAGCGTTGTTCAAACTCACCACGATATTTAGTTCCTGCCAGTAAAGCCCCCATATCAAGTGAATATATAATATTATCACTGATCACTTCTGGTACATCATTGTTAACAATTCGATATGCTAGGCCTTCAGCAATCGCTGTTTTACCAACGCCAGCTTCCCCCACTAATAACGGATTGTTTTTACGACGTCGACATAATATTTGAACACAACGTTCAACCTCTTTATCACGACCAATAAGTGGATCAATTTCACCCGCGGCCACTCTCTCATTGAGGTTAATAGTAAATTGCATCTCCTCTTTATTCTCTGCAGGCTCTTCTGTTGCAGCCTGTTCATGATATAAGGTAGGCGCAGAATCAGCAGATTTAGCAATGCCATGAGAGATATAATTAACTACATCTAAGCGAGAAAGGTTTGCTTTTTTAAGAAGGTATACCGCTTGAGATTCTTGTTCGCTAAACAATGCTACTAGCACGCTACCCGCTGAAACTTCTGTACTACCAGATGATTGCACATGAAAAATAGCACGCTGTAATACACGTTCAAAAGCAATGGTGGGTTGAATTTCAATCTCTTGAGTGTGAACCTCAGGAACGGAAGGCGTATTTTCTAAGTAGCTTAATATTTCAATATGTAAGGAGACCATATCAACGGAACAAGCAGTTAGGAGTGTTTTAATCTCTTCATTTTCCAATAACGCAAGTAAAAGATGCTCAACGGTCATAAATTCATGCGATTTTTCAAACGCAAAGCGGAAGGCTAAATCTAAACTATTTTCTAAGGCTTTATCTAACATAGAGACCCCTTAATGGGTTGATTACAATTTACGACTCTTTTTCCATTGAACAACGCAGTGGATGCTCATTTTGTTTAGCGTAATTCATCACTTGCATTACTTTGGTTTCTGCAATTTCAGCACTGAAGGTGCCACAGACTCCAACCTCTTTATAGTGAACGTTGAGCATTACTTCGGTCGCTTGCTCATTACTTAAACGGAAAAAACGTTGCAATACGTCAATCACAAAATCCATCGGCGTATAATCATCATTATGCAGTAATACGTTATACATCGGTGGTGGAACTAATCTTGTTTCAATCCGCTCAATGGTTGCCGATTCATTACCAGTTTGCGGGGGATTTTTATCGCTCATCTTTCAGTCTAGTCTTATTTAGTAAAGTTATGGGGAATTAACAATTTGAGTAGAGTAAAGATAACTAAAGCAATGTGCAAACAACAGGCTCAAATAAAGTTAAGCCTGTTGAATTAATGGAGGAAATAGATTAATTATTGCTCTCTAATTTTGCTTTTAATCTTTCCTGCACTGCTTCAACTAACCTGTCTGGTTGAAATTTAGACAACAACGCATTACACCCGACTTTTTCCACCATCGCTTGATTAAAACTACCGCTGAGCGAAGTATTTAATACAATATGTAAATTAGACATATTTGGATCACTTCGTACTTCAGAAGTTAATTTATAACCGTCCATAATGGGCATTTCTGCATCGGTGATCAACATTAAAATTTCATCTTCTATGCGTTTACCATCTGCTACCCAGCCTTTTAGAATTTCCAATGCTTGTAAGCCATTTTCAGCAGGAATAATTTCAACACCTAACTGTGACAGCGTTGCTTCAACCTGTTTACGTGCAGTTGATGAGTCATCCGCATGTAAAATTTTCAGCCCCGCCATTTCACTAACGATGTCTTCATCTAACACCCCTTCCGATATGGTCACATCATATTCGATAATCTCTGCAAGGACTTTCTCAACATCTATAATTTCAACCAGTTTTTCAACGCCCTCTCTTTTTAGCTTGGTGATCGCCGTTAAATAATGATGTCGACCAACACTACTTGGCGGGTGCATGATCTCATTCCAAGTCATGTTAACGATATGCTCAACCTTGCCAACCAAGAAGCCCTGAACAGTCCGGTTATATTCGGTAATGATTAAATTGCATTCCGAATCCACTTCCAATGGCCGAAAACCGATCGCTTCACGTAGATTAATAACTGGAATAGATTGACCACGAATATTGGCAACACCTGATATTTTAGGGTGAGAGTTAGGAATTTTATTAAGGGCAGGTAATTTAACGACCTCTTTCACTTTAAAGACATTAATAGCGAAAAGCTGCGGACCTTGCAGATGAAATAATAGTAGCTCTAATCTATTCTCACCTACTAAATTTGTGCGTTGATCAACGGTATCAAGAAGACTTGCCATCTCTTTTTCCTAGTTGTTTTTTTTAAATGATGAAGTAGATAATGCAATTATTTACATCAACAATCTGTGTGAATTTTTACGCGCACGACTATAAATTGAGGTGCATTATTACTTAA
Source organism: Psychromonas sp. psych-6C06 (assembly GCF_002835465.1). NCBI lineage: Bacteria > Pseudomonadati > Pseudomonadota > Gammaproteobacteria > Alteromonadales > Psychromonadaceae > Psychromonas > Psychromonas sp. psych-6C06. The sequence goes on along the minus strand of NZ_PIZM01000001.1, from coordinate 169,099 downwards.
CAGATCATCACAACTTCAATAGCATGCTTAGCTTACATAGTAGTCCGCCTCACTATAAATGCGAGTAACACAGGGATGATTAAAAGCTAAATTTTTAATTTAATGTGAGCAGTTACGGGTTTAGCACAGCAAAGTAAAACCTCTCTTCCGCCGACTTCTGCAGTAGGTTGGGGTTCATAAATGACCTCACCTTCAAGTAATTGCACTGCACAAGCCCCGCAATGGCCACCACGACAACTACTCAGTGCAGGGATATTTTGGTGCTCGGAAAAATCTAGTAGAGACCCATCAGAATCAGACCAAGTTTCTGTTTTTTGTGAGTCTGTAAATTCGACGCTAGCCTCTTTGAGGGGAGTCGCTTTGGAGGATGAAAAAAGCATACAACTTTCCTACTATCTAAATTAGTAAGTTTAGTACAGTAAGAAAAAAATGCTTTGTTAGTAGTTGATCTTAATGCAGTATTTGGAGAATAATCTCTATTTCAAGTAGTGCACAACTTGATTACTACTCCCTCTCCATTTTAAGTTAGGAGAAGCTAACGCCTGTACAAATTTACCATCAATAAACACGTTAACTAACGCTATCACCGCACGTTGTTTTGCGTTTAATTCACTCAGCTTGTAACCACTCCATAACCAAATATCTTTGTCGACGCATTCACTGTGGACACGTTGAATCAATGTTAATACTTGCTGGACATTATTAGGGTGAAGGGGATCGCCACCAGACAAGGTCAAGCCCTGCCTTTTTATACGTGTATCATTGAGATCTGCAATAATTTGATCTGCTAGCTCAGCTGTAAATTCCTCGCCAGCGTCGGGCGATAAAGTTGATTGGTTATAACAACCTCGGCAATTATGGATACAGCCAGAGACAAACAATGTACAACGAGTCCCCTCGCCATTTAACACATCGATAGGATAATATTTACTGTAATTCACCGCTTAACCTCCATGAAAAACAGAAGAAACTTAAAGATGCTTCACGCGTCGTTTCACTTCTTCCTGTTTACCTTCGTTAAATGGTCTTGAATCTGGGCTTCCTAAATAACCACAAACACGACGTGTTACAGCAACTTTCTCTGAGTCAGAGTTACCGCAACTTGGGCAAACAAAGCCTTTGCTGGTACAGTCAAACTCACCGTGAAAACCACATTCATAACATTCATCGATAGGCGTGTTGGTGCCGTAATATGGCACGTGGCTATAACTGTAATCCCAAACATCTTCTAACGCTTTTAAATTATGCTGCATATTTGGGTATTCGCCGTAACAGATAAAACCGCCACTTGCTATCTCAGGATATGGCATTTCAAAGTCGAGTTTATCGTATGGATTAACTGTTTTTTCAACATCTAAGTGAAAACTGTTAGTGTAATAGCCACGATCAGTAACCCCCTCTAAGACACCAAACTGCTTAGTATCTAGACGACAGAAACGATCACATAAGTTTTCAGATGGTGTTGAATAAAGACTAAAGCCGTAACCAGACTCTTTGGTCCAAGCGACAACCGCTTGTTTTAAATGGCGAATAATTTCTAGCGCTTTATGTTGTTTATTTTGGTCATCAAACAGATGGCCATCGTCATCATGTAATGCATTGATGGTCTCATGCAGGCCAATGTAACCAAGTGAAATAGAGGCGCGACCATTTTTAAATATTTCAGCCACACAATCATCGGCTTTCAAACGCACACCACAGGCACCTTCCATATATAAAATAGGGGCAACGCTAGCTTTCACTTCTGATAAACGTTCAATACGGGTATCTAGTGCTTTTTTAGCGATTAATAAACGTTCATTGAGTAATCGGTAAAAGGCTGTTTCATCGCCTTCAGCTTCTAAGGCAATGCGCGGTAAATTAAGGCTAACGACACCTAAGTTATTTCTCCCATCGTGTACTGCTTGTCCATTTTCTTGGTAAGCGTCAAGGAAACTTCGACAGCCCATCGGCGTTTTAAAAGATCCTGTCACTTCAACCACTTTGTCAAAGTTTAAAATATCTGGATACATGCGCTTTGATGCACATTCCAAAGCAAGTTGTTTAATGTCGTAGTTTTGATCTGCAGGCTTATGATTAACACCATCTTTAATGGCAAAAACCAGTTTGGGGAATATAGCCGTCTTGCGATTTTTGCCTAAGCCGGCAAGACGAATTTTAAAAATAGACTGCTGAATTAAACGCGCTTCCCATGATGTACCTAAGCCAAAACCAAAGGTCACAAAAGGAGTTTGTCCGTTAGCTGTGTGCAGAGTATTTACTTCATATTCTAGAGATTGAAAAGCGTTGTAACACTCTTTTTCGGTCTGCTCATCGGCATAGGCCTGCGGGTTTCCGATACCCCATTTTTCTGCAATTTTAAGATGTTTGTTGTAGCTCATCGCCACATAGGGCTCAAGCGTTGTATCAATACCATTGATGGTCGTCCCACCATAAATATGACTCGCTACCTGCGCGATAATTTGCGCACACACAGCTGTTGCCGTGGAGATAGATTTTGGCTCTTCAATCTCAGCATTACCCATTTTAAACCCTTGCGTAAACATGCCTTTTATATCGATAAGCATGCAGTTAAACATTGGGAAAAATGGGGCATAGTCAAGATCATGATAATGAATTTCGCCTTTATCATGTGCACGTACAACATCACGCGGAAGAATATGCGATTTTGCATAGTGTTTTGCCACAATGCCAGCAAGCAGATCACGCTGAGTTGGAATCACTTTTCCATCTTTGTTGGCATTTTCATTTAATAACGAGGCATTACTTTGCTCAATAAGACCATCAATTTCACTATTAAGGTGGCTTTTACGCTCTCGTGCTAAATCGCGATCATGACGATACTCGATATATACACGTGCTAACTCTAAATGACCATCGGTCATTAATTGTTGTTCTACTTTATCTTGAATACGATGAATATCGACTTCGATTTGTCCCTGTAACTCATTTTCAACAGCTGTTGCTATAGCAAATGCATCAACCCCTTTACAGCGAGCGGCACCTGAGGCTTTTAAAATAGCTTCAGCGATACGCTGTGCGTTAAAGGGGGCTTGGCTACCATCGCGCTTAATAACAACAGTTTTCATATTGGGGCTCCGAAAAGAAAGGGACACTACATCTAGTGGAGCGAGACTATACATAACACAATATATGTATATATTGATATAAATCAACTTTGTAAGGAGGTGCTTATTTAGTGTTTAAAAAGATGCGATCGGCATAAATTAAATATGAATTATTTATATCAACCCAACATTATCAATGAGAAAAACTTGCACTTTTTTCAACACTTATTATCTGGTCTGTATGCTGCTAGTAACAACTTACTGTCAATACAGTTCAAAACTTTATCTTCCTAAAAAAACATCCTACAGGTTGTTATTTTTACTGAGGTTGTTTGCTATAATCTGCCCGTATTAGCAATCTTCCGAATCCCCCTATTCTGCTAGTGGAATTAAAAAATTTATGAGTAATTATTTTTTACTGTTTTTTGGCACGGTACTGGTCAATAACTTTGTATTAGTGAAATTTTTAGGCTTATGCCCATTTATGGGTGTCTCTAATAAGATTGAAACAGCAGTTGGCATGTCATTTGCGACAACGTTTGTATTAACTTTAACAGCCGCGCTTTCATATATTGTTAATACTTATCTGTTGATCCCTCTCGATCTACTTTACCTGCAAACCTTAAGCTTTATTTTGGTGATTGCCGTAGTAGTGCAATTTACTGAAATGGTAATGCATAAAACCAGCCCAACATTATATCGTTTGTTAGGTATCTTTTTACCTTTGATCACCACCAATTGTGCAATATTAGGCTTGGCACTCCTTAACATTAATGAAAACCACGACTTCGTCGAATCGATTATTTATGGTTTTGGTGCGGGGATTGGCTTTTCACTAGTGCTAGTACTGTTTTCATCAATGCGCGAACGTCTGGCTGCATCCGACATTCCTCTCCCTTTTAAAGGCTCTGCAATTGCGATGATCACAGCAGGGTTAATGTCACTTGCCTTTATGGGTTTCACGGGATTAATTAAATGATTTTAAATATTCTAATGGCGGTCTTAGCTCTCGCCACCTTAGCTGCGCTGTTTGGCGCTTTACTCGGTTACTCCTCAATTCGCTTTAAAGTTAAAGCAGACCCCATTGTAGAGGAGCTTGATGCAATGTTACCACAAACTCAATGTGGACAATGTGGCTATCCAGGCTGTAAGCCCTATGCACAAGCAATTGCAAATGGTGATGATATTAACAAATGCCCTCCCGGTGGCGATGCAGTAATGCGCCAGCTGGCAGAACGAATGGGTGTTGAACCGAAACAGTTAGATGGTGAAGAAAAACCAAAGTTAATCGCTTTTATACGTGAAGATGAATGTATTGGTTGCACTAAATGTATTCAAGCATGTCCCGTAGATGCCATTATGGGTGCAACCCGTCAAATGCATACAGTAATCACCGATGAGTGTACTGGCTGTGAGTTGTGTGTTGCGCCTTGCCCAACTGACTGTATTGATATGCTACCCATTGAAATAACCACACAAAACTGGCAATGGAACTTACAACGCATCCCTACCCAAGTTAACACTGAGCTTTAGTATGACAGAAAAATTTAACCTGCTCAGTGATGAGCAATTAGACGCGATTTCATCGGGTAAACTATGGAACTTTCATGGTGGAATTCACCCTGAAGAAAATAAACTGCAAAGCAGTCAATATGCAATTAGAGATGCGGGTATTCCTGCGACTTTAGTGATCCCCGTTGAGCAGAAAGGTCATACCCCTGAATTATTAGTTAAGGTGGGCGATGCTGTATTAAAAGGGCAACCCTTGACCAAAGTATATAGTGCAATGGTGGTTCAACATGCAAGTAGTTCAGGCACGGTTATTGCCATAGAAAAGCGTTGTGATCTTCACCCTTCCGGTTTAGGCATTTTATCGGTAGTGATCCAAACCGATGGTTTAGACAGGGCAGTTGAATATATCAAACCCGAACCCTATGAAAAGGTTGCTCCTGCATTGTTAGTCGATGCGATTCAACAAGCAGGCATTGTCGGGTTAGGCGGTGCAGGATTTCCCAGCCACCTAAAATTAGTGCAACATGAAAAAATCAAATTATTGCTGATTAATGCAGCCGAATGTGAGCCCTACATCACGGCAGATGACCGTTTGATGCAAGAGCAAGCTTACGAAATTATTGAGGGTATTAATATCCTTAATCATATTTTACAACCACAACTGACCATAATTGCTATCGAAGATAATAAAAAAGAAGCAATTAAATGTTTAAATGAAGCACTCAAGGCGAGTAAAAATAACAGTCATATTAGCCTGCGCGTGATTCCGACTATCTACCCATCAGGCAGTGAAAAACAGCTTATTGAAATCATCACCGGACAACAGACCCCCATTGGTAAACACCCTAGTGAACTTGGTATTGTAATGCAAAACGTGGGTACTGTATTTGCAATCAAACAAGCAATTATTGATGCTAAGCCACTTACTTCACGTATTGTTACTCTCACTGGTGACTCATTGCAAAAACGAGGCAATGTGAGTGTGCGTATCGGTACTCCTATTCAGTATCTATTAGATCGCTACTGGGTCGACTCTATCGCCGTTAAACAGCTCATTATCGGAGGCCCAATGATGGGTTTTACCATTAATGATACCAGCGCGCCTGTCACTAAGACTTGTAACTGTATCCTTGCGCCAACGGCGAAGGAGTTTCCAGAAGCCCCCGCTGAAATGCCCTGTATTCGTTGTTCTGAATGTGCAGATGCTTGTCCTGCGACATTACTTCCTCAACAGTTATTATGGTATTCAAAAAGCCAAGATCACGACAAACTAAAACAATATAATCTAAATGCTTGTATTGAGTGTGGTGCCTGTGCTTTTGTCTGTCCTAGCCATATCCCGTTAGTGGAGTATTACCGTGTTGCAAAAGCGGAAATAAAAGTGGCAGAACATGAGGCGAAGAAAGCTGAAATCGCACGTATTCGACATGAAAACCGTGAAGCACGACTTGCACAGGCTAAATTAGACCGCCAAGCAAAACATAAAGAAGCGGCAGAAAAACGCAAAGCTCAAATGAAAGAAAAAAATGGGGGGGAGGATCTCATTGCGGCGGCACTAGCCCGTGCTAAAGCTAAGAAACAGAGCACCCCTGACACATTAAGTTCAGAGCAACAAACAGAAATATCCAAGCCTGTACAAAAAAATGATGCAGTAGCAGCGGCCATTGCACGCGCTAAAGCTAAAAAAGCCAAACAGGTCGAAAGTAATGCTAAAACGGTAGAAACCAATTTAGAAAATAACGTAGAAAAAAATACAACGGCAGATCCCAAAAAAGCAGCCGTGGCAGCAGCCATTGCACGTGCTAAAGCTAAAAAAGCCAAACAGGTCGAAAGTAATGCTGACAATAGCGAGGAGAAGCCTGATAGCATTCCAAGTACAGATTCTAAAAAAGCAGCTGTTGCGGCCGCCATTGCACGTGCCAAAGCTAAAAAAGCCAAACAGTCTGAAAATAGCCTAGTAAATAATGAAGAAGAAGCGACGCCTGTCCCATCTTCTCCGGAGCAAAGTGTCGATCCGAAAAAAGCAGCCGTGGCAGCAGCTATTGCCCGCGCGAAAGCTAAAAAAGCGAAACAGGTTGCAGAGAATGTAGAAAATACTGAATCATCTTCACCATCAGATTCAAATATAGATCCTAAAAAAGTGGCAGTCGCAGCAGCGATTGCCCGCGCGAAAGCTAAAAAAGCACAACAAGCAGCAGAGATTGCAGAAGAAGCGGAGGCAATAGGTGATATCGATATAACCTCTGCTAGTGATTCAGTGCAAGTGGATAGCAAATTAGAGGCTCCTCAAAGTGCCTCTAACGCTAACCAATTGATGGATCCAATTGCCATTGAACCTGACAACAGTGCTGTTATTGCTGAACGAAAAAAACGTAAAGAACAAGCACGCTTAGCTAAACAGCAAAAAAAACAGGCACAATTAGCTTCTGATGCTGTGGGAGACGATGTTGCGCCACCTTCTGAAGAAGATGTTAAAAAAGCGAAAATTGCAGCAGCGGTCGCAAGAGCAAAGGCTAAAAAAGCCAATAGCGACTCAAATAATGAGGGACAACAGTAATGGCATTTATTAATGCAAGCTCACCGCATCAACGTACACGCCGTAGTACTTCACAAGTCATGTTATGGGTTATTTTATGTTTAATTCCAGGAGTTTTAATACAAAGTTATTTCTTTGGATTAAGTAATTTACTGCAAATAGCACTCGCTTCTTTAGTTGCATTATTGGCGGAAGCGACCATTTTAAAAGTACGTAAACGTCCAGTAATTAAGACCTTAAAAGACGGTAGTGCGTTACTTACAGGTATATTAATCGCCATCGCTATTCCCCCTCTAGCACCTTGGTGGATCGCTGTAATTGGTACTTTATTCGCTATTGTATTTGTAAAGCAACTATATGGTGGTCTGGGACAAAACATTTTTAACCCTGCTATGGCGGCCTATGTCTTACTACTGGTCTCATTTCCGGTACAGATGACCGCTTGGTTACCGATGCTCAGCCTACAGCCCTTTGAACTTTCATTGTTAGATCAAGTAAGTACCGTGTTAACCGGTTATACCTTAGATGGTTATAGCATGGCACAACTGAGTGTCAGTATTGATGGTTTAACAATGGCAACACCACTTGATACCGTCAAAAACAGCTTAAAGGCAGGCTTCACCACCACAGAAATTTTTGATATGGCTAGCTTTAAAGCTTCCTCATCACAGGCAATTTTATGGGTAAACATGGGCTTTTTACTCGGTGGTCTTATTTTGCTGAGTAAACGTATTATTTTATGGATGATTCCAGTCAGTTTCCTGGTTGGTATCAGTGTATTTTCCTTTATTGCTTTTGCATATCAACCAGACTTAAATGGCTCGCCAGTTTTTCACCTTGTATCTGGTGGCACCATGTTAGGCGCTTTCTTTATATTAACCGACCCTGTGAGCGCCTCCACTACGGTGAAAGGACGCCTGTTGTATGGTATTTTAATTGCATTCTTTGTCGTACTTATTCGTAATGTTGGCGGTTACCCCGATGCCATTGCTTTTGCAGTCTTACTCGGGAACATGTGCGTACCATTAATCGATTATTATACGCAACCTAAAGTTTATGGAGGAAGAGCATAATGCTGACAACTATCTCTCGAAACGGCTTCCTTCTTGCCATTTTTGCCATCATCTGTACCGCAGCGGTTGCCACTGTGAATCAGTTAACAAAACCCGCTATTGCCAAACAAGAGCAGATGGCTTTACTTAAAACCATCAATCAATTGATTCCTGAAAGTAGCTACGACAATGATATTTTCGCCAGTTGTTTTACCATTAATGATGATAATTTACTGGGGAAAGGACAGTCACAGCAGGTGTTTGTGGCTAAAAAAGGTGAAAAACCTGTCGCATTAATGCTCGAAACAAGCACCTTCAAAGGTTATGCTGGCGAAATCAAATTAGCGATTGGTATTTTTGCAGATGGTAAAGTGGCAGGTGTTCGAGCAATTCGTCATACGGAAACACCAGGACTTGGCGATAAAATTCAAGTCAATAAATCGGATTGGATTTACAGCTTTACCGGAAAGCATTATGAAGCAGCGCAAGACAGCCGTTGGGAGGTGACTAAAAATGGCGGTGATATTGATGCTTTTACTGGCGCAACTATTACCCCTCGCGCCGTGACTTTAGCGGTTAAAGATGCTCTTATCTATTTTGATAAAAACCAACAAATGCTATTTAATCAAACACCAAATTGTGGAGCATTATAATGACAAGCGATACCACAACACCGATAGACAACGCAGATGCTTCTGTTATTCAGGAAGATAACCGTGCAATTTATAAAGAGTTAAGTTGGCAAGGACTATGGAAGAATAACCCAGGTATTGTTCAGCTGTTGGGCCTATGCCCATTATTAGCAGTTACCAATACGACAACTAATGCACTTGGCTTAGCGATTGCAACCCTCTTTGTTTTGGTTGCCTCTAATACCTTAGTCTCACTAATTCGCCACCATGTACAAAAAGCAATTCGTATCCCTATTTTTGTAATGATAATAGCTTCCCTGGTAACCTGTGTACAACTATTAATGAACGCATATACCTACGAGTTATATGTTTCATTGGGTATATTTATCCCCTTGATCGTAACCAACTGTATCATTATCGGACGTGCTGAAGCCTTTGCGTCTAAAAATAGTGTTAAACATGCAGCTTTTGATGGGTTAATGATGGGACTTGGGTTTAGTGGCGTATTACTTCTTTTAGGTATGGCTCGTGAGATACTCGCTCAAGGGACACTATTTGACGGCATTGAGACGCTACTTGGTGAGTGGGCATCTTTTCTTACTATCACCCTCTATCAAACTGAGACTAGCTTTTTATTAGCAGCCCTGCCACCAGGTGCATTTATTATTATGGGGCTTATTATTGCTATGAAAAATGCAATCGACCAGTACTTTGAAAGTAAAGCTAAGCGCGACAACCAACTAGAGGCCAATGCAGACGCATGAATAAAGATAAACGAAGAGAGATTTTAACGCGACTGCGCGACAATAACCCTAAACCCGAAACAGAGCTCAATTTCAGTACCCCTTTCGAACTACTTGTTGCTGTAACTCTATCTGCACAGGCAACCGATGTCGGGGTTAATAAGGCGACCGATAAACTATTCCCTGTCGCAAATACGCCGGAAGCAATTTACGCTCTAGGCGAAGCGGGATTAAAAAGCTATATCAAAACTATTGGACTATTTAACAGTAAAGCGAGCAATGTGATTAAAGCCTGCAAAATGTTAATTGAACTTCATAACAGTGAAGTGCCAGAAAATCGAGAAGCGCTTGAAGCATTGCCAGGAGTCGGCAGAAAAACCGCCAATGTGGTATTAAATACTGCCTTTGGTTGGCCAACAATTGCGGTTGATACACATATCTTTCGTGTGGCAAATCGTACTAAATTAGCAATGGGTAAAAATGTAGATCAAGTTGAAGCAAAACTACTTAAAGTAATTCCAGCAGAGTTTAAAGTGGATGTACATCACTGGCTTATTTTACATGGTCGTTATACCTGTATCGCCAGAAAGCCACGTTGTGGCTCATGTTTGATTGAAGATCTTTGTGAGTACTCTCCACTAAAAAAAACGTAAAGAATATTTAGAAACAAATAAACCAAGAACACATAAGACTCTTAATTGAGTCTTTTTTTTACCTTTACAAAACCAAGATATCCACCATAGTATGTTTATGTGTAGTTACTAAATGGCTTTGTAATGGTTAGTTTGAGTGGTAATATACAAATTAAAATATACAAGGATATGAATGGCTATTCTTTTCCAGTAGTTGTTGAGGATGGTTGCCTTCCTTGCTGTTTGTACCTTAATGGCAATCATAATTCACCACTATCTAAAGCGAAATCAAAGCAATCGCCATCTTTCTATACTCGAAAGAAATATGCCTATGAGTGCAAATTCCTATATTGTTTTTTCATGGTACAAGGTATTGATCTTGTTGAACGAGTTGCGAGTGGCATATTTTTATCTATTGAGGAAATTGACAGTTACATTCGCACTTGCAAATTCTATGCAGACACAGAAGATGACAACGAAAACAGTGCAGTAGTCAGTCTTACAGATAAGCGAATTAGGGATGCCATACATGCAACATCAAACAGCCAGCCAGAAGTGTCAGCGCACACTTTTCGTCAGCGTCTAATTCGACTTAAAGCCTACATTGAGTTCTTATATGTATGCCGTCATTACGTGTTAACTTCTGCGCTCTGTATGATTAGTTATTCTAAGGTAATGCATTCGCCTGTCAGCCAGCCCTAACCTTTTTCCTAGAAACCCTCACTAGTATTTACTTACGACTTACATTACACCTTACTTTATGAATTCAATGCCAAATTATTGCCAATGTAAGTTAGACATATTGACCTGTTTTGTGCCGATAAGTAGTTTTAAGGGAAGAGCAATGAGACTGAAGCTAGATCTAATCAACTGTTATGGTGTCAATCAGTTGTCGAAAGAATTTAATTTTACAAAGTCGGATAGCAATGATGGATTAAACTCGCTGTATGCTCCCAATGGAACACTCAAGGAGTTAGCCAAGAACTTTAGATAGTTCGTCACTTAGCATTTTTTTAAACCAAATTTGAGCTTCGCTGCTAGAATTTCGCTTGTGTTGGAGAAGGTTCATTGGTACTGACCACTCATTAAGTGGCATGATCAGCTTAAACGAATCACCATATCCATTGTACTCTTTTAACACACTCGCCCCAAATAAAACGGAATCGCTATCAAGCATTATGTCTAGCAAAGTCTGCGTTTGAGTGCTTCTAATTATTCCTTTTTTTTTAATACCTTGCTGTGCTATTAATTGCTCTAATGGTGCATCGAAGGTGTTATAAAAGTCTTGCTCAACATGCATACCAATAACTGGAAATTGCAAAATATTTTGCAGACTAGGTGATGGTTCGAGCAGTAGAGGGTGTCCATTTCTAACGTATAAACACGCAGATAAACGTCCAACGAGTTCAACTAAGTGAGACTTATTACCTGATTCTTCATAATGCACCAAAAAGTCCAGTGTTCCTTGATCGAGCAAAGCCAACTGATTTGATTTAATTGGCACTTCAATCAGATTTACGTTCGGCGCTACTTGCCTGAGTTTTTTAACCAACGTTGGGATAACAATGCTCGACAAGAACGTGGGAAGGGCTATAGAAAAGCTTTCTTGACAGACAGAAGGTTCAAAAGGCTTATGTATAACAAGTGAGTTTAATTGGCTTAGAAGTTCAGGTAACGCTTCATTGAGTTCGAGTGCTCGCTTTGTTGGTATAAGCCCCTTTGCCGTTCGGGTAAACAGCGGGTCATCAAATGTATCTCTTAGCCTTTGTAAGCTATAGCTCATCGTTGATTGTGAAACGCACATTTCGTTAGCTGCTCTGGTTACATTGAGTTCTCTCATAAGTACATCTAAAGTAACTAAAAGATTCAAATCAATTCGTGAAAGGCTCCGAGCGGTTAAGTTATCCATAATGACCATTATTGAATTTATCGATAATTGATTATACAAATAAACCATTATCTTGATATTTAAAAGTGGCGTATTGTTGACCTGTACCTCAAAACAAGACCAGCGATTTGTAACTCAAGATAGCTAAGTTTAGCTTAATATGAAACGTGGTCTTATTATAAATGAAACTACTTACTTAAACCTATCGCGGTTTATGATTGCTCTGCCTATGGGGGAGTAGGTTTTACCGCGTTTACTATACGAGACTGTTATCAATGAAAAAATTACTAATAGCACTATCAATCGCATCGACCTTTTCTATGTCAGCTTACGCTCAAGAAGCTGATACGTTAAATGAGTTATTTACTGATGGTGGTCGTGAAATAACCGTTGCGGAATTCCCAATGGTTGAGACCGCTCGTAACTTATTGATTAAGCAGGATGAAGTGGGTGTGAATAATTTCTTACATAAACGAGAGTTATCGCCTACCGATAAACAAGATATCGTTCGAATGAACCGTGATACCTATTATTCATTTGCGACTATCAATGTGTCTAAAGGGGCAACGGTGACTATCCCCGAAGTACCTGAAGGTAAATATGTCTCTATTCAAGTCGTTACTGAGGATCACCGTATTCAGCAAATGAAATACGGTGCGGGTACGTTCAATCTCGATACACATACTGGCGACCATATATACTTAGTTGTGCGCCTTGATTCAACCATCCCTGCTGAAGAGGCTCATGCGATTCAAGATAAAATGCACATCGATGCTAAATCCAATGAAGTATTTACCTATGAAGGTAGGATATCGCAAGAGTCTTTCGCTGCAGTTGAAGATGACCTAAAAAAACAAATGGCTGGTATTCTAAAGAGAGACGGTGCTCAAGCGCTAACAGGCATGTTTACTAGCCCTAATGATGAATCTTCTGAAACCTTTACAAAGGAAAAGTACTACGTTGGTACCGCTATCGGTTGGGGTGGTGCACAAGAAGTTGATAATATTTACGAAGTGTCAGGGCAGTATCCTGCGAACGTATGCCACCAAGCAACATTTGAAGACCCTAAAAACCAGGCGTTTTTATCCGTAACTGTATACAACCAAAAAGGCTTTATGTTCAACGATGTTGCACACGTGAACACGTCAACAGCGGAGTATAATGATGATGGCACCTTAACCTTTAGCTTTGGTTGTGGTGATGGCGCTCCTAACAACCTTACCACTACGGAAGGTAACGATACTGACACGTTTACTTTGGCATTCCGTCACTATATGCCTAGTAAAGCAGTACTCGACGGTTTCCGTGTCATACCGTTGGTTAAACCGGTTAAGTAATCATAAGTCCCCAATAGCCCGTCTTTAAATGGGCTATTTAAAAACTTTTTAATTTTAAGCACCAACGTTGTAACGCATTTGTGTCCAAAAGCGAGTTACGGTGGCTCTTCTAGGAGTGTGATACCGATGGTCAAGGAAAATCATAAATGCCTAGCGAGTAGTGAGCTGTGCGAGCGTCAGGAGTGGCTTTATAATTTTACTTTACCATCATTTCCCTTAAATACCCTTTTGGCAGGGTGATGGTTTCACGCAGAGAGGCCATCGCCTTGCTAAGCCTTCTGGGAGAAATTTTATAGAGTGTTCGTTCTAAATTTGCTACTCTTTTTATAAAGAAAAACGGGCTTAAGTTTTTATATTTTTTGCTTGTTACATCGCTGTATTTACAAAAACGCATTTTTCGTAAAGAATAATTATGACTAAGATATGCGATAGCCTTTTATATAAGCGCACTCGCACTCACTCACCAAATAGAACGGATTTTTAGTAAATATAAAATGAGTTTAAAGAAAAAAAAGAAGAGTAAACAGTGATATGTATTGATTTAGGTTTATCACTGTTTATTCCTATTAAGACTTTGTTATCTTAAGCGCACCATCAATATGAATATCTCTTTGTGGATATGCCACAATAATATCATTTTGCTCAAATAAGGCCTCTAAACGAAAGCGAATGTTACTACGCATAACGCGTAAGCCACTTTCAGCAGAGGAGTTTAACCAAAAAGTGACTTCGAACATAAGTGCGTTATCACCAAAATCCTCAAAGGTAACAATCGGTTTAGGGTTAGTGATCACATCACTTTGCTCAGACGCTGCCTGCAAAATTAATGCGGCCACTTTTCGTGCTGGTGAGCCATAAGCAACCCCAACAGTCACCGATGTTCGTACCATGCTATCAACCAGCGTCCAATTCACAACGGTGTTTTCAAGTAACTTACTGTTTGGAATTAAAAGATGCACCCCATCAACACGTCGAATGCGTGTAGATCGGGTATTAATCTCCTCAACCACACCTTTCGCATCTTCTACCTCTAAAAAGTCACCAATACGAATTGGCCTTTCCCACATCAAAATCCAACCACTAATGAAGTTATTAATAATATTTTGTGCACCAAAACCAAAACCGATGGCGATAGCACCAGATAAAAAAGCAAAAGCGGTAATTGGCACATTAATTAAATCTAACGTAGTGATCAATATAATAGCCATTGCAATGACGTAGAACACTCGTTGCAAAAGGTGAATAATGTTGGGATCTGTCTTATTGGAAGTTAAGCGTTTGGTTAATATTTTCGCAAACCAACGCGTCAAAATAATGCCCATCAAAAGGATTACAGGGATCAATAAAATATTACCTAAAGTGATAGCTTGTCCTGAAACAGTAAGAACGGTGTACGATAACAATTCTTTAATTTGCGTATAATCCATTAAATTTCCTCGAATACTTATGGTTGAAAGCCATTATCTTCCATCACTACCATATAATAATAGGCGCTAAAAAATATCTATTACCTTTAATGAGCATGCTGATTCTTTAAATTAGGTCGTAGTGACGACTTTATTAATCATTTCCTGAGGTTGCATCCCTTTAAGTAGCAAGCCAAAAATATCAGCACCAGTAATAATACGTTTCTGCTCTCCCCAAATTAATAAAACATCGCGTTCAATCGCACCATCAAAGGATTTATCAACAGACTCCCCCATTTTCATTCTGATAATGGCATCATTTAACATGGTTTTTTCATCACTGATGATAGTTGGCCTATGGCAATGTTTATAGGGATCAAAATTATCAGGTTCAAAAAACACATCACGTAAAAAGCTGTCAGAATCAACAACAACTAATGGTTCACCAGCTTCATTGGTTAAAACAACCCAACGATGACCCGATTTATTGACCAGTTTTAAAAATGCATTATCAGGCTCTGAAGTCACATCGGGAATAATCGGTAAATCCATTTTTGTTGGTAATGCAATGATAGAATCAGGATCAATAAGCTCGCCCTCTTCAATTACCGATATTTTATCCAGTTTAAAAAAATTAAGCGCTCCTATTCCTTCAACATGGTTAATATCTGTTTCTTCCGCTTCGATATGTTTACGGATAATACTGCTCAATTCACTTTCTGCTAAATAAGTTATCCCCTCTTTACCTAACCAAGCATCAAGTATCAATGCAGTTGGTTTCGCAACAGGGTAGAAAAGAATTTGATAAAACTTAATCACTGGTGATAACAAGCTTCCCATCTTCAAAGCATTACGAGAAAAATAGGCCTGCGGGGTAATTTCACCAATAATAGTGATGGCAATGGTAGAAAAGAGAAAAGCACTAATTCCCGCTAATGCGGAATCCGATAACAATGTCAGTAATACATTAATGCCGACATTACCCCAAAGAATAGTGGTTAATAAAAAATTAGAATCATTGCGTAAACTTAATACTTTTTTGGCTGCTTGATTTCCCTTGGCGGACTCAACCTCAAGTTGCAGGCGACTTAAGGAAAATAACGCAATGTTCAAACCAGAGAATATAGCTGATTGTGATATACACAGAACAATTGCGATCCAGGTAATAATATCTAGTGACATGTTAAAGTTGCTCACTTAAATGTGGAATAGGGCGCGCAGTCTATAACCTTTATTGAAACAAAGGAAATTTTAATTTATAAGAATATAGTTCCTGTGCAATGAATCAAAAGATCTGTGTAATAATCAAAACTCACAAATTAATAAAGAGAATTATTATGATTAGGTGCATGTTAATAGATACCGATAAGTCATGTACTTATGGTAATGAAGAATTAATTGACTCTTGGCTCGCTTCGCCAAAGTTGCGACTTTGGATAGATATTGAAGGCCACGATAAAACCCAAGAAGCACTTTTATTACAGCAGTTAGGTTGCCATAACTTGGCCATCACGGATGTACAACGAGATCGCCACCCTCCAAAAATAGAGTTATTTGATAACTATATTTTTATGCTTTATCGTGGCGTTTTTCATTCTCAGGATGATCTATTATTTGAACACTTACAAATTGGCATGTTTGTAGGAACCCAAATAGTTATTACGACCCATGCCAAAAAATCATTGTCGATCGATAAATTGTTTAACAATGAAGGTGAAAAATTTTTACTAAAAAGCCCAATTACCTTAGCACTACGAATTTTCCATTATAGTTGTGGCATATATCTACAAAAACTATTTGAGTTTGAAAGTAAGCTAGAAGCGATAGAAGATCAATTTCAATTAGGCGGAGACGATAAAATGATGCAGGAGATCACCCTGTACCGTTCTCGACTTACTAAATTAAAACGAACTTTTAATTATCACAGTAACATTGGCTCTGAACTAAAAATATTAGTTGCCGATGAAACCACTAATATTATTAATCAAATAGAACTTCACACTGTTACCGATGTTCACGAACGTATTGAACGCTTACTAAGCTTATCTCAGATGCATTATGATATTTGTAGTGACCTAATCAATGGCTACCTATCAATCACATCTCATCAGCTAAATGAAACCATGCGAATATTAACGGTGATAACAGCAATCTTTATTCCATTAGGTTTTTTAGCAGGTATATATGGTATGAACTTTGAGTATATTCCTGAGCTAAAAGTGGCTAACGGTTATTTTTATTTAATCGGCTTTATGTGTTTTTTATCAACCAGTTTAATTATTCTGTTTAAGAAAAAGCGCTGGCTATAAAATCGTAGGCATAAAAAAACGAGCCAAAGCTCGTTTTTAAATAGAGGGTAGTAAATACTATGCTTCGTTTTCTGAACCACGGAAACGTTTAGTAATACCATTTAAAAAGTTACGCAATAACTGGTCGCCACACTCTTTGTAGTTGCGGTGATCCTTTTTGCGGAATAGTGCAGAAAGCTCAGACTTAGAGACAGGGAACTCAGCAGAGTTTAAAGCATCTAGCATATCTTGCTCTTTAAAGTTTAACGCGATGCGTAATTTACGCAGAATGTCATTGTTACTTAAGATAGCTTTAGCAGGTAAAATAATCGGACTAGAGCCTTCTTTTTTACCGCGTTTGTCGTTAATTAAACCATCAAGAAACAGAGATAAAAGACTATCGCGACAGAAAACAAAGTTTTCTTCGCCCTCTTTTTCCATGATGCTGTGTAAGTAGTTTTCATCAATAGCATTATCAACCGAAGCAAAAATCTCTAACATTTTTTTATCGTTTAGTTGTAATGCATAACGTACACGTCGTAAAACATCATTAGTGATCATAGGCTCTTATATCTCGTCAAATTAAAAAAACATATCATACAGTTTATTTGTAGTGCATGCCAATCAACATATTCTATTCTGCACGCTTATCATTGAGCTGTAAAACACTCAGTAACTCATTGGCAATTAAGGTGATTAAATCAACGGACACGGCATTACCCGCTTGCTTATATAGTTGCCCATTAGCTATTTTTTCAGGTAAAGAGTAACCATTACCCACAGGAAAGCCTTGTAGTTTAAAAGTCTCTGCAGGTGTCAGTTTACGCACACCATCCTTAACTTTAATAAGTGCAACATTGTGGCCGCCGGTGCCCATATTAGCGGTTAATGTTGGACAAACGCCATTGGCATTTTTACGCACATACATACCACGTCGTACCTGGTAAAACTCGAACTCATCGGTTATCTGTTCGCTAATATTAATACGCTCTTTTTTACGTTTTTCAGCGGGTAAGCTATTAAATTGTGATTCGCTTAAAAAGTAGTTAGGGTATTTTTCACTGGTGTAATAATAAGCCTGTAATTGTTGCTTATCTTTATCTAAATCGAGAACGCGCCGAATATTATTGCATCGCTCTTGATCTGAATATTGGCGTTTAAAGTCAGCTAGGCGGTCAAACATAGTAAATTGATCCGCATCGGCTTGATTTAAAAAACAGACAATAAACATACGTTCACGGTTTTGTGGTAACAATGTGTATTCTTTAGTATTAAGCACCACATCTTTAACTATGTAGCCTGCTGCTTCTATTTCAGCCTTGATCACTTGGTAGGTGCGACCTTTATCGTGTCCACGCAGGTTTTTCACATTCTCTAAAAATAAAACACGAGGTTTATGTGAGCTCGCATGCAAATCATTAACGAGATCAATGATGCTGTAAAAAAGGTTACCACGGTGATCATCAAAGCCTTTACGCCCACCTGCAATACTAAAAGCCTGACAGGGGAAACCACCAGTCAAAATATCTATCGGTTGTGCAAGTATGCTGGCTTTTTTCTTTTCATACTGTTCACGTAGTTCATCGGTCTCGGCGCGTTCAGGTTTAACTATTTTTTCAATATCGCCCTCAATTAATGGGTGTTCAAAATTATGCTGATAAGTTTTCGCTGCATTTTGATCAAGTTCATTAGCCCAAACTAATTGATAACCTCCCTTTGCATTAGACGCATTTTTAAAACCTAAACAAACACCGCCAACACCAGCAAATAAACTACCTACTTTATAATTCATGTTTCATTTCCGAAATTAATTTTTTAAGACAACATAAATCACCACTTTGAACGTAATAATTATCTGCATCCATTATTGTTTTTTTATTTAATTGTGCACCTTGCGGGATCAACTGCTGCTGACTAATTAGTAACTGCAACATATCGTGACTCAAGTAACCAGGAACATCAACAACCCACTGTTCACTCGTAATCAGTTCAAACAAAGCTTGTTTATCCACTTGATTGGAATAAAGACACTTTGCCTGTTTTAACATCCCCTCACCATCAGGTTTTACCCTTACTAAAATAAAGTAATCAAAGTGGCTAGGTTTATCATTTTCTAAATTAGGGATATATTGCCCTGTCATATCCCAATCTTGGCGTTCAAGCAGTAACAAATCGCCATAATACTTAGTCGATTTAATTGAATAACACTGATTATTTAACTGTAAATCGCAGTCATCCCATTTCGACAATTCATACACATCCAAGTCTGGCGGGGAT
Source organism: Psychromonas sp. psych-6C06 (assembly GCF_002835465.1). Taxonomy (NCBI): domain Bacteria; kingdom Pseudomonadati; phylum Pseudomonadota; class Gammaproteobacteria; order Alteromonadales; family Psychromonadaceae; genus Psychromonas; species Psychromonas sp. psych-6C06. Next base: position 149,728 of record NZ_PIZM01000001.1, on the reverse strand, counting down.
AATTGTTCGTAACATGCACGATTAAATTGAAAGAAGTAGTTATAGACAGCAAGCTCAGACAGCTTTCCTTGGAAAGCATTAATAAAAATTTCGCCATTTTTTCTATGGTGTAAACCACCACTACGGTGATCTCGATGTGCACCTTTATGGGCAAAACTCATAGCATAAGCAAACTCAAAAACGGTTTTGATGGTCTCGAATTTAAACGCAGGAAAACAAGGATTAAACTCTTTTTTCCAGTTAAGCGAATAGTCATTGCCAACTTGCGTTAACTTATGCATATCAATATGGGCTAACTAAGCATTACCTTTGATTTTAAGTTGCTCAGCAGCGGCAAAGTCAAGCATGCGATCAAGTGAAACTAATGCGCCTTTAGCAACAGTTTCATCAACGTCGACTTCATGCCCTGTTGCATCCGTGAGAGCGTTATGGATAGCTTTTAAGCCATTCATTGCCATCCATGGACAATGTGCACAGCTTTTACAAGTTGCACCTTCTCCTGCTGTTGGAGCGGCCATTATCTCTTTGTCTGGACAAGCTTGTTGCATCTTATAAAAGATACCCGTATCGGTTGCAACAATCAGTTGTTTGTTTGGCAGTGATTTAGCGGCATTAATTAACTGGCTAGTAGAGCCAACCACATCGGCGAGGTCAACCACGCTTTGCGGTGATTCTGGGTGAACTAAAATAGCGGCATCGGGGTAGATAGCTTTCATATCGCGCAGTGCAACCGCTTTAAACTCATCATGGACAATACAATCGCCCTGCCACATGATCATATCTGCTTGTGTTTTCTTTTCGATATAACTACCTAGGTGGCGATCAGGTCCCCAAATAATTTTTTTATCTTCGCTGTCTAAATGCTCCACAATCTCTAATGCAATACTTGAAGTCACTACCCAGTCTGCTCGTGCTTTTACCGCCGCGGAAGTATTTGCATAAACAACGACAGTGCGATCAGGATGCTGGTCACAAAAGTCACTAAATGAGTCAACAGGACAACCAACATCTAATGAACAAGTTGCCTCAAGTTCAGGCATTAAAACAGTTTTATTAGGAGTCAAAATTTTAGCGGTTTCTCCCATAAAACGCACACCAGCAATAATTAATGTTTTGGCTTTATGATCACGCCCAAAACGAGCCATCTCTAAAGAGTCAGCAACATAGCCTCCAGTTTCTTCAGCTAATGCTTGAATTTCAGGATCGGTATAATAGTGAGCGACTAATACCGCGTCTTTTTCGATCAGCAATTGTTTTATTTGCTTTTTATAATCTACTTTTTCTGATTCAGATAAAACAGCTGGTTTAGGCGGAAATGGATAATCAGATCCAATAAGGGGAGATAGTTTGCTCATCATCGACTCTTCGATATTAAAATGGGAGCAGATTATAACAAGTCAATAAACGAATGTGTATACAATAAAATTTAATAAAGTGTAATTATAAGTGTAGGAATTGCTTAGGAGTGGTGGGCCGTGAAGGATTTGAACCTTCGACAAATGGATTAAAAGTCCACTGCTCTACCAACTGAGCTAACGGCCCATATAAAAATATGGTTTTGATTATAGTTCTTAAATACGCTTTTAAATTAAAAGTGTATCAATGGCTCTATCAACTGAACCAACAATCCATATATAAATATGGTTTTGGTTTTGTGTTTAATATACTTTAAAGTAAAAGTGCATTAATGGCTCTACCATCTGAGCAACTACCATATAAATATGGTCACAAAATTTTCTTTATATAGCCACTTAAAAAAGTGGTGGGCCGTGAAGGATTTGAACCTTCGACAAATGGATTAAAAGTCCACTGCTCTACCAACTGAGCTAACGGCCCATATATAAATATGGTTTTGATTTTAGTTCTTAAATACGCTTTTAAATTAAAAGTGTATCAGTGGCTCTATCAACTTAACCAACAATCCATATATAAATATGGTTATGATTTTGTGTTTAATATACTTTTAAAGTAAAAGTGCATTAATGGCTCTACCATCTGAGCAACTACCATATAAAATATGTTCACAATATTTTCTTTATATAGCCACTTAAGAAAGTGGTGGGCCGTGAAGGATTTGAACCTTCGACAAATGGATTAAAAGTCCACTGCTCTACCAACTGAGCTAACGGCCCATATATAAATATGGTTTTGATTTTAGTTCTTAAATACGCTTTTAAATTAAAAGTGTATCAGTGGCTCTATCAACTTAACCAACAATCCATATATAAATATGGTCATGATTTTGTGTTTAATATACTTTTAAAGTAAAATTGCATTAATGGCTCTACTATCTGAGCAACTACCATATAAATATGGTCACAATATTTTCTTTATATAGCCACTTAAGAAAGTGGTGGGCCGTGAAGGATTTGAACCTTCGACAAATGGATTAAAAGTCCACTGCTCTACCAACTGAGCTAACGGCCCATATATAAATATGGTCATGATTTTGTGTTTAATATACTTTTAAAGTAAAAGTGCATTAATGGCTCTACCATCTGAGCAACTACCATATAAATATGGTCACAATATTTTCTTTATATAGCCACTTAAAAAAGTGGTGGGCCGTGAAGGATTTGAACCTTCGACAAATGGATTAAAAGTCCACTGCTCTACCAACTGAGCTAACGGCCCATATATAAATATGGTTATGATTTTTTGTTTAACACTCATTTAAATTACTGGAGTGTTAATTGCTCTATCATCTGAGCTTTCGATTTATATAAATCTAATCGAGGGTTAACATGAACCAAGTCACATTCTCTCTCAACTGCGGCGTATAATATACAATAATTTTAAGAGCGCAACAAAAAAATTGTGCTTTTTATCTGTTTGCTGAGAAAACAAACAAATAATTAAGTTACGCTATTATAAATAAAGTTATAACGCTTTTAATCGTTTACTTGCGAGTCCAGCGGCTGACGAATCAGGATATTCTTTCAATACTTTTTCATAAAAAGTTTTCGCTGAAGCTTTTTTCCCTAGGTATTCATCAATGATACCGATTTTAAATAAGGAATCAGGACGCTTTGAAGAGTCTGGATATTTCTCGGTTACCGTTAAAAATGCATTGCGTGCTTCATCACGTTTTTTTTCTTTGTAAAGAAGTTGGCCTAACCAATACTGTGCATTTGCAATTAATGAGGAATCGGGGTGGTCAATAACAAAGGCTTCAAAAGCAGTGATTGCCTGCTGATAATCCTTGTCAACTAACACTAAATCAACTGCAGATTGGTAAGCGGCCTTTTCATCAACAGCAACAGGCGCACTATTTGCGTTGTTTTCTTTCACTGGTGATTTTGCGACAGCATTTTTTTGCTCATCAATAAGCTGATATAGATTTCGTTGTCGGTTCTCAATCTGATCAATTTTATGATTAAACAACTCCAAGTTACCAGTTATTTGGCTAACTTCTCGAGAAAGTTCATCAAGCTGGTTTTGAAAACGAATCTGTATACGATTACGATTTTCTAAAAGGCGTGATAACTCATCAAGTTGTTGTACTATCTCTTTGTTACCTTTAGCCGTTGTTACATCATTAACTGGCGCAGCAGCAAAACTAGAAGTTGATAAAAATGTGGCCATAAAAATGGCCACATTAAGGTTTACTTTTTTCATACTATCAATAGATTAGTAAGTAAGTTCAGCACGACGGTTTTCTGCATGTGCAGCTGCGTCATGTCCAAAATTAACAGGCTTCTCTTCGCCGTAACTTACAACAGTTAGTTGGCTAGCAGAAACACCCATGTTTTCAAGGTAAGTAGCAACAGAGTTAGCACGACGCTCTCCTAACGCGATGTTGTATTCAGGAGTACCTTTTTCATCAGCATGGCCTTCAATTGTTAGAGACTTATCTGGGTTGTCTACTAAGAATTTTGCATGTGCATCAAGAATTTTAGTGAAACGTGGTGCAATCACTGATTTATCAAATTCAAAGTTGATTGTTGTTTCTAGAATTGCCCATGTGTACTCTTGTACAAGCATTTCTTCTTCAGTTAAGTTAACGGCTTCAATTACATCAGTTTCTACTGTGTTATCAGCATCATTCTCTACAACTTCTTCTGCAACTACATCTTTATTAGTCTCAGTTGAGTCAGCATCGCTATCGCTATTTGAGCTACAAGCGCCAAGTGCTAACATCGGTAGTGCAATCAACAAGCTTTTTGAAATCATTGATAAGTTCATTTTATTTCCTTAATTTACTTTAAAAAATAGTGTTAGTTTAAAAATGGAGACCATGCTGGCGATTTAACGTCACCGTTTTTCGCTGGAATATTCGCTTTAAAGCGACCGTCCATCGAAACAAGTGCCAAGCCTTTCTTACCTTGATAAACAGTACTATAAATTATCATACTGCCATTAGGCGCGATACTTGGCGATTCATCCAACTCAGTTTTAGTCAGCGTTCTTAACTCACCAGAATCAAGATCTTGCACTGAAATTTTGTAGTTTCCATTATGGCGACTGACTAATACAAGACTATCACCATCTGGGGTAATTGTACCACCTAAATTCAATTCACCTTCCCAAGTAAGGCGTTTTGTTTTTCCAGATGTGAGTTCCACTTGATAAATTTGAGGTCTGCCTCCACGCTCAGAGGTAAAGATCAAACTTTTACCATCAGGTGACCAACTTGGCTCAGTATCGATCACACGGTTTCTTGTGATTCGCTGCATCGCTTTCGTCATTATATTTATAACGTATATTTCTGGTTGACCATCTTTTGATAAAACCAATGCTAGCTGTTTTCCATCCGGAGACCAACTAGGTGCGCCATTTATTTTTGGAAAAGAGGTCATTAGCTCACGTTTTTGGGTATACAAATCTTGAATATATACTTGAGAGCGCTTTTTCTCAAAACTAACATAAGCGAGCTTACGCCCATTCGGTGACCAAGTAGGTGTCATTATGGGTTGCTTTGATCGTAAGACGAGCTTCTCACCAAAACCATCATAATCAGAAATTCTAAGTTGGTACGGGTGCGAGCTCTTATGATCAACAGCAACATAAGCGATACGAGTTAAAAAAGCGCCTCGTTCACCTGTGAGCTTTTCATAAACCACATCACTAATACGATGAGAAAATTGACGAAGTTGCGCCTTTTTAACAGTGCTACGCCTTTTCTCCATTATAGGGGAGTAATCAGCCATCCCCATATTACCGGTAACAACATCCAGTAATTCATAGGTAATAGTATATTGCCCTGCTTTAGTTGAGGGCCTAACCTCCCCCATAACGATTGCCTCTACGCCAATGTCATGCCATAGGCTATAATCTATTGTTTGGCTATTAGAAGGGGTTTTAGGCATTTTGTTAATTGAGATAGGGCTAAATTGACCACTACTTCTTAAATCATTTCCGATAATATCAGCAAAGTTTTCTGGTTTTTTTCCTTCTCCCAACCACTTAAAAGGTATCACTGCAATGGGGCGTGCGCTGTTTACTCCTTCAGTGATAAGAATTTCAAGGCGGGCAGAAGCCTGCAATGAAATGAATACTAATGAAACTGTCAACAATAACCGTCTAAACATTTTTTCTTCCTTACAGGTCAGGCTCTAACGTAATATCAAAGTCACGAAATTGCGGTGCAATATCGGGGTCTTTCGGAATTGGTAACGTTTTTGCTTTCAACGTTGCACGTTCAGCAGAGTCACAAAGCTTTTGATCGCCATTGCTTCTTTTTACACTCAACACTAAACCATCAGGTGCGAGACGAATAGCAACGGTACAACTTTTGCCTTTCATACTCGGCTCTATTTGCCAATTACGGCTAATTTTATCTTGGATTAGCGCCTTATAACGTGCAATTTCTGATAATTGTTTTGAACTCTGTGCATTTGAAAAGGCATCTTCAAATTCAGCTTCCATCTGTTTATCAAGCTCAGCTTGGCGTAATCGCTCTGCCTCTTCAGCCGCTTTGCGCTGTCGCTCTTTCTCAGCTCTTATTTTGGCTTCTTTAGCTTGCTTCTCTTTTAATGCTTTAGCTGCAGCAACTTTTTCTGCTTCAATTCGCTTCGCTTCTGCTTGCTGCTTTTTCACACGCTCAGTTTCCGCTTTTTTACGTTGCACTTCAGCGGCCTTCTTTGCCTCTTCAGCGGCTTTTTGACGTTTTATTTCAGCCACCTTCTTAGCTTCTTCAGCAGCTTTTTTAGCTCTTAACTCTTTAGCTGCAACGATCTCTTCAAAGAGGATACGCTCCTCCTCTTTTTTCTTACGCGCAATTTCCGCCTTCTCTGCTTTAATACGTTTTGCTTCAACTTCTCTTTTACGTTTTTCAGCTAGCTTTTTTTCACGTTGAACTCGCGCCTTTTCTTGACGAATTTTTTCAGCTTTACGCCTCTCAGCAACAAGCTTATCAGCCTCTTGTTTGGCTTTTTGTTTCGCCAGATCATCAAACAATTTTTGATTCACCATTGAGGCATTAATAATCACCACCTCCTCTTTAGGCTTTTCTTTAGGAAGAGAGAAATCCATCCCTAATAACATGACTGCACCAATAATTAGATGCAACGCTATGGCTGTTACGAAAGCGATAAATGTAGTGCTATTCTTCATTATCCACCGGGTCAGTCATCAAGCCTAATGATGGGACGCCAGACTCTTGCAACAACACCATCAATTCAACAACGCGCTTGTAAGGCACATCTCCATCACCTTTTACTACAAACTGAGCATCTTTATCAGCCGCTAGCTGCGCTTTAACTAAAGCGCTCATCTCATTAGCATTTAACGCTGTATCAGCACTTTTACCCACATCTAGATAATATAATCCCTGCTTATCAATGGATGCAATAAGTGGCGCTTTACTATCGCTAGGAAGTGCCTCTGCAGTAGACTGAGGCAAATCAACCTTCACGCCTAAAGTAACTGTAGCGGCTGTTGCCATAAAAATAATCAACAATACCAACATTACATCGATGTAAGGCACGACATTGATTTCAGCAACAACTTTTCTTCGGGGTCTTCTATAGTGATATTGCATAGTCACCCTTACTCGCTCTCTGTCATCGCTTGACGATGCAAAATCGAGGTAAACTCTTCCATTAAATTAATATAAGCCGTTTCAATTTTTGCCATTTGCGTTGAGAAACGATTGTAAGCCATCACGGCCGGAATAGCAGCAAAAAGTCCCATTGCAGTTGCAATCAACGCTTCTGCGATTCCTGGCGCTACCATCGTTAGCGTTGCCTGTTGCACTTCACCTAAAGCGATAAATGAATTCATTATCCCCCAGACTGTGCCAAACAAACCAATATATGGGCTTATAGAACCAATGGTTGCTAATGCAGAAAAACCCGACTCTAACTCTTCAACTTCACGTGAAAGCGTAATACGCATACTACGGTGTGCACCTTCAGTTACACTGTCTACATTTCGTCCGGGCATACGGTGTAATCTAGAAAACTCTTTAAAGCCACTATGGAATATTTTTTCACCACCAACAATACGCTCACTGCGTGCCGCAGTTTCTTTATATAAGCGACTTAAATCATGACCAGACCAAAAACGTGACTCAAAATGATCTAACGCCTTTTTAGCAGATTTAAGCATTCTTGCTCGAGAAAATATTAACGTCCAAGAATAGATAGACATCGCAAGTAGCAGTAACATTACAAACTTTACGAGCATACTTGCTTGTAAAAAGAGACCTATAAAAGACATATCAGCGTGCACTAGTCATTACCTCGATTATTTCAGTTGGAATAGCTGTGGGTTTCATTTTTTGTAGATTAACACAGGCGATTAGAGTGGAAGCTTGACAGAGAAGTTCCCTACTTTCATTAAATATTTGTTGTTTAAAGACTAAGCTCGCTTTTCGGTAACTTTCTACCGTTGTTTCCACCGAAAGTAGTTGGTTGAAACGTGCCGATTTAAGGCAGTCCATCTCTACTTTTTTAACCATAAAGGCGATATCTTTTTCAAGTAGTTCATCTTGCTCTACATTTATTTCGCGTAAGCACTCTGTGCGCCCTCGCTCAAAAAATTTCATGTAATTAGCATAATAAACAACGCCACCAGCATCAGTATCTTCGTAATAAACTCGAACAGGTAAGGTAGAAATTAACACGCATCTTTTCCCTCAAAAATTAATTGAAGCTACGCTACTATAAAGCAACGTTTTTGTCGAATTATGTCGTGATTTTGTGAGAAAAAAGAGAGTACTTTAAATGTAAGGTTAGGTTAATTCAATAAACTTAAGACGGCCTGTGTAGAGGCATTCGCTTGGCTTAACATGCTAGTGCCAGCCTGTTGTAAAATTTGTGATTTAGTTAACTTACTCGTTTCAGCGGCAAAATCAGCATCTACAATACGGGAGCGACTGCCGGCAGTTGATTGTGCATTAAGCTCATTCACACTAGCGGCCGCATCTAAGCGATTAATCGAAGCTCCAATATTGGCTCGTTGATCGCTAATATAATTAAGTGCCTTATCAATGCGTTCAATTGCATCACCAGCATCAATTGTGACATCAAGATCTTCTATTCCTAATGCTTGACTATCAATACGTGATAACGAAACAGTGATTGACTCTCCGCTATTTGCACCAACCTGTAAGTTATATTGCGCAGTTAATAGCGGGTCATTAAACTTCCCTTTTGTGGGTAGATCAACTTCAAATCCGCTCATTGGAGTAAGTGTAAGGTATTTATCATCAGCAATAACAGCGCGACCATCTAGGGCCATTTCACCATCGACATCAGCGCCACCAATCGCACCGGTATCCTCATTACCAAAATTAAAGCTGTTTTGCATAAACGTCGCACCAGCTCCACCGGTAAAAGTACTGGTAAAATTAACTTCACTGCTAAAAGAAGTTAATCCTTGGCCATTCAGATAGGTGATTGCATCATCTAGCGTTGCCCCAGAATCTACATTATCACTGAGATAAAGCATGACATCCTTTATACCCTCACCACCGAGGCTCTTTATATCATCATGTAAATAACGAACAGCACTATAGCCCGCGCTATACTGTGCGCTACTTCCTGACCATGTCGTCGTTAGTTCATTTGCAAGGGTTGTAAAATCGGCACTATCAAAGTGGTTACTATCATCACCATCGGCAGCCACGAGATCATTAAATACACGAGAATCAGCACCGTGAATCATTTCAGCTATACCCTCTGAAAACCATTCGGGTAACGCAGCCATGTTCATTGACCGCCCCATTACAGCATGTACCATTTCATGCGCAACAATACGATCGCTGTAAAAAGGAGCATTACCACCATCATCAGCAATCCCTTTTTCAAAGTCGCTCATATCAATGGTTAATATTTGGTTATCAATTTTCCCGGTCGTCGCATTTGGCGTACCACTCACTGAAGCAAGCACATCAGGGTCGCTAATGTCAGAAAGTTCAATTTTTAAGGTGGCGCCATCCCCTTGAATACCAAATTGCTCAAAAATTCGTTTTTCGGAATTGGCAAACCAAGAGGAAAATAAACCATCAACCACAGCTTGTTTATCGACATCAAATTCGGGTGTTAATGCACCACGCTGGAATAGTTTTACTTCATTAAACTCCGTGGTTTCAGCAATGTTGTTAATCTCTTTACTTAATTGCGCAATCTCAGCTTGAATTGCAGACCGGTTTTCATTGGAATTAGTGCCGTTCGCAGCTTGTACAGAAAGCTCCCGCATTCGCTGTAACGCATCAGTGACAGAGGACATTGCACCATCTGCAGTTTGTAATGCCGAAACGCCATCATTTGCGTTACGTACAGCTTGATTGTACCCATTAATATTGGCCGTCATTCCTGTTGATATCGCCAAACCTGCCGCATCGTCTTTGGCACTGTTAATGCGTAATCCAGATGACAGCCTTTGCATCGCTTCGTTATTCATTCCTTGATTACGACTTAGCATACGTTGCGCAAACAACGACGATGTATTCGTGACAACAGAATTTGACATAACAGCGATTCCTATGAGGGTATAGATAAACTATCGGCGAACACTTTAAGAACTTTAATTATTTTATTTTATTTTTACACGGGAGAAGAAATCAGATTTAAGGTCTAATAGCTCAGAAAACGGCTTTTAGTTTTATGTTGTGTACTGTATGACATAATTACAAAGAGCAAAAGCAAAGCGTGTAGCGTTGATCTAAAGAGCAGCATTTGTTGCGAAAATAAATTCGAAAGATCAACAAACCCTAGTGTATATTTTAATGATACTGTTCAATAAACTGTCTTACGTGCGCCAGAGGTTAATCAACATATTATGGATAAAGCAACTTTCTTAACACGCTTTTTATTAAGTGCTTCCTTACCACAATTAGATCCCTCAGAAACAATTAAGACACATAGAAAGGCAGCTGTATTAATTGGTTTAGTTGAACGCCGACATGGGTTAAACGTTATTTTTACTGAGCGAGCGAGGCATCTTCGCCATCACCCCGGACAAATTAGTTTTCCTGGCGGAAAATATGAAAGGTTTGATAAAAACTTACAACAGACAGCGATCAGAGAAACTAATGAAGAGATTGGTATAAAACCGGATCATATAAACATTATTGGAGAGTTAGCGCCATTAAAAACAGTTACCGGGTTTGAAATTTTTCCCTATGTCGCGTTTATCGACCAACGCTTTACCCTTAATGTGGACTTACAAGAAGTAAGTACCGTATTTGAAGCTCCTTTTACCCACTTTTTAGATCGGAGTAATAGTTATAAACAACCTATTAGCGACAACAAAACACGCCGCTTCACACATTGTATCCCCTATCAAAACCACCTTATTTGGGGGGCGACAGCGCAAATCATTAAAAACTTACAAGCGATGCTTTATCAAGGTTAAATTGTAGCGTCATAGAGTGCAATACGCGTATAAACACGCTCTAAATAATGTTTGGTTTCGTCATAGGGTAACTTCGCTAATAGCTGCTGATAAACCTCATCAGGGGTGAGTTGATTAATAACTTTAGCCGCCTTATTAATATTGCGAGTACCGTCCTTATTAAATACACGTGCGACATTACCCGCGCCGGTGTTGTAAGCTGCAATGGTACAATATAAACGGCTCTGCTCATTATTAATCGCTTTCAAATAACGCTTATCTAAAATGTTAAGGTAAGCACTGCCTGTTTCTACGTTTATTGCTGGTACATAAAGATCCTTAACTTGCATTGGACGGTCAATATTACGCACCAATTTATTAACGTCATGACCTGCAGTGCGAGGTACTATTTGCATTAACCCATAAGCTGGTACAGCTGATTTTGCGCGCGGATTAAAAGCAGATTCAGAATGCATGATAGCCATTATTAATGGCGCCGGGATATTATTTTTTTTACTTTCTTGCTCAGCAAAAGACGCGTATTTACTGGCACGCTTTTGCAAGCTGTTATTGGGTAACTTAACTTTATAAGTAATAATTCGCGTATTTTTATCAGCATTCTGCTCAGCAACTTGATAACCTTTATCGCTATTTAATAAACGAGCTTGGCTACTTTTTAATAATGCACTTTTCTCTTCAGTCGCTAATAGAGAAGCTTCTTTTTCTGTTAATGTGCTATCGGTTAATAAAGCTCGGTCTGTTTTTTTATCTATCTCCTGCGCCTGTGATTGTGTCTGCTTAATAATTACCTGTTTGCTTTGCTGTTTATTGGTCGCTGAAAAAGCGACCTTAGTCAATGATATTTCACCAGTATTGCTAACAGGAGTATCACTAAAGATAGCGGCTATATTAGACTCTTTGTCTGCAAGTAGTTTTTCAAACTGCTTTTTTACCGCGATTTCAGCCTCAAGTTGAGAAAGTTTTTGATCGATAACAAGTTCAACTTTGACCTCTTCATTTTCATAATCGACAATCGATTTAACATTTTTATCTTCACTAAATTGCACATCATATTCAGCATTGATTGGTTCAACTTTTCCCCACTTACTAATAACTTGTTGTTGAAAAAGATCGAATTCTTTTAAGTATTGGTTCTGCCAAACCTGATAGTCACTCTGCTCAGTTTGCAAGTATTGTTCAAATTCATCTTGTAGTTTTTGTGAGTCACCCTGCTCTGCTTCAAAAAGCGCAACTTCTTCATCGAGTTCGTCAAAGGGGTCGTTCGCCGATAAATGAGTACTGATTAGGAGTAGTGATAAAACCAACCATAAACCTGACATAAATAATCCTTCAATCCGTAAAAATAAAACTCGATACACAAACATAACAAAATCACCATTCTTGATTATAATTTATACATCATCATGGAGAATATAATGTATAGAAAAAAAGAGTTTTGGCACCACGTTGTATTATGGTTAATGACCGCTCTACTAGCCAGTATACAAATTTATCTAGGGCATGTTAAAGATCCACTCGATTTTCTGACCGAGCTTTCAATTTTACTAGTATGTATTAGCCTGTTAGTCGAAATTAACCGCTTAAAATTAGGCTGGTTAATGGGTTTTGGCTGGGCACTTTATACTGGCTCTTTACTTGTAGATCTTATAGATGAATATTATGCCGCTGAACATTTAGAAGTTTCTTTTGACCTGCTCGATGACTTCCTCAAAATTGGCTTTGTATTTATTGGTATTGCTTTTTTTAAGGTAATAAATGAGAAACGTTGGTTAATTAACAGCCTACAACTTGAAGTGGAGTATCGTCGAGAGCTAGAAACGCAACTTAATGAAGTTGCCTGCCTTGATGAGTTAACGCAAATTGGTAACCGACGCGCATTTTTTAAACACTACAACGAACTTGTTGATACTTATAATAATCCACTGCTTATCTTTATTGACCTTGATAATTTTAAACAACTCAATGATACCCAAGGTCATCAAGAAGGTGATGAACTCCTAAAAGCATTCGCAAGCAGTATTGCGAAACAATGTACACAACAGGGAGTCGCTTATCGTTTTGGAGGGGATGAGTTTGTTATTTTATATGATGCTAAACAATGTCAAACCTTAATAGAGCAAATCAAAGAAGATATGTTACCTATTTTTAAGCAAACTAAAGTATCTATCAGTTATGGTGCGATTGAAATTGATAACCAAAAGAGCGCAGATGAACATATTTTAAAGGTTGATCAATTAATGTATAAAAATAAACAGCAACGCAAATCGTTACGTAAAACCTCACGCTCTACGTAACAATAAGAGAAATAAAATACAGTATTAAGGAACTAAACGCTTTATTACCGGTATCTTTACTAGCAACATAGTGCATAACAAAGAAATAAATAGTACTGCAATAGTAATAGTAGGAATAGCTATCCAATTCGAAGCAAAAAAACTATAAAAGCCATTATCTAATTCACGTACAGGAATTAATAGCAACGGGTGTAAAAGATAAATACCAAGGCTATATTTTGAAACAATCGAAATAAATGCACGCAATTTACCTGATATTTTGTCTGCATAAGCCTGTGCAAGTACAAATAACATTGCTCCTATTACCATCGTATTTAAAGTTTTATACCCCATGAAGAATGAACTGTATTTACCTGTTTCTATTGCAATTTCCCATGATCCAAAAAAATTGAGTAGTAACATACTGATTCCAGCAAACAACCAAAGTTTAAGTTGAGGTCGATTATCACGATTAAAAAGATACCAACCTAAAATCAGATAACCGGTATACAAAACAAGATTTTGCAATAGAAAGCTTTCAACTTTTAACCATTTCATCAAAAACATTACAGCACACACAACAATCAATAGTTTCACTAACTCATCAGATAACTTACTTAAAATAGGAATTAAGAAAGGGATCACAAAATACAGTGGAATAAAGTCATAAAAAAACCATAGATGGTACCAAGCCGGATCATTTGGCGATTTCTCAATTACTTGCATCGTTTCTTGTACCGACCAGCCACCAGCTACAAAGCCAGTCACCAGCGCATAGATAATTGTCCAGCCAATGAATGGAATCGCTACTTTAGATAATCGTTTAGCAAGATAATGTTCGCAATTAAAAGGCCGTTCAGTAGAAAGTAATAACGCCCCACTGATCATCATAAATACCGGAACAGCCCAACGAGTAACACTGTTGATTCCCATCGCAGCCAACCAATCACTCTCTGGTATTTCCCCATAAAGAAAACGAAATGGCCCTAAAACATGAATTGCAATCACCGCAATAGCAGCAATAAAGCGCAAAAAATCGATGTAAAAAATAGAAGGTCTTGGTGATGCCATAAACTCAACTTAGTTATCTGAATAAAATATAATTGCAGACTAAACAGTTCACCGGTTAAAAGCAATTGCGTTAGTTAATATCTTCAGTTCTGGATAAGCAATACAATTTCGTTGTATCCACAATTTCTGCGTTAAATTTTCTAACAACAACCCTTAATTGCAACGATAATTCGCTCAATGTTGCAAAACTAATAGTACTTTATCTAACAAGTCATAACTTTCTGATTCAAAATACTAAAAGAAATAAACGCTCTATTTCCTGGTTTTAGCAGCTTATTTCCCCGTAATGATGTACAGTAAGAAAATCATTAGTGAATGACTTTTATGGAACAAATGTTTAATTCATCAATACCTCGAGCCTTTTTTATATTTATCTGCCTTTGCTTAGCCACTATTAATGTGACAGCGGATAACTTCGTCGCATGGGACAAACCCGATGATAACTGGCTACAGCAACATTCAGAGCACTTTTCGGTTTTCTATTTACAAAGACACCAATCAACAGCAAAACAGGTTTTACAAACAGCAGAACAGGTACACCAACAATTACAGCCTTTTTTTAATGTTGTTCCAGATGAACGCACAAAAATAATCTTATTAGATGATAGAGACCCGTTACGAATCACTGAGTCTACGCTTGAATACGGTGAGATACGCTTAGTAATGAGCCCTGCGACTAATAACAACTTGATTGAAACTGAAGATAATTGGATTCACCTTTACTTAAGCCACCAATATAGCTATCTCTTACAGATGCAACTTGCACAAAATACATGGCGTGGCTTTTTTATCTCTGCTGAGTTTACTCCTTCTCTGTTACTAGAAGGTGTCGCTATCTATTTAGAAAAATATAATCAACAACTAACACCACGATTATCATCGCCGAGTTTAACCATGCAAATGCGTATGGAAGTATTAAATCATCAACTTAAAGATCTACAAAAAGTGATTATTAAAAACCGAGAGTGGCCACTGACCTCAACATCAGTTTATGGGGCCTATTTCATCGATTACTTAGTAAAGACTTACGGCGAACAAAAACTACTCGATTTTTTAAATGCTTACAGCCAACATTTGACCTCCTACATTTTTTTAAATTGGCAAATGAGCAAGGTTTATGGCAAAGATTTTTTAGCAATATGGCAGGATTTCAGGGATGACTTACAAACTAAATTTAGCGCACAAATTTCGATTTTAGAGGCACAGCAAGTCAGTGGAGAATCACTCTTCGAATCGCCTTTTTTACAAGCAATCAGCAGTAATAAAAAAGGCTTACTGATCAACAAAGTCAGTGGCGAAGATAGACATAGAATTGATCAATATAAAAAAGGATCCTGGCATAAAATCAGCTCAACGGAACAATTATTTGATATGGATAGTCATGCAGAGGGAGGCATAGTGGCTTCTCGAACCCTACGCTATGTAGACGGTTATCGATATAATGATATTTTTATTTATAAATCGTCGAAATGGCTACGTATTACCGAGCAAGGTAGGTTTCAATATATCCGCTTTATGCCAAATGGAAAACAGTTACTAGCAACGCGAATCATCGCAGGAAAAAGTCAATTATGGTTACTTAATATTGACCAACCAGCATTAAAAGAGATGCTTTGGCAAGGTGAGAGTCATACCGTGCTAGGGGAATTTGATGTGGACCCGACAGGCAGATTTATTGTCGCCTCTATAAAACATCCATTACAGCAGTGGAAACTATCAAAGTTTGACTTAAAAACACAACATTGGAGTCTAATAACAACGCGTAATGGCCATGAAAACTCACCAGAATTTCTCAGCAATGGCACTCTAATTTACAGTGCTAACTACAATGGTGCATCAAATATTTACCACCTTGATTTAACAAAACAGTACATTCAACAATGGACACAAGTTATCGGAGGTGCTTTTCAACCCGTTTGGCAAGACGACCTAGGCTTGGTATTTCAAAGCTATGGCAAT
The DNA here is from genome assembly GCF_002835465.1 of Psychromonas sp. psych-6C06. Taxonomy (NCBI): domain Bacteria; kingdom Pseudomonadati; phylum Pseudomonadota; class Gammaproteobacteria; order Alteromonadales; family Psychromonadaceae; genus Psychromonas; species Psychromonas sp. psych-6C06. The sequence continues at coordinate 133,622 of NZ_PIZM01000001.1, read as the reverse complement.
AAAAGTTATAGCGTAAGCCACATACTATCACCGCAAACGATTTCCGTTTTTCCGCGTAATGAGCTAGCTAGCACAGGGCGTGAAACAGCTGATAACAGAGACGCCTATAAAAATTTTGAAGCCTCTATCCCGACTGCTTATAGCACATGGGATACCTTACAGCCTCACTCATGGTTACCCGTTGTATATGTCGATGAAGCACGTTCGTTACTTGGCGTAAATACTTATGGTGGCGATGCTTTAGGTCGCCATAACTACGAGGTATATGCACTCTGGGATACACGTAACGCACTGGCATCATACGCAGTTGAATATCGTTATGATAACCGTTGGTCAGCCAGTTATTTTCGTGATTACAAATTTAAAAATACCAGCTTACTGGCCAGCCTACCAGAATACCAAATCACGACCAATCAAACCTATACTTTACAACGTAAACACTTGCTCTCTGCATGGGAAGATAAATTAAATTTACATGCAGGTATTTCACTGAGTATCAGTAGCCTCTACTCTCAGCCCGATAAAATTGCACAACGATTTACCATTCCAGAACAGGCTAAAGAGATTACAACAGGCTTGGCAATGACCTTTGATAATCAACAATATTATCTTAATGTTCCTGCGGTAGGTTGGGGACATTATTTTGATTTAACCTTTGAAGAAAACATTCTTAGTAGTGATTTTAGTGGACAAAAATATCAAACCCAATGGCGTGGAACTTGGGATCTTCCCGGCCGTATTACCTTACTAACCCGACTTGCTGCGGGGTATAGCAGTGATGATGCTAAACGGTATACACTCGGTGGTAATGATTTGAAAAATGAGATGAGTTTATTTGATCGAAATAGCCAAGCGATACGTGGTTATAATGATATTGCGTTAGCCGGACATCACTACGCAACCCAACGCCTTGAGTTGAATTCTTGGCTGGGCCGTTTTGAACGAAATTGGCAGGTTTTACCGATTGGAATGGGAGACATTGCTGGGACTATTTTTGCTGATTCAGGCTCAGCATGGGACAGTGGTCGTCATTTTAAACAGATCACAGGGGTAGGTGCGCAGCTTAACATTGAATTTAAACTCGGCTACAACTATTCGCTACCAATCAATATTGGCTACGCCTATGGTACCGATGAAAGTTTAGGCAAAGACTACCTTTACCTAAACTTTGGTAGTACTTATTGATAGGTTTGTAGTTTTTCCATCATCTTACTCTTCGCTTGCGCACTTACGAAACTAGCATTAATACTATTTTCTACCAATCTTAGTGCTTGCTGTTGAGATAAGTCGAGAGCCTCGACAAGTGCCATAAAATTCTCTGTCATATAACCACCAAAATAAGCAGGATCATCTGAATTAACAGTTACACAGACACCACGCTCTAGCATTTTTAAAATCGTATGCTCGGCCATGTTGTCAAAAACCTTTAATTTAGTATTAGAAAGTGGGCAAACCGTTAATGGCATCTGCGTTGTGATTAAACGTTGCAGTAGTGCTTCATCATGAAAAGCGTTAACGCCATGGTCAATACGCGATACTTGTAAATCATCAATTGCTGTAGCGATAAATTCTGCAGGCCCCTCCTCCCCTGCATGTGCAACTGTTAATAAACCTAACTCACGAGCCCGAGAAAAGACCTCGCTAAATTTTTCTGGCGGATTCCCCAACTCAGAACTATCTAAGCCAACAGCCTTAATTTGATCAAGGAATGGCATCGCCTGCTCTAAAGTACTAAAAGCACTACTTTGTGGTAAATGGCGTAAGAAACAGAGTATCAATTCACTACTAATAGCGAGTTTACTTGCCCCGTCATCTAGCGCTCGCGTGATACCATTAATAACGGTTTTAAAAGCAACCCCTCGTTCGGTATGAGTTTGCGGATCAAAAAATGGTTCGACATGAATGACATTTTGCTCCTTACATTTAAGTAAGTAAGCCCACGTTAAATCATAAAAGTCCTGCTCAACCAATAAAACATTGGCACCTTGATAATAGATATCCAAAAAATCCTGTAAGTTATTAAATTGATAAGCCTCCTTAACCGCTTGTATTGAATCAAAGGGGATACCAACACGATTTCTTTTGGCTAATGAAAACATTAACTCAGGCTCTAAACTTCCTTCTAAATGTAAATGTAACTCTACTTTTGGCAAACCATTAAGCCATGACATATTTGTATTGTTCATCGTATCGCCCTACTTAAGTTAATGCACACTGTCCCCCAAAAAGTCCTCGCTTTATCACGTACCATTTATCAAGAGACACTTAATTTTCTGCGGGCAGTTAATCTTTAGCGTTTGATTTTTGCTCAACAGCCCCTAGCAACACTATAGTTTATTTATGTCCGCTTATATAAATGGTTGTTTTGTTTCTGTAACCCATTATATTAACCGCTCTAATTTCTATTCTACTAGGAAACCCGATGCTAAGAATTTTTAAATACTTTGAAAATTTAGTGCCTGCATTAAATGATACAGAGCCAACCCAACCACCGGGGACACTGGTGGCATTCTGCCTTCATTACACCAAAGGTTATGGGGTCGCTTTAACAATAATGACAATTTTAACCTCTCTATTAGCTATTTTAGAGGTTTCACTGTTTGGTTTTATGGGGCAATTAGTAGATTGGTTAATCACTAAAAATCCAGAAACCCTATTGCAAGATGAGGGACTGAAATTACTCAGCATGTCGTTAATTGTATTAGTTTTGATTCCAGTATTAACGCTACTGCATTCACTTATCGTGCATCAGGTATTATTAGGCAATTACCCAATGTCTATTCGTTGGTTTGCACACCGTTACCTACTTAAGCAAAGTGTCTCATTTTATCAAGATGATTTTGCAGGGCGCATCGCAACTAAAGTAATGCAAACAGCCCTTGCAGTGCGCGAAACGGTCATGAAATTACTTAACGTAATGGTTTACGTCCTAGTATATTTCATCTCCATGGTAACCATGGTCGCGCAAGCCGATTATCGTTTAGCAATCCCTATGTTGGTGTGGCTGGTTATTTATATCGCTTTACAATATTACTTTATTCCCCGACTGCGTAAGGTTGCGACCGAACAAGCAGATGCGCGATCTACCATGACCGGGCGCATTGTTGATAGCTACACTAATATTTCAACAGTCAAACTATTTGCCCATACAGATTCAGAGTCAGCCTATGCAAAGCAAGGCATGAAAGGATTCTTAGACACTGTTTATCGGCAAATGCGTTTAGCAACCGGTATTAATGTCAGCGTACAAATCAGTAATTATGTATTAGCTTTTGCTATCACGGCACTCGCTATTGGCCTTTGGATGCAAAGCGCAATAACCGTTGGTGCCATTGCCATCGCAGTTAGTCTAGCCCTGCGTTTAAACGGTATGTCACATTGGATCATGTGGGAGCTGAGTGCTTTGTTTGAAAATATAGGCACAGTAACCGATGGCATGCGAACCCTTGCTAAGCCCAACATTATTGAAGATGACCCACAGGCGAAACCGCTGGTGGTTAATAAAGGAGCGCTTCACTTTGATAACATCAGCTTCCATTATGGAGAAAACAAAGGTGTAATCGATAACCTTGACCTGAATATTAAAGCGGGAGAAAAAGTAGGATTAGTCGGACGTTCTGGTGCAGGAAAGTCCACACTGGTTAATCTATTATTACGTTTTTATGATGTTGAACAGGGCAAAATCATCATTGATGGCCAAGCAATAAACGAAGTGCAACAAGAAAGTTTACGCCTTCAAATCGGCATGGTGACACAGGACACATCACTACTTCATCGCTCTATTCGTGAAAATATTCTTTATGGGCGACCAGATGCCACTGAAGCACAGATGATCAATGCTTGTAAACAAGCAGAAGCACACGAATTTATCATGGGCTTAACCGACAGCGCAGGTAACACCGGTTATGATGCACAGGTTGGAGAGCGTGGCGTTAAACTTTCAGGAGGGCAACGCCAACGTATTGCTATTTCACGCGTTTTACTAAAAGATGCGCCAATTTTAGTGCTTGATGAAGCGACTTCTGCACTCGACAGTGAAGTAGAGGCGGCGATTCAAGAGAGTTTATATGAACTGATGCAGGGGAAAACAGTGATTGCTATTGCTCATCGTTTATCAACAATTGCAGCCATGGACAGACTGATCGTATTGGATAAAGGAAAAGTACTAGAGCAAGGGACACATCAAGAGTTGATTCAAGGTAAAGGCATATATGCACAACTTTGGGCTCATCAAACAGGTGGTTTCTTAGGTATCGATTAATCGTTTTTTGATGAAATCAGTATTATCAAAGAGCGCTATTTTTAGCGCTCTTTTTTTATAAAAACATCCTGATGAGACTATAGCTAGTGAAAAAATTAACGTACACTAGCGCCTGCTTTTTTATCATACAAATACAATTAATAAAGGTAATCATGTGACTAGTGAAAACTCAAAAAACACAATAAGCCCCTCTTTTATTGCACTCACCCCTCTTTTCCTATTTTTAACACTATTTATTGGTGCGGGGCTTTATTATCAAAATATTGGGGTTGATTTTGCCTTTTATCAACTGCCAAGTGTAGTGGCAATTTTACCCGCTATCATGCTTGCACTACTGCTTTCAAAAGAAAAGTTAAACAATGCAATAGAAACCTTTATTGCTGGCATTGGCCACGCAAACATCATCGCAATGTGTTTAATCTACCTGCTAGCTGGCGCATTCGCAGCGGTTGCCAAAGCAACAGGTGGCGTGGATGCAACGGTTGCACTTGGACTTTCATTGATTCCTTCAAATCTATTATTACCCGGCTTCTTTTTGATTGCAGCGTTTATTGCCACCGCGATGGGAACCTCAATGGGCACAATTGCAGCCGTAGCACCGATTGCGCTCGGTGTTTCTCAAGAAGCCAATATTGATTTAGCATTAATGGCTGGTACGGTTATCTCAGGTGCACTGTTTGGTGACAACCTATCCATTATCTCAGACACAACTATTGCGGCAACCCGCACACAGGGTTGTGATATGCGTGATAAGTTTAAAGAAAATTTAATATTTGCATTACCTGCGGCCATCATCACTTTGATTATTTTAATCGTTGTAGGTCAAGGAAGTGTTGAGCTTGCAGCACAAGAGGTAGACTTCTTTAAAGTATTGCCATACTTAACTATTTTAGTCTTAGCAGTCTCAGGCTTAAATGTTTTTGTGGTATTAACCGTAGGTATTTTATTAGCTGGGTTTACTGGTTTTATGACTATTGATTACTCCGTTTCTCGCTTTGCTAATGATATTTTTGATGGTTTTAAAAACATGCAAGAGATCTTTATTCTATCGATGCTTGTCGGCGGGTTAGCAGCCCTTATGCAACAACGAGGCGGTCTAGCGTTTATCAGCCAAAAAATTGAAGCCGTTATCCAGCGCTTTTCAAATAAACAGAGTAAACGTGTTACTGAAATCGGTATTGCTTCACTGGTTTCATTAACCAATAGCTGTGTTGCGAACAATACTGTTTCGATTATTGTCACAGGTAACATTGCCAAAGAGCTGGCAAAAAAAGAGGGGATTGAAGCGAAACGTTCAGCGAGTTTATTAGATATCTTCTCCTGTGTAATGCAAGGCATTTTACCCTACGGTGCCCAAGCCTTACTGGCGGCCTCTATTTTCGCTATCTCTCCTTTAGCAGCGGTTACCAATGCTTGGTACTGCTTTGTTTTAGCAATCGTCGCAGTGTTAATCATAAGCTTCAGAAAGCAGTAAACCGGCAAAGAGATAGCCCCAAGTTCAAAAAAACAGTCAAAAGGTTGACTATTTTTGTGGGTTATCTCATTTTTTGTCGTACACTTCAGCAAAATTAAATCAATTGTTACGGATAACCCCATGCCTCATAAAATAACATTCAAAAAATCACTTATCGCAAGCGCTTTATTTTTCAGTGCACTGCAAGTTAATGCCGCCGGTTTTCAGTTAAATGCACAATCCGCAACTGGCCTTGGACGTGCCTTTGCTGGTGATGCGGTGATTGCTGATAACGCCTCAGTAATGGCAAGAAATGCTGCAGCTATGGCGCTCTTTGAACAAACAGAGTTATCGCTAGGTCTTAATGTAATAGCAACAGAGATCGATGTGAGTAATGCAAGCTATCAGCAACAACATTTAATTGCACCAGGTGTTGGCTATAGTGACGACTCTAATTACAGCGATGCAGGGGATACCTCTCTCGCACCAAACATACACCTTATCGTCCCTATCAGCGAGCAGTTTGCAGTGGGGGCCAACCTTTATTCAAACTTTGGTACCAAAACTGAATTTGATGACAGTTTTGTTGGCTCTGAATATGGTGGTTTAACTGATGTAAAAAGCATTAACCTTGGTTTAGCTGCTTCATATCGTATCAATAAGCAATGGAGTGTTGGTGGTGGCCTAGATATTATTTATGGCCAAGGTAAGCTCGAGCGTGAAGTAAAAGTTTATAGCCCAATAAACGGCCAAGTTATCCAGTCTCAAGAGGCTTTGAATGCTGATGCATCAGGGTTTGGCCTCGGCTTTAATTTAGGGACAGTATTTGAACTCGATGAAAATAATCGATTCGGGCTCTCATATCACTACAGCCCAGAGCTAGAAGCGAAAGGCGATATATCATTCGGTGGAAATACATCAAAAGACGACACGCTCTATATGCCACTACCCGATATGGCTGAGTTTTCTGGTTATCATCGCCTGACCGATTCACTTTTCGCAGTGCACTACAGTGTTCAATGGATAGGTTGGTCTGCTTTTGATACGCTTGATTCAAAAGCCTTTGGCACCATTAATGAGTACCAGTGGAAAGATGCGATGCACTTCTCATTAGGTGGCACTTACTACTTAAGTAATAACTGGACGCTTCGCGCAGGTTACATGTATGACCAAAGTGCGCAAGATAAGGTCACCTCGATTTCTGTGCCAGACTCAGACAGACAATGGTTCTCTGCAGGCTTCTCGTATCACTTTAGTAACGATTCAAGCTTAGATGTCGGTGCAACTTACCTACTTGGACAAGATGTGTCAGTTACAGAAACAACTGAAATGAATAAGGTAGAAGTATCTCGTATCACAGGAACAACGCACGCTAATGCTATTTTAGTCGCAGTTCAATATAGCCACCGTTTCTAATATCTAAAATAATATAACCGATTAAAAATCGTATCTTCTCTTCTGGCTAGATACGATTTTTCTATATTCCTCGCCCTCACTTTCCTCTTTTTAATGTATTAATACCAAATCCACTAAATAACTGATCAATCTTACTAGTTAAAAGAAGCTATTTCAGCGTTAAAAATTTCGTAAAGGGAACAACCATTTAAATCAATTTTCGCCTTGAACTAACTGCTTTTTCCTACGTAATATTTGTTCACTATTTGGGCGGAATTGGTATGATAATATTTCGAAGTCGTTGAATGCTCGTTTAAATAAACTCTTATCACAAAAATTATCCGGTTTAATAGGATGATTCATAACTCATCTGGTTACGACCATTTTGCTTAGATTGATAAAGCGCCTGGTCAGCAACATTAACGACTTTCCAATCCACTGAGTTTTTTTTCTTTGCTTGATCAGGCAAGTATGTACTGTAACCAATCGAAATAGTCACGTGTCCATATTGTGCTTCTGGTGAATGTACTATGCCTACATTTTCAATATTTTTTAACAATTGCGAGAGCAAAACCTGAGCGCCTTGTTGATCAGTATCAGGAAAAATAAAGGCGAATTCTTCACCACCATAGCGGGCCACAAAATCAGTCGGTCGCCTCGCCGTTTGCATTAATATCGACGCGATATTTTTTAAACACATATCCCCTTCTACATGACCAAAATGATCATTGTACTTTTTGAACTGATCGATATCGATCATCACAATCGTCAAAGGCGTATTCTCACGACGGCTTCGTTTAAATTCAATCGCTAATTGCTCATCGAAACTGCGTCGATTATCAAGTCCTGTCAAACTATCTTTATGGGCTAAATTTTCAAGTAAACCAATAGCGCGCTGATAATTAAGGTGCGTATTAACACGGGCAGCCACAACACGGGGGTTAAGGGGTTTAGTGATATAATCAGCACCACCAACATCAAAGACTTTTTCTTCAAAGCCCACTTCTATATTACTGGTAATGAATAACACCGGAATATTTTGCATCTCAGCATTACTTTTTAGTAGCGTACACACTTCTAAACCTCGCATATCTGGCAACTCAACATCCAACAGAATTAAGTCTGGATGGCGACCTGATATCATTGCAAAAGCTTGCTTAGCATCAGCAGCAAAGCGTATACGCCCAATTTTATTTAATACTTTATTTAAAGTGATAATGACAGAGGGATCATCATCAATAATCAAAATATCAGCCAATTCATCATGTATTGCTATCATAATATGGCGTTATCCTATGGTTTTATTAAGAGGTGCAAGAAGCACCACCGCTTCACCAAAATTAAGGTGATCTAAACTGGTTTGAAGTCTTTCAAAGTCTTCACCGCCGAGTGACTTTCGCAATGAAGCACTATGTAATTCAAGCTCAGCTAACGCGCTCATATCTTGTTCTTCAAGTAAAGTTAGTATGTTTTTAAGCGTTTCAGGTTGTAGGTCTGGCGCATTATTTGTATTGCTTAACGCCTCTTTTTTCGCTTCTTTCCAACTAGCTAATAGCGTTTCACTCGCTTGTTGCAATGCTTTAAATTCATGTCGTATTGGTATTAACAAATGCCCTACAGGCTCATCTTCGCTATGTAATAGTTGTTCTGCTTGGGTTGCCAGTTGATATATTTCCTCTGCCCCCAACATGCCTGAAACGCTTCTTAGCTTATGCATTTGCGATGCAAGTGTCAGGCGTTCTTTTGATGAATTCGGATTTTCAATTGGCGAAGCAAGGTTTTCGTAATCAGCTAACATGCTGGCCAAGGCTTTCAAGAAAAGCTCTTTATCTCCTTGCATGATCTGTTTTGCCTTATCAATATTCAACCCAGTAATAGTAGGAAAATCTCCTTCTTCTGACTGCACTAACTTGAGTGAGGCAATTGGAATCTCTTTATCACGATATTTCTCTATTGCATTGCGCAGTACGTTAATTATTTTTGTCGGGTTGACCGGTTTTGTTAAAAAGTCATCCATTCCGGCAGCCAACGCGCGATTTTTTTCTTCCACTAATGCACCAGCGGTTAATGCAATGATAGGTAACTTCGATAAGCCAAGCTCATTTCTCACTTGTCTTGTAGCTTCAAGACCATCTATTCCCGGCATCTGTATATCCATCAATACCGCATCAAAGTCATTAGTCTTATCGGCTAACAGGGTTAATGCCTCTTCGCCACTATTCGCGGTATCGACTACAGCTCCATTGTGCTGCAATATATTACTGATAACGGTGAGATTTATAGGGCGATCATCAACCACAAGAATATGTATATTAGGTAACCATTTAGCTTTTACTGCATCAGTGCGTGAAGATTGGAGTACACGTTGTGAATTGCCCGTATGTAACGTCACAACCTCATTGACTACATTAAACAAGGATGACGCATTAACCGGTTTAGCAAGATAATGATTAATTAATTTATCTTTATCATTGGCTACGATATCTTCTTTCTCAGAAGAAGATATCATCAATACCGCTGGCAAATTTTCACGCCCGATAATACTGGAAAGTTTACTAAGTGCATGTATGCCATCCATAACAGGCATTTTCCAATCTACAATCAGTGCATCGGGTGGACGTAAATTTTTTTCTCTTCTTTGTATATAAACATCCACCATCTCACTGCCATTACTGACTAGCTGCGCACGCCAGCCTAGCGATTGTACTATCTTCTGCAACTGATTTGCATCGCTAGGGTCGTCCTCAGCAATGATCACAAATAACGTTTGTTTGAGGTTATCTATAGCCACGATTTGATCTTCAGTGGGCACCGTAAGAGGTAACTCTACCGAAAATTTACTGCCTACTCCATGCTCACTTTCAAGGCCTATTTTTCCCTCCATCAATTCCACCAACTGGTGTACGATCGACAGGCCAATTCCTGTGCCACCGAAGCGGCGTGCAGTCGAAGAGTCAGACTGGTTAAAGGGTTTAAATAAACGTGTTTTTGCTTCTTCTGATATGCCGATGCCAGTATCAGTCACCGATATCCGCACTATTTTTTTATCGGGATATAAAGCAAGCTTATTGCTAATCACTTCAGCGTTAAAATGGATAGTTCCCTGTTCAGTAAATTTAAGTGCATTGCTCAGCAAGTTGACCAAGATTTGACGTAATCTAGTAATATCTGCTGCTACCCAATCAGGCAGATCAGGGGATAATTGCACATTAAAGGTAATATTTTTTGCTTCTGCCTGCACCGCGAATATACTGCATACCTCTTCAATAAAGTCACTTAAATCAAATGGTTCTTGCTCAAGTGGCATCTCATTGGCTTCAATTTTTGCAAGGTCTAAGACATCATTAACGATACCGAGTAAAGATTTTCCAGATAATTCAATCTTCGATACAAGTTGCTGTTGATCAACGGTCAACGCCTCTTCTGATAATAAATAGCTCAAACCGATAATCGCATTCAGCGGGGTGCGAATTTCGTGACTAGTATTGGCTAAAAATGCACTTTTAGCCTCAGTTGCTAATTTTGCGTCAGACAATGCTTTATTAAGTTTTTCTTCCTCTTTAAGTCGTAGTGTTATATCGCGAAGTGAAGCAGTTATCAGTAATTTTTCATCCACATTAACAGAGCTTAAGCTTACTTCGACTGGAATCTCAATGCCATCCGATCTAAGTGCTATCACCTCCCTTTTATTCGCAATAAACTTTCCCTCTTGCATGCACATATAGCGATTTATCAGATGTTTATACTCTTTTCTATGTTGCAAAGGGATTAATTTATCGATTGATTTCCCCTCTATTTCTGAGCGTTCATAGCCAAACATTTGCACAGCTTGTGCATTAACCATTTGAATATTACCAGCTTCATTAATCACAATAGTTACATCTGGAGATGACTCTAATAACCCTTTAAAACGAAGTCTCTCTTTTTCTTGCTGTGCCTCTTTCTGTGAATTTAGCATCTCCCTATTACGCAATATTTGAGTCAACCATAATCCATAGTGAATAGTGAACGCGACAATAAACAGTAACAATAAAAACAAACACAATATTGTAATTTTCACGGCTATTTGAGAGAAAAGTGCCACCTGAGAGCTAGTGTTATATAAGTTCAACCACCGCTCGTTGATACCACCTCCCAATAAGAATTGACTTTCAATGGCGAAGATATCGTTTAATGGATGTGTGTAAGCAACTAATTCAAATAGGTTCGAGTTTCCAAACCATGTTTCAAGCTTAAATTCATCTTTCCAACGATGGTACTCGCCATATTGAAAAGTAAATGTTTTCGACAAATTTGGCTGCAGTAAATAATCACTTTCATCATTGGTCACATAAAGCTCGCCTACTTCAACAGTATCTATTACTAACGACTTTAATAGCGTATCGGCATTTATATTAATAACAATGATAGCAAAGGGGCGACCATCAGCATGAAATAGTGGCATAGAGAAACGCCAAACAGGACGATGAGGCTGCTCAATTTTTCCAAATTCACGATTCAAGTTTATTGCTGACATAAAAATATTTTGGCTACCCACCTGAAGAGTTTGCGCAATATAAGTTTCATGTTGTTTCGATTGCAACGCATCTTGTTTGAACTCAGTAGGGACACCTTTTATACGTTGTACCTTAACTCGCTCTTGCCAGTCATCATGCGCCCCAATCAAACGTACTTGATATACGTTTGTATTTGCCAACATATATGCTTTAAAAATATTGCTAATTCGATCATATTTTTCTTGTAATTGCATCATATCCACATTGGTGCCACGAGTCTGTATATCATCCTGTAAGCTCTTTAACTCAAGAAGTGGAGATGCTTTAGCGAGAAACAACACATCTTTTTTGTATTGTTCCGACACTGCTTGTAGCTTGGAGTGTGCGAAGTCATTGGATTTACGAAGAGTATGCTTTAGCTCATTTATATGGTTATTCACCAGCAAACCACAAATCAAGACGCCTATTAGAAATAGAAGCACCGCAATAAATAAAAAAACACGCTTAACTTGAGGCGTTTTAATAAAAAAAGCAAGACTGTCAAAACCAACTTTATAAACCTGTTCGGTTAACCTATTTTCATTATCCGCTCGTTCAGAAAATCGTAACAAATTAATGACATAAAGTACGCTAGTAGTGAGCAATAGCCCCAAAATAATAATGAAGCTAATATTCCATGGTTGCTGATGCTTTATAGATGTTAAGGAAGGAGATATTTGCATTTTCCAATGCTGGCCTAATACAAAAATGGGATATTCGAGGCTATTTTTAGGATCAGAATTCCTTCTATCCACAGTACTTTTATAAAAAGGGCTTGTCTCAGTTTTATTGGTTAAAGAAACAAAAGCATGATCCGTTAAATCCTCAAGATGTGATAATACATCATCAATAATCAAAGGCGTATATGACCAACCGATAACTGCATTCTCTCTGGCTTCATTGGTTTCAAGCTTCACCCCATCAGCATAGATAGGCAACAATGCTAAAGCACCTTTACGTGGTTTTCTATCAGCTTGAACTAAAGTAATTGGCGCAGTCAGAAACGGTCTGTCATGACGCGCTGCACTTAAAGCGGCAGCTCGACGATTGCTTTCTGAACCAATATCAAGCCCAACAGCCTGGCTATTTTGCTCGACGGGGTAGATATACTGAATAACAAAACGATCTTCATCATGAGGTGATAATGAACGAATGCTAAAATTAGGCGCATCATCAGCGCGAGCTTGCTCAATAAATAGTACCTCTTGCGCAACCGGCACTCGGCGGATAAACCCAAAACCAAGTGAACCGGGGAACTCTTTGTCTAGCTTTCGACTTTGGCTATAAGTTTTAAATTGCTGGCGTGTAAGTTTATCCCCTCCTACTGCAACAATCATCGCTCTGGCTGCCGCCAACCCATATTCGTAATGTTGAAAACGGCTTGCAATAAGCATCTCTGTCTTTTCAGCAAGACCCGCAGTGTATTGCTTGATCCTATATTGATTATGATAATGCGCGGCCCATGCCAACGTTAAAGTCATCAACACACCCAACAAGCTGACCAACCAGCAACCTAAAAACCCATTTTTCCCAAGCTTTTTCATTTTCATACTTTATAGTGGCCTTTAATCTCATTTGCCACAACCGGACAAGAAAATAAGTAACCTTGCAAAAAAGTCACGCCTAGCTGATTGAGCAAGCAAGCTTGTTCGATCGATTCGACCCCTTCTGCGACAGAATTAAAATTCATGCTCTGCGCCAAAGTAGCAATGGTTTTCACCAATATGTCACTGGGCTGCTCAGCACTCAGTAATGCAACAAAAGATTTATCGATCTTTAAGACATCAACGGGCAATGAATTGAGATAACTTAAGCACGAAAAACCTGTACCAAAATCATCAATTGAGATGCTGACTCCCATTGAACGCAACAGTTGTAGATCATCAATCAGTTTCTGTTGGTCTTCAAGCATCATACTTTCGGTCACTTCAAGCTCAATCAAGCTTGAGCTAATACCGTGTTGTTCAATGGCGTTGATTAAAAAAGCGATAAACTTAGGATCCTTAAATTGCACTGGCGAGATGTTCAGGCACATACGTATGGTTAAGCCTTGCTTTGACCACGCGTTTAATTGCGTTAGCGCCAGTTCGATCATTGCTTTTCCTAATGGGATGATTAAGCGTGTTTCCTCGGCGAGAGGAATAAATTCACTTGGGGCAATAAGCGAGCCATCGTCACCTCTAATACGCATCAGTGCTTCGACTGCTTTTAATTGCCCGCTTTTGGCATCCACAATCGGCTGATACAACGCAACGATATTGCTATCAGTCATCGCCTTTTTCAGTTGCATATAGCGCTGTCGACGTGAAATATTAACAAGCTCCATCTCTTCAGAATAAAAGCAGCAACCTTCATGGCTAGGATCCGCTTTAGCACGGTGCAATGCGGCATCTGCGTGGAGCATTAATGACTGTCCATCTAATGCGTCATCAGGGTAGATACTTAACCCAATACTCATGGACAAATTATTGATTTCAGATGGAATGTCTGAACAGGTTAACAGGTGTTTTTTAATTGTTATGGCTAAATTAGCGAGATCACTCGGTTGTTCAAATCCGGGCTGTAACACCATAAAAGCATCAGCATTATGGCGACTCAGTATTTCATTTTTGCTCAGCATTGATTGTAATGATTGCGCAATTCTTTTAAGGACAAGGTCGCCAAATTCAAAACCAAACTCTTCATTAATCAATTTGAAACGATCAATATCAAACATAATCAGGCCAAGCTTATGTTTGCTTGATGCACAACGCGCGATCTCTGCATCGAGCCTTTCCATAAACATAAAACGGTTAGGTAAGTTGGTTAACTCATCGTAATGTAAACTATGCGAAATTTTAATTGCCGTTGCATGCATCTCATCAATATCGTCAAATACAATAACAGCACCATTGACATTGCCAGCTTTGGATATCAATGGCGCTGCATTATTTTCAATGGTGATCCACAGGCCATTTTTTTTCATTACTTGGTAATTAAAAGATTTACATGTAGCTCTACTATCTGCAATAGCAAGTCGAATAGGATTAATTTGTGGCAAGGTATCATTAAGACCCCTTAACGGCATGATCTGCTCTATAGCATGCCCAATAGCATTATTGTTTGTCACACCAATAATGAGTTCTGCAGCGGGATTAATAAAGGTGACGATTCCAAGTTTGTCGGTGGTAATGACCCCATCACCGATACAATCCAAAGTCGTTTTTGCATGCTGCGACCACTCAATTAATTGCTTTTCTCTTTCACGTGCGAGTAATTGGGTATTAACACGCGCTACAACCACTTCTGGATGCAGAGGTTTAGCAATGAAATCAACTGCGCCGTTGGCTAAACAATACAATTGGTGCTCTACTTCGCTGTGTGCAGTAATGAAAATAACTGGAATTTGACAGGTTTTTTCATTTGCTTTCAACTGTTCTAAAACCTGATAGCCATTTAAACTAGGCATCTCTATATCTAATAAAATAAGATCAGGGTTGCAACTCATCGCCATATTGAAAGCATTTAAAGAGTCCTGTTCAAAAAAAACGTCTCCGAGTTCATTAAGTGCTTGGTTTAATATTTTTATTTGCTCAGAGTCATCATCTATTAACAAAATTTTAGGAACATGATTAATTCGAGAGAACATGCATTACCCACCTCAACCATTTGCTGATTTTACTTACTTAGCTGTTTAGCCTAGCCAAATAGACAGGCAAGTAAAAAACATATAAATATAAAATATAGGCGTAATTTACATAACAGTTTTAAGAACAGGCAGATTATTTTAAGAAAAGTCTTTCGTAACGCAAATATGAGAGATAACGCTACATTTTAATTAATAGCATAACAAAGAGAAAAATAACCCTTTATAAATCATGGAATTAAATGAAAATTTATTGAAAATAGTCGGGGAAAAGTGATACTACAATTTAGAAATGGACTGATATGTTTTTTCAAAAAAGGCAGATATCCTCTGCCAGCAGTTTATGTCAGCAATTACTCAGAAAACAACGCTTCGGTAGCTTTCTTTTTATCAATCGCTTTATCGGCTTTCTCTTTATCGACAGAGTCATAGGCTTTTTTATAATCAATCTCATCGCCTTTCACCGATTCTTGTAACTTATCGGTATCCACTGAGGCAGCGGCCTTCTCTTTATCAACTGATTCATTTAACTTAACAAAATCAACGGCCATACTTTGCCCAGTAAAAAATAAGCTTGCCATTGTGATTAGTGCAAATTTGTTCATTTTATCTCATCCATTTGAGTTACAAAAATGCACTATACCTATGATATTTCAAGATGAAAAGTGAGCAAGCAGCATAGTATTAACAATCCTGTCGAAACTGCTGGTGACTTTTTTTACTGTGCGCTTTTATTTTACCTAAAATCGCTTTTATTTCAGCTTCATCTTTGGCTAGGTTCAGGGCTTTAAACAATTCCTGTAATTTTTCCATTCCTTGCATATATTTCATGTGTTGGTGGTGTTGCGTGGCACTCATCCCCTCCATGTTTGGCATGTTAGTCATATCATGCTTTTTACTGTCCATATCACCATGATCCATTTTCGAATGATCCATCTCAGGCATAGCTTTACCTTTCATTTCACCATGATCCATTTTCGAATGATCCATCTCAGGCATAGCTTTACTTTTCATTTCACCATGATTCATTTTTGAATGGTCCATTTCTGGCACGCCTTTACCTTTCATATCTTCATGATCCATTTGTGCTATTTTCACTGGCGTAAACTGAATTGCTTTCTCACTGAGTAACAACAGCTCATTAAGGTGCTGTTGCATTTTCTCTTGATCACCTTTTTTAAAACCTTTGACGTAAGCGCGTAATTCACTTTTTAAGTGCTTCATCGTTTCGCCCAACTGGGTTTCTTTTATTTCACAGTGTGCCTCATGCGCAAAGGCTGAGCTCATCGGCAGTGATAAAAAAAGTGTACTACTAAGTAGCAGTGCAATTTTGGTTCTTTTAACATTCATTTTTTATTTCCTTTAAAGTATATGAATAAATTATTGAGCGACTGATTGCGTCACAGCAAGTTGTTTCCGTAAACTGAATTTTTTCCATTGAAAGTAAACCGCAGGTAAAATTAACAAGGTTAAAATAACCGCGCTGACCATTCCTCCTACCATTGGTGTTGCAATGCGTTGCATCACCTCTGAACCAGTTCCTGTAGCAAACATAATTGGCACTAAACCAATCACTACGGTTGCCACTGTCATCATCACCGGACGAACGCGTAAACCCGCGCCCTCCATCACGGCATCACGCAGATCATCGACATTAAAGAGAACCAAACGTTGTTGCTTTTTCGCCTCAAATGATTGATTAAGGTAGAGCAACATGATCACACCTATCTCAATAGACACGCCAGCAAGGGCGATAAAACCGACACCAACTGCAATTGAGAAGTTAAAACTAAGGGCAAACATCAGCCAAATACCGCCCATTAACGCAAAGGGCAGGGTCGATAAAATCAGTAAGACTTCCCCTACTCGTCTAAAAGCTAAATAGAGCAAAATAATGATGATTGAAATGGTGGCAGGAATCACTTTTGCCAAGCGCTCATTTGCCTTTTGCATATATTCATACTGCCCTGACCACACTAACGAGTAACCCGTTGGTAGCTGTAATTGCTGATTAACAATCGCTTGCGCATCTTGCACATAGGATCCTAAATCTCGATTTTCAATATCCACAAATATCCAACCATTTAAACGCGCATTTTCGGTTTTAATCATCGGTGCGCCCGCTTCAATATAAACATCGGCGACATCATTTAAGCTAATGGTCATTTTGGCTGGGGTAATAATTGGCAATGATTTAAGGGTATTGATAGAGTCACGGTAATCATTTGGATAACGTAAATTGACTGGGTAACGCTCTAATCCTTCGATGGTTTCAGTGATATTTTGCCCGCCAATTGCCACTGCGACTAATTGCTGAATTTCAGCAATATTCAGGCCGTAACGCGCAGCTTTTTCACGCTTTATATCCACTTTGACATAACGTCCGCCACTCACGCGTTCAGCATAAACCGATGCGGTGCCCTCTACCTGCTTTAGAATTTGCTCAACCTGTTTGCCAATTTTTTCAATTTCGTTTAAATCAGCCCCCGCAATTTTAATACCGATAGGGGTTTTAATACCCGTTGCCAGCATATCGATACGTGTTTTAATCGGCATCACCCAAGCATTAGTTAAGCCAGGAAATTGGATTAAACTGTCTAGTTCCTGTTTTAACTTTTCTTGGGTCATGCCAGCGCGCCATTCATTTTCAGGTTTGAACTGAATCACCGTTTCGATCATGGTCAATGGCGCCGGATCGGTTGCTGTTTCAGCGCGACCAATTTTTCCCCATACAGTTTTTACCTCCGGCACTGTTTTGATCAGCTTATTGGTCTGCTGTAATAACTGACGCGCCTTACCGATTGAGATACCGGGATAAGTGGTTGGCATATACATCAGATCACCTTCATCTAAAGGCGGAATAAACTCACTACCAATTTTATTGACCGGATAAAAACCAATCACTAGTAGCACCAGTGCAAAGCCAATTAACAACTTTGGAAAACGCAGGCTAAAAGTTAAAAAAGGTCTATAGATAGCAATCACTAAACGATTGAGTGGGTTTTTATGCTCGGCAAGCACCTTTCCACGAATAAAATACCCCATTAATACCGGAATCAGGGTGATCGCTAATCCTGCAGAAGCTGCCATTGCATAGGTTTTAGTAAAGGCGAGTGGCGAAAACATCTTGCCAGATTGCCCCTCTAATGCAAAAACGGGTAAAAAGCTAAAGGTGATAATAAGCAGTGAGAAAAACAACGCAGGCCCCACTTCACTAGCTGCTTTGGCAATCACCTGCCAACGATTTTTATCGCTTAAAGGAGTTTTCTCCATGTGCTTATGCACATTTTCAATCATCACGATTGCACCATCTACCATCGCACCAATTGCGATTGCAATGCCACCGAGCGACATGATGTTGGCGTTTATGCCCTGCCAATACATGATGATAAACGCCACAAAAATACCCACAGGTAAACTCAGTAATACCACCAGCGAAGAACGGAAATGAAACAGAAAAGCGGCACAGACTAAAATAACCACGATAAACTCTTCGACTAATTTATCGTAGAGGTTATCAACGGCGTCATTAATCAATTCAGAACGATCATAAGTCGGTATGATTTCAACCCCGTCAGGCAGGCTTTTTTGCAATTCATTCAGCTTTGCTTTTACCGCAGCAATTACTCCCTGCGCATTCTCGCCAAAGCGCATCACAATGATGCCACTGACCACTTCTCCTTCACCATTAAGTTCCGTAATACCACGACGCATTTGTGGCCCTAACCGAATCTCGGCAACATCTTTTAATAGCAGTGGCGTTCCTTTATCATTTACCTGTAGCGGAATGGAGGCTAAATCCTCAATCGACGAAAGATAACCGGAAGTACGTACCATGTATTCAGCTTCGCCCATCTCTAGCACACTTGCGCCCGATTCTTGATTACCATTTTTAATGGCACTACTAATCTGATTCAGTGACAAGTTGTAGGCACGCAGTTTGTTTGGATCAACACGTACTTGATACTGTTTTACCATGCCACCAACAGTCGCCACTTCTGACACGCCTGCTACCGTTTGTAATTCAAATTTTAAAAACCAGTCTTGTAAACTGCGCAGTTCGCTCAAGTCGTACTTGCCACTTTTATCCACTAGGGCATAACTAAAAATCCAGCCAACACCTGTTGCATCAGGGCCCAGTGCAGAGCGCGCCTGAGGCGGTAAGTTAGGCGCTACCTGCGATAAATATTCAAGTACACGTGAACGTGCCCAGTACATATCGGTATCATCATCAAAAATGATATATACGTAGGAATCGCCAAAGAAAGAGAAACCACGCACTGTTTTCGCACCAGGTACACTCAACATCGCGGTGGTTAATGGGTAAGTAACTTGATCTTCAACAACCTGTGGCGCTTGTCCGGGGTAAGTTGTTTTAATAATCACCTGTACATCCGAAAGATCGGGAATTGCATCAATCGGTGTTTTTTGAATAGCGAATAGCCCATATACAACAATGGCAAGGGTAATAAGCAATACCAGTATACGATTTTTAATCGACCAATTTATTATGTGTGCAATCATAAAATCACCTCTTTGATAGGTGCGTTTAACATACCAAAATCAAGCCAATCTAAATCTTCGTCCTCTTTTGTTGGATCATAAGCAGGTAGCATTTGTAGCTCTTGACGCTCTAACATGCGTTCAAAATCAGCACTAATACTTGACTCACTATCCAATAAGAACTGCGCTGAAGTGACTATTTTTTGCCCCACTTCAAGGCCAGATAAAATTTCTACTGAATGTTGATTTTCTAAACCAACCTTTACCAATACGGAGCGATATTTCCCTTCTCCTAAAGCTAAAACAACGCGGTTCATATTTCCTGCGTAAATAACTGCTTCACGTGGAATCTGCACTCGTTGCTGATCCATTTTTGAGGTTAAGGTTACTGAGGAAAACATATTAGGTTTAAGTTGTGCAGTGGGGTTATCAAATTGCAGGCGCACACGTAATGTTCGGTTATTAGGACTCATTTCGGGGTAGATAAAATCCACCTTGCCCTGCCACTCCTTACCAGGAAAATAATCCAAGGTCATGGTCGCTAAATCACCTAATTTCACTAAAGATACTTTCGCTGCAAATACTTCTACATCAACCCAAACCGTATCAAGATTTACCGCTTTGACCACTGTCGTTGATGGTGAAATATAAGCCCCTTCATTAACCAATAATTGCGATATTGTGCCTTTTTGTGGTGCATAAATAATAATTTTTTGTTGCACTTTATTAGTCTTAACAACCTGTTTAATCTGTTGATTACTCACCCCTAATGCACGTAAACGCTCTTTTGAAGATTGTACTAATACCTTACGATTGAGTTTAATCGCATTAAATAGCGACTCCTGTGCTTTTACTAATTCTGGCGAATACAGGGCGTACAGTTTATCGCCCTTTTGCACTTGCGTACCGACCGATTTCACATACAGTTTTTCAACCCAACCAGAAACGCGACTATTAATCTGCCACAATGCATCTTCATTGGCTTGCACGGTTCCTAAGCTATTAATCGCAATATTAAAATCACCTTTAACCACTTCAGTTGTGCGTACCCCTAAATTGTTTTCAACGGCTGGGGATATCGTGACCAGCCCCGCCTCATCTTCTTGGTTAGTTTCATAAACCGGCACTAAATCCATTCCCATTGGCGATTTACCCGGTTTATCACGACGATAATTGGCATCCATTGGCGCAACCCAATACAGTATTTTAGGTTCGTTATCGGGCGTTTCGTAAACCGGTACTAAATCCATTCCCATGGGCGATTTACCCGGTTTGTCTCGACGATAATTAGCATCCATCGGCGCAACCCAATACAATACTTGTGGCTCTTCACTCGCTTCTAATGGCTGCTGTGAATTAAAAAGTGAACTGATTTTTGGTGATTGGCTGCTAAGCATACCGATAGTGATGCCTGCCAATAATATTAATAAATAACGCATTATTTTTTCCTTAAAGTCCCTGGAAATAACGGATGGTCGCAAGACTTTTTAAACCATCGAAATAGAGTTGCTGATACTCAAGCGAAAGGTTTAATTCATGGATATAAGCCTGAATCACCTCTTTGAATGGTCGTGTATTCGATTGGTAGCTTTGCTCTAGTAACTGAGAGTGCAGTTTTGCTTGTTTAAGCAAGCTTTGTTTGTATCGCATTTGTCGTGCGACTAATTGATGGTAGTTAACAATTTCAGCGCTTAACTGCGCATTTAATTGGCGAAGCAAGAGTCTATATTCAGCTTGCTTTTGTCCTTTGCTATGCTGTGCAGCAATCATTTTTTGGTCTTGACGCTGATCAGTAAACAGTGGGATATCCATGGAAACAAAACCGCTTAGCAGGTCAGATCTAGACTCGCCATTATCCATCTTAGAGAAACGTTTCCCGTAACCTAGTTCAACTTTAAAACTGGGCTGATAATCTTGTTCAGCAAGATTAATATTACTCTGTGCGACTAACACACTTTGCTTAAATGCTTTTGCTTTAGGATGCTCGGTCAGCAATTCATAATGTTGTTCATTAACCACATCATTATTATTAACATACGCAATTGTTTCACTCCATTTTGGTAAATCAATGGTGAGTGGCTGATAAGCGCGCTCACCTATCCACTCACTTAATAATCTACGTAATGCCGATGACTGTTGCGTAAGTTTGGCAATTTTTTCATCGAATTGCCCAAGCTCAATCTCTGCACTAATTAGATCTTCATTTTCAGCAAGACCTAGAGAAAACTGTGCAGAGAGATCATCATAAAAGCTACTAAACAACACTCTACTTTCAGAAACTAAGCGCATAGATTTTTCAATAAGAAGAATATTAAGCCACAATTCACGCACTGTTTTACTGACTAATAGACGCCTTTCTTGTGCTTGATATGCGCTAGCTTGGGACTGTAGGTTGAACCCTTTTTGCCTAATACTACGGGACTGACCACGACTAAACTGCTGTGATAAGCCGAAACTAAGCTGGGTCATGGGATCCTTGTCTAATGAAAAACTATCGCTAGGTACATTAGCCATTCCCAACTTTATCATGGGGTCTGCAAGCGTCGCGCTAGCTTTTCCCATTGCCATTAATGCATTTTGTTGGTTTTCATAAATATGTTGTGCAGGATCTTCAGTTAGTGCAATGTTGAGTGCATCCTGCAATGTTAAAGCAAAAATCTTCGGCGACATTATTAATAAAAATAACAGCGCAAATATTAACCTGTTCATCGGATTGTCCTTTCCTATCCATTATTACAACAGCAAGTAATGGATAATTAATTTTCTCTGTCGAAAGACAGCGTTATTGTCGAAAATTAATAAACCTCAGGCCTGAAAAGTGGCACTTGCAAAATATGTAGGAACAATAATTAAGATATATATTGATTAAAGCATTAACCAAAGCAAGGCATATCAGGAGTGAGGTTTTTATAAGAAAGGAGGACGGTCTAAGGGCTTAGAAAAGTGGTATTCGGGAGTCATTCGAAGGGGGGTATATTTTATTTGAGAGACTGCAAACAACACTTGATGTTGCTCTTCAACAAAATGTAATAACGAAACAACGGTCATCATTTCACAATCTGTACTACAGCTCTGCATCTCCATCATAGGACAATCATCAGATTTTGAAGCAACCATCCCCATATCGCTGGTCATTTTACAATGTTCAGCCATCTGCATATTAGTCTCAATCATCGGTGCAACCGCCATCACTTTCTCAGTGAAGGTGAAGAGGATAGTGATCATTACAAATAGAGTGGTGAATCGTTTCATTTACTGCATTATCTGAATATTGTGGAAATGGATAGGTTGAACGTTAAGCTATGCCCCTAGGGAAGGGTCAATATCTACTAAGGTAATAACTCTAAAAATTAGACAGTAAATACAATTTTTATATCAATTCATCACTAAGTAGTAGTCCTAATTAACTTCTTCTACTAGCTTTAAAGTACGTTGATAGGAGTTAACATGGCATTTTTTAATAAATATATCGCACTCGTTCTGCTAATCATTATTAGCATACTATTGCTCTTTATTCACAATACAGGCTTTTACAAGACGCTAAACATACCACTAGATGATTCCTATCCCATTATCGGTATTTCTGACGCAGTTCAAGGTGGTGAATCTACCATTGAAGTTGAAAAAAATGAGGACAGTGTCACCTTTAAATGTGACATTATAGCGGCCTATCAATGGCCTTACTGCGAAATTAAAATTCATCTTGCCCCCATTGATAAACCAGGTGTCTACAAACATCAACAAGGGTTAGACCTTTCAGAATACGATGAAGTCTTTTTAGATATCAGCTACAAAGGCCCAAAACCAGAACGTTTACGCTTTTATATCCGTAACTATAATCCCGCCTACAGTAATTTAGAGTCTGATGATAACTCAATGAAAATAAACGAAATTGAATTTGAACCTAACTCATTTCCGAGTGGTGAGTATGTTCAATTACGCGACTTTAATGTTGCCTCTTGGTGGTCTGGGATGCGTAATATTCCGCCGGAATTTCAAGGTCGAGAGTTTACTAACGTGCCTTTGTTAGAAATAGCAACAGCAGGTTTAGTTGAGTTTGGGGAGATGCAAGCGACGGTCAACGAAATTACTTTTAGACGACTCTATATTTCTAAAGAAAATTTATTGTTTACGATCATTGCCATGTGGTTAAGTTCGGCACTTATTTACCTCATTGCAAAAATTGGCTTATATCGCTATCACTTTAAAAAAGCCAAAGCATCGCAAGCACGTCTATTAGAGATAATGCATGCTTTAAAACTAGAAAAAAGTGAAATTGAAAAGATGTCTAAACGGGACTCTTTAACGGGACTAAGAAACAGAGCAGGACTGAGTAATCACTTCTCGGAATGCAGTAATCAATTAACAACGAATCAAGTACCTTTTAGCATTGTATTTATCGATATCGACTTCTTCAAAAAAATTAATGATGTACATGGGCACAATCGTGGGGATGATATTTTAGTCGCCTTCGCACAGACAATTCACAGTAATATTCGCATTGCAGACAGGTTAGGTCGCTGGGGGGGAGAAGAGTTCATATTAATATGTAAAAATAGCAACCTTGCCCGCGCCGTGGCAACCGCAGAAAAGTTATGTGCGATTATTGAAAGCCAAACGTTTCCTGGAGATTTAAAAATAACAGCTAGCTTTGGTGTAGCTGAGATGAAGGAAGGGGAAGCGACCACTGCATTTATTGATAGGGCAGACCAAGCACTGTATCAAGCAAAATCAAATGGGCGTAATCAAGTACAGGCAAGCGATTAATACTCTGACTTTAAAGAGACTCAGCGTATCGCTACGCAGAGTCTCATAACCGTTATAAAGCGGCGTTAAAGCGATCGAAACCGGCTTCCAAGTCAGCAATCAAATCATCTACATTTTCAAGTCCGATATGTAAACGAATTAATGGTTTTTTACTGTCCCACGTCGTAGCTGTTCTAAGTTTATCGATACCAAATACGCCTAAAATTAAACTCTCATAACCGCCCCATGAAAAGCCCATTTTAAAATGGTGCATATTTTCTACTAACGCAGTTACTGATTTTAAATTGCCCTCTTTCAGTACAAATGAGAACAATCCATTAGAGGCACTAAAATCACGTTTAAAGAACTCATGACCAGGGCAACTTTCAAAGGCCGGGTGACGAAGATGGTCAACCTCTGGACGTGTTGCTAACCAGTTAGCTACTTTGAGTGCATTTTGTTCATGTTGCGCCATACGCACACCTAATGTACGTAAACCACGGCTAGCTAAATATACGTCATCAGGAGAAGTACACTGTCCCATCAAGTAGCTATTTTCACGTAATTGATCCCAGTATTTTTCATTTGATGTCGCCGTGCCCATCATCACATCAGAGTGGCCAACGATATATTTGGTGGCCGCTTGGATTGAGATATCTACTCCCATCTCAAAAGGACGAGAATTAATTGGCGATGCCCATGTATTATCAAGCATGACGATCATTTCATTATCATGCGCAATTTGACTTAATGTCGGCACATCTTGAATTTCCATGGTGATCGATCCCGGTGATTCTAAAAACAAGACTTTGGTATTTTCTTGAATAAGCTCTTTAATGCCTTCACCAATCATCGGATCATAATAAGTTGTTTCAATGCCAAAACCCGCTAACAATCCATCACATAATGAACGAGTAGGCTCATAGGCATTGTCAACCATTAGCAAGTGGTCACCTGCTTTTAAAAATGAAAGCAAAGCACCACTGATAGCGGCAGAGCCAGATGGGTACAGCGCGGTTCCCACTCCACCTTCTAATTCAGCAATAGCAGCCTGAAAAGCAAAATGAGTTGGCCCCCCACGACGGCCATAAAACATCTCGCCATTGGCTCTGTTTTTAGTGGCAAAACGCATCTCTTCCATGGTTTCGAAAAGCATGGTTGATGCACGAAATACAGGAGGATTGATCACCCCTTTGGTCCATTTTTTATCGCGGCCTAAGCTAACAATTTGCGTCTCTTTTTTCATCCGATTATTCCAACTATTTAGGGGAGGGTTATATTAACATTTACGTACATTTTGAACATAAACAAAAAGGTATATAATATTATCTCTTTTTACCTTTAAGCAGGCATTACATGCAATTTTCAAGTGAATTTATTCTCGACCGCGCGCATTTTTCAGAATGTTATGAGCAATCATCATTAATTAATCCTCCTAAAAAGTGTCGATATCATTTTATTGGTGCGCTACTCATCTTTGGTTTTATCATTATGATTGCAACAGATCAATCAGTTGCAGTCGGCTTGTTTTTTATTGGCCTTGCCTTTGTGGAGTTTTTTAGCTTTAAATACCGTAAAGCTTGGTGGTTATCTAGGCAGATGTGGAGCAAAAATTCAGGTAATACGATTACACTGACCATTGATGATGAAGCCATTAAAATTATTAGCCTTTATCAAAATCAAAGCATTGTGTGGTCTGAAGTCAGCGAAGTTATTGACACCCCACTTGGCATTATTCTGAAGTTAAAAAATAACAACCAAAGCTATCTGTCTAAAAAAAGCCTCAGTGGCGAGGCATTAAATTTTATTAAGACAAAAACCGATAATACTAATCTTCATGGCTAATCACTGGCTCGAGTAAATCGAGGAAGGAAGCTAAATCGGGGGCTAAAATTGCCTCCTGTTTTTTTCCTAATGTTTCAAGTTGCACCTCTCCGGTATCATTTAAGATAGAGATAATCTGCATCTCATCACTGCAACTTGCGATAAACATAGACGCAGGCTTTTTGAGACGTTTTTGCATCATAAAATGGGCAATCATGTTTTCTTGTAGCAAGTTAAAGTCTTCTTCATTCCATACCTGAATGAGTTCAATCGGATGACCATCAAACAGACAAGGAAGAACACCTGCATAATAACTACAATAAAGTT
Organism: Psychromonas sp. psych-6C06; assembly: GCF_002835465.1. Lineage (NCBI taxonomy): Bacteria > Pseudomonadati > Pseudomonadota > Gammaproteobacteria > Alteromonadales > Psychromonadaceae > Psychromonas > Psychromonas sp. psych-6C06. The sequence goes on along the minus strand of NZ_PIZM01000001.1, from coordinate 106,953 downwards.
CTTCAATGCTTGGGTGTAATGTGATCTCAAGAGCTTCTTCAATATTGTTCAGTGTAGTTTCTTCACTACGCTCAACAGGAGACCAAGTCACTACCTGACCATCAAGCTTTTCAACTTGGCACGGCGAAAGCCACTCTGGATCAAATAATTGTTCTGGTAAGCTCCCCTTTTCTTGTTGCCAGATTTCAGCATTTCGCTGAAAAAGTTCACTAAGTGCTGTTTTTATTCTGTTATTCATTGCTCGAAAATTTCTTTTATTTAGTTACAATGCACCTATTGTACACAGATATAAAATTTAGCGTAACTGTGGCCCGGTAAACATCGGGGATATTATTACTTTCAAAAAGCGAATAACCATGACTGACAAACCTCTGTACTCACAAGCAACAGCCTTACAAAACTTATCACTTGGTCAGGTTACTGAATATAAAAGTGAATATGATGTCACTTTATTACAGGGAGTGCCAAGAAGCTTAAATCGCAATGAACTAAAATTAACAGCAGATAACTTACCTTTTGCTGGTTGTGATCTGTGGAATATTTACGAATTGTCTTGGTTAAATAACAAAGGTAAGCCGGTCGTTGCAACTGGTGTCGTTTATGTTCCCTATGATAGTGATAACTTAATTGAGTCTAAATCGTTCAAGCTCTACTTAAATAGTTTCAATCAGACTAAATTTGAAAGTGTCGAGGCGGTACAACGTTGCTTAGAGGCTGATCTTTCAGCCTGTGCAAATAAACCGGTAAGTGTTGAACTGAATGCAGATATGAGCAACTTTAATGAACAATTAGGTTGCTTTTCAGGACAATGTATTGATGATTTAGATATTAATGTTGATAACTATCAACTTACTCCAAGCCTATTAGAGGGATTGTGCAATGCCACGCCAGTCACAGAAACCCTTTACTCAAACCTGTTAAAATCAAACTGCTTAATTACCAGTCAACCCGATTGGGCGAGTGTTGAAATAACTTATACTGGCAAACAGATTAACCGTGAGAAACTATTACGCTATTTAATATCTTTTCGCCAACATAACGAATTTCACGAGCAATGTGTGGAGCGTATCTACTGCGACCTCATGAATTTTGGTGAAATCGATTCGCTTTCTGTTTACGCACGTTACACTCGTCGAGGAGGCTTAGACATCAATCCTTATCGATGTTCACAAAATGCTCATGAGAAAAAAAATAACTTAAATAAACTGCGCTTATTGCGCCAATAGAAGACTCAGATTGGTTTTTATGAAAGATAGCATGCGTTACCTCATCGCTTTAATGGCATCATTGATTTTCTCTTTTCCGACCTTAGTGTCTGCAATAGAGCTATTGGATGCGAATATTTCAGCACCTTTGAAAAATGTCTATCATGGTCGCTACCAAAACCCCTATGCCTGTATTGAAACCACTGAAAATTATATTAATAATCAACAGTCCTACGATGTAAATTCAGGCCCTATAACCGATGAAAATAACGAGCTAGACAATAATGCGATTGCTATACAATTACTGGCATTTTGTTATACACAAACAGAGAACTACCACAAAGCCTATGAACTACTGAGCAGCCTACTGAAAAAGCAAAGCTTTTCTGCGGATCAGTTACGCACATTGAATATTCTTGCCTCTGAAATCCCAGAAGAAAAGCGCCCAGACTTTAACAACCAACTACTCATCAAAATATTCACCACGAGTCTTCGAAAAATGGAGCTAGCGCCCTTTGCAAGTTCGCCCAATTTAGAAGTAAAGTTACTCCTGACCATTACACAATTATCGCTTGAGAGTGATCAATATCGAAATGCCAACCTCTCTTTAGAAACAGCTAAAGATTTATTAAAGAATAATCAGAGCAATAAATTACATGGCTGGCTAGCCTATTATTATGGGATCTATTACACCAAAATTAATCAACAGCAACTGGCTGTTGCCAACCTTTTTGCAGCAGATAAGTTAGCCAATCAATACAATTTTATTAAACTCAGTGGGGAAACTAAAAAAAGCATTGCTAAACTTTATCAACAGAAACATCTATTTAGCCGTGCCATCGATTTTGCAAGCCAACGAGTTGAATTATACATGCAAACAGAAAACCGTATAAAACGCGCGGAAAGTCTGATTCAGCTAGCCATATTAAAAGAACAAAACAAAGAGAAAAACCAGTCGCTTATCTTCCTGTTTAATGCATTAGAGCTAATACAGAACGAAAAACACAGCGCCTTATTAGCACACGTATATCTTGAACTTGGTCGTACCTATAGTAGCCACGTCATTAATAAAGAAAATCAAAAAGAGCGCCTACTCGCACAAAAATACCTGCAAAATGCACGCTACCACTTTACCCGCTTAAAAGAACCCCGCTATCAAATTGCGAGCCTATTATTATTAGCACGTCTAAATATCATTAATGATGATCCTGCATTAGCTATTTTACAGTTAGAAAAAATATTACGTATTGCCGGCGAGCAATACCCTGAATTACGTGTACAAGCCTTTGAAATGCTTGCATCTAGTTATGAGATTACAGGGAACCACCAGCAGGCGATCTTACACTTTAAGAACTTCCATGCACTTCAGAATAACATTAAAGAGCGTTTATTTACTCTGCAACAACTACAAATTAATGAGCAACTGCAGCTAATCGAGTTAACCCAACAGCAACGACAACTGGAATTAGAAAACAATGATCTGCTAAATACTAATGCGCGTTTCAAAACCCTTACCTATGGTGCCATTACATTACTCATCATCAGTATCCTTAGCCTTTTTTATATTTTGATACGTAACCGAAAGTTAGCAGAATCTGAAAGCCGCTCTCAACGACAACTTAACTATCATCCACGCACAAAATTACGCTCTCAACAGGCGCAAGGTAACGAATTTAATTATATTTACCATGATGAGCCATTATATTACGCTTTGGTGAACATACCCTTTTTAACGCAATTAAATGCCTTATCTGGCTTGTTTGCAGGTGCAAAGCTTGAGAAAAAATTAGGGCAAGCGTTACTCATATTTTTCACCGATAGTGCTGATATTTTCCAGGTGAGAGACAATCAAATTTTGTTTATTAGTGAACAAAAAGGACATACTAGTGCGCAACATTTTGCTCAAAAAATAGAACACTTCTTCACCCTTTTTAGTGAAAAATATCACCTGACTAATGATATTTCGATTGGTATTGTTGCCTTTCCATTTCTTAATAACGTTAGCCGCGCAATAACACCAACTCGCATGTTAAACCTAAGTAGTTTGGCACTTTATGGCGCAACTCAACTTCGAAATAGCTACCAAGAATCCAGTTGGCTAGAGCTTTATGCCATCGACAATCTACAACCGGCATTCTTTGATGGTGATTTATGGATTTTGGGCCAAAAGGCGATTCAAAAAGGCATTGTAAAAATTCACAGTAGCCACCCTACGCATCAATTTTATTGGCCAGAGTTAGATAGGTAGCGCATTTTGTCATTTAACTTAGCCTTCAAACTTGCACAATAGCGGTTAATTACTAATAATTAATGCCAATAATAAAAACAAAATCTATTCAGTGGCTTTATTTCTATCGTAACTAATCTTATCCAATGAATGGATAGGAAAATTATCGTAGCGTCTTTCTGAGTAGCGTCTAATAAATTTAATGGAATAGATACTATGACCTCGCTTGTGGCTGCACTAAACTTGCTTCAACAGCTATTAAAACGCACCTCCCGTCAAGACAAAACATTTGATAAATACCAACACTCTTTCTTAAAAAAGTTACAAAACAGTAGTTCAGCCACCACTACTGAAGCGCTTTATCAAGAGTGCATAGAAAAATTGGCAGAGTGTGATTACCCGCTCGAAGATGTGCTACTAGAGGGGAGGTTAATTGTTTCTCAATCTCAAATTCAACTGCAAAAGCTGGATAACCTATCCGCAACAAGCACCCAAAAGATTGAGGACTCTAAACATATAACCCAGCCTTATACTACGCTTGAGCACCATAATGAACTAACAAACATTATAAAAATATATCAGCGAGTGGTTATTGAACTCAATAAAAATAATACTTCTCAGAGCACGGCCCCTGACGCCCCACTTATTGAAAATATTTGTGATGAATTACAACAAGTGATTCTAGACTTAGATGTTGGACAGAGTTACAGCAAAAAATTAGAAATCATTAGGAAGAAAATATCTAACGCAACAGATCCACTTGCCTTGCCTCAATACTGTTTGCAAATTATTTCAATAATTATCGATAGCACTCGCGAGGAACGTCGTTCATCACGTCATTTTTTATATACACTTAACGATAGTCTCACGCAGTTTTATCTCAACTTCGCTAAGAATATTAAGCGTGCAGAAAGTGCCTTTGAGAGCCAAGATCAATGTGTTAAAAGCATTCAGAAAAAATCTTCGGCTTTGAAATTAGCGACGGAAAATGCGCATGATATTGCAACCTTACAAAAACATATTTTCAGCTACGTGGAAAGTGTAGAGGATATGATTGCTAAGCGCGAAGCAGATAAAGAGCAACAGGTGCGACAACAGTTTCAGGGGATGGTCAGACAGATTAAAGAGTTGCAAAACGAAACCAATAACTATCAGAAAACACTCAAACAACAAAGCCAGCAACTGCATGTAGATTTTTTAACTAAAATCCCTAACCGAGCAGCCTGGAGTGAGCGCTTACAAGTAGAATATACCCGTTTTAAACGTTATGAACACCCACTTAACATTGCCGTCATTGATATCGATAAATTTAAAATGATTAACGATACTTTCGGACACTTAGCCGGTGATAAAGTGCTAAATGTTATTGCCCAAACACTTCAAAAATCGATTCGCAATACCGACTTTATTGCTCGTTATGGTGGTGAAGAATTTGCAGTTCTATTACCTGAAATAGACCAACAACAAACAAAAATCACCCTTGAAAAATTGTGCCGAGCTATAAAAAATATACCGTTCAAATTTAAAAAGGAAAATATCAGTATTACTATTTCAGTTGGGTGTACAAGCTTCTCCCAAGAGGATGATATTGAAACTGCGTTTGAACGCGCTGATCAAGCTTTATATCAGGCAAAAACGGGAGGACGAAACCAAGTTATCTACTGCCAAAAATAAGTATCATCAGTTTTTCCCTAAGCAAGTTTGAATAGGTAAAAGTTAAAGTTTACTCAATATCGGTAGACTTTAACTTACTTTTAATGGATTTACTTAAGTGATAAAACGCACAACATTAACATCACAAGCTCTCTTTCAAACACCTAAATTAACTTTCAACAGCCCTTAGCATAGTTCAATCAGCTCTATATACTTCATTTTTATCAACAAGTTAACAAAGCATTTATTATACCAATTCCGTTAATATAGTGAGCAAATATTACGTAGGAAAAAGGAGTCAGTTCAAGGCGAAAATTGATGCAAATGGTTGTTCCCTTTACGAAATTTTAACGCTCAAATAGCTTCTTTTAACCAGTAAGATTGATCAGTTATTTAGTGGATTTGGTATTAACACTGCATAACCTATCATGACAAAGTATTGAACTATCATCATGATAGGTTATGCTTATATCACTTTTCTCTTATTCTATAAGGAGATATTATGATCTCTCATATCAGTCCAGTTGGTAGCATGGCGCTACTCTCACAACTTGAAGTTAACCAATTACAAGAATCTGCCTCAAGTGAAATCTATCAGCTTTTCCGTAATTGTTCCCTCGCAGTACTTAATTCTGGTAGCCATACAGACAGTAGTAAAGAGATTTTAGAAAAATACAAAGACTTTAAAATTAACGTATTACACCAAGAGCGTGGCGTTAAAATTGAACTACAAAACCCACCCGAAGAAGCTTTTACCGATGGCGAACTTATTAAAGGCATTCAAGAACACCTTTTTTCCGTATTACGAGACTTACTTTATGTAGATAAGCGCATTGAATTAGCTATTGAGCCGGGCCAAAATAAGAGTTCACAAATAACAAGCTTGGTATTCTCTATACTGCGTAACGCAAATATCTTAAAAGCAGGTGTCGAGCCAAATATAGTAGTTTGTTGGGGCGGTCATTCAATCAATGATACCGAATTTAACTATACCCGCGAAGTGGGTAGTGAATTAGGATTGCGTGAACTAAATATCTGTACAGGATGTGGCCCAGGCGCGATGGAAGGCCCAATGAAGGGAGCAACAGTGGGTCATGCGAAGCAGCGCGTCAATAATGGACGCTACATTGGCTTAACAGAGCCAGGTATTATTGCAGCTGAGCCACCAAACCCTATCGTAAATGAGCTGGTGATCCTGCCTGATATTGAAAAGCGACTAGAGGCTTTTGTACGCGTTGCGCATAGCATTATTATTTTCCCAGGTGGCCCAGGAACTGCGGAAGAATTACTTTATATTCTTGGTATCATGATGCACCCAGAAAATAAACGTCAACCTTTGCCCATTATTTTAACGGGTCCAAAAGAAAGTATCGCCTACTTTGAAGCAATTGATCAGTTTATTGCTGATACACTCGGAGACGATGCAAGACGACACTATCAAATTATTATTGACGATCCTGCTCGTGTAGCACAAGTAGTCAAAAAATCGATGGGTAAAGTAACAGAATATCGTCGTGCTATTGGCGATGCCTATTCTTTCAACTGGTCTCTGAAGATTGATGAGCCCTTCCAATACCCTTTTATTCCAAATCATGAAAACATGAGTAATCTTGTATTAACTAAAAACCAGCCAGTGCAAGAGCTTGCTTCAAATTTACGGCGCGTTTTTTCTGGTATAGTTGGCGGAAATGTAAAGGATGAAGGTATTAAATCCATTGAAGAGTTTGGTCCTTTCCAAATTAAAGGGGATAAAGTACTCATGAAAAAAGTTGATGCATTACTCGAAAGCTTTATTAAACAAGGTAGAATGAAACTCCCTGGAACGGTTTATACCCCATGTTATAAGATAGTTAAATGATATCTACACTATTGATCATAGATGCGATGAACCTTATTCGTCGCATCTATGCTGTTCAAGAAAAACAACAAAAAGACCAGCACAGCGTACTCAGTATGACCAATAGTACAGCATGTAATGCACTGAAAAAGTTAATCAATATTCACCACCCAACGCATATTATTTGTGTATTTGATAGTCATGCACCAAGTTGGCGACATCAGCTTTATGCGCAATACAAACAAGGCCGAAAACCAATTCCAATCCCTCTTAAAGATTATTTAGAGACAATCCAAGACAGTTTTTTTGATCTCGGTATCGAGTCTCTTGTTACAGATACAGATGAAGCAGATGATCTCATTGCGACCCTCTGTACCAAGATGAGTAACAACGGACAAAAATCCATTATTGTTTCAACCGATAAAGGCTTTTATCAGTTATTAAACAAACAGACACTTATTTACGATTATTTCCAAAACAGTTATACCGATACTGGTCGTGTTTTAAATAAAATGAGTTTAAGTGTCGATAAACTCACAGATTTTTGGGCTATAACCGGAATCTCAAGTAGTGCAATCAAAGGTGTTGAAGGTATTGGTGAAAAAGGTGCACTGGCACTGCTTACGCAATATCAAAGCCTGCAAGCGATGCTAGAAAGTGAACCCCAAGAAAATGATAAGCGCTTATTAAAAGTAAAAAATGCCAGCCAAGATGCCCTGCTTGCGAAACAATTGGTCAGCCTAAAAACAGATATCACCCTCGGTTTTAACCTACAAGACCTTCGCTATATACAAAAGTAACAAAAATAATAAAAAAGTGACTTTTTAAATAGCTTAGCTATCTATTTTCAGTAAGATAACAGCTTAATCACTTTATAGTATTCATTTCATGGAGAAAATCACTTGAACAAAATTATCATTGCAGGTGCTATTGTCGCTGTTGGCGCTGGCGCATATATACTTAACCAACAACAAACAACACCAGCGTATAACGTCCTTGAGTATGTTCCTGCCGATACCCCTGTTTTTGCAGCTCAACTTGAAGCTTTTCCAATCAAAAAATATATAAAATCAGCGCCGAAAATTATTGATCCTACCGCGCAAGAAACAATAGATACTTTGTATGACCCGACACAGCCAGCGGCAAACTTTATACTTAGCTTAATCAAAACCTATGAAGCAGGCTTAGCAGATGCCGATCTATTAGTTAAAACGTTTGGTCTTGCTGATGATGTTCGTGCTTACTTCTACACGTTAGGATTATTACCGGTATTTAAAATTGAAGTTGCTAACCCACAAGCTATCTGGGATCTACTTGATAAAACAGAACTAGAAAGTGGCTTTACCCATAAAAAAGGGACACTCAATAACCTTTCCTATCGCGCTTATCCAATAAGTGATGAAACCGATCCGATAAATGCGGAAGTCATTGTCGCAATTGATAATGGCTTATTAACCGTCACCCTTAATAGCCGTTATAACGATGACGCGCTACTATCTACAGCCCTCGGTTTAAGTAAGGCAAAAAATTCATTAGCGCACAGCGGTACAGTTGAAGAGATCATTAAACAGCATAACTTTAAGCAAGCAAGTATCGGTTTTATTAACCATGTTGAACTAATGAAAGGGTTAACCACCAAAGATGGAAATCAATTAGCAAAGCAGATCAGTCATCTTGAAAAAAGCCTAGGTGAGGATGAAGTCCTAAATCAAATCAGAAATGAACAGTGTGCGAGTGACTTTGCTACGATCACAGCAAATTGGCCAAGAACCGTTGCCGGATACACACAATTAGAGGTAACAGAAAAAGAGTCAACCTTAGCGGTTTCAACCATTGTCGAAAGTAAAAATGCAACCATTATCAACGCGCTTGCTGCACTTCGTGGTTTTATTCCTAATTATACTAATGACTTTCACAATAGCGTCTTAGCAATGGCAGTCGGATTTGATGTTAGCGAACTTGCTAATAGTTTAAATACTGTGTGGAGTGACTTACAAACACCAAGCTATCGTTGCCAGCCTTTAGCTGAATTACAAGCACAGATTTCTCAATCAGGTGAAATGATCGGTATGGCCAGTATGGGAGCAAACTTTGCAAGTGGCGTGCAAGGTGTCAGCATTGGCTTATTGGATTACAGTGTTTCAAAAATAGATAGTCAGCCACAGCTTGATAACCTTGATGCATTATTTACATTAACCGCAGAAAACCCAAGCCAACTGTTTAACTCCGCTAAAATGTTTATTCCAGAGCTTCAATCAATAGAGCTGAGTAATAACGGTACACCGGTAGCACTCAACAGCATCATTCCAATGCCAAGTGAACTTAACCTTGATCCGCAACTAGCGATTAAAGGGCAACATATTGTGATCTACAATGGTAGTAAGGGAGAAAAGGTAGCTAATGCGCTGACCTCAGAAGCAATTGCTAAAAACGGCCTTTACAACCTTAGTTTCGACTTCAAAAAAATGGTTACTCCAATTATTACCGCAGCCGAACTTGCAGGAGAGGAGATTCCAGAAGAAGCGATGTTTATGACTGAGTATGATGCGCGTATGCAGATGAGTATTGATATTAATGAACAAGGTCTGATCTTCAAATCAAAGATTAATAATAAAGCGCCTTAAACATGGATTCATTAAAAATCAGGTAAAAAAAGGGGAGCAAAATGCTCCCCTTTCTCATTATCAGCGAAAAAATTTAGGTGTCGTTATTATACCAAACGAAATAAATAGTTGATCTATTTTACTGGTTAAAGCAACTTACCTCTTCGTTGAAAATTTTGTAAAGGGAATAACCATTTACGTCAAGTTTCGCCTTGAGTTAAGTTACTTTTTCTGCGCAAAATTTAGATCACATACTTAATTCGATTGGTATTACTCACCTACATTATCACTTTCTGCTTTCTCTTTTTCATTAGCTTCAGTTTGCTCAAACCATAAACCGTTAATAATCCCAAACGAACAAGCTAACAAAACACCTAAAATCCATGCAAAATACCACATAAAATACTCCTTAATTAATACGCTGAATGCTTATATTTAGCCATGAACGCTTTTCCAAGACGACCGAACATCTTAAAGTATCCCCAACTCGTATAAAGCAAAATAATAGGTAAAAAGATAACAGCAGCGATAGTCATTATATTCAACGTCATCTCACTTGATGTGGCATCCCAAACCGTGAAGCTCATGCTTGGATCAATACTCGATGGCATCACAAATGGGAAAACACTGAGTGCAAATGTCATCAATACTGCACCTTGGGTTAAGCTACTAAACAAAAAAGCAAAACCAGCACGATTAAATTTAGTCGCAATCACAACCAATAATGGCAAGATTAACCCCAGTACAGGTGCAAGTATCATTAATGGATATTTTTCATAGTTTAATAACCAACCGCCTTGCTGAAGCTCGGCTGTTTTTAATAATGGATTAGAAGGGCCATTCAAATCACCTATTGCAGTGATCACATAACCATCAATACCGTAATATAACCAAACACCCGCTAGTGCAAATAGTAATGTTGCTAATGGGGCAACAATGAAAATGACTTTTTTAGCACGCGCATGAATCTCATCTTCGGTTTTCATTTGTAACCATGAGGCACCTTGCATAACAAACAGCGATAAACTAAAGACACCAACCATTAATGCAAAAGGGTTAAGTAATGCAAAAAAGCTACCTTGATATTGAGGACGCAAAAAGTCATCCAATACAAAAGGCACGCCCTGTAATAAATTAGCAAAGGCAACACCGAATACGATAGGAGGTACCGTGCTGCCAGTAAATATTCCCCAGTCCCAACTTTTACGCCAGCGATCATCCGCTAACTTACTGCGATAATCAAAACCAACAGGTCTAAAGAATAAAGCAAATAGAGTCAGCATCATGGCCACATAAAAACCAGAAAATGCAGTTGCATAAACGGCCGGCCAGGCCGCAAATATAGCGCCTGCAGCCAACACTAACCATACTTGATTACCTTCCCAGTGAGGGGCAATACTGTTTATCATTATACGGCGCTGTTCATCTGTTTTACCTATAATAGGCAGAAGTGTCCCTACTCCCATATCAAACCCATCAGTGATAACAAAGCCAATCAGCAATACGCCAATAAGTAGCCACCAAAGTAATTTTAACGTTTCATAATCAAACATAATAAATTCCTATCCCTTTTGCTCTATGCTGTTTTCTGGTTGCTCGAAATGGTAACGACCGGTCTTTAAACTGCTTGGACCAAGGCGCGCAAAACGGAACATTAAAAACATCTCAACCGCTAATAACACTGTGTAAAAAGTGGCGATAGAGATAATACTGAACCAAATTTGTTCAATTGAAATTCCGGAAACCCCTACAGAAGTAGGAAGAATTTCAGCAATAGCCCATGGTTGACGACCATACTCAGCAACAAACCACCCCGCTTCAACTGCAATCCAAGGTAAAGGTAAGCTGAATAAACATATTTTTAAGAACAGTTTATTTTCGCCAATTCGATTCCGCGCAGATTGATAAAAAGCAAATAAGAAGATAAATAACATCGCAATACCACACCCTACCATAATACGGAAAGTCCAGAACATAGGTGCAACACTTGGAATACTGTCTTCAACGGCCATTTGGATCTGCGCTTCAGTTGCATCAACAACATTTGGTGCGTATATTTTTAACAATAAGCCGTAGCCTAAATCTTTTTTAACAGCATCAAAAGCGGCCTTATTCTCTTCTGAAGTATTACCTGCTCGTAGCTCTTCAAGCAAACCATAAGCTATCATGCCGTTGCGAATACGCACTTCATGTTCAGCCATCAAGTCTTTGAGTCCAGTGACTTGCTCATCGAGTGAACGCGTGGCAATAATACCTAACGCATAAGGAATTTTAATTGCATAATCAGTCCGCTGCTCTTCTTGATTAGGAAGACCAATCATCGTAAATGCAGCCGGTGCTGGGTGTGTTTCCCATTCTGATTCGATAGCAGCTAATTTAACTTTCTGCACATCGCCGACTTCATAACCGCTTTCGTCACCTAATACAATCGTTGAAAGAATACCAGCAAGACCGAAAGCAGCTGCAATTGCAAAGGAGCGTTTTGCAAAACCAATATCACGTCCTTTTAATAAATAGTATGAGCTAATTGCAAGTACAAATACGGCCCCGGTTGTATAACCAGCAGCAACAGTATGTACAAATTTAACTTGAGCAACAGGGTTAAAGACTAACTCAGCAAAACTGGTCATCTCCATTCGCATCGTTTCATAGTTAAACTCAGCGCCAACAGGGTTTTGCATCCAACCATTAGCCACCAATATCCACAAAGCGGACATACTTGAACCTAGCGCTACTAACCAGGTTGCAGTAAGATGCTGTAATTTACTTAATCTATCCCAGCCAAAGAAGAATAAACCGACAAAAGTTGATTCTAAGAAGAAGGCCATCATCCCCTCAATCGCTAAAGGCGCACCGAAAACATCACCAACATAATGAGAGTAATAAGCCCAGTTAGTACCAAATTGAAACTCCATGGTTAAGCCAGTAGCAACACCAAGGGCGAAATTAATACCAAACAGTTTCCCCCAAAACTTAGTCATATCCTTATATATTTCTTTATTTGTCATCACATAAAGTGACTCCATTATCGCTAGTATCCATGCAAGACCTAGTGTTAACGGCACAAATAAGAAGTGATACATAGCGGTCATCGCAAATTGAAATCGCGATAGATCTACAATATCGTCCATCATTTTCTCCTGAGTATTATCATTTGGGAAGGTTTTAAAATATTAAATAACTGTACACCATGCACAGCAAAAAAATTAACCATTACGCTTTAAAATAAAAATTTTAATAAAATATCTTGTTGTGCTTATTGCTATGGCTTTGTCCTTACCACCCTTCAATTTGTTAAAAGAATGTTAAAAAACGCCAAAACAGTTAACAACCCTTTAACATCAATAGCTTACAAATAAATCACCCTCTTTATACGCCGTAAATTGATTTAGATCAACGGCTTTTTATCATGCTTTTCGACAGTCGTACTCGCACTTTTCTTTTGAAAGGGAGGTATCAAAATATGATTATATCAATCGATATTAAGTATGTTGTTTGAATTTTGTGCAGTAAAAAGGACTAATTCAAGACGATATTTTACGTAAACAGTTGTTCTTTTTAAGAAAAATTCAACAAAGAGATAAATTATTTGAACCAGTAAAATAGATCAGCTACTGGCTTAGTTTGCTATTAATTAACTAAATCAAATAAATTTTCCTCCTTTAGTGATCCATTTTTGACACTCAAGCGTATTAAACAGAATCAATAGCCGTATACTATGGAATATAAAATGCTAACAGTTACAAACAACGTTACGGGTAAACCATTGAATAATTTAAATAACATCGCTGAAATAGACACGGACAGTGTAATTCAGACAGCCCTTTCTAAGGTCGCTGAAGAGCAAGATAAAAAAGCGTTTGAAGTATTGTTTAAATACTTCTCCCCTAAAATTCGTGCTTTTGGATTACAACGTTTCGGACAGGAGGCTCAGGCATTAGAGTTAGTCCAAGAAACTATGTTATTAGTGTGGCGCAAAGCGAGCCTTTTTAATGCACAAAAAGGCAAAGCGACAACATGGATTTATACCATCATGCGTAATCACTGCTTTGATATGTTACGTAAGAAACAGACTCAAAAAGAGGATCAAGTCAGTGATGATTTATGGCCACTTTTTGAGGAGCAGGAATCACATGAAGATGATCACCTAATGTCGCGAAATTTACTAAAAAATATCAATAGCTTGCCCGAGCAACAAAGACAAGTAGTTGAGGCATTGTATTTAAAAGAGTTGAGTCAACCTGAAGTTGCTCGATTATTAAACATCCCCTTAGGAACAGTGAAATCTCGGTTAAGATTAGCGCTTTCTAAGTTGAAAACAACATTGGAGATAGATCATGATTAAACATCATCCAAATGAAGAGTTGTTAGCGCAATACTGTCGTGGTGAATTACCTTTTTCATTATCGATTGCACTCAGTGCACATATTGAAATGTGCCCGGAATGCAAAGCGAAAGAACAACGTATTGTCGCATCACAAGCACAACAGACTTGGAATGGCGAACAGGTAGAGTTAGCTGACTTTGGTGATATGTTACAAGGGATTTTAGCGACGCCTGTAACAAAGAGTAAAAAGATAGTTGCCAAACAAGATACACAAGTTTTAATAGAAGGTAAGCAAATTACCCTTCCCCATGCATTTCGTTCTTTTGAACATCTCAAATGGACAGGTTTTGGTGCAATCAGCCGTGCGCGCGTCATCAGCGATGAAGAAAATGTGCGCGCAAGCTTATTACACATAAAAGAAGGTGGAGAAATTCCTCAACATCAACACAAAGGCTATGAGTTAACACTACTCTTAGATGGTAGCTTTACAGATGAACATGGCACTTATAGTAAAGGAGATTTCATGCTGTTATCTGGTGAAATAAACCACTCCCCTAAGACTGATAAAGGTTGTTTATGTTACACCGTACAAGATGCACCATTGCATTTTATAAGTGGCATGAGTAAGGTACTAAATCCATTAGGTAAATTTATCTACTAACCTAGATTAAAGGTAAAATATGACAGATCAGCAACAAAACACAGTAAGCAAGGCGCCAATTAAGGTTGGCATCAGTAGTTGCCTTGTTGGTCAGCAAGTCCGCTTTGATGGCGGACACAAACAAAGTAAGTATTGCCAAAAAGTATTAGCTAATCATTTTGACTTCGAGCCTATTTGTCCTGAAATGGCAATAGGCTTAGGTACGCCACGTCGTGCTATACGCTTAGTAAAGGATGAAGATATCATTCGTGTTGTTGCCAGCGATGGAAGCTTTGATGTCACTGATAAACTCAATGAATTTTCAGCTAAAACGAGTGCTACGCTTGATCACCTAAGTGGTTATATTTTTTGTGCTAAGTCACCAAGCTGTGGCATGGAGCGCGTTACTTTATATCAAGCAGGCACTAACAACGGTCAACGTGATGGCGTTGGTGTATTTGCAGCTAAAGTAATGAAAGACCATCCACTACTTCCTGTTGAAGAAGATGGTCGACTAAACGATCCCCTACTGCGTGAAAATTTCATTACCCGGGTACTGGCTTACCATCAATGGCAAGGTTTGATGGACTCTGGCGTTACTATGGCAAAATTGATGGCATTCCACGCAAAACACAAATACCTATTAATGGCACACAACGCAGCACTTTATTATAAAATAGGTCCAATGCTCGGTGGCACAGGTGAAACCGCTGAAGAGATTGCACCAAACTATATTGCTTTGTTTATGAAAATACTTAGCACACTCCCTAATCGTAAGAGTCACAGTAATACACTGTCCCACTTGCAAGGGTATTTTAAGCGTAACTTAGACAGTGCTCAGCGTACCGACCTAGCCGATATTATTAGTCAATACCGTGAAGGGTTAATTCCACTCATGGCCCCTGTCACGCTAATTAATCATTACCTAAAGCTTTATCCAGACCCTTATCTACAACAACAGATATACCTGCACCCTCATCCCGATGAATTAAGGTTGCGTTATAGCCACTAATAGCAAATTTGAATAAATATATGTTCAATTTTCTGGTTACAATAGCTTAACCTATTGAAAATAAACTGATTAAAAGCAGATGTTTAGTCAGTTTATTATCTTCATTAAGCTATTTTCCTGTGCAAAAGTAAGGGCATATACTTAATCACTTTGACATGCTCTCACTTCACATAAAGGAAAACAGATGGAACTTGTATGGTTTCGTAAAGATTTACGTATCAACGATAATCCCGCACTTTATCAATCCTGCCTGAATGGCCCAACAACCGCCATTTACTTTATTACTCCCGAACAATGGCAACAACACGATGTCGCACCTATTCAGATTGATTTAATGCAACGTGCGCTAAATCATTTAAGTGTGCAACTCGGAAAATTAGGTATTGCCTTGCAGGTTATTGAAGTAAATAGCTTTGTTGATATTCCGGCACGACTAGTCGCATATTGTAAGCAAAATAACATTGGTAATGTATATGCAAACAGTGAAGTAGAAGTTGATGAGATCACTCGTGATATTCAAAGCCAACAAGTATTAAGTGAAGCACAAATAGGTTTTAACCTCTATCAAGCAGACTGTTTGATAAACCCTGGTGAAGTAGTAACAAAACAAGGGGATATGTACAAAGTTTTCACTCCTTTTAAAAACTGTTGCTTAAAAATGCTTAGGCAAGAAGTAAACCTGCATCCTTATCCTGCACCGGTTATACAAGGTGCACCCATTGAAAACCCTGACATTTTATTGCCACTTGATAAAATAAACAGTAGTGCTTGGCCAGCCAGCGAAGAAGAGGCTTATCAGTCATTGCAAAAATTTATCAATTTGCACGTTGAAGATTATCATGAGCAGCGAGACTTTCCTGCTTTGTCAGCGACTTCAAAACTAGGACCCTGTTTAGCCCTAGGTATTATCAGCGCAAAACAGTGTGTCTATTATCTATTGCAAGCTTTTCCTACTTTACTTGATGGTAATGCAACAGGCCCCGTTGTTTGGCTTAATGAAATTCTTTGGCGAGAGTTTTATCGTCATATCATGGTACTTAATCCACACATTGGTAAAGGTGCTAACTACAACCCCAAAGCTAAAAATATAATTTGGAATAATAATGATGAAGATTTTGTGGCTTGGTGTGCAGGTAAAACCGGCTACCCATTAGTAGATGCGGCAATGCGTCAACTCAATGAAACCGGATGGATGCATAATCGCCTGCGTATGGTTTGTGCCAGCTTTCTTACCAAGCACCTTTTAATCGACTGGCGTTGGGGAGAAAAATATTTTAAACAACACTTAATTGATGGTGACTTTGCTTCTAACAATGGTGGCTGGCAATGGGCAGCCAGTACAGGCTGTGACGCACAGCCCTATTTTCGTATTTTTAATCCAACCTTACAAAGCAAGAAATTTGATCCAAATGGGGAGTTTATCCGTATCTATTTACAACAGCGTCAAGGCATCAATAGCAAGCAACTACACGAACCTATTAAGCCAATCGTTGAACATAAATTTGCACGACAACGCGCACTACTCTCCTTCTCGGTACTCAAAGCTCAAGAGCACCAAGGGGGATGAAACAGAAAGGAAATACCATGAAGAACACACTGTTGAATGATTTTTGTCAGCTTTATCAAAGTCTCAATAAAGACAACTTGGAACGCTTGAAAGAGGTTTACAGTGACAGTGTGGTATTTATTGATCCTATTCATCAAGTAAATGGTCTTGATGCGCTCACGACTTACTTTGCCAACCTTTATGAAAACATGGACTACTGCCATTTTCATATCAATCGTGTCATTGAGCAACCTGGGGAAGCCTCTATTATCTGGCGAATGGAATATGCTCATCACAAAATTAAAAAGGGGCAACGCATTGTAGTAGATGGCTCCTCGCATCTTCAATTTTCAGAAAAAATAGATTGCCATCGAGATTATTTGGATCTTGGACAAATGCTCTATGAACACTTGCCTATGATAGGGCCTGTGATCAAAGCAGTTAAAAAGAGGGCAAGCTAATGAAAACGATTCTAATTACTGGCGCAACTTCAGGTATTGGTGAAGCACTTTGTCAAGATTATCAAAAGCTTGGGCATAAGATTATTGCGTGTGGCCGCAACACAGAAAAACTAGCTAGACTCAGTACCTATCAAAACATTGATTGCATCGAAGTAGATGTGTGCGTGCAACAACAGGTAAATGAAAAGCTCTCCGATTTAGGAGAACTAGATATGGTCATTTTAAATGCAGGTAGCTGCGAATATATTGATGATGCTAAAAATTTTGATGGAAATCTGTTTGCACGCGTGATCAATACCAACTTAATTGCGATGGGATACTGTTTAGAGGCATTATTACCTCAAATCTGTAACGGTGGTCAACTAGCCTTAGTTGGCTCTAGTGCAAGCTTCTTACCCTTTTCTCGTGCACAAGCTTACGGCGCAAGTAAAGCAGGCGTAGCCTATTTAGCTCGCACATTAGCATTAGATTTGAAAAAACATCACATTGATGTGAGCTTAATTAGCCCCGGCTTCGTAAAGACTCCTTTGACAGATAAAAACGATTTTAAAATGCCCATGCAAATAAGCGCGCAACAAGCAGCGGAAGAGATCATAAATGGTCTTAATAAACGGCAGTTTGATATACATTTTCCTAAAAAATTTACCCTCATTCTGAAAACCTTAGCCCTATTACCAGATAGTTGGTGGCAAGCTATTTCAGCACGGAGCTTACAAAAATGAAAAAAATTGCCATTGTCGGAAGCGGTATATCAGGACTAACCTGCGCTTACCTACTCAACAAACAACATGACATCACCCTATTTGAAGCCGGAGAATATATCGGAGGACATACCGCCACCAAAACGGTACAAGCCGAAGGTGAGTCATGGGATATAGATACCGGGTTTATTGTATTTAATGATCGTACCTACCCAAACTTTGAAAAATTACTATCAAAAATTGGTGTTGGACGATTAGCGACCGAAATGAGTTTCAGTGTCAGCAATCAAGACAGTGGCTTAGAATATAGTGGCACTAACCTTAATAGCCTTTTTGCACAACGCAGTAACCTATTTAACCCCAAGTTTTTAATGCTCATCAAACAAATTTTACGCTTCAATAAACTGTGCAATGAAGCATGGTTAGATCAGTGTATTGACGAAGAGCAAAATGTAGAACAGTTTTTGCAACAACATGGCTTTAATGATTACTTTGCTAACCACTACATTCTTCCAATGGGTGCTGCTATTTGGTCATCAAGCCTAGAAGATATGAAAGCGTTTCCATTATATTTTTTTATTAGATTTTTTTACAACCATGGCTTACTTAGTATTACGAATAGACCACAGTGGTACGTCATTCCGGGGGGGTCAAAGCAGTATGTACAACCTCTTTGTGATAGCTTTAAAGATAAAATTCAACTAAACGCGCCAGTCACATCTATTGAAAGAGTAAAAGAAGGTATTCGTTTACAAGTAAACTCAGGTGAGTGGCAACACTTTGATGAAGTGGTACTTGCCTGCCACAGCAACCAAGCAAAACGACTACTCTCTGATATCAGCGATGATGAACAAAAAGTGCTTAACGGATTACAATATCAAAATAATGAAGTAGTTTTGCATACCGACATCAGTTTATTACCCAATAAAAAACGCGCTTGGTCTGCATGGAATTATCACCTCAATAACGATAATAAACGCCCTGCGGCCCTCACCTACAATATGAATATTTTGCAGCGTTTGAAAAAAGGTACGCCAACATTCTGTGTCACACTCAACCAGACAGAACTAATAAAGCCTGAATCCATATTAGGTACTTACCAGTATGAGCACCCCGTATTTAATGCCCAAAGTATTAAAGCACAACAACAGCGTAAACTTATTTGTGGACAACAACATACTCACTTCGCTGGCGCGTATTGGTATAATGGCTTTCATGAGGATGGCGTTAATAGCGCATTAGATGTGTGTAAACGTTTTGGAGTAACACTATGAGTTCACTCAACTCATGCATCTATCAAGGTGAGGTTTTTCACCAACGATTTACGCCTAAAAAACACCGTTTTAGTTACCGTATCTTCTTCTTAGCAATCGACTTGGATGAGCTAACACAATTAAGTCAACTAGGGCGATACTTTAAAACCGATGGTTTTGCACCGTTACGCTTTTTTGCACCAGATTATCTGCAACATAAACAGAATATAAGTAAACAAGATGTATGGGATAAAGTAGTTAGTTTAGGTGGTGATGACAAAGCAGGAAAAATACTCTTCATCGGTCAGATGCGATGCTTTGGACTCTATTTTAGTCCCATCAACAGTTATTACTGTTATGACCAAAATGAGAAATTAGCTTACCTACTTGCTGAAGTGAGCAACACTCCATGGAATGAGCGTCAATATTATCTGATTGATGTGAGCACTGAACAACAGTGTGAAAAAACGTTTCATGTTTCCCCCTTTATGGATCTTAACATGCGTTATCACTGGCGAATTAAAGCACCGGCAGAAACATTGAGTTTAACAATCGAAAACGTAGCCGATAACCAATCCGATAACCCAACAATCAACACTGCACAAAGAAAAATGTTTACTGCTAGCATCAATATGAAACGCCAAGCATTTACTAACAAAAACCTGTTAAAAAACCTATTAGCTATTCCAATGATGACTGCTAAAACAGTACTCGGTATCTATTGGCAAGCACTCAAACTATATATAAAAGGTGTTCCCTACGTGGCACATTCAAAAAAGGAGAACCATCATGTCAGCTGAAAATATCGCCTTATCTAACGAGGTCAAAACAAAGACTATGGAGCCTATTGGCTTAGTCGATAAAATGGCAAAAAAATTGATCATCTCTTTTTTAGGTGAAATGAAAAATGGTTACCTTACCTTTGAAGAGCCAACCGGACAGTTTCATTTAGGTAATATGAAAGCAGATTTGCATGCCAAAATCGTTATTCATGACATGAGTTGTTACAGCAAAATGTTATTTGGTGGAAGCATTGGTGCAGGTGAAGCCTACATGCAAGGCTTATGGAGTAGCCCTGATTTAACACGCGTGATTCAAGTATTAGCAAGAGAGCAAGTCGCACTTGATAAACTAGAAAAACGTTTTGCTCGGTTTATGGCGATCCCTAGTTGGTTCTACCATAAAGCGCGCAAAAACACCCAATCAGGCGCAAAGAAAAACATTCTTGAGCATTACGACTTAGGTAATGATATGTATGAGCAATTTTTAGATAAAGAGATGCTCTATTCCAGTGCTATTTACCCACACAATGAAGCAGATTTAGAGCAAGCTCAGCTCAATAAGCTAGATACAATTTGCCAACGTTTACAACTAAAACCCGGTGACACACTATTAGAAATAGGCACAGGTTGGGGAGCATTAGCTATTTATGCAGCGCAAAACTATGGTGCACAAGTTACCACTACTACTATTTCCGATGCACAATACGACTATGCAAAATCGCGTATAGAAGCACTTGGATTGACAGAAAAAATTACTTTACTTAAAAAAGACTACCGTGAGTTAACGGGGGAATACGACAAGTTAGTTTCGATAGAGATGATTGAAGCAGTCGGCCATGAATACTTAGCTAGCTTTTTTGAAACCTGTAATAAACATTTAAAACCACACGGTAAAATGCTCATTCAAGCGATCACTATCTCTGATCAACGATACCATAGTTATCGTAAAGGCGTTGATTTCATCCAACGCTATATTTTCCCTGGAGGTTGCCTACCTTCGGTCAGTGTAATGACACAAAATGTGAGTAAAAAAACTGACATGGTAGTCACAGGATTACATGATATTGGACAGGACTATGCTAAAACCTTGAACCATTGGCATCAACGTTTCGATGATGCACTAGAAAAAGTTAAATCATTAGGTTATGACGATACTTTTATTCGATTGTGGAAGTTCTACTTTAGCTACTGTGAAGGCGCATTTTTAGAGCGACGTATCAGCACTGTGCACTTAATTGCAGCAAAGCCTAATTACCGCGAATACTAGCCTCTGTTGAACTTTACTGTTTGAATTTATTTCGCAAGTCAGGATTATTCTCGCTTAGTTATTCTAAGCGAATTTGTTCTCACAACAGCACAATGTTTTTAGGTTTTGTATTGTGTACACAGAGACTAATAACATTGCGCATAATATTGTGAACAGGGCTTGTTGAGGAAAATGATAGAGAGCAAGGCGCATGATTTAGTAATAGCTATTGCGATTGAATGCAACGCTGTTATCTATTTTTTTAACCCGCAAGATAGATCAGATAGTTAAGCGTATTGGTATAATACTCGAACATTTCAAAAGGGGCCATCATGAATGTGACAATAAACAATAAGCATTTCATTTGGATAAATTTTATTTGGTTCCAAGCAATTTGGTTTGCAGCAGTGCTCTATACAGATCAAGCATTACCTATTTTAGTGATGTCTTTGTGCGCCCACTTTTTACTCAGCCCAAGTAAAAAAGCGGACTTATTTACACTGCTTGCCATTACTTTAGTCGGCTCATTAGCCGACTATCTACTCACCTTTCTGGGTATTTTTATCTTCCCTAAAGAGAGCTTTATTCCACTATGGTTAGTACTTTTATGGGCGCATTTTTCCCTGACTTTAAATCATAGTATGCGCTGGTTAACGCAAGTTCCTGTTTACATACAAATTACTTTTGGCGCAATATTTGGCACGCTCAGTTATTACGCTGGTGCAAAATTGGGCGCGGTTACCCTTAATGAAAATCTACTACTTAGTTTATTTTCTATCAGTATGATCTGGGCATCCCTATTACCCGTATATGTATCTATAGGATCACAAAATAGGATACGCTACGATGAGAAAACTACCGTCAAAGAGCTTCAAACATAGTCTATTTAGCCTCCTTTTTATTGTTTGTGTTAACAGCCATCATGCCATTGCAAGCAACCACCTCACCGATCATTTAAAGATGGTTGGACAAGGTGAAATGAGTTGGTTGTTTATCGACCTCTATCAAGCCTCCCTATATAGCCCAAGTGGCAAATACAATGAAAAACAATATCCTCAAGCACTTCATATTGTTTATCAAAAGAATATTGATAAACAACATCTGATCAGCGCCACCGAGAAAGAGTGGCAAAAATTGGGACTAAATCCGCAACAAGCACCTTATTGGCTAGATGCGCTCGGGCAATTATGGCCAGATATTAAAAAAGGTGATGAGCTATTATTCATGGTTGAAGAAGATGGTAGTGGCTACTTTTATCATAATCAAAAGCTGTTAGGCGCTATCAATAGCGAACAATTCTCACATGCATTTTTATCGATTTGGTTATCACAAAATACCAGTGAGCCCCAATTGCGACAGCAATTGATCGGTAAATAGCTGAAAGAGCAATTAATCGGTAAATAGCTGCGCCAGAAATTAATTGGTAGATAGGTGCGTAAGCAATCGAGCGATAAACATATTTATAATATAAGGAAATATCAAATGAAGTCATTATTAATCATCTTTTCGAGTTTAATGTTAGTCGCATGTAGTAGCCAAAAACTGAGCGACTATGATCAAACAACACCTGTATTTGATGTCAAAACATTTTTCAATGGCCCACTTCAAGCCAAAGGGATTGTGTTAGATAGATCCGGCAAAGTAACCAGGCGATTTAGCGTTGAGATGATAGGTACTTGGGAGGATAACCAAGGTACGTTAGCAGAATGGTTTGTCTTTGACGATGGTGAAAAAACAGAGCGCACATGGGTAATTAACAAGCTACAAGATGGTCGTTACACAGGCACAGCCGGTGACATTGTTGGTGAGGCACAGGGACAGAGCGCAGGTTTTGCACTGCAGTGGGATTATGAGCTTGATTTAACGGTTGATGACAGTGTTTATCGTGTTACTTTTGATGATTGGTTATATCAAATAGATGAGCAGGTTGTGATAAATCGCAGCTACATAAAGAAATGGGGGATTAATGTCGGAGAAGTTATTTTAGTGATCACTAAGTAACCCCAAACTGGCAACTCATATGTGATAAGTTGCCAAGCACCCTATGACGGTTTATCAAAGCCAAAGTGTAGATAAGTACGGTTAGTGGCAATTCGTCCACGTGGTGTTCTTTGTAAAAAGCCTTGCTGAATCAGGTAAGGCTCAAGTACATCTTCAATGGTCTCTTTTTCTTCACCAATGGCAGCAGCCAGATTATCCAACCCAACCGGGCCTCCTTGGAAAGTATCCAAAATAGCCATTAGTAGTTTTCTGTCCATATAATCAAAACCTTGATTATCTACCTCAAGCATATCTAACGCCTGTTTCGCGATCTCATCATTAATCACAACAGCTTTTTTAACCTGCGCGTAATCTCGAACACGTCGTAATAAACGATTTGCAATACGTGGTGTTCCACGAGAACGTTTCGCCACCTCTATCGCGCCCGACTCCGCTAAGTCTAAATTAAAGTGCTTACCACTGCGCATTACAATTTTAGTGAGAGGTTTAAGCTCGTAATACTCTAAACGTTGCACAATACCGAAACGATCGCGCAATGGTGAAGTTAAAGATCCCGCGCGCGTGGTTGCGCCAATCAAAGTAAAGGGAGGTAAGTCAAGCTTAATAGAGCGTGCAGCAGGGCCTTCACCAATCATAATATCGAGTTGATAATCCTCCATTGCAGGATACAAAATCTCTTCAACGATTGGGCTTAAGCGATGAATTTCATCAATAAACAGTACGTCGTTCTCTTCAAGGTTGGTAAGTAGCGCGGCTAAATCGCCCGCTTTTTCCAAAATAGGTCCTGAGGTGGTTTTGATATTCACCTCTAATTCATTCGCTACAATATGAGAAAGTGTGGTTTTACCTAAACCAGGAGGGCCAAAAATAAGCAGATGATCTAACGCTTCACTGCGTTGGCGAGCAGCCTCAATGAAGATCTCCATCTGTTTATTAACCTGAGGCTGTCCCTCGTAATCGGCTAATAATTTAGGGCGAATAGCACGGTCGATAAAGCTATCGTCTAGTTTTTCTGTTCCTGATATAAGGCGATCTTCTTCAATCATCTGCGACTCTATTTTTTAAAATGAATATCAATCGGTTTAAAGCATGCTTTTTAGTGAACTTCGAATTAACGCTTCACAATCCATGCCCGGCTTATTCACCTGCTTGATCGCTTTTTCAGCACTGGCAGGTTTATAACCTAATGCCACCAAAGCACTCACCGCTTCATCAATTGCATTGCCCGAAACAACAGTATTTTCAATGCCATTATCAAAGGCCATTTTATCTGCTTCAGGGGTCAGTAGATCTGCCCCAACCCAGTTTTTAAGCCTATCTTTCATCTCAACCACTAAACGCTCAGCCGTCTTTTTACCCACGCCCGGCAGTTTCACTAAGCTACTTACCGCATCGTTATGGATACATTGCACAAACTGATTAGCGGACATACCCGATAAAATAGCTAATGCTAATTTAGGCCCGACACCATTAACTTTAATCAACTCACGAAACATGGCACGCTCATGTTTATCAGCAAATCCATATAAAAGTTGTGCATCTTCACGCACGACAAAATGTGTGAAGATAACCGCCTCTTCACCGATATCAGGTAGTGGATAGAAAGAGCTCATTGGCAATTGGATTTCATAACCCACCCCTGACACATCTAATACAACTTCAGGCGGCTGTTTTTCTATTAAAATGCCACGTAATCTTCCAATCATCTTTTCATCCAAACCGTTATCAAAGTGAAATAATGCCACAGAGTATAAAAAAGGGCTGACTGTATATCCAGTATTATTTAAACTTTCTCAAGATCTGCTTCTCAAAAGCAAACAATGCAATACCACTCCAGATAAACATAAAGGTAATTAACGAGTCCACATCCAGTGGCTCATCGTAAATAAGCACAGCAAAAAGAAATAATAACGATGGTGCTAGGTATTGGAAAAACCCCAGGGTCGATAATTTTAAGCGTAATGCGGCTTGCCCAAAAAAGATCAAAGGTAAAGCGGTCACGACACCGGCAAACATTAACCAAAGGTTTACCGATAAGGTGTTATTAAGCATATTGACATAGTCACTGGTTGCAAACATAAACAGGTAATAAATCGCAATTGGCGCTACAAGAAGCGTCTCGATAAATAACCCGGTTAACGACTCGACTTTAATTTTTTTGCGTACTAAACCATAAAAACCGAAGCTAATGGGTAATATCAACGACACCCACGGCAATGCACCCAAGGCATAAACTTGCACCAGCACGCCAATCAGCGCCAGAAAAACAGCAATCCATTTCACTCGACTTAACGACTCTTTTAAAAACATTAGCCCTAGCACTACATTAATAATCGGGTTAATAAAATAACCAAGACTCGCTTCGAGCATGCGTTCATTATTTACCGCCCAGATAAACACCATCCAATTACAACTTATTAGTAATGTCGTGATCAACAACAGTGCTAATTTTTTAGGTGAGTGAATAATATGCCAAACATTAGGCCATGCTCGAGTGATTGTAATAAGAACCGCAGTGACTAATACTGACCAAATAACACGGTGAGCAAGAATTTCACCAACAGGGATAAACTCTAAATACTTAAAATAAAGTGGCGCAAGTCCCCACATTAAATAAGCACCGAGCGCGTAAAGGACACCTAAATGCAGTTCAGAAAGTGGCTTCATTGATGGTTATTACCCTAAAAGAGGAAAAAGGAAGAATAAGTAGCCGATTAGCGTAATCGACCGCGTACGGTTTTTTTCACTTTGCCTGCCATCGCAACCAATGATTGCGCAGTATGCGCATGACAAATAGCCACCGCAAGGCCATCGGCGGCATCCGCTTGCGGTTTACCGGAAAGGTTTAATATCTGTTTCACCATCTGCTGAACTTGCTCTTTACTTGCAGCTCCCGTACCAACCACAGCTTGTTTTATCTGTCTTGCAGAATATTCACACACATAAAGATCAGCCTGAGTAGCCGCAACAATAGCGGCACCACGCGCCTGACCAAGTTTAAGCGCTGAATCAGGGTTTTTAGCCATAAATACCTGTTCAATACCAAACTCAGTGGGTTGGTATTGTTTGATAATTTCGCTTATACCATTAAAAATCATGTCTAGCTTTGGGGCTAATGACTCACCCTGCGTGCGGATACAACCACTGCCAAGATAAAAACATTTACTGCCTTTTTGCTCAATAATGCCATAACCGGTGATTCGTGAACCGGGATCAATGCCAAGAATAATGCTCAAGATACACCTAAAATAAGTTGCTCAATAAAAGGGGACACTGTACTTCATTGTAAGTCCTTTAGGCAAAGTTATTCGTACAGACAAATACTTATGAAATAGTAAGAGAAGCTCAAAGATGATCACTCATCAGGGTAAACCAACCCCCATTGCTGACGTAAGCTATCCATAATGTGAAGGACTGCTAATGTTTGCTGATGTGGGATGAGTGGACTTTCGATGAGGCCATTTTGTAAGCAATGATTCACATGGATAGCTTCTAATGCATACGCATTTTCATCACTTGCATAATCAAGTACCTCTACCCTTTCACCTTGGTGATTTGTGAACACTATTTGTCGCCCCGACCAACTAAAATCAGCTAGCTGAGCAATCAGTTTATCCCCATAAATTGTTGCACAACAAGGTAAAAAATTAACCACTGAACTTTGACACTGAACCAGTACATCGGCGCCCTGTTCACTTTCATATTTCAAACTAACAATAGACTGCTGATCAACGCCGGTTTGCGCTTTTTCCACTTGACTTACCATTGAGCTTGGCATCTTTTTCATTAACAACTGTGCTAATGTGAGCGGATATATTCCGACATCTAATAGTGCACCACCAGCAAGTTTAGGATTGAATATCCGGCTATTGATATCTAACTCCGCCTGAAAGCCCATACTTGCCTGAATTGACTTTACTTCACCTAGCTTGCCCTGCTCAATGTATGCTTGTAATCCTTTAATTGCAGGTAATAAAGGCGTGATCATCGCTTCCATTAAAAATAGATTTTTCTGCTCGGCCAGCTGTATCAGCTGCATTGACTGACCCACATTAAGCGTCATCGGCTTTTCACACAGCACTGCTTTACCGGCATTTAAGCAACTCAAGGCTTGCTCAAAGTGCAATTGATGTGGCGAAGCAATATAAACAATGTCTACATCACAATGGTTAACTAACATTTCATAGGATTCATAAACATCGGTAATATTAAATTTTTCCGCGAAAGCACCTGCAGAGGCCTTGGTACGAGAAGCAACCCCGACAACGGAGCAGTTAGGCAGTTTAATTAATTCACTAACAAATTGATGAGCAATATTGCCAGCACCAATAACCGCCCACTTAATCTTTTTCATTTAATACTCCTGCTCATCCTATCTTATCAAGGTGTTGTTGGTTAATAGTCAAACCTTTAGGGTGATTCTAAAAGGCGATTACAAATGGCAGGGACATTTTCCTGCTCCGATAATACAAACTCAACAAAGGCTTTTGCAATCGGCGATAAGTGCTTACTTTCATGGTGCACTACATACCAACTTCGCACCAAGGGAAAACCCACTACATCTAATTCTACTAATGTATTCGTCGCTAACTCCAGTGAAACACTGTGACGAGATACCGCCGAAATACCAAGGTCTGCCATTACGCCCTGTTTAATCGTTTCACTGTTTCCTAGGGTCATATTAACCTGTAGGTTAATCGATTTTTTACTAAGAAACTCTTCTAACGCCTTGCGCGTCCCCGATCCTTTTTCACGGTGTATAAAAGCATGCTCAGAGAGCGCTTCTAGTGAAATTTTTTTCTGTTTAGCTAAGGGATGATTTGGACTAGAGATTAAAATAATTTGGTTTTCAACAAACGGGTATCGCGCCAATGGCATCATTTGTGGCAATAAGCCCATAATCACTAAATCGTCTTTATTTTCTTGTAATCGCTGGATAATATTTTCACGGTTTACAATATCTAAATGCAGATTTACCTTAGGGTATTTTTTATGAAAAGCACCTAATAAATGTGGTGTAAAATATTTCGCACTGCTTACTGCCGAAAGATAAAAATCCCCCTGCAACTCTCCCTTCAAAGCACTTAATGTCATATCCATATTTTCAAAACGATTAAAGATATCATCGCTAAACAGCTGTAACTCTTTACCAGCGGGCGTTAAATAAAGCGATTTACCTATTTTTTCAAACAGCGTAAGGCCTAAATTACCTTCTAGTTGTTTAATTTGGATACTCACAGCCGGTTGCGTTAAACCTAAGACTTCGCCTGCTTTAGTAAAATTAAGTAACTGAGCAACCTGCTTAAATACCTTTAGCTGATGTAATGTGGTGCGCATACAACTCCAACTATAAATTATTTTAATGCCTCTGATAATATAGTTTAATTATTATTAATACAATAAATGCACTATGATAGCACCATTGAATATTAGAGGAGATAAATATGCCAGCAACTGACAAGCTAATCGCAGGTTATCAGCGCTTTCGTGAAGGTTATTATGAAGCGCATAAAGATCAATTAGTCAAACTAGCTAAAGAGGGACAAGCTCCTAAAATAGCACTGATCAGTTGCTCAGATTCTCGTGTAGAGCCAAGTGTTATTCTTGATTGTGAACCCGGCGATCTATTTGTTATTCGTAATGTAGCTAATCTCGTCCCCCCCTGTGAAAGCAACGATAGCTTGCATGGCACAAGTGCAGCACTAGAGTTCGCAGTCACCGATTTAGAAGTAGAAAGTATTATTGTATTAGGGCATACACAATGTGGCGGGATCAAAGCCTTAATGGATACCCCCGCTTCACATTCTTCAAGTACTTTTATCGGAAAATGGATGCATCAACTTGAGAGCGTACGCCATGAAATACTCTGTGACGATAATATCGATAACCAAGAAGATCGTTATAACTGCTGCGAGAGAAAAGGCATTAAACATTCATTAGATAACTTAATGACTTTCCCATGGGTTAAAGAGCGAGTTGAAAATGGTACTTTAAAATTACACGGCTGGCGTTACGATTTAAGCCGCTCATTACTTTGTGAAATGGATACAGAGACGGGCGAGTTTAATAGGATTACTTGATCCGACATCCTGGATAAAAACAGACAAAAAAGGGAGATAGTGAATCACTACCTCCCTTTTTTAATCCTTTAAAAGCAGTTTGCTATTAATCCGCTTTTTTCTCTTCAGCAACCACGGCTACATTTAATTCTGCCAGTGCAGCGGGGTTAGCAAAGCCTGGTGCGTTAGTTAATGGACAAGCCGCAGAAGCGGTTTTCGGGAAGGCAATCACTTCACGAATTGAGCTTGTGTTGGTCATTAACATCACGAGACGATCTAAACCAAATGCAAGACCTGCATGTGGTGGAGCACCAAATTGTAGGGCTTCAAGCAAGAAACCAAACTTGTCTTGCGCTTCATCATCAGAGATATTTAGAATACGGAAAATCGCAGCTTGCATATCTTGTTTATGAATACGAACAGAACCACCGCCTAACTCACAACCGTTAAGTACCATATCGTAAGCATTTGATAATGCGCCAACTGGGTTAGCTTCTAACTCTTCTGCCGTTAAATTAATCGGTGCTGTAAATGGATGATGCAGTGGTGTTAATGCACCATCTTCTAGTGGTTCAAACATTGGGAAGTCGATTACCCATAGTGGTTTCCACTCATCTTTCACAAGGCCTAAGTCTTCAGCCACTTTCAGACGTAATGCACCGATTGCCTCAGCAACAACGTTTGCTTTATCTGCGCCAAATAGGATGATGTCGCCATCTTGTGCGTTGGTACGTTTAAGCAGCTCTGCAACAATCTCTTCATTTAAGAATTTAGCGATTGGAGACTGAACACCTTCAAGGCCTTTCGCCACCTCGTTGACTTTCATCCATGCTAAGCCTTTCGCACCATAGATGTTAACGTATTTACCGTATTCATCGATGTTCTTACGAGAAAGTTTTGCACCACCTGGTACACAGATAACGGCTACACGGCTATCGGCATCGTTAGCAGGGCCAGAGAATACGTTGAACTCAACTTCTTTTAATAGATCAGCCACATCAACTAACTCAAAGTCGATACGTAGATCAGGTTTATCACTACCGAAACGACGCATCGCCTCTGCGTAGGTCATTTTAGGGAAAGTACCTAAATCAACATTTAGCATCTCTTGGAAAAGTTTAACGATCATCTCTTCCGTTTTATCCATCACCTGTTCGCCAGTCATGAATGACGTTTCGATATCAATTTGTGTAAATTCAGGCTGACGATCAGCACGTAAATCTTCATCACGGAAACATTTAACGATTTGGTAGTATTTATCCAGACCCGACATCATCAGCAACTGTTTAAATAGCTGTGGAGATTGTGGCAATGCAAAGAACTGACCTTTATGAGTACGACTTGGTACTAAGTAGTCACGTGCACCTTCTGGCGTTGCTTTAGTTAAGATGGGGGTTTCAACATCTAAGAAACCGTTGTCGTCTAAGAAACGACGTACAAAGCTGCTTACTTTAGAGCGAAATACCATACGCTCCGCCATTTCTGGGCGACGCAGGTCTAAATAACGGTAACGTAAACGTTGCTCTTCTGAGTTATTTTGATTGCTATCAAGTGGTGAAGGCTCTGCACGGTTTAGAATTTCTAACTCAAGACCACGGATTTCAATACCACCCGTTGTCATCTCTTTGTTAGTTTGTCCCTCTGGACGAGCACGTACTTGGCCTTTTAATTTAACGCAGAATTCATTACGTACAGTGGCTGCGATCGCAGTTGCTTCTGGCGTATCAGCATCAAAGAATACTTGCACGATACCTTCGCGATCACGTAAATCTAAAAAGGTTACACCACCAAGGTCGCGTTGTTTATTGATCCAGCCTACTAATTCAATCTCTTGACCAATATTTGTTTCGGTCACTTCACCACAATACATTGTGCGCATCATCGATTCCTGTTTTAAAAACGTTACAAAATAATTGCGCGTATTATAGAAGAAAATATCCCTTAGTCATACGCTTAAATAAAAAAATGACCACCGCCGTTTATTTAAGTAAAATAAATGCCCATGATACTTCAAGCGATAACTTGCCTTGCCGATAAAACGCAAGCTTAAGGGCGCACTTGAAGCCCAATTTGGTATATCTTCAAATTTCTGCGTGAGAAAAAAATGGCACAAACAGACAACATTTATAATAAGCCTTTGGATAAAGTAGAAGGCTTTAGTTTTGATGAGCAGGTTGTACAGGTTTTCCCTGATATGATTAAACGCTCGGTGCCCGGTTACGAAAAGATGATCGCGACCATTGCCATGATCACCGAACGAAAGGCGATGCATAACAGTAACCTTTATGATTTGGGGTGCTCTTTAGGGGCTGCGACCCTCTCAATGAGAAGCGCCTTAAAAGATAAAACCGGTTGCCAAATCATTGCCGTTGATAACTCACAAGCGATGGTAAAACGTTGTAGCGAAACCATTCAAGCTTACCGCTCAGAGACGCCAGTCACCGTCATACAAGATGATATCTGCAACATTAAAATTGAAAACGCCTCCATTGTTGTGCTTAATTTCACCCTGCAGTTTTTAACACCTGAAAAACGCCTTGAGTTATTAACCAATATTTATAATGGTTTGTTACCAGGTGGGATTTTAGTACTTTCTGAAAAATTTGTTTTTGAAGATGAGCTGAGCCACCAGCTATTAATAGACCTGCATTTAGACTTTAAACGCAATAATGGCTATAGCGAATTAGAGATCAGCCAAAAGCGTTCATCACTTGAAAATGTATTAATTGCCGACACCGTTGAGCAGCACTATGAACGTTTACAAGCAGCCGGTTTCAAGCATAACAACCTGTGGTACCAATGTTTTAATTTCGGCTCAATCCTGAGTATAAAATAAGGCTTATCTTTGTCTTTAGTTTCTTTGTCAAAGTGCGCGTTTAGGAAACTAAACCACACGTCTTATCCTCAAATCAAAATACAATTTCAGTGGCTTCTTTGATACTGATTTCATAGTAAGAGAATATCATGATTAACTTTAGTAATTTTTACAGCATTATTGCGCAAAATCGTTTAAAGCATTGGTTGCTTGTTTTACCCTCACAATTACATGAATGGGAAAATACCCATGTACATGGCAAGCTGGCCAGTTGGATCCGCGTTTTAAATAAATTCCCCGACATTAAAACCGATAATATCGAGCTCAAAGACCGTGTGGAAATAGGCTCAGAGAATGAGTTATCAACGGGCGAAACCAAAAAGCTTGAAAATCTATTACAAAAGTTTCATCCGTGGCGCAAAGGCCCCTTTCATGTTCATGGCGTGCATATTGACACTGAATGGCGCAGTGATTGGAAATGGGACCGGGTATTACCGCATATCAGCCCGCTTAAATACCGCTATGTGTTAGATGTGGGCTGTGGCAGCGGTTACCATATGTGGCGTATGCGTGGTGAAGGCGCAGAATTTGTGGTGGGTATCGACCCAAGCGACCTATTTTTATGTCAATTTGAAGCGGTGCGCCACTTTGCTAATAAAGATCAAAACGTGCACCTATTGCCATTAGGTATTCAAGAGTTACCAAAACTGGAAGCTTTTGATACGGTATTTTCGATGGGGGTGTTATACCACCGTAAATCACCAATGGACCATATCACTCAGCTACAAGATCAGTTAGTTGAAGGTGGTGAGCTTGTATTAGAAACACTCGTGATTGCAGGTGGCAAAGATGATGTTCTTGTGCCACAGGATCGCTATGCAAAAATGCGTAATATCTGGTTCTTACCAAGCGCTGAAGCACTAAAACTATGGGTTGAAAAGTGTGGTTTTGAGGATGTGCGTATCGTGGACATTAACGATACATTAACGGGTGAGCAACGCAGCACCGCATGGATGACCAATGAATCCCTAGAGGATTATTTGGATCCGAATGACCCAAGCAAAACAGTCGAAGGTCATCCGGCGCCAAAGCGCGCTTTGTTAATTGCAAAAAAAGCGGAAAAAACACTTAGCTAAAAATATTCAAGCCACTATACAAAACACTATACAAGCCACTATCAAATAGGTGGCTTGCTTTCCTTATGCGGCAACAACATCATCACTGTCTTTGTTGATAGTCAGCAATTCTATCAGCCCCGAGATATCAATATTAAGCACCGCATCGGTATAAGATACATCTAATTCGACTAGCTTTTTATTTTCTCGAATATCTAACGTAGATATATCAGTACCTGGTAAATAAAGGTGTGTTAATTCAGTATTCGTATTTAAGGTAACAGCACTGATCTGGGAATAACCAAGGTTTAATGTTTGCAACGCTTTATTCTCAGTTAGCAGGAGTGATGTAATACCCGTTTGGCTTAAAAGCAACGCGGTTAATTTAGTATTATGTTGCAAATCTATATCTGTAATATTGATTGAATCAAGCGAAAGCATCAACAATTCAGGGTTTTGAGATAGATCTATTGTCGTAACTGCAAGCGGATTACCCGCAAGGCTCAGGTGCTCAAGTTTTGGGTTTTGTGTTACAACGATATCCGTTAATAAATTTTCACTAAACCAAAGGCTTTCTAAGGCGATATTATTTGAGATGTCTAAAACAGAGATAGCGTTATTAGTAGCAGATAGATACACTAAATTTTTTAACTCCTCCACATTAAGCGTCGTTAATGCGCCATCATTAATATCAATACGTTCAAGTTTTTTGTTTTGACTTAGATCCAACGCGCTAATCGCAGTGCCGTTCAAACTGATACTCATTAGCGCGACATTACTTGATAAATCTATCTCTTGAAGCGCTGAATTATTAAGGTATAAGTGCTCTAATTTCACATTCGCGACAAGATCAATATCTGTAATCTGGGTATTATTTAAATTTAAAAAAGTTAATCCTGTTAATGTTTCTAGCCCCCGTGTATTACTGACAGTAGGAAGTTGACAATCAACAACGGCGATATCAGAGAGTTTATTGATAACAAAGCCCGCATTAGCAATGGAAGCAACTACACAAGTAGCTAAACTTGCATCAGGAAATGCTAACTCAACTTCTTCAACCGTTAATGCGCTTCTATCGTCAACAATCGCCACGGTTTCATCACTAACAATGCTCGGTCGTAGTGCCGTACCTCCTCCTCCGCCACCACAAGCGGTTAATAATGAACAGGTTAGTATGGTGCTTAATAGTGATTTTTTCATTTCTCATCCATGTATAAATGTTTATGTAATAACAATAATTTTGAGCGCCGACTTTACGCAAAGCATGTCAAATATACAACAATAAAACACCCATAAAGAAGCACTCAAAAAATAAAGTTATTTTAAATCATGAAATAAAAATTATTTTAAATCATTAATTTTCATTTCATGATTTAAAAATGAGTTAATTCACTAGATCACTGTACCTTAACCTCTTATAATCGCGCGAAATTCATACACTCTACTACATAGGTTCAATCACATGGAAATGCTTGAAAAAATATTTAAACTTAACGAGCACAAGACGTCGCTTAAAACAGAGGTTATTGCGGGTTTTACTACCTTTTTAACCATGGCATATATCATCTTTGTTAATCCATCGATGTTATCTGCTACTGAGATGGATCCAGGAGCCGTGTTTGTCGCGACCTGTCTAGCCGCAGCTATCGGCTGTTTCATTATGGGCTTCTATGCAAATTACCCTGTTGCTTTAGCACCGGGAATGGGCTTAAACGCATTCTTCACCTACGTCGTGGTTCTTGATATGGGTTACACATGGCAAGTTGCATTAGGTGCTGTGTTCTTATCTGGTATCTGTTTTACAGCGCTAAGCCTGTTTAAAGTGCGTGAATGGATCATCAACTCTATCCCACTTCCAATGCGTAAAGGTATCGCTGCCGGTATCGGTCTTTTTCTTGCTTTAATCGCACTTAAAAATGCCGGTATTGTCGTAGATAACCCTGCAACATTAGTGTCACTAGGTGATTTAACACACCTTCCAGCGGCGCTTGCATCTATTGGTTTCTTTCTTATTATCGCACTAGCGCATTACCGCGTTAAAGGTGGGGTGATGATAGCCATTCTAGCGGTGACTGCTATTGGTATCATTTTAGGAGATGTTGAATACGCAGGTATTATTTCGATGCCACCAAGTGTTGCACCAACATTTATGCAGATGGATATCGCAGGGGCATTTAACGTCGGTATGATCAGCGTTATCTTTGCCTTCCTATTTGTTGATCTATTTGATACATCAGGCACCTTAATTGCCGTTGCAGACAAAGCAAAACTATTAGATGAAAAAGGTAATCTACCACGTTTAAACCGTGCCCTTCTTGCGGACAGTGGTGCATCTATTGCCGGCTCTATGATGGGGACTTCTACAACAACAAGTTACATTGAAAGTGTATCGGGTGTTGCTGAAGGTGGTCGTACTGGTTTAACCGCAGTTGTGGTTGGTGTGTTATTCCTATTAGCGTTATTCTTTGCGCCACTCGCGGGCATGGTACCAGCATACGCAACAGCGGGTGCATTACTGTACGTAGCAGTGTTAATGGTTGGTGGTTTAAAATCAATTAATTGGGATGATATTACTGAAGCAGCACCGGTTGTAACGGTGGCAATTATGATGCCATTAACTTTCTCGATCGCTAACGGTATTGCGATTGGCTTTATCACCTTTGCAGCGATTAAAGTGATGAGCGGTAAAGCGAAAGAGTTAAGTGCAAGCGTTTGGTTCTTAGCGATTTTATTCCTTGCGAAATTAATTTTCTTCCCAGGTTAAATCGCGTTTAAAATAATAATGTTAAAGGCTAGAAAAACAACTTTCTAGCCTTTTTATATGTATTAACAACCTCAGCGCTGGACAAGCCAGCGACATAATAGCGCTATTTTTCTACACAAACGCGCACTTACATTTTGATTTCAAAAGCAATCACTTAGTTTAAATTCAGCTTTAACCTAATCCTCTTTTTCAAGAGAAAATTTAAATCGCATACTTAATGCAATTGATATTAATCGAGGAGCTGTTTTAGAGCTCAAGCATTTCTTCCTTGCCAGCTTATAATATTATCAACTATCTTCGCGACTAGGCTCTTTCTCGCTTCACTGCTCGCCCATGCAGTATGTGGTGTAAGTACTAAGCGATGCTGTTGTTGTACATTAAAATAGATATGATCTTGCGCCATCGGTTCAACCGCTAACACATCACTACCATGATAAATATCACGCGTATCCAGTGCCACTGCCATCGCAGTTTCATCGATAATGCCACCACGCCCTAAGTTTAAAATAATGGCACCCGGTTTTAATAACTGCAACGCTTGTACATCAATAAGGTCTTGTGTTTGTTCATTAAGTGGCGCATGAATAGTAATAATATCGCACAGTGAAAGTAGCGTATTGAGATCAACTTGTTGATATTCTGATTGATTATTTTTACCTGATGTCGAAAAATAACAAACATCACAACCAAACGCAGTTGCTAAGCTGGCCACTCGTTTGCCAATATCCCCTAAACCAATAATGCCCCAACGTTTGCCACTTATTTCAGTAAAAGGTCGACTAATGTGGGTAAAGTTAGGACTTTCGCACCACTGCTTTTGTGTTACATAGGCATCATAATAACGTTGTTGATGTAAAAGCTGAAATAGCATCGCAAAGGTTGCTTGCGCGACACTCTCCGTTGAATACCCTGAGACATTTTTAACCTCAACATTCGCTTTCTCAGCAGCCAATAGATCAACATTGTTCATGCCAGTGGCTGCAATACAGATAAGCTTTAATTGTGGGTTAGCAAGGATAATCGCTTCATCGATCACCACTTTATTAGTGATGATAACTTGGTTATCGCTAATATGCGCTAAACGCTGCTCTGGCTCGGTAATATCGTAACGGGTAAATTCGCCTAAATAATCAAACTCAGAAAGGTCGCTATCTCCCAATGTTAATGCGTCCAATAAAACTATTTTCATTTCAATCCCCTATCGCCAATCACCAATCACTAACTTGCAAATGTAACAGGAAACAATAAAAAATAAAGACAGTAAATTTTATTAGCCAAAAAAAGAGCCATTATTGGCTGGCAATAATGGCTCTTTCATTATCTTTTTAATTAGGCTTTTTAGCCCTTCAGCCCTTCAGCCTTTAAGCCTTTAAGCCTTTAAGCCTTTAAGCTTTCTAGCCTTTTAGCATATCCAAGGCAACCGCTTCCGCTATTTTAATACCATCGATCCCAGCAGATAAAATACCGCCAGCATAACCAGCACCTTCGCCACCAGGGTATAGACCTTTAGTATTCAAACTTTGGTAGTCACTGCCACGTTTGATTTGCACGGGTGATGAAGTGCGTGTTTCAACGCCCGTTAGCATCGCATCTTTACTATCAAAACCACGGATTTTTTTAGCAAAAGCAGGAATCGCTTCACGAATCGCATCAATCGCAAAACCAGGTAAAGCCGGTGTTAAATCGGTCATTTTTACATTAGGTTTGTAAGAAGGCTCAACATTTTCGAAAGGTTTCCCCTCTCCTGCATTTAGGAAGTCGCCCACCATTTGTGCTGGCGCATCGTAGTTGCTACCGCCCATCACATAAGCATTACGCTCAAGTCTACGTTGTAACTCGATACCTTGTAGTGGATCATTATCAAAGTCATTGGGGCTTATCCCAACTACAATCGCACTATTTGCATTACGCTCACTGCGAGAGTATTGACTCATACCATTGGTCACAACGGCATGCTCTTCCGAGGTTGCGGCCACAACAACACCACCCGGACACATACAAAAACTATATACTGAACGGCCATTTTTACAGTGATGCACGAGTTTGTAATCGGCAGCACCTAAAATTGGGTGACCAGCGTTAATACCAAAGCGACATTTATCGATCATCTCTTGTTTATGCTCAATACGGAAACCAATCGAGAAAGATTGAGCCTCTAAATGTACGCCTTTATCGTGTAACATTTGTACCGTATCACGCGCACTATGGCCAATCGCTAAGGTAACATGTTTAGAATGAATCACTTCACCACCATTTAAGGTAACACCGGTTACTTGGCGGTTTTCGCCCTCGCCTTCAATGTTTATCTCCTCAACGCGGGTTTCAAAACGTATCTCACCACCCAGTTCGCGTATCTTACGACGCATCTTTTCAACCATGGTCACTAATTTATAGGTACCAATATGCGGTTTACTCACATAGATGATTTCAGCAGGCGCACCGGCAGCAACAAACTCTTGTTTTACTTTAAGCCCTAAAAAACCCGGATCTTTCACTTGGCTATATAATTTTCCGTCCGAGAACGTCCCCGCTCCCCCTTCACCAAATTGAACATTTGATTCGGTATTTAACTCACTCGTGCGCCAAAAACGGAAAGTATCTTTGGCACGCTCATGCACCGATTTACCACGCTCTAAAATAATCGGTTTGAAGCCCATCTGCGCTAACATCAACCCAACAAATAAACCACAAGGCCCCATCCCAATCACAATCGGACGTTCAGTTAAATCCGTAGGGACTTGTGCAACATATTTATATTCGGTATCAGGCGAAACACGTACATTTTGATCTTTTTCAAAACGGCTTAAAATTAAATTTTCATCCACATCTTGCAAGGTAATATCAAGCGTGTAAATCAAGGTGATCACGTTACGTTTACGCGCATCATAACCACGTTTAAAAACATGGATATCAACCAATTGTTGCGCAGATATACTGAGTTTATCTAAGACAAACTGCTGCAGTGCATCTTCACTATGATCTAACGGTAGTTTTACTTGGTTGAGACGTATCATACTTCACCTGGTCGCTGTATAAAAAATGCTTAAAAATGGGCTTTAAAATAATCGCGTAGTGTACGTGAAGTAACGCTAAATTGAAATTAACAAAATTGTTAAAGGAAGTTTTTTCAGTAGCATAATTTGATAAATATCAGCTGATCATCTAGAACCCTAAATTAGAGTGTTAATCCAACTATAAAAAGTATATATTTGACTTTAATTTCATAAAAAACTTGATAGGTAATTATGACAGACCAGATAAAAAAACCATTGCACTTTATCACGTTACTATTGTTAATAATGATTCAATCATGCTCTCTTCCTCCCACTGAAGATGAAATAAATGCAATCGAAGCAACACAACCCATGCTTCTAAAACAACAGCAATCAGAAATTTTAACTAGCCAAAAAGGGGTGACTGAACTGTACTTTTTGGGTATCTCTGCAGACTATCAACAACCAGAAATGTTTAGAGAAGTGATAGACTCTCAGGAATTTTTTGATGATACGTTTCATACTAAGGGACGTTCAACCCTATTAATCAATCATCTCAGCACCACCGAAACGACACCAATAGTGACGCAAAATAATATCAGAAAAACGATTAATAATATGGCCCAGAAAATGGATCCTGAAGAGGATATTTTATTTATTTCTTTAGCTGCCCATGGAGGCCATGGAGGCCAGTTTTATATAAATTTTGGCCCTAACAGGCATCAATTAATTAACGCAAAAACACTCAATCATTACCTAAAAAAATCGAAAATAAAATGGAAAGTAGTTGTTGTTAATGCGTGTTATTCCGGAAGTTTTATTGATGATTTAATTGATCCATATACATTGGTGATTACATCAACAGATGCAGAAAGAGTTTCCTATTATAGTAAATCGCCAAACTTTTCATTTTTTGGCCGTGCTTTTTTTGAAAAGTACTTAGATAAAAATAAAAAAATAAAACAAAGCTTTGATGAAACCGTAGAGGAAACACAATGGCTTGAACCAATGTATGGCATTACCGAGTCAAAGCAATCACGCCCCCAATTTATTTATGGTGAGGAAATACTGGCAAAACTTACAGAAGTTGGTATGTAATATATTCACAACGTTGTCATCTTTATGAGGTGATATACGCATAAAAAAACCAGCCTCGGCTGGTTCTTTATTTTAAATAACCTTAATACAGGTTAAATATGAATTTAACGCTTAGAAAGTGCCTTCATTACAACGATAACCAATGCGAATGCAAGGCTTGAAGCTAGCAATGCGGTCATAAGTGAGCTGGTAAAGCCGATCACTACAAAACCAACGATTGATACCGCCGCCATTGACAATGCATAGGGTAATTGTGTGGCTACGTGGTCGATGTGTTTACAGCGTGCACCTGTCGATGACAAAATAGTTGTATCGGAAATAGGCGAACAGTGATCACCAAAAACTGACCCCGCTAATACTGCACTTAACATAGGTAGCATTAAGGCTAAATCAGTCGCACCAGCCATATCTCCAGCAATTGGTAGCATAATACCAAAAGTGCCCCATGAGGTGCCCGTAGAGAATGCCATTAATCCAGATAATACAAATAGAATAACCGGTAACCAGTGTAAACCGATACTGCCTTGCACTAGGCTTGATAAGTATGTGCCTGTTTTCATATCGCCGATCACGGTACCAATAGACCAAGCAAAGAATAGAATAATAATCGCCCCAAACATCGATTTAGCGCCCACCCACAGTGCAAAACCAATCTCTTTTAAAGGTAGTTTTTGTTTAAATGTCGTGGTTAAGGTCACCAATAACCCTACTACCCCTCCATAGACTAAGGATGAACCTACATCGGTGTTCTCAAAAGCGCCTAAAACTGAAAAAGGCAATTCGCTTTTTGCCAACGCTTGTTGCCCTGAATAAAGCATGAAAAACAGTGTGGCAGCAATAAGCGCTACGATAGGATATATTAAATCACTCACTTTACCCTGTTCACTTTCTGTAATGCCTAGCTCATCATGTAAATTGATTGCATCCTTATCTGCGGCATGCTTTGAGCCTCTTTTTTCAGCTTCGGCTTCATGTGTTTTCATCAAACCAATATCGAGTTTAAAATAGATCACAGCAAACACCATGAGCAATGTAAACAGCGCATAAAAGTTCATTGGAATAAGTGCAACATATGCCCCTAATGGTGAATATTCAGTCATCCCATGGCTCACTAAAATTCCACCAATAATGGTCATAATGTACGCCCCCCAGCTCGAGACTGGCATCAAAATACACATTGGAGCAGCTGTAGAATCGAGAATATAGGCAAGTTTGGCACGTGAGACATTAAAGCGATCAGTTACAGGGCGTGAAATTGAGCCCACTGCAAGGCTATTAAAATAATCATCGATAAAGATAAATACACCTAAAAAAGCGGCGAGAAAAGACGCACCACGTTTGTCTTTAATATGGTCTAATGCCCAGTCAGCAAAAGCGCGTGTACCGCCCGATAAAGTAAGCAACGCAGTCATCATGCCAAGCAACAACAAGAAGCCAACGATACTCATATTCCACGTATTGATGCCTCCATCTTCAATCACAACTCCTTTAACGGTCGTCGCAACATACGAGAGCGCCGTTACCAGCGAGAAATTAGTTAGCAATAGTGCACCAAGCACAATACCTACGCCGAGTGATATTAAAACTCGGCGTGTTATAATGGCTAAGCTTAACGCGATGATGGCGGGTAAAATCGACAGCGGGGAGGCTGCAAAATCGATTAACATTATTTTTCCTTACAAAATTGGAGGCCCGTAATACCGATGGTTAGGGCATACTTGATTAGTTTGCTATTTAGCTACGGCGATAATTTACCTTGATTGACAAGCTAATGCAATGAACCTGCATATAGCTTGATAAGAGGATATATTGCTATGATTTCCTACTGATACCGCTAAATTATTTTTTGCTAAAGAGTTCACCTTAATCGCCTATTTACAGGTAATAGTGTCAGCGTTAGCCCCACATTTTTTTGTAACTCGACCTCTTTTTCCAGTAAAGAAAATAACTCACTATTTTTAAATAAAACCTGTGGCAAGGTTAAAGTTAGCTGCTTATTAGAAAGACTAATATTGGCTTTTTGAGGAGGGAATTCCCCCCGCCCTAAGGTCAAAATAAGCGCTAATCTTAACAGCTGTAATAATTGTAAGTATTTAGTATCCGTTAATAAGAACAGCGCACTATTTAACTTTATTTTGCCACGCTGTTGTCCGACTAGCGTCGCAATAATAAGTTGCTCTTGTTCACTAAAGCCAGGCATAGCACTATTTTGTAAAATGTATTCCCCGTGTTTATGAAATTTTTTAGTATTTATATTCATTCCTACTTCATGTAACAGCGCAGCATAATGTAAAAACATAAAGTGTGTTTCATTGATTTTTTTACCCTGTTCATTTAATTGCTCATTAAATAGCTTTAACTGTAAAAGTACACGCCTACTAAACACTTGGTCAATACGGTGTAACTTAAGCAAAGCAGTAATGGTTCTATCCCTTGGCGCAACTTTTTCTTGGATATTACTGAGCCCATATAATACTCCTTCACGCAAAGCCGCATTACTAACATCAATTCTTTTTATTTTAAATAGATCCATGCAGGTGCTAATAATTGCTAACGCACTGGCAATAAGGGTAAAACGACTCGCTTCAAAACATTTAAATTGCACGTTATCTGCACTTGTATAATCAATAAAGCGCGTTATTAATCGCTGAATACGTTTTTCGGTTATTGCAGTATCGCCATACAATTCAAGCATGATCTCTTTGATCACTTTAAATGATCCTGAAGTGCCTATAACGCTTTTCCAACCAATAAAACGACACTCTTGAACAGTGGGCAATAGAACCTGATATACCTCAGCTTGTGCTAATCTCATGTTTTTTTTAGTCACTAAGCCATCAGTAAAAAATTTATTAGAAAAAGCACGAGAGCCCATTGATAAACTTCGGGAAAACTTAATTTTAAAATACTTACCGATAATGAACTCGGTGCTCCCACCGCCAATATCAATCACCAAAGTCGTACCTTTAACAGGATAAGTGTGCGCGACTCCCTGATAAATTAATGTGGCCTCCTTTTCCCCGCTAATGATCTCAATTGGGTACGGCATGACATGCTGTGCACGGGTAAGAAATTCATCGCTATTTACTGCGACACGCAAAGAGTAAGTAGCGACGATTCGCACGGTACGGCAGGTTAAACCAGAGAGTAGCTGATTGAACTCAGCTAAACAGTCTAAACCTCGTTGCATCGCCTCTCCTGAAAGGTAATTATTTTCATCTAACCCACTTGCTAAAGCGACGCTTTTTTTCTGTGTTAATACACTCTGAATACAACCCGTTAATTCCCTTGCTACAATCAAATGAAAGCTATTAGACCCAAGATCAATAGCAGCAATATGCTGTGCTTTGCTCATAATTGAGCCTCAAGAAAGGCAACACCTGAACATGCTTTCTGCTCTGGCACCCGATTAAGGTAATCATAGATTTCCATTTGCGAACGAAAACGAGGCGCGCCTGTTTGAGGTAAATAATTATTTGTTTGCCCCGTGTCTAAGACTCTTGCTTTACAGTTATCAGCCAACTGCATATTGATAATATCAAAGATAGTTTGCTGTACTAAAGGGCAGTAAATAGGGGTCCCCACCTCGACTCTTCTCTCGATATTACGGGTCATCCAATCAGCTGATGAAATATAAACGCGAGGCTCACCCGAGTTTGAAAAAATAGACACGCGAGCATGCTCTAAGTAGCGATCAACAATGCTGACAGCAGTAATATTTTCACTCTGTCCTTTCACACCAGTAACCAAAGAACAGATTCCACGTACAATCAGCGAAACCTTTACTCCTGCATTACTCGCCTGATACAACTTTTGAATCAGCAGTTGATCAACTAAGTTATTCACCTTAAGGATAATTTCACTCTTAATACCTTTCTGTGAAAAATTAATTTCGTTATTAATCAGTTCAGATAATTTTTCACGACTATTAATAGGAGAAACAACAAGATGTTTAAATTCAAACTTTAAATAGGGATACTTTAAAAATTCAAAAACTTGTACAGCTTCATTGGTTATTTCAGGAGAGCAAGTAAATAAGCTGAAGTCTGTGTAAACTTTAGCGTTTTGTTCGTTAAAGTTACCGCTACCAATATGCGCATATCGTACTAATTTCTCGCCTTCTTGACGTGATATCACACACAATTTTGCATGTACCTTCAGTGCATGTACTCCGTAGGTA
Organism: Psychromonas sp. psych-6C06; assembly: GCF_002835465.1. Taxonomy (NCBI): domain Bacteria; kingdom Pseudomonadati; phylum Pseudomonadota; class Gammaproteobacteria; order Alteromonadales; family Psychromonadaceae; genus Psychromonas; species Psychromonas sp. psych-6C06. Next base: position 62,435 of record NZ_PIZM01000001.1, on the reverse strand, counting down.
ACACGAACCCCCGCTTTGGTTAACTTTTCAGCCCAAGTGATGTTTGCTTGCTCATCAAAGCGTGCCTGTAACTCAATATTAACGTGAACGCTTTTACCATTTTTTACCGCTTCCATTAATGCGGCAATCACCCTTGAGTTTTTAGCAACCCGATATAAGCAGATTTCAATGCTGGTTACTAATGGATCAAATGCCGACTGTCTTAACCACTCAGTAAAGTAGCTAAATTTATGGTAAGGGTAATAAAGTAGAATATCTTGCTTTTTGATAGCCTGTGATAAATGCTCACTTACATTAAATGCCGGATGCACTAAGCTTGGCATTTTATCGTAAACCAATGTGCTATCTCCGACCGTTGGAAATTGAATAAAGTCTTTAAAACTAAGGTAACGTCCCCCTGCATTCAGGCGCTTGTTAGATTTAATATTAAAGCCTTTCTTAAGCACCTTTAACATCGTTTCTGGCATTTTACGATCATAAACTAAGCGCACCGGCTCTGCATTTAAACGGGTTCGCAAGCCACTGGACATACGCTCAAATAAACTGTGGTTTATTTCATCCTGAATCTCAAACTCCGCATCACGGGTTAGTTTCATCGAGTAAGCACGGATAGTGTCAAATTCATAAAACACATTAAAGATATCCGCCAAGCTATAGCGGATAATATTATCAAGTAAAATAATATCTGTTTGTATTTCACCTTTTATTTGTGGCAGTTTAACAAACCGTGGCACATTGTGACTAGGCACTTCAATTAATGCATACCGATTCGCTTTATTGGCCTTACGCATCTCTACCATTAAATAGGTGCAATCATCTTTAATTTGTTCAATGAGATCTATTTTTTCGGTGATAATAAGCGGGAAGATATGGCCACGTAACTGCTCTTGAAAATAATCTTTTAACCACTGCTGATGCCCCTCATTAATTTGCATCTCATTAATTAGATTAATATGGTTATCAGTTAAGCTTTTTAATAATATTTGATACGTTTCGTCAAAATCATTCTCTAATTGCTGTACCTTATCAAGAATTTCAACAAATAATTGTTTGGCTTTTTCTTTTTGTTTAAATTGACTGTAAAGTGCAATACGGCGGACGTTAGCAACTCTGACACGATAAAATTCATCAATGTTGCTTGAATAAATACCTAAAAAACGTAATCGCTCAATTAAAGGCACAGAATCATCTTGTGCTTCCTGCAACACTCTTTGATTAAATGATAACCAGCTTAACTCTCTATCTAGGTATTGTTCTTTTTCGATTAACATAACAGTCCATTCTTATTATTTCCATTATGCGCATGCTAATCATAAAAGATGACAAACGGATTACCCAACCAAAACATTGACTTAAAAATAACAAATAAACAACAAAAATAGAGAAGGAGGGATTTCAAGGCTAAAATTTATGCAAATGGTTGTTTCCTTTACGAAATTTTAACGCTGAAGTAGCTTCTTTTAACCAGTAAGATTGATCAGTTATTTAGTGGATTTGATATAACTAGCGATTGAATGCAAAGCAGTTATCTATTCTTTTAACCCACAAGGTGGGCAGACAGCATACGGATTGCTATTAACTGCATTCAACACAATGCGTTTTGAGCAGGTTAGATACTGGAGGGCATATTCAGAAAAATAGATTAACGACTTATTTTGTTTGCTATTACTGATAGTGAAATAAAAATATGGATAAAAAAAAGCCCCGACTTATTAAAGTCGGGGCTCTACATAGACGATTAAGTCGATATTAGTTAGCTAACATTAGTGAGTCATTAATACACTCAAGGTTAGTGTCACCCATTAAGTAAGCATCAACAGCACGTGACGCTTCACGACCTTCATTGATACAACGAACGATCAAAGATTGACCTGTACGCATATCACCAGCAGCAAATACACCCGCTTGGCTTGTTTGGAAGTCGTTAGTTTTAACGTTACCACGCTCATCTAATTCAATTTCTAACTGCGCTAATACACCTGTTGGCTCTGGGTGTAAGAAGCCCATCGCTAAGAATGCTTTAGTACAAGGAATTGAACGTACACTACCTTCAATCTCTTTGAAGTTAGGACGTTGACCCGGTGCTGCTTCTTCCCACTCGATATCAGCAACAACAAGTTCTTTTACATGGCCATTTTCATCACCAATGAACTCTTTGGTCAAGATAGACCAATGACGATCGACACCTTCTTCGTGTGAAGTCGTTGTTTTAAGAATCATTGGGTACGAAGGCCAAGGCATATTGACAGTACGTTTCTCAGGTGGAACAGGCATGATTTCCACTTGTGTTACAGAGGCTGCACCGTGACGATTAGAAGTACCCACACAGTCAGAACCTGTATCACCACCACCGATAACCACAACGTGATCATCTGCAGCATGAATCTCTTCAGTTTTCAGATCCATACCATTTGCACGGCGGTTGTTTTGACCAAGGAATTCCATCGCAAAGTGAACACCTTTCAGGTCGCGACCTGGAATTGGTAAATCACGTGGTACTGTTGAACCACCAGTTAGTAACACAACATCAAATTGCTTACGCAACTCGCTTGCATCAAAATCAACACCGATGTGTGCATTCACAACCATCTTTATACCAGCAGCTTCCATTACCGCAATTTTACGATCGATAACGTCCATGCCAAGTTTGAAATCAGGAATACCAAAACGTAAAAGGCCACCTACTTTCTCATCACGCTCATAAACTGTTACCGTATGACCAGCACTGTTTAGCTGCTCAGCAGCAGCAAGACCCGCAGGTCCTGAGCCGATGATAGCAACCGTTTTACCTGTACGAGATGTTGGAATTTTAGGCTTAACGTAACCGTTTTTGTATGCTGTCTCAACGATGTTTTTCTCGATGTTACAGATAGTAATTGGATCTTGGTTAATACCTAATACACATGAGCTTTCACAAGGTGCAGGACAAACACGTCCTGTAAACTCAGGGAAGTTATTAGTCGAGCTTAAAATTTCCCATGCTTCTTGCCAGCTATCACGGTAAACCGCATCGTTGAATTCAGGAATGATGTTACCAATTGGGCAACCGTTATGACAAAACGGTACGCCACAATCCATACAACGAGAAGCTTGGTCATTAATTTTTGAACCAAACTCATCCATTTTAACGAATTCTTTATTATCTTTTAGGCGCTCTTCTACCGGTAGTTTACCTGGCAGTTCACGTCCTAATTCTAAAAATCCAGTAGGCTTACCCATTATGCTGCTCCTTTCGCACGTGCTGCTAATACTGCTTTGTAATCACGTGGCATTACTTTAACCATTTTCGCTAAGCTTGCATTTACATCCGCAAGGAATGCGGCAGCAAGGTTAGACTCAGTTAGTTCAAAGTGTTTTGTAACTTTGCCAACAATCAGATCTCTATCTTCTTGAGTAAGAGGATCTAGGTCAACAAGTTCCATATTACAGTTCGCTTCAAAGGCATCATCTTGATCCCAAATGTAAGCAACACCACCACTCATACCTGCCGCAAAGTTACGACCTGTAGAGCCAAGGTTAATCATGACACCGCCGGTCATATATTCACAACCGTGATCACCAACACCTTCAACAACCACTTCTGCACCCGAGTTACGTACACAGAAACGCTCGCCAGCCATACCATTGATGTATGACTCACCCGATGTTGCACCGTAGAAACAGACGTTACCAACAATGATATTGTCTTTTGCAACAACGTCTGAATTACGATGTGGGTAAACGACGATTTGACCGCCAGATAAACCTTTACCCCAGTAATCGTTAGCATCCCCTTCAACCGTAAATTCAACACCTTTTGCTAGGAAACAACCAAATGATTGACCCGCAGAACCGTGGAATTTAACTTTCATCGGCTGTGGTAAACCTTTGTCGTTGTACACCTTAGAGATTTCGTTAGAAAGCATGGTGCCACACGAACGGTCGATATTAATGATTGGGAACTCACCCGATACGGCTTCGCCTTTTTCAAGAGCAGGTTTCGCAAGTTCAATCAGTTTTCTATCTAACACTTCTTCAAGGTTATGATTTTGGCCCGTTTGATTAAACATGCCATCTTCAGCTTTACCTTCTTGTTTGAACAAGATAGTGCTTAAATCTAGGTTTTTGTATTTCCAGTGATTGATATCTTCACGTACTTTCAGGCTTTGCGTTTGACCAACCATTTCGTTGATTGATGCGTAACCTAGTTTCGCCATGTTTTCACGCATGCCTTCAACCATGTAACCAAAGAAAGTAACAACATCATCAACGCGGCCATCGAAACGCTCACGTAATGTTTTGTTCTGTGTTGCGATACCAACAGGACACGTATTCAAGTGACACTTACGCATCATGATACAACCTTCAACAACCAGCGCTGCTGTTGCTACGCCCCACTCTTCAGAACCAAGAAGTGCTGCGATGGTTAAATCACGTGGCGTTTTCATCTGCCCATCTGCTTGTAAAACGATACGGTTACGTAGGCCGTTTTTCATTAGCGTTTGATGCGCTTCAGATAGTCCTAATTCCCATGGTAGACCCGCATGGCGAATTGATGAAAGTGGTGATGCACCTGTACCGCCGTCAAAACCAGCGATTAAGATAACGTCAGCTTTTGCTTTAGCAACACCTGATGCGATGGTACCAACACCCGCTTCTGATACTAACTTAACGTTAACACGGCCAGCGCGGTTAGCGTTTTTCAGATCGTAGATTAGCTGTGCTAAATCTTCGATTGAGTAGATATCGTGATGCGGAGGTGGCGAAATTAGACCTACTCCAGGAGTAGAGTGACGTGTACGACCGATCCAGTCATCAACTTTGTGGCCTGGTAATTGACCACCTTCACCTGGTTTCGCGCCCTGTGCCATCTTGATTTGGATTTCAGCAGCGTTCGTTAGGTAGTAAGACGTTACACCGAAACGACCCGAAGCAACCTGTTTGATTGCAGAGCGTTCCCAATCGCCGTTCTCTTTTGGTAAGAAACGAGCTGGATCTTCACCACCTTCACCAGAGTTTGATTTAGCGCCGATACGGTTCATCGCGATAGCTAACGTTGAGTGAGCTTCGTGAGAGATAGAACCAAATGACATCGCACCTGTTGCAAAACGTTTTAGAATGTTTTCTGCTGGCTCTACGTCATCAATTGAGATTGGACCCGTCGATTTAGGTACAAATTCAAATTGGCTACGTAGTGTTGCCGCGTTATCACCCTGTGCATCAACCGCGTCAGCGTACTCTTTAAACTGTGCGTAATTTTTGTTACGCGTAGATTCTTGTAATAAAGAGATAGTTGTTGGGTTAAATAGATGCTTTTCACCACGTTGTTTCCACTGGTAAACGCCACCTACGTCTAAACGTGTTACTGGTACTTCACGTAAAGGATAAGCAAAACGATGACGAACAATCGCTTCAGAGGCGATATCATCAATTGATAAACCTTGAATACGTGTCACAGTACCTGTGAAGTAAGCGTCAACAACCGCTTTACTTACACCAAGTGCTTCAAAGATTTGTGCACCTTGGTATGACTGAATCGTAGAGATACCCATTTTCGAGAATATCTTCAATAGACCTGCATCAATTGCTGATTTGTACGATGCAAACAGTTCATCTACTGATTTATCAGCAGGTAGACGTTTCTTCGCTTGTAAATCAACAATCATCTCTTCGATTAGGTATGCGTTTACAGCAGAAGCACCGTAACCGATAACCGTTGCAAAGTGATGTGTTTCACGTACGTCACCTGTTTCAACAACGATGTCACATAATGCACGTAACCCTTTCTTGATTAAGTAATGGTGAACAGCACCAGTAATTAACATAGCAGGAATTGGCGCGTGATCTGACGTTGCATTACGGTCAGAAAGAATAATGATTGAGTAACCATCGTTTACCGCATCTTCCGCGTAACGACAAATACGTTTAATCGACTTCTCAAGCTTACCTGGTTGGCCACTTGCTTTAAACAATGTGTCTAGTGTTTTAGCTTGTAAGTGTTTGTGATCCAGTGCATTGATTTTCTCAAGCTCTGCATTACTTAATACTGGCGACTCAAGCTCTACTTTGTGACAGTGTAAAGGTGTTTCAGACAGTAAGTTCTGATCTTTACCTAGGTATGTGTTCAACGACATAACCATACGCTCACGAATCGGATCGATAGGTGGGTTAGTTACCTGTGCAAACAACTGTTTAAAGTAGTGAGATAGATGTTGCGACTGATGAGAAAGTACCGCTAGAGGCCAATCTACACCCATTGCACCCAATGGCTCTTTACCATCGCGGAACATTGGCAGAACAATTTCGTTGATCTCTTCAGAAGTCACGCCAAATGTTTGTAAGCGACGTAATAGTTGACCATCATTTGGCTGAATATTACGCTCAAGTGCATTTGGTTGATTTTCTAATTTAACGAGGTTATCTGTTAACCATGTTTCATAAGGCTGTTGTGCTGCAATACCATTTTTAACTTCATCATCAGAGATGATACGACCTTGTTCAAGGTCAGCAACAAAAATACGACCTGGTTGTAAACGACCACGTAATTTAATGTTTTCAGGCTCAATATTTACGACACCAGACTCAGAAGCCATGATCAAGTAATCATCTTTTGTTACACAATAACGTGAAGGACGTAAACCATTACGGTCTAGTGTTGCACCTACCTGCACACCATCGGTGAAACAAACAGAAGCTGGGCCATCCCATGGTTCCATGATGTTTGCGTGGTATTGGTAGAATGCGCGACGTTTTGGATCCATCGCTTTGTTTTCTTGCCACGCTTCAGGAATCATCATCATTAATGAATGAGGAAGACTACGGCCAGAAAGAACAAGAAGTTCTAGCGCCATATCAAAGCTTGCAGAATCTGACATCCCTTCTGTACAGATAGGCATTAACATATCTAACTCTTCACGTGTGAAGAATTCAGCTTCAAGCAACGCTTCACGTGCTTTCATCCAGTTGATATTACCACGTACCGTATTGATTTCGCCGTTGTGCGCAATGTAACGGAAAGGTTGCGCTAAACGCCAGCGTGGGAAGGTATTGGTTGAGAAACGCGAGTGAACCAATGCAAGTGCAGTAACCATTGCTGGATCTTGTAAATCCAAGAAGTACTGTGGCACTTGCTCTGTTGTTAACTGACCTTTATATACGATTGTTTTGTACGAGAAAGTATTGATGTAGAAGTTATCTTCGATTCCAGCAACAGACTGTAAACAAATACGCGTCGCGTAATTACGTAAGATGAATGCTTTACGCTCTAATACTGCAGGGTCCATATCGGCACCGCCAGTTACAAACAGATGTTCGAACTGAGGTTCACTGCTCAATGGATCAGCACCGATCATTGAGTTATCTGTAGGAAGAACACGGTAACCAAGTACTTCAAGGCCTAAACGCTCTGCCGTACGTGCTAAAATTTCACGGCATTCATTGCGTTGATTTTCATCTTTTGGAAATAAAACAGTACCTACTGCATATTGGTCAAACTTAGGTAATGTAATTCCAACTTTAAGGGCTTCAGTTACTAAAAACTCATGTGGTTTTTGTAACAAGATACCAGCACCATCACCACTACAAGGATCGCAACCTTGACCACCACGGTGCTCCATGCGCGCAAGCATATCTAATGCTTGAGTCACAATAGCGTGTGATTTACTATTTTTTAAATGTGCCACAAAACCGATACCACAAGCATCGTGTTCCATCTCCGGCACATAAAGGCCTTGAGCGTTTTGCTCTATATTAGTCATAAACATGTCCTTCAAGATAAAATAGCAGGTTGATTATCCGCTATTTCAGTTCTAATGTTTTCGAGGTGCGTAATCTTATTTAATGAATAAACTAAAACAATCACTATTTCATATTTAGTTTTATTATCAAAACATCCTTTTTTTAAAGATAAATATTAAAAAAAGGCTTCTAACAACACAGTAAATAAGGCGCACAACTTCCCTATAAGTACAGGGCTCATACACTATTCCGTGGAAATAAACCTACATAACAACCGTAACACAGGCATAATTTTGCCCGTATTCTATCGTTTAAGCGCCGTAAAATCCAATTTTCTTGTTCTCCTCTGAGAGGTAAAGTTGTTAACAGCTTGTAACACCTTGTAGTGAGCCTTTTCGTTTATTTTAACATTGCAAATTAGTGTAATTTTTATGCTAAAACGATGATAAAAACGTTCACTAAATCAACTAAACTTAAAAAATTAGAGAAAAACAAGCAATAAAAGTGAATATTAATGCACTTTTATTGCTTGAATAGTGACACACTACCAGTGTGAAGCATTCTTTATTTAGGTAAAAAGAACGCAAAAATTAAAAACTCCTTAGTTCATTCTCACGCAATAAATTAACAAGCCAATCAAAAAAAATTATAATTACCTATTTACATCGTCCCAATAAATACAGTGTTTGTCGTCAAAAAAGGCACCGAATAAAGCGCATGCTAACAGGACATTTACACACTCCGCCTTAAAGGTTACAAATAGAATAAAAATGGATTTTATCTAAAAGAATTTAACCAAGATCACAATTAACCACAAAACAATAATTACATTAAAATTCTTAACATCGATTATTGTCTCGTTTAAGGGAACTTATCATCAACTTCACAGAGAGTACTCATTTTGCATATTAAATACTAACGGGTATACTCGCCCCCTTTTTTATAATGAGGAATAATTGTGACTGCACTTAACCTTGAGATTATCAAGCAACAGTTAACTGATCTTAATTTTATTGCTGACAATATTCGACTTGTTACCGTCAATGAAATGCCAGTAGAGCTATTGGAAAACTGTACTAAAACCGAAGGTGAAAGTTTTTATAACAGCTACATGAATGTGGTATACAAGAAAGCAGACCGTTACGTGCTTGGGTATGTTTGCCAAGACCCATTACTTGATCAAGCCATTATCAGAATTGGTGATCACTATTATGATCCCACTAAACAAGCGAATGAAGATTTTAAACCCTATCAATTTGCAGTATTAACTGAATTTACTACCTTTGATATGATGAAGCATGCTAAGAAAAATAAAGATTTCCCTCCCGACATTGATTATTTAATCAGCAAAAAGAAACATTTTAAAAATGTAATTAAGGGGTAATCCTACAAGGCTATTGTTTTGGCAACAAAAAAACAAAAAATATGACCTAGATATAAGCGGAATCGAGGGAATAATCTACGCTTGAAGAAAACAAATAATAATAATGATTATATTCTTCAAGGGGCTCCCATGGCTAAAAGCAAAACAATTACTACTGATGATATTTTACTGGTTTTATGTAACTCCATAAAATCAGTTCTCACCGCTGCAACTTCCCACCCAATTAATTATTCATCCATGGCACAGAAAATTAACAAAACTTGTTTAAAACCAGATATTGGTTGCTTTGTTCTTTTTGATGGCGGATTTTCCGGGTTGGTAATCATAAACTTTAGCGCAACAGCCGCTGTTGAAATTTATACCAATTACATGAAACATATGGGTATTCCAGAAAACGAATTAGCAAAATCACATACTTCTGATGAAGTCAGTGATGTCATGGGTGAATTGATGAATCAAATAGTCGGCGACTTCACCGGCGTTGTTGGTCATGAGTTACATACTTCCATTACCCAGAATCAACCTAAAATGCTCACCATCAATAAGCAAGTGCAACTCTCTATCGATACAAATTTAGATAGACCTCAGGCTCGACGTGTTACTTTCATGACAGAGAAAAACAATATTTTTTATCTCGAATTAGCAATGGATAAAACAGAGTTTATTAAGCTCTCTGATTTTGAAGAGCGTGAAGCTTTTGATGCAGATATGATTTTAGATCAAGAAAACACTAACAAACAGCAGCCTAAAAAAGAAGCAGAGCCGATGGTTGCAATGATTGATCAAGATCTGCTTGATGAACTAGGTATTTAATCACACAAAGTGTATTTGGATTTTAAATACTTAAATGCGCAATAAACTGTTGAAAAAATGAATGAGTTTAATTTCTCAGTTGACTTGTATGATTTATAAAGCGATTATATTTATTCACTTAATTCATTCTGAGCCAACAATGATAATGACACTTAAACCACAAAATCAACTAATGCGACGCAGACTCCTGTGTCGTTTTGCTGTGGTTTAAGTTTATTTAACATCCCAACCGCAGTTTTCATACTGTGGTTCCACGTCCCAAAGCGTTTCCTCACTTGAAAATTGCCATTATTAATAAAGAGGAATCATCACATGAACATCTCAATTGCTTACCTGAGCGTTGTCCTTATATGGTCAACGACACCACTTGGTATTATCTGGAGTAGCGAAACCGTTAGCCCTCTTATGGCAGTACTGTTACGCATGCTGTTAGCTTTAGTAATTGGATCTCTATTTTTAGTGGTGATGCGTATTCGAGTACCACTGACAAAGCAAGCCCTAAAGCTTTATTCGTTCTCCACTATCGGTGTTTTTGGCGGTATGTTTTGGGGGTATATTGCCTCGCGTTATATCAGCTCTGGTCTCATGTCACTTATCTTTGGTTTATCTCCAATTATATCTGGCTTGATAGCGCAAAGAGTACTCAACGAAGTAAAGTTTACCCCGTTACGTTGGTTGGCTTTTGTTATTTCATTGTGTGGTCTAGGCATTGTTGCTTGGCACAATATCAGCAGTGGAAGTAGCGAGTTCATCGGTATCGCATTTGTTTTACTCGGAATGCTTTTCTTCAGTTTAAGTGCGGTGCTAGTAAAGAGTGTCAATATTAACATTCATCCATTTGCTACCACCTTAGGTGCACTGTACTTTTCTGTGCCTCTATTTTTTATAAGTTGGTTTATCTTTGATGGGCAACTAGATATTGCTCAGTGGTCAGTTAAATCGCTAGGTGCAATTGCTTACCTTGGCATCTTTGGTTCCTTGATAGGTTTTCTTGGCTACTTCTTTATTTTACAAAAGCTGAGCACCACCACAGTGGCATTAATCACCTTGATGACACCTCCGATTGCGATTTCTCTTGGCGCATTTGTTAATAATGAGCCAGTCGGCATCAACTTATACATCGGCGCTTTTTTTGTCATTATAGGTTTATCTATTTATCAATTTGGCGACCAATTCATAAAACGAAACGCTTACATAACCTCAATTCTGGATAAGTAAAGCGCTAACATAGCGTTATTAAGTTGGTTAATACAGAAAAGAGAATAAATATAATGATGCTATATGGCATGACCTTTTAAGGGTAACTGGGGAGGATGAACTTTGCCGTTTAAGTTTTGTTCAACACAACGCGTTTTGAGCAAGGCAGACGGATGTAGTTTAGTCAGTCTAAGCGAGTGTCGTCTAACGGATAGTAAAAGGTCTTTTCGTTTTGTATTGCATACTGTTTGACGTAGTCAAATGGGGAAAAGTGTGTTGTGTTGAACTCGTAGGCAATATTTGTATCAACTGACCCTAAATAAGAAAGAGGCAACAAATAAGTAACAATGCCTCTTTCTTAAACAGCTTAAAACTGCCAACGCTGCAAGGGGGCTTCTGGGTTAATGCCTTTTCTCCCCCAACGGTCAAGGCTATCAATTACTAACATTTGTGTAAAATCAGGCAACAACTGTTGTAACTGCAGAGACGTTTTACGCGTGCTTAATATCCAAGTATTCGGTGATTCCTTTATCCAAGATTTTAAAGCTTCTTTATCTTGCTCGGTCCATTCAAGCTCTGCTTTAAATAAACGTTGCTCAACAAACAATTGATTGGCAGAAGCAAAATCTTCAAGTTGATTAGAAAGCAAAATAACCGAGTCAATCTGGTTACCTAATAAATGCTGTTGCTGAGCATTGATCAACTTGCGAATATTAAGCAACAGCGCCTGTTGATTTTCTTCGATCATAGTCGCGTGCTCAGGCCAAACACGTTGTAAATCATCACTTACAATACTCATCATCGTCCCAAGATTGTTAGGGTTTAACCAAGCATATAATGAGTGGCCTCCCGCTGGCAGTTGCACAGTAGCAACTCCTTTTGTATGCATTGTAAATGCCTGTGAAGCATCAATTTCAATGAGCCTGATATTGCCCTGACGAGTAGCATTAAATAGAGGGTCCTGTGGCCAAAGTGACTTTAACGTTACAGTGACAGTAGCTTTTTTAGCCGCCTTTTCGGCCACTTTCATCCCTTTAGTGGCAAACCAATTTTCAAGGCGTTCAATACCATAGCGTTTTGGCGCTAAATAGGTGGTTGTGATAGGCGTATTCTTCATCAATTGTGAAGCAAGTAAATAAGTTACTGGCGTCGAAGTTAAAATATCACTAGCCAATATCTTGCTCGGTAAGACAAGCGACAATAACACCCCACAATGCGCCAAGCGCAACCACAAAGACAGACTTTTTGTATTCATTAAGATTTACCCACAATGCGATATAGCGTCGCAATCAAAAAGAAACTAGCCGCCACTAAGATAATAGATGCACCAGAGGGAATAGGTAACGCTAACTCCATTGGCAATAAAGTTCCCAGTAAACAACTCACGGTGGCTAGCAAAGAAGATAAGAGCACAAAACTGCCCATGTTTTTAGTTAATAGTCTCGCTGTTGCCCCTGGAATAAGTAACAATGCGCCTACCAACACCGCCCCCACTATTTTGACGGCTGCAATGGTCACTAGGGTGATCATCATAACAAATAGGTAATCATAAAAATGCGTGTGATGACCACGGACACGCGCAATATCAGGACTAATTGAGGCTAATAAAATACGATTAAAGGTAAAGATTAAAGTAACAATAATCAGCAAACAACTTACTGCTAGTACCCATAGATCAAAATCGGTAATGGTCAGAATCGATCCAAACAATACGTTTTCAAGCATATGAATATTAATTTTTCGAGCAACATACATCAATAAAGCAGCGCCACCCGCAAGTGCGACAGCCAAAAACACACCAACCAATGTATCGTAAGGTACCGCGGTTCGGTTTCTTACAAAATGTAGAAGAAGCGCAAATAACATACAAAAACAGAACAAGCCAATAATCGGGTTTTCTGCGGGCTCACCAAGCAAAACACCAATAGCGATTCCCGTTAATGCTGCATGTCCAACAGCCTCTGAAAAGAAAGCGAGACGCTTAGCGATCACTAATGTTCCTAATCCACCTAATAACGGTCCTAAAAGAAGAGCGGCTAACAAGGCATTAACCATAAAGGCATAGGAGAAACTTTCTAACAACCAACCAGATTGCGCACCTTCGCTAGCCCATAATTTTAATAACTCCATTATGCTACCCCACTATTTTTAGTCTCTGTAACACCTACCGAATGGCGGTTACAGTGGCTAAATAGTTGTTCTATTTTATGTGGCTTTAAGATTTCACGAGCATCGCCACTTTCGATTAATACGCGATTAACAACATGTACTTTCCCCTGCAAACGGCGTACTGCACTGATATCATGGTGTACCATAATGACCGTTTTTTGTTCTCTCACTAACGCGCTAATCAATTCTTCAAAATAGCGAACTCCCTGCTCATCCATACCATTGGCAGGCTCGTCTAGAATCAACAGTTCGGGGTTATCTAATAATGCCTGCGCAAATAAAACACGTTGCTGTTCGCCACCTGAAAGTTGCCCCATACGCAATAAGGCCCGATCTGCCATGCCAACTCGTTGTAGCTGTGCTAGTGCTTTCTGTTTATGTTTTTTATGACTTTTGAAGAACAGTGGAAAGCGACTTTGATTAAGTAAAATAAAATCTAATACGGTCAATGGCAAACTAGCTTCAAAGGTTGCTTTTTGTGGCACATAGCCGATCTTGCCAATCAGATCATCTAACCAGTTAACCGCTATCTGTCCCTTAAAAGGAGTTAAACCTAAAATAGAACGTAACAGTGATGTTTTACCACCGCCATTTGGCCCCATTATGACATGGCACTGCCCCGCTTCTAGGGTTGATGATATTTGTGTGAGTACTGGGTTATGCTCATAGGACAGTGACACCGCGTTTAATGAAATGGAAGGTCCCATTAGTTGCTCTCTTTTTTATTAGCAACAAAGGTCATCGCTTGTACTAAGGTGTCAAGGTTTGCACGCATCTCTATTTCAACTTTATCAGCACGGTATGGACCATGTGTCATGTGAGAAAAACGGTATAATTTTACCCCTGTTTCTTTTTCAATCGTATCAACGTAACGATTAGGCATGTCTAATTCATAAAACAAAACATCAATACCTGCATCACGAATTTTTTCAATAGTATCTTGCAGTTGGCTGGCACTCGGCTCGACTCCGTGAGCAGGCTCAATAACAGCTTCCACCTCAACACCAAACTCTTGTAAAATATAACCATAAGCATTATGTGTGGTCGCAACGTTCATTCCCGCTGTATCAATATCACCGAGTTCAAGCATCGCTTGGTGTTTCATTTTCCGAAATTTAAGCGCATAAGCACGTGCATTGGCACGATATTGCGGTGCATTATCGGGGTCTATTTTGGCCATTTTATTGGCAATGCTATACACTTTTTGAATCGTCGTTGAGACACCAACAAAGGTGTGAGGATTAACTGCGCCACTCCCGACTGACTGCCCCATCGCGGGTAACAGAGGTACATCTTTGTTTGCGTTAATGACGATTAAATCACTTCGATTAGCGGCATCAATCACCTTCATTGCAAAGTCATCGTGACCAATCCCATTAATCACGATGATGTCCATTTTCTCTAAACGTTGAAGATCCTGTGCTTGCGGCTGATAATTATGTGGATTAAAACCCGCATCAACTAATTCCAACACCTCAGCCTTATCACCGACCACAGCCTTAACATAGCTAAAGTACGGTTGTAGCGTAATGCCAATAGTCAGCTTTTGTGCATAACTTACTGTGTTGCCAAAGAATAACAACACAGTGATAAAAATTGCTTGAAACATAATGAATACTCTTTAAAAAATCTAACGCTCATCTGACTCAAAAACTACCTGCTGCCAACCAGACTCGATGAGTAACCTAGATTGCACTATTGCGCTTCTATCTACTTGCTCAGCAAGCAAACGAGCATCCCCTTTTAGGTCTAGCCAAATTTCAACCTGCGAATGCTGACTATTAAGTAAATACCGCGTTTTAGGCTCACCATTACTTGATAAAGGTACGCCTTGATAAATGCCATTTGCAACTAATTGCCATTGTTGTTTGCCATGGTGTAACCAACTCTTATCTTTTACAAAAGGTGCAATCCATTGTGAAGCCAGTTGCGCTACCGATGGCCACTGCTCCGATGTATTTAATTGCGCTTGATATTGATAACGAATCTCCTCATGAGCGAGTTTCAACTCAGCAATCATTGCTAATGGCTTAGTGGTTAATGCACTGATTTCAATCTGGTGTTTGGCCAGAGATTGCTTTTTATAACTCGTTTGATTATAAGGAAGTAACAACGCACCAATCAGCAAGATAAGCGCACATAAAAAAGCGATCCACTTTCCCTCTTTACGGCCATTTTCACTGATAACAGGCTGAATAATCATTTATCTGATTCCCCCCTCTGTGAAGTTATTTAATTTCAACTGAGTCAACCTCTACTGGGTTTTCATGACCAGCATCAAAAACGATATAAAATTCATCGACGGTTTTTACAAAAGTGGCTATCGAACGAATATCTGTTTCCACTTTAGCAATCAGGTTATCGTCATAGTCATACATCCTTACCACGTAATTTACCGCTTTGCTGCCATCGCTATATCCAGCTTCACATTCAATATTGTTACCCTTTGAAGCGCACTGCATCAAAGGGTAATGAGCAACACTTACATGGCTAAATAGCAACAAACAAAGCGTTGTCATTAAATAATGGATTTGACTCATTAAGGCAGTACCGCTTCAAAAGTAAAATGAACATTAGCGCTCATACGATCGGCTAATGGGTTATCCACTAAGTCCCCTTTATGATTTGCTTTTAATAAATACCGCCCAGCAATCGTTGGGGTAAAGGTAACAAAACCCTGTGCATCGCTAACCACCTCTATCTGCTCTTGATGGTTACGATACAAAGTACCTTCACGCGTTATTTCAGCGGTCACCCCCGCTTGCGCTTCACCGTTAAAATAAAACTGTAAGCGTACAGGCTCAGTAGCAACAATATCTGCAGGGTGAGTAATTGGTACCAGTTCTAAATATTTCCCCTCAAGTTCAAACGCTTTCTCGCTTGGCTTTCCGACGGTGATATAAGTCTCTGCGCGCGTGTACCCCATGGTAGTGATAATATCGCGTGATCCTTCTGGCAGTGCGACAGCACGCTCAACTTTATTCACGCGCATTCTTTTGGGAGTGTCACGGCGACCTGCTTTATAACTGGTGTAATAACCAACCCGATTATTAATCTCAACTTTATGTGTTCCCTGTTCGGCAAAAAAGAAATCAAACACAGAACGACGCTTGCCACGTAATACAAAATCAGGCCACTCATTACGCCCATCAGGCATAATAATATTGGCAGTTTCACTTCCAGCAGGTTTATCAAACACAAAGGTGCCATGCGAAGCAGTAACGTCAAAGGTAAGCCAATCGCCCCCTTCTTTAGAAATTGTAAAGTGAGAGGGTAAAACCCAACGCGGGTGTGCATTAGCGACGGTCATACAAAGAAGCCCGCCAAATAGTGAAGCGGTCAGTAGTAGCTTATTTATTGTTTTATTTAACATGTTATCTCTTATAGTTGATGGTTAATGGCGATTAGTCGCCAGCAATATGAGCCTTAAAATAAGCGCATTAATTAACACGATAATCAATCGTTATCGGCCCTGTTTCTTGTGTTGGATTTAATCGATGGCTAACGTTTTCAGTTTCGAGCAGTAACTTCTGGCGAAGATAATTACGACCGCCATGCTCACGTACAACTTCGATATAAAGGGTGTATTCTCCCTGTTCTATCCGCTCCCCTTGGTCGTTCAAGCCATCCCAATAGAAACGGTACTGCCCCTCCGGACGTGTTGCAGATGTGACAGCATCGACAAGCACACGGTCGTTACGTCCAACTTTTCGCCACCAGCTTCGTAAATCCTTTAACCATTCATCTTTACCGACCCAAAGCTGGATAGTTCGCACTGGTTTTCGCTGTGCATCTTCAACCCACACAGCAACGTATGGCCTTGCATAAATAGTCGTTTCGATAACGGGAAGCGTTAACTGAACCTCAATTTTTGCATTTTCTGGTAACGGCACCGCCCAACTTGAGCAGGTCATAATCAGCCCTAAGCACAGAGTGCCGAACACTTTTATATTTCTCATATTTCT
Source organism: Psychromonas sp. psych-6C06 (assembly GCF_002835465.1). Lineage (NCBI taxonomy): Bacteria > Pseudomonadati > Pseudomonadota > Gammaproteobacteria > Alteromonadales > Psychromonadaceae > Psychromonas > Psychromonas sp. psych-6C06. Next base: position 45,191 of record NZ_PIZM01000001.1, on the reverse strand, counting down.
TCTCTTTATTTTAATAACTGTACTGATATCGATGCTAAGGGACGGCAAATATAAAAATGAACAGAGCCAGCAATGAACCAAACGCAGTCCATTTTAATCCGGTGTTAAAGCTCTTGCGTTTAGGCACTAATAAACACACGCCCGTTAAAACAAATATCACCATCAACAGGGCACTCGCATCGATAAACCATGCCCAAACTTGACCACTGTTTCGGCCTTTGTGTAGGTCATTGAGCACAGCAATCAGCCCATAATGAGTAGTCTCAATCTCTGCAATCCCAGTTAACATATCGATAAAAACAGTACCGTTATAACCAGGGCCTTTGTAATCTAAAGAGATCTCCCCTTCAATTAACGCTCCCGCTTCTATTTCAGTAAATATCTGCATCACAGAAGGTGTCCCCGACAATTCACTCTGTCCATTTAAAAAATGTAACAATTTTGTTTTATCTGGCGAATAAGTCCCCTTTTCTGAGCTGAATAAAGCACTCGGAACGATAATCTGATGTTGTTCTCGTAAGGGGGTTTCACTGACAAAAAGATGTGGTCTGTTTAATGTAATACCGGTAATTGCAAAAAAAAGGACAACTAATAACAACGCCATCGATATATAAATATGTAATCGACGGGCCCAAAGTTGCACTTTTTTATTTTTAATCGAAGTTGTAATGGAATTAGACATATTAAGTTTGATGTAAGTAATAAAACACAAATGTAACTAGTTATCATTTAGATTTAAAATGACTTTACATTCTTTACATGTCATATCAATACAAAAAAAGCTGAACTTTAGCTTTCCAAAGCTCAGCTGTTTAGTCGATCTAGTAACGCACCTGTACTGTCGCCATAAAGTTACGTCCTTCGCCTATCACAACATTTTGTGCGCCATTTTGCTGATAATCTCCGCCCGTTGAACCACCACCTGCGTAGTAACCAGTATCAAAGATATTCTCAATATTTAAACGGAATACAAACTCTAAATCTTGGTCATATTTCAGGTTATGAGCAACACCAAAGTCAAAACGTGTATAAGCATCTTTTTTGAAGGTATTGGCACTATCACCAAAACGTGAGCCAACATAAATTGCGCCTAAGTTAACATCAGTATTATTAACAAATTCATAGCGAGACCAGATACTCGCTGAAAACTCAGGTACATCGGCAGGACGATTACCCTGATAGTTTTCATCAACGGTGTATTCAGCATCAAGGTAAGTACCACTACCACTCATTGAAAAGTTTTCAGTTAAGTAGCCTTGCAACGCCAGCTCAGCACCGCGATGAACACGTTCTCCAGCTTGTGTTGCTTCATACATATCGTTGCCAAGATCAACATTAATTACTGAGTTTTCTTGAGTAATTTCAAACAGTGCACCAGAGACAAACAGCTGATTATCAAATAGCTCCCATTTGCTGCCTAATTCGTAGAGCTTACCCGTTAATGGATCAAGTTTTTGACCATCATTAATCGCATTAGCATCACTTATTTCACCTTGAGGTTCAAAACTTTCAGAGTAAGTAAGGTAGATAGAACCATTACTTGCAGGGTGATAAATAAGCGCTAATTTAGGAACAATCGCATCCTCTTTATAATCCGCCTCCCCCTCTTTACCGTGGGTAATGTTTTGGTCATAACGCACACCCGCCAAGACTTGCCAGCTGTCGTTAATCGTTAGCATATCTTGTACGTAAAAACCGTATGTATCGTACGATGAATCGCTGATACGGGGATCTTTACTACCATCAATTTCAGGAGAAGCGGTTGGTTGGCCTACTGTAGTTTGCTCTTTTTTCAAAGAGTATTGCAAACGATCGTAGCTGTAACCTAACCAGTTGGTACCCACTAAAAACTGATGACCTAGGCCTGCCGTTTCAAAGTCGCCCACTAAATCCACACTTGCCGTTTGGAATACCCAGTGATCGCTTCGATCGCTCCCGCTATGTGAATATGTGCCCGTTGCAGGATCATAACCTTCTTCCTTTGGATAGCTCTCTACATCATGACGTTTAAAGTTTTGATGGTTGTAACTCACGTTTAGTGACCAATCAGTTGATAGCTGTGCATCGACATCAATACCCACATTTTGAACATCATTTTTAATATTTGACCACTGTGCATCCCAAATGTAGTCATCACCTAACACGACTTCACCATCTTTTACATATGCACCAGAATCAACACTGCTATCGTCAATGGTTTTATCATAATGAACCGAGACAGTCAGATTATCAGAAAGGTCGTAATCAACAAAAAGGCCACCGACAAAACGGTCTGTTTTAGGCGAAGAGCCATCACTGTATGTGCGCCAAGATTCAGAGTCTTGTTTTGATAAAACTAAACGGCTACGTAATGATTGCGACTCATTGAGTGAACCACTGACATCTAAAGTACTTCGAATTTCATTATCTGAACCAATATCTTGGCTGAATGATAGTTGTGTTTCCGCAGTTGGCTTTTTAGTGATCATATTCACTAGACCACCCGGCGCTGATTTACCATACAAGAGCCCTGCAGGCCCTTTTAAGACTTCAACCGACTCCAGTAATTCGATTGGTTGGCGGTAATGTGACCAATGCTGTTTACCATCACGTAAAAAACCACTGCTGCTACTTAATTGAAAACCACGAAGAGAGAAGCGCTCACGATTACGGCTATTACCTTCAGCTGAAATGCTTGAATCATTTTTTAATACCTGACCTAATGTGCTGGCACGTTGCTCGTCAATAATCTGTTCATCGATTACCGTCACTTGCCCCGGTGTTTCAAGTTGGGTCATCTCCATACGCATTGAGCCAGTATTGCTATCGGTTTTGTAACTTGCTTTTGTCCCAGTCACAACCATGCGTTCATCGACGACACTGTTTTCAGTGTCAACTTGCTCGGTATTTGCAGTGGCGAATGACGACGCTAACGCTGACCCAACTAATAATGCCAACTGACTTTTCTTAAACATATTCCTTTATCTCCAAAGAGCTGATAATTATTTATTCAATTTTATTGTGCTCTCTAGCAAGTTAGTTTCATCACCAAAAGGTAAGCCACAATTCCCTTGCTAGAAAATCTAAGCGCAATTTACATGATAACAATTATCATTACCGTTAAAATTACATTCTTTACATTTAAACTCAAATTTAAAAGTAGAGAGGAAATAAGTAATACATCACAGGGTTTATATTGGACTAGTGGCAGTTGAGAAAGGAAGAGAGAATGTGGCTTAGTCATGCTAAGCGAATTTCGGCTAACGGATAGCAAAACCTTTTTTGGTTCGAATTGCGTGCTGTTTCACGAAAGCAAATAGCTAAATTAGTAGCGTAAGTGACCTAATACCAAACGAAATAAATATCTGATCTCTTTTACTGTAATTAATATAACAGAGGGTGTTTAACTGCTTCAGCACGATAAAGGAAAGGTTAAGGAAAAGCGATAGATTAATAGGCGTTAAAGCAGTTGTTCAGAAAAACGATAGCCTTGGCCATGCACTGTTTTAATATGTTGTTTGGAAAGCCCTGCTCCCTGCATCTTTCGGCGGATGTTGCTGATATGCACATCTAAATTACGATCAAAGGGACAAAGCTCTTTCTTGAGTACCTCTTTTTGCAAAGTCATTTTAGAGATAATATCACCTGCACTTTTACTTAAATATTGCACTAATGATTGTTCGGTTTCAGTTAATGGTAAACGTGCAATCTTTAATGAAAACTGCTGGCTACAATGTTGAAATGCGGCACGTTGTTGCTCGAGTGCAACACGGCGTAATAGCACTTCAATAAATACCAACAATGTACTATTACTATGAGGTTTAATGAGGTATTGATCCGCTCCTGAACGTAAGCCTTCAATTGCATATTGCTGATGCTCTGAGGAGGTGAGTAAAAGAATAGGAATCGCAAAACTCTGACTGATATCACTGATTAACTTTAATAAATCATTGTTTGGGTTACTGTACTCCATAAGCACAAGATCAGCATTTAAATGCGTTAGAGTATTAGAAAGTTGGGTTTCCTCCTGTAAACAAGTAACACGATAACGCGCTTTTTTTAACACCTTTGTTAATAATTCACAGCGTGGCAAATTATCACCGAGAATAGCAATATGAAACATGACAACCTTAAAAATGATAACGATAATGATTCGCATTATATTTTTTCAGTTTGTAAATATCAATCATTGTTTTAGCTATAAAGATGGAATTTAGAAAGTGATCGAATGTTGCCTAGGAAAATTTAAACAGCTAAAGCGTAAGATGCAAGAGTTATACCAATCGAATTAAGTCTGTGATCTAAATTTTGCGCAGGAAATAAGTTACTTTAACCACTAAAATAGATCAGCTATTTATTTCGTTTGGTATTAGTTATTCATTATTCAACACACAACTCAGGTGGCTTAAATTTAAAAAATAAGTTATACCAATTCCACTAATATAGTGTTCAAATTTTACGTAGGAAAAAGGAGGTAGCACAAGGCGAAAGTTACAGTAAATAGTTGTTCTATTTGCAAAACTTTTAACGCTGAAATAGCTTTTTTAACAAGCAAGATTGATCAGTTATTTAATGGATTTGGTATTAGTATTAAACAAGTTCCAGAAACAAAAAAGGCGCCGAAGCGCCTTTCTAAATAGTATATTTAGTAAATATTAAATGTTTGCTAATGCATCATTCAATGTTTTACTTGGACGCATCGCTTTTGCTACTTTATCCTGATCAGTATGGAAGTAACCACCTAAATCAACTTCAACACCCTGTGCACCATTCAACTCTGCAACAATCGTCGCTTCGTTTTCAACTAATGCTTTAGCAAGAGGTGTGAACTGTGCTTGAAGTGCAGCATCTGTTGTTTGTGCAGCAAGTGCTTCAGCCCAGTATAGTGCTAGGTAGAAGTGACTACCACGGTTATCAAGCTCATTCACTTTACGAGAAGGAGATTTATCTTCTTTAAGGAACTTACCGTTGGCAGCATGTAACGCTTCAGCCAATACCACCGCCTGTGCATTACCCGTTTTTGCAGCGATATCTTCAATTGATACAGCAAGTGCTAAGAACTCACCTAAAGAATCCCAACGTAAGTGGTTTTCTTCAACAAACTGTTGAACGTGTTTAGGCGCAGATCCACCAGCACCTGTTTCAAATAGACCACCGCCATTAAGAAGAGGAACAATTGAAAGCATTTTAGCACTTGTACCCAGCTCTAAAATTGGGAATAAGTCAGTTAAGTAATCACGTAAAACGTTACCCGTTACAGAGATAGTGTTTTTACCCTCTTTAACGCGTTGTAATGAGTATTTACAAGCTTCAACTGGCGATAGGATTTTAATCTCTAACCCCGTTGTATCGTGATCTTGTAGGTAAGTATTTACCTTCTTGATTAGGTTTGCATCATGTGCGCGGTTTTCATCTAACCAGAACACCGCAGGTTGACCTGTTGCTTGTGCACGGCTAACACCTAAACGTACCCAGTCACGAATTGGAATGTCTTTCGCTTGGCACATACGCCAAATATCACCTTGCTCAACGTCGTGAGACATTAATACGTCGCCTGCTTGGTTAATCACTTTAACCGTACCTGCTTCTGCAATTTGGAAAGTTTTATCGTGTGAACCGTACTCTTCCGCTTTTTGCGCCATTAGGCCAACGTTTGATACGTTACCCATTGTCGCTGGATCAAATGCACCATTTTCACGACAGAATTTAATTGTTTCTTCGTAGATACCTGCGTAACAACGATCTGGAATTAATGCTTTAGTATCTTCAAGTTTGCCTTCCGTGTTCCACATTTGACCGCTTGAACGCACCATTGCAGGCATAGAAGCATCGATGATAACGTCACTTGGTACGTGAAGGTTAGTGATACCTTTATCAGAGTCAACCATTGCAAGGCTTGGACGTGTTGCGTAAACCGCTTGGATATCCGCTTCTACTTCAGCTTTTTTAGCTGCATCAATATTTTCGATTTTAGCGTAAACATCACCTAAACCGTTACGCTCATCAACACCTAGCTCTTTAAACAGCTCAGCGTGCTTGGTAAATACATCTTTAAAGTAAACCGTTACTGCGTGACCAAACATAATTGGATCAGACACTTTCATCATCGTAGCTTTAAGGTGAAGTGAAAGCATGATGTTGTTTTCTTTTGCTTCAGTCATCTCTTTTTCAAAGTAAGCACGTAATGCTTTAGCGCTCATGCGAGATGAATCAATTAGCTCATCTTTAAGAACTGGCGTAGAGGCTTTTAATACTGAGGTTTCGCCAGCTGCATTTGTAAATTCGATTTTAACATCGTCATCTTGTTCTAAAACAACAGATTGCTCAGCGCTGTAGAAATCACCATCAGTCATGTTAGCAACGTGTGATTTAGATTCTTTAGACCATGCGCCCATACGGTGCGGGTTATCTTGTGCGTACTGTTTAACAGCATCTGCAACACGACGGTCAGAGTTACCTTCACGTAAAACTGGGTTTACAGCAGAGCCTAAAACACGTGCATAACGCGCTTTAGTTTCTTCTTCTGCTGCATTTGCAGGTACTTCAGGGAAGTCTGGTAAAGCGTAACCGTGTGATTGAAGCTCTTTAATCGCAGCTTGTAGCTGTGGAATTGAAGCGCTTACGTTAGGTAGCTTGATAATGTTTGCTTCTGGCGTCTTAGCCAATTCACCTAATTCAGCCAGTGAATCTGGTAATTGTTGCTCAGCAGTTAAACAATCAGAGAAGTGAGAAATAATACGAGCAGCAACAGAGATGTCACGAGTTTCAACAGCAATGTCAGCCGCTTTAGTGAATGCGTTAACAATTGGTAGTAAAGAGTGTGTTGCAAGTGCTGGCGCTTCATCCGTTAATGTATAGATGATCTTAGCTGATTTATCTGTCATTTTGCTTCCTTTAAAAAAATACTGATGTTATGAATTTGTTACATCGTAAAATTGATGCGCACATCATAGCGAAAACTCAAAAATAGTCTACTTTTGAGCTGATTCCGCAGACCCTTTCAGGCACTCGGGATCATAATTTGTGAAGTGTGCATTTTAATGATTCTGTTACACTAACATTTTTACCTATTTTGAAGATATAAGTGAAGGTGTTTCAGTGAGTCATTCCCCCGTTAAAAAGCCTAAGAATAAGTTCGGTAACGCCTCAAAACCGGCCAAGAAAAAAGGCAAAAAGCCAACTCATTTTAATGTTAAAAAGCCCGCGCATAAAACCTATGCGACTAAAAAGCCTTTACCGCAATCGATGCAAAAAATCGTGTTGTTTAATAAGCCTTTTGATGTACTAAGCCAGTTCACCGATGAAGGTGATCGAATGACCTTAAAAGACTTTATTAATATTCCAGATATCTATGCAGCCGGCCGTTTAGACAGAGACAGCGAGGGGTTATTACTGCTTACCAACGATGGTATTTTACAGGCTAAGATCACCCAGCCCGGCGAAAAAACCGATAAGACCTATTGGGCACAAGTAGAAGGCGCACCAACGGAAGCTGATCTTGAAAAGTTACGTAAAGGGGTTGAACTTAAAGATGGACTAACCTTACCTGCAAAAGTAAGCATCATGGACAAACCTAAGGTCTGGGATCGCTATCCACCGATTCGTGAACGCGCCAACATCCCCACCACTTGGCTTGCAATCACCATCAATGAAGGTCGTAACCGTCAAGTACGCCGCATGACCGCAAACATCGGTTTTCCAACGCTTCGTTTGATTCGTTATTCGATTGGTGAATGGTCGATTGATGGGATTGAGAATGGGAAATACAAAGAGCTGTAAAGCTTATTGCTAGAAGGCTTGGAGGGAAAAAGAAGCTGTCAGTTTTTAGCTGTCAGCTGTTAGTTAAACCAGTACGTTTCACTTATCACGGTCTCCTCTCCCCCATGTTATAACCTTCAGTTTCAACTTTAATTCATTGAATAAAAAGTATTATCCATTAACATCAATAGAAACTAATTAATTAGATAAAAAATTTTACGTGCAAATCTGGAATTTATCTCGTTAATTGCCCTGTTAACTATTTAATTCAATTTTCGAGGTACGATGAAAAAAGAAATCCCAGCCCCTGTTATCGCGGTTGTCTCTCAAAACCTTCCCGATATAGAAACACATGCGGGCATAAATAACCTGTTTTTATATGCTGATGCACCAGGGGAACCTCCAGAAGGCTCAAAGACGGTGAAGGTTCAAGAATGGCTTAGAAGAATAAATAAAGAGTCAGAGCACCCATTACAAATATTGGGGAAATTGATTGAGATTCATATGGAGTTACCAGAACAAGACGAACAAGATCAGGTTTTGTGGGGCCATAACGTAACAAACCATAAAAAAGAGTTCAAAGAAAAGCTATTATCAATCTTTGGCAAGTGCAATCTTACTTACACTTCTGGCGGACATATTTCTGATGGTAGCTCAGCTCCAAGTAAAGCTTTGTCAGAGCTTATCAAAGGTCGGGATATTCCATCAATTGATGCTGAGTTTACTAGAGCACTAGCCAATGTAAACTCAGAGCCAAGAGAAGCAGTATCAGCTGCATGTAATATTTTAGAGTCAATCTTTAAAGTTTATATCGCGGATGAATGCTTGGATAAACCTCAAAAACAAGATCTTCAAAATGTCTGGAAGCTAGTTCGCAACGATCTAGGTTTCGATCCTAAATTGGTTCAAGATGATGATCTCAAAAAAGTCCTAACAGGAATTATTTCAATAGTTGATGGGATTGGAGCTTTCCGTACTCATGCCAGCTCGGCTCATGGTGAAGGCCGTAAAATCTATAATCTAAAGCCAAGACATGCTCGACTCGCTATTCATTCTGCTCATACTATTTCCCTCTTTATTCTAGAAACTTGGGATGAGCGGAGACAAAATAACTAAACCAAAGTGCACTGCCAAATACTTTCTCGGATTCAACACTCCACAAAATAGGTTAACGGTGCAATAGAAATAACTGAGGTCAGGTTAAAATTAAATACAACTAAAAAAACTAGCCTATCTAGGCTCTCGTTTTCGGGTGTTTCGCCCTTGGCGAGTTCATTTTCTTTGAACTGCCAAAGAAAACGGAACCAAAAGAAAGGCCGCCCCACCATTTTCTAATTTGCACGGCCTGTTTGCTTATAACGCACCGGCTTGTACAGCACATCCATGTGCTGAATCAAGCCTAACCCCGACATCCATGTCGGGCCTTGCTAAGCAATCATGCCTTAGCAAGAAAATAGAAGGGGAATTGTCGATACGCTTTGAGCTGTTTTCTATAGCAGAAGGCAAAACATACCTTAAACAATTTGAGACTTTAACCACTCAATGCGTATACACAAAGTTTCCGTTTCATTTTTCTGCTGGAAAGCATTACTTTAGCAAAGGAAATCATGGATGATTTCATTAGTGGTTGCATGCACAGGGATGTGCATTCAACCACAGTGCGTTAATAAGTAATTCTTTCTAGCAGATAAAAATGATTCGGAACGGCACTTTTTGGTTACTTTTTCTTGCTGTTGAGAAAAAGTAACTCGCCGAAAGGCGAAACCTCTGCCAAGTAAGTTTAATTTCCGACTGGATGAGCTTTGACGAACTGAAATCTACACATAATAGCTGGTAATAACTGGGGGCAGGTTAAAATTAAATACAACTAAAAAAACTAGCCTATCTAGGCTCTCGTTTGCGGGTGTTTCGCCTTTGGCGAGTTCATTTTCTTTGAACTGCCAAAAAAAACGGAACCAAAAGAAAGGCGCCCCACCATTTTCTAATTTGCACGGCCTGTTTGCTTATAACGCACTGGCTTGTACAGCAGAAGGCAAAACATACCTTAAACAATTTGAGACTTTAACCACTCAATGCGTATACACAAAGTTTCCGTTTCATTTTTCTGCTGGAAAGCATTACTTTAGCAAAAGAAATCATGGATGATTTCATTAGTGGTTGCATGCACAGGGATGTGCATTCAACCACGGTGCGTTAAGAAGTAATTCTTTTTAGCAGAATAAAAAATGATTCGGAACGGCACTTTTTGGTTACTTTTTCTTGCTGTTGAGAAAAAGTGACTCGCCGAAAGGCGAAACCGCGGCCAAGTAGACCTAATTTCAGACCGGACTAACTTGACGAGCAGGTGCGTTTAAAGATATTTATTTTGTAAAATATCAAAACGTCTAGGAACGGCACTCATTCGCTAAAACATTACTTTTCTCTTGCGGCTGAGAGAAAAGTAATGTCGCCGAAAGGCGAAACTGCTGCGAAATGGGTTTGATTATTGGCAGGACAAGTTTCAAGCCTTACCCAAATTCGCCACTTACGTAGCCTTGGGTGCGAGAATCAATGGGTTGATTAAATACTTGAGCGGTATTGCCATGTTCAACAAGCTCTCCCATCCAAAAGAAAGCGGTTTTATCAGCGATACGCTTAGCTTGATTCATTGAATGCGTCACAATAACAATGGTAAATTTGTGGCGTAACTCATCCATCAACTCTTCAATTTTATGCGTTGCAATTGGATCTAACGCACTGGTGGGCTCATCCATTAAAATCACCTCAGGCTCCATCGCAATCGCCCGCGCTATACACAAACGTTGTTGCTGACCGCCAGATAAACCAAATGCATCACTGTCTAAACGATCTTTAACCTCTTCCCAAAGGGCGGCGCCACGTAATGATTCTTCAACCACTTCATCGAGTTTTTGTTTGCTTTTAATTCCCTGAGCTTTTAAACCAAAGGCAACATTTTCATAAATACTCATTGGAAAAGGATTGGGCTTTTGAAATACCATGCCAACACGTTTACGCAGTGTTTTTACATCTGAATCGCGATAAATATCACTGCCATCAAAGTGAACATCACCGTTAATTTTGACATTTTCAACTAAATCATTCATTCGATTTAACGTACGTAGTAACGTTGATTTACCACAGCCAGAAGGACCAATTAATGCCGTTACTTGGCGATTAGGTATCTCCAGTGAGATATCTTTTAAGGCATGTGTCTCGCCATAAAACAGGTTTAGGTTTTTAATACTTAATTTACTCATTTTATTCTGCCTTTAATGTGATGCTTTGTTGTAACGCTGAGTAATAACTTTGGTTATTAGGTTCAAAACAAGGACTAATACGATTAATATCGTCGCCGTTGCATAGGCTTGATCCCATTCTGATTGTGTAAATAACTCTTGTGTTAATTTGTATAAATGCACGGTCAGTGTTCGCCCAGAATCTAAAACAGACTCAGGAATCTGTGTCACCATACCTGCGGTTAAAAATACCGGTGCAGACTCGCCGATAACACGACCAGTACTTAAAATAATTGAGGTAATAATACCGGGCATCGCACTGGGTAAAATAAGACGCCAAATGGTATATATTTTTGAGGAGCCTAAAGCGTATCCGCCCTCTCGATAGCTTGGTGGCACGGCCATTAATGCTTCTTCCGTTGTTCGAATAATGACCGGCAAGACCAACATTGCAAGCGTTAATGCCCCCGCTAATATCGAGAAACCTAACCCGAGTGTGGTGACAAAAAAGGTCATTCCAAATAAACCGTAAACAATCGAGGGAATACCCGCTAATGACTCGGTACAAAAACGAATTACTTTGACAACTTTACTGCCAGGTTTTGCATATTCGGTTAAATAAATTGCTGTCATTATGCCAATAGGTGCCGCGATGCTAAGTGATAATCCCACCATGTAAACGGTAGAAACGATCATTGCCCAAATACCAGAGGCTTCGCCAATACGGGTATAAGCACCTGTAATAAACTCCCAACTCACGTGACTTAAACCATTACTTAAAATATGCCACATAACCCACAATAAAAATAAAATGGTAATACTGGCAGAGGTCCAAATAGCACCGAGTAATAAGTTATCTTGCTGTTGTCTATTTAACATTAGTGAACTCGCTTATGGTTTATGTATAACAAACTCGCGTTTAACATGACGATAAACACCAGTAAAACAATACCTGTCGAATAAAGGGCACTTGCATGGATGCCGGTTGCATAGGACATCTCCATCGCAATATTTGCGGTTAATGTTCGCGCTGGCTCAAGCAGAGAACCAGGCATTGCTGGGGCATTACCCATTACCATAATAATCGCCATTGTTTCGCCAATAGCACGTGCAATGCCAAGTGAAATACCGGTGTAAATGCCACTACGGGCAGCGGGTACTAGTACTTTAAAAACACTATAAATATGCGATGCACCTAAGGCTAATGCGGCTTCTTTATAGGTTGCTGGCAACGCACGTAATGAGGTTTCAGAAATGGTGATTACCGTGGGTAAAATCATTATCGCAAGGACAATTATTCCGGCTAATACGGTATTACCTGCTGGAATGTTAAACAGGCTTTCTATCATTGGCACAATAATGACTAAACCAAAGAAGCCATAAACAACCGAAGGAATACCTGCTAATAACTCAACCGCAGGTCGCACCAAGTTAGCTAACCATTTCGGTGCAAGCTCTGCCAGAAATACAGCGGTAAGAATAGCGATAGGTACCCCAATCAGGACGGCTCCAAAAGTAGAGATAAGCGATGCGACTATCATTGGTGCAATACCAAATAATGCCGGTGGCAACCACTCTTGCCCGAATACAAGCTGCGTTAATCCAGCTTGTTGAAAAGCAGGTATCCCCTCATGAAAAACAAACCAGCCGATGGTCACAACAGACAAAACACCAACCATGGCACAGCCTAGAAATAGCAGGTGGAAACCGACTCCGACCCAATCACGTGGCGACGTTGTTTTTTCTGTCAACTTAACAGCGGGGATTGTTATTGCATTATCCATCACTTACCTCAAAATATTTTTACAAAAACGTTGTTGATAACTCAGGCTTACTTTCAAGCCTGAGTTTTTATGCGCTGGTTTTTAGTTAACGCGGATATACCCCTGCTCTTCCACAACTTGCTGACCATCATTTGAAAGAATGTATTCAATAAATTGTGTTGCTTGTGGCGCAACATTTTCTTTTACTAAAACAATAAATGGACGTGCAATACTGTAGTCGCCAGATGCTATCGTTTTAGCATTAGGCGTTGCGCCATCAACGCTCAGTGCGCGTAATGAGTCATCAACTGAACCGAGAGAGATATAACCGATTGCATAAGGGTTATTTGCAACAATCGTTTTAACCATACCGTTCCCGTTACCCACTTGTGCCGTTGGCGTGATCGCAGAGACTTTCATGCCATTAACTTCACGAAGCAGACTCATGATGTCTTCAAATGCACCGCGAGTACCCGAAGCTGCATCACGTGTCACTACAACGATAGGGGCATTTTCACCACCAACCTCACTCCAATTTTTTAACTCGCCACGGTAAATTTTAGCGATTTGCTCTTTGCTTAATTCCTTAACACTGTTTTTATTATTTACGGTCACCGCAATACCATCACGAGCAATAACCACCTCTTTTGTACCCGCTGTTTTTTCATCGTCTTTAATGTCACGTGATGACATACCGATCATGCTCGTGCCATCCTTTGCAGCACGTATACCCGCAGACGATCCAGTACCTTGCACTTCAACATTATGGTTTGTTGCGTTGTGGTAAGTTTCACCTAAAACTTCCATTACGTTAGTCACAGAGGTTGAACCGGAAACAGTAATCGCTTTACTTGCATATGAAAGCGGGCTTGTGATTAATGCTAATGCTGCGACTAAACCAATAACTTTTTTCATTTTTATATCTCGCTCTTTCTTTTTAAGTAGTAGTAATTGCCTAATATGGATAAGCGCTTAGCCAAAATTAGCGTTGCACTTTATATCACTGGCAAATACAAAAAGTGTGTGCCTCTGTAGGAAGCGAGCGTATTGAAGCAAGCCAATGTGACAGTTAGGTTACATTTTTATTGCATCAAAAAACGTTGATATTTCATTGCTGAACATTCGCAACAGCACAAACAAACCTAACCCTTTATAGGTAAAGAAATGAAGAGAGGTTAACCTGGCTTATTTTTTCTTTTGCACAAGTAAATTATTAACATTAATTTTATACTCATAAAGGGATAGCTCTTTAAGATTGGAGATTATTCTGCATCGTTTGTCGCGGTAAAGTCGATGACAAGCTGAAGGATTTAGTTCTGGTTAACGCAAAAAACACCTTATCCGCCTCACTTTGCTGATGAAATACGTTATAAAAAGCATTAAAAACAAATTATTGTATTACTAATAAAGTAAAGTTATTAACCTGTACTTTCAAGAGCATAGCTAAATATCCAATGGCAAACAGGGTAAAATTATTAACGCTTTATGTAACATAACGCCTTGCATCAACAAAAATAAAGCCAATTAAAATCAACATCTTACACAAAAACAATTCCTATTTTATTCATGAATTAAATTTTAAATGGTGTGTTTTTCATCAATCCTAATCGTTTTTGTAATTAAGATCACATAAGCAAAATTCAAAACCTGTATCAGCTCACAGAACAACTCCAACTGCACACAAATCATTTAATAATACAATACCATTAAATGAAGTTTTCAATATCTCTTAGAAAAAGGAACATCACGTGATAACGCATAAACAATTAGCAATTGATGCAATCAAACTCGTTACCCCTGCTATCGAACGCCTTTTTGAACAAACAAACCGAAAAGAACTTCATATTGTGGTGATGAATCCGACACTTAAACCATGGGAGTCTAGCTTTGATGAAGCCATCCTTTATGAAATATCGCTAGGAAAACCAAAGACGTGGACAATTCCCTTTGATCAACTCGCGAGAAAAAAAGCACAGCAAGCATGGCGTGATGGAAGCGCAAATGTAAACCATCAATCCATTCACCCTACATCGCTACGTGAAGGAGACCTACTTTTTTACGGCTCTTTTGTATATGGCAATATTGTTGTTGCTTGCAGTGGCGTTGAACAGTGGTTTGACATGTTAGTCAGTGGCTGGGTTGCAGTTGCGATTGAACAACTGGCTATGCATGACTACCAAACAAATAAAATACAAAATCCAACTCAAGATCACAGAGACTAACTTTCATTTAATAGAGGATAAAACATGAAAAACTTACTAAAAACAGCACTCATTACAGCAGGATTGATCATGTCAGCAGGTAGCTTTGCCGCTGATTACCCATCTAAAAATATCCGTTTAGTCGTTCCTTTTGGTGCTGGTGGGGGTACAGATGCAGTGGGTCGTACACTTGCAAACAGTGCAAAAGACGTACTTGGTACGAGCATCTCTGTCATGAACAGAACCGGTGGTGCAGGTGCTGTTGGTATGAGTTATGGTGCACAACAACGTGCAGATGGTTACACTTTAACAGTAGTAACACGTGAAATAGCTTCACTACCACAAATGGGATTAATGCACCGAACTGCTGACGATTTTAAATTAATTCGCATGGTTAACTTAGATCCAGCGGTGGTTTTGGTGCCTGCAGATAGTCCATATAATACGATTAATGATTTAGTTGCTGAAGCGAAAAAGAATCCAGGTAAAGTTAAGTTTGCTTCAACGGCGGCACCTAACTTTTACTTAATGGCACTGGAAAAGTCTCAAGGTATTAAGCTTAATGCGATTCCATATAATGGCGCTTCAGAAGCAATTCCATCGGTATTAGGACACCATACTGCAGTGACGATGGTAACGCCGGGTGAATCCATTGCACAGTTACGATCAGGCCAGCTAAAAGCATTGGGGGTTATGTCAGCAGAGCGTATTTCGTACATTCCTGATGTACCAACGCTAAAAGAGCAAGGTATGGATGTTGTAACAGGTACATGGCGTGGCATTGGAGCACCAAAAAATACCCCTGATGAAATTATTGAAATCTTAGGTAAAGCATTTGATACCGCCATGGCAACGCCTGAGTTCAAAGACTTCATGAGTAAAGGGGCAATGACAATTCACCCTCTGAACGCGCAAGAGTTTACCGACTTTGTTAAAGAAGATACAAAACTACTTGGTGAGTTAATTAAGTAACGTTGTATTTACTCAAGCCAAGATAACCCGTTTATCTTGGCTTCACCGTTCAAGGAGCTCTTATGTTCAATCGCAATATTATCTTTCCTGCACTTATGATCATCGTAAGCATGATCACGTTAGTGCTTATTACACAATTCGCTGTTCCTCGATATCAAGATGCATCTGTTGGAGCAGGTTTCTTCCCAGCTATCATCGCCATTATCCAAGTGTTCATTTGCTGTGTATTAATCTTTCAATATTTACAAAAGAAAGCCCATCAAAAAGAGACGCCACTTATTTCACGAGAGTCTATATTTGGCGTGCTTTTTTTAATTGGTTATGCACTATTAATTAGCCTTATCGGTTACCTATATGCCAGCCTTATTGGTTTTACCCTTTATCTTGTTTATTACAAAATTAAGCAACCTCTGTATTACGTGATTGCATGGGTCTTTGTTCTTAGCATCTATTATCTTTTTGGTGAGGTGTTTGTTATTTCATTACCGGAAGGTTTACTCTTTTATTAGGGCATGATTATGATTGATTATTTATTAAGTGGATTTGGTGCGGCCTTCAGTATGTCCGTATTCCCAATATTAGTGTTTGGTGTCCTTGGTGGTGTTATCTTAGGTGCGCTTCCTGGTTTAACCGCGACAATGGGGGTGGCTATTTTACTCCCTTTCACCTTCGGCATGGAGCCAACACCAGCTCTAGTGATGTTAATCGGTGTTTATATCGGTGGCATTTATGGTGGCTCAGTGGCTGCAATTTTACTTAAAACGCCAGGTACCCCAGCTTCTGCTGCATCAGTATTGGATGGTCATACGATGGCCATTAAAGGCTTTGCAGCAAGAGCGCTAAGTGTTGCCGCCGTTGCTTCGTTTATTGGCGGGTTAATTAGTACTGTTGTGCTGATTGCAATTGCGCCTATCTTGGCGGACTTTGCCCTTCGATTTAATGCACCGGAATACTTTGCTCTCGCGATATTTGGCTTAACGATTATTGCCAGTGTTTCAGCTAAAAGCATTATGAAGGGACTGCTAGCAGGTACTATTGGCTTATTGGTTGCGATGGTAGGCTTAGATCCGATCACCAGTGTTCCACGCTTTACTTTTGGGATTATGGATTTATATAGTGGTATTAACATTATTCCTGTTTTAATTGGCTTATTTGCAATTTCAGAAGCATTAAATCAACTGGAAAAACTCTCCAAGAATAAACAAGAAGTAACGCCTAAATTTAACTATAAATTATTAAGCTTTTTGGACTTTAAAAAGATTTTACCAACGACGATTAAAAGCGGGTTAATTGGCACATCAATCGGTTCAGTCCCTGGTGCAGGGGCCGATATATCAGCCTTTGTTTGTTATAACGAAGCAAAACGGGTGGCGGCAAAACCAGAGGAGTTTGGTAACGGCTCAATTTGTGGTTTGGCTGCTGCTGAATCAGGAAACAATGGGGTAACAGGTGGTTCATTAGTTCCTTTATTAACATTAGGCGTTCCTGGTGATGCTGTTTCAGCCGTGTTATTAGGCGCACTAATTGTACAAGGGCTAACCCCTGGTCCACTTCTGTTTACCCAAAATCCGGAAATTGTTTACGGTATTTTTAGTTCAATGATTGTTGCAAATATTGTGATGTTAATTATTGGCCTAATTGGTATACGCTTCTTCTGTCGCATTATCGAAGTACCTAAAATGTTGATGATCCCAATCATTATTTTCCTATCAATTATTGGTGCTTATGCAATTAATAACTCTATGTTTGATGTAGGTATTGCAATCTCCTTTGGTTTATTAGGGTTTATTTTAAATAAATTAGAGATCCCTTCATCGCCAATTTTATTAGCGATTATTCTAGGCCCAATGGCAGAGACAAACCTCAGAAAGTCATTAATGATGTATGAAGGTAGTTGGTCATTCCTCTATGATCGCCCTATTGCATTGGCCTTTATCCTGCTAGCTGCTTTCTCTGTATATTCAACCATGAAATTTAAAAAGCGAGAAAAAGAGCGAGAAGGAAAAAAATAATAACTTATAAAATAGATACTTAAGCGTTTTTATCTCGCTTAAGTATCACCCTCAAACCTACAAACTTATATACCCATCAGCAATCTTGTAGTATTGTATTATTAATTAGTGTTATCTATAACTGTCTCTCAACATAATATTGTGAATATTAATAAGGGTTACTATGTCTTCTACTTTTACCACCATATCAGGCTCATCTCGAAGTTTGCATGTGCAGGCAGCTCGCTCTTTAGCACGCAGTATCATCACAGGGGATTTACCGCAGGGAAAAATCATTCCAAACGAAATGGCACTATGTGTGCAATTTGGTATCAGTCGTACTGCATTACGAGAAGCAATAAAACTACTCACTTCAAAAGGTCTACTTCGATCTAAGCCTAAACTCGGCACCACGGTAATCGAGCAAGCCAACTGGAATTTTCTTGATCCACAATTACTTGATTGGATGGATGGTCTTCAACAGTCTGAATGCTTTTATCAACAGTTTCTCGGTCTGCGTAAAGCGATCGAACCAGCAGCTTGCGCTTTAGCGGCCATCAATGCAACAGCACAACAGCGTATTGAGTTATCAAACACTTTTCAAAAAATGGAAGAAATAGCGAAAAATTTTGATCAACAGCGCTGGGAAGAAGTTGATATGGACTTTCATCGTTTAATTTTCTTATCAACAGGCAATGATTTTTACCTACCTTTTGCCAATGTATTAGCAACCATCTTTAAAAGTTTTATTAACCACTCTTCACAAGAGGGTGGCGCCTGTATCGAAGAGCACCGTGATATCTATTTAGCCATAATGGCAGGTAAAGCAGAAAAAGCACGTAATGCTTCTCGTTTCTTATTAGTAGAAGAGAAGCACCGACTGCCTCATTAAACTCTTAAATTTTTATAGCGAATAAGTGAAGGTTCGCTTAGGTATTGCCCAAAGCTTGCCGAACATTATTACTTATCGAGGGACACGATTTCAATATAATCATATTTAACCTCAATTCTGGTTAATGGACGCGTTATGGCGTTTAATATCATGATATTGCTACTTTTATAATTCAGTGCCGTTAGTTTTGCGTAGTTCAAGGCAAATTATCGTCGCAATAGCTGGTTATTGGTAGATGATTTAACGCTGAAATTCGCGGAAATAGCAGTATTGAATCGCTTTGCTTATCCAGATCTCGGGTTGCTTAGCACAATTTATCATTAACCAGCTCTTTGATTAAATTGGCTAAAAACTCAATTTTGGCATTAGATAACTGACGATAATCGAAGTATGGACAAACAATCAATCGCTTAGAAACGTCAATAGCAAAGTGCTCATCTAACCAAGTCAATGAGGTTTGTAATTGACCACTTTCAATAAGCGTTTTAGCATAGGTTTTACCACTGATAATATGAATACAGTTATGCTCTCCAGTTCGGAGGTCGGTTATTTTTGGTGCGCTAAATAGTAATGCCGTCGCACTACCCTGTTGCAATAAATACTGGTCGCGATATTTCTGCCAAGTTGAAGCGCGTTGCATAAATGAAAAGCACTGCGGGTCTAACGCATATAATAATTTACTATAAACGTTAAATACTTTCCGCCACCCGTTACCACAGCACTGACCAATATGAGCGATCTCTTGCGCAGCTAAAGTCTGCATACTCTGTAAATTATCATATTCTGAAAGCGCTGGTTTATTAGCAATATACACCGCAAACTTAAACGCACTACAACCAAAACCGACATTAGTAGGCTTCACTTTTTGAATCATATTGTTATCTCCCTTATAAATACCTTAGCTCCTTGCTTGCATTACATTGATACTCATTCTGCTGCGAATATTGCATGACACGCGTTTTTAAGTACTGTCTAAATTCAAAAAATAGAGGCTCAGACAAACTTGGAAAAGCCATCACATCTAACTGATGTGGCTGTGCTTGCTGAGCATATGAGGGGTGAATATACGAAAAACCACTTTCGACAAAGTCTAAACGCTGGTAAAAGCGCACTCTTTTAATCGACGTTTTATCAATCGCAGGGTCCACCTCTAAAATAATGGTTGTTTCAATCTCCTCTTTTAATTGCGTCAGCACAAAACTGCCAACCTGTTTTCCTCTTGCAGATGGCAACAACGCCAAATGTTCGATATAAAAAAAGTGCTCACTATGCCATGCCATTATAAAACCGAGAAACTCTCCAGCTTGGTTTTTAATCACAATAAAGTGATAGTCTTTATCACTCAAAGCATCAATCTGATCCACTTTTAATCGTCGCTCAAATTCAGGAAAGCTCATTTGGTAAAGTGCGAAAGCAATTTCAAAAGAGGGATCTGTAGGGTGCTCAATGCGCTGAAAAATCAACATGCTATTTACTCATAATTTATACGTATAATGGTGTATCGAATAAACACTATGCGCTAAATCAAATCTTAATAACAATTAAGATTAGCTAATAAATAACGCAATTATTTATGCTGGAAATATGTAATCTTATGCATAATGAGCAATGCAACAGTAATATATTCATCGTTTTCTACATTTAATCAGCTATCAATAGCAGAATGAATTACATAACTTAACTTAACTATTACTCAGTATTAGCACTAACTAAAAAATATGATTGCTATTGATCTGACTATAAATAAACTTTTGTGTACAACTTCTACTCTCTCATTTTATACAATTAGTATACACTCACTGTTTATCACTCTGAAAAAGCCATTATGATTAATCCATTATTATCCTATTTCCCTCCCAGCTTGCGCTTTATGCTTCTCTCCGCTTTTGCATTCTCATTAATGACAGCCTGCGTAAAATTAGTGAATACTCACCACATTCCCGTTTTTGAAATAGTGGCAGCACGTGGATTGGTGTCTTTAATCATTAGTTATGTCGATATAAAAAGAAAAAAAATTGCAGTCTGGGGCAATAATAGGAAGTTGCTTGTCGCCCGTGGTGTGATGGGAACATTCGCATTAATTTGTGTTTATTATGCCGTAACAACCCTGCCACTCGCAGAGGCAACCTTGTTGCAGTACACCTATCCTGTATTTACTGCTTTATTGGCCTTCTTGTTCCTCAAAGAAAAGATTCAACGCTCAACAATATTATGCATTCTGCTCAGTTTACTTGGTTTATTGGTGATGGTGATGCCGAATTTATCAATAACAGAGGCAGGTAGCGAAGTAGTGATGCCTTGGCTAAGCATCTTTGTTGCCCTGTTTGGTGCCTTAGGTAGCGCCATCGCATATGTGATAGTTAAACGTTTAAGCCAAACTGAAGACAGTTCGGTAATTATCTTTTACTTTCCTTTAATTGCATTACCACTGTCATTAATATTATTAGGTAATGACTTTGTTATGCCCAATACAGAGGCATTAGTTTTACTCTTATTTGTAGGGATTTTTACACAGGTTGGTCAAGTTGGCCTGACTAAAGCGATGCAAAGCGAAGTAGCGAGTAAAGTGAGTGCGTTCTCATATATCCAAGTCGTATTTTCAATCATATTAGGTTTCCTAATATTTAGCGAAATTCCGTCACTTTGGACATTATCTGGTGGCGGATTAATTATTTTAGGGGCATTAGTGAATGTATTTGCTAAAAAGCATTAAAGGCGAAAATATAATAAGAGTATATGACTAAAGCTCAGTTTTTATTGTTAACGCAGTCCACGACTGTCAGTGGTAGTCGTAAACTGTTATACCAATGGAATTTAGAAAGTGCTCCCGTATTGCTTAGGATAAGTTAAAACGACCAAGACGTGAGATGAAGAAGTTAAATATTATCTCTTCAAGACTCACAACACAGATAGCGTAAATCTTAACTAACCTCATTTCTGGTTAATTGAAGCGTTATGGCCTTTAAAATCATGATGTGGCTACTTTTATAATAAAGTGCCGTTAGTTTTGCGTAGTTCAAGGCAAACTATCGTCGCAATAACAGGTTATTAGTAGATGCTTAACGCCGAAACTCGCGCAAACAGCGGTATTGTATCGCTTTGTTTAGCCAGAACTGAGGTTAACTAACAAGACTGGTTAGCTTTTGAATTTAGCCGCCGTTTTAGTGCTTAAAAATTTTCTCCACTTTATCTTTTTAATACTTTTTAGTAATGTAATACATACTTTTTTTATTAGGGAGTATATATTGCAATATCAATCTCATGGTAAGTTCACGATTTGGCGCCATAAAAATATCTTGTTGGCAGAGCTGATTGGTAGTTGGAATGAACAATCTGCACTACAGTTTGAAGCTGCATTTAAAAAAATTGCAATTACGATGCCAAAACCGTGGGCACATATTGTTTACTTAAATGATTGGGAGCTCTGCGTCCCTGAAATGTATAGTATCATCGAGCGCCTTGTTGCTTGGTGTATTGATAATGGCTTAGTAAAGGCTGCTAATATCTATGCCACCTCTGCCATAAAAAGTGAAATATTAAATAAGATGATTGTCAGTAAGCAAGGCGACTTCGAGCGAGCAGTGTTCGACAGTGAACGAGATGCAAAGTTGTGGCTAGATGATGCTGGGTTTGCTATCCCTGAAGAAGCAACAATCCGTTATTTAAAGGCCTCTTATTAATCACATTTCCGGCTAATAATAGCTATTATTGCGCGGAAAAATACTTGTTTTTTATCTTCTGTAATTTCCCAGATTTATCTAATTCAACAAGCGCATTGCCAATTTTTCTGGAAAGATTAATATCCTTTTGTTGCAGCGATAATCCCAAATAAAGCTTCACATTATAATCTGGCTGAAAAGTTGCCTTCTTTAACTTTCCCCATAATTTTTGTTTGGTTATTTCATAGTCAACTTGGCAGTCTGTACCAATAAACAGATCTAAACGCCCTTTTTCAGCCATTTTCAATAATTGTGACTCAGTCACCACACCATGACGCTCAATAGCAGGGTCTGAATTAAAAGGCTCAAAATAGGCTGAATTGAGAACATAACCTATTTTATATTTGTAAAGGTCTTGATAGGTTAAGATATCTTGCTTAAGTGACTTTTGTATATAAAAGGCAGGCTGACAGGTAAAATAAGGAAAAACGACGTAATGAATATATGTCGCTCTGTCTCTGGTATAAGCAAGCCCTGTCATCAAATCAACTTGATTATGCTCTATCTTTTTCAAAGCACGCGACCAAGGTGTACGTTTGACACTAAACTGTAGATCTGTAATGTCAGAAATAGCGTCTAATAAGTCTATATCGAAGCCAGTAAATGTTTTATCTTGTTGGTAGATTCTAAACGGAGGCCATTCATCGGTAGCAACGGTGACGGTTTGAGCATGACGTTTTTGTTGTTTACTGTCCTGAGCATAACTCACTGAACAGATAAACAACAATAATATAAGTGGATAAAACATCACGCCTCCAAGGGTCTGTTGATACTTCGAGTTTTTTAAAAATTTTGTTGGCAATTTGTAACAATTGACTCCGTTCATCGCAAGCAATACAAAATGAAGACCGATTTTGCTACTTATATCACGACAGGCCTCATGCCATTTGAATATTCCACCTTAATAGACAAAAACGCAGTTAAAATGGACAACAAATTTAAACGGAAAATATCAGTAGATTCTAGCTTGATATGATACATAACATTCTTTCTAAAAGAGTATAGGTCATAAATAGAGGCGATTAATCGTTAATTAAATGACTCAGAATAACTTCTTACCCGCGAGTAGAGTTATCATACTTAGCCTATCCGCTTCAAAGAAAGCCTAACTCACTGCAACACTTCATACTTAGAGTTCACTACAAGGCCAATTACGGTGTAATAATGAAAAGAATATATACATTAGACAGTTTAAAGTTAATTGCGATTTGCGCCGTTTTTATTATCCATTTTGGCATATTTCACCTATTTCAAAATGTAGCGCAAAATAGCCTGTATTTAAGCTTCAATATTTTAGCGCGTTTTGCTGTTCCTGTTTTCTTTGTCGTGGCAGGCTACCTGTTTTACCAACGTTTACAACACAAGCCCTTGTGGGCTTATAGCAAAGCATATCTACTAAAAATATTTCTGATGTACCTCTCTTGGACCTTTATTTATCATTTAGTGATGGGACTGGCAGTGGGTGTCTGGAATCCAATTAACATCGGTTCCCTAGTTTATTACGGCACAGCAGGATTTGAAATTTTATGGTTTTTGCCCGCGCTTTTTTACGCAATATTTCTCCTTGCGGTTGCCCACAAGTTAAACAAAACCGGTACGCTATTTATTATCGCAACTCTACTCCACTTATTCGGGTTGAGTAATCAGTCCTATCAACCGTTATTGCCTGAATCGTTACAGTTTGTTGAGACCAACTTTCGAGACTCATTATTTTTTGCACTTTTTTATGTCTGTTTAGGGTATCAATTGCTTAAACAGGGCTACATTCAAACCTTATTAAGTTTCTCTAAGAAACCAATGGTTTGGTTACTGCTAAGCATCGGAACGGCAACTTTAATGGTTTGTGAAGGGCTATTTTTGATACAGAAATTATCAGGCCCTATTGGTGAATACTACCTATTTACGCCTTTTTTAACCGTTGCAATGTTAATGGTCGCTTTGACAATTAAAAGTCGTCACCAGCCCTCCGTGTTTTCAAAACTGGGTAGCTACAGCGGTGATATCTATTTAAATCATGGTGTATTACTGTTTTTATATTTCACTTTATTGGCCTATCTTGGTTATCGCTCCACACCTGGTAATATTTCAGAGGTGACAAATAGTGTGCTCCATCAATTACTACTTGTTCCGATGATGCTCAGTATTAACTTCGCATTATATTTTTCAATAAAAAAAGCGGTTAGCTCACTCAGTTGCGCGACTAACCTCGCTCGTTATAAAGAGTTAGCGATGTTTACTGGGGGTTACTGGCTGGTATTTTTTATTGCCCAAACAGCACAACAAGCGCCTTTAATGGATAGTCACTCACTGCTTGTTGTTTTTATAGCAGTCACTGTTTTTGTGCTTAGCTTTGTCGTCTTAACGAAACTTATCAACACAACCTTAGCGACACCTATTAATAATAAAACCAGTGTAATGTTAGCTTGCTTACTGTCGCTATTTTGGTTGAGCTTGGCAAAGCTTGAGGTGTTAGATTGGCTGGCAAATCGATCTCAGCAACAGGAGATAGCAATTATTAACTATTTAACCAGCCCCTTTGCCTGCTTTACAATTTTTTACCTGCTGATTAGCGTGGGCACTATATTGGTTTTGCCTGTGTTAGAAAAACGCATCACAGGGGGGTAAGACTTTAAGGCTTTAAGGCTTTAAGGCTAGAGGGCTAGAAGCTGAAAAGCTGGAAAGCTGGAAAGCTGGAAAGCTGCAAAGCTGCAAAGCTGCAAAGCTGAAAAGCTGGAAGCTGGAAGCTGGAAAGCTGGAAGGTTGTAAGTTACTTACTTCAATCGTTTAAGCGCACACTTACAAAGCCCTTTTTTAAGGGCGGGACAACTTTTACAGGGTTTGCTTTTTATTGGTGTTTGCAAAGAGGCGATTTCAAGTGAGGGGTGGCCGCTTTTTAATAATTTTTTAAGGCTAACCACTTTTTTCTTTGATTTGCCTTTTTTATCTTTTTTTAGTGGCTTTACAATACCCATGCTACTTACCCATTATTAATACTTATTTAATAATGTAGCACACCCTCAAATAAAAACAATTATCAATTGCATTATCATCAAGCAGATATTCAAACTATTTTTCCACCACTTTATAAGCACATCGCCTCGCACCTTCAACAATATGGTCTTCGCGAGTAACCGTTGCTAAATCTTCAAACAACAACTGAAAAATGTTCAGTTCAGAACGACAAAAACTCAGGCATTCCGTGGCAGCCGCACAAATAGGACAATGATTTTCAAATAACCAATAACAACCCTGCTGTACTTCAAAGCTCGCCATATAACCTTCTTCGCTACGTAACTTTACTAGGGCTTGAAGTCGTTCATCAATGGTCGGTAATGGTAAGACCGCCTGTTGATATAACGCCAGTGTCTGTTTTTCACGCTGGTTAATCAATTTATCTAAACCTTGCTCGCCAAACACTTCTCGAACAGAAATAATCAACTGTACACTCAGCTCTTCATGTCGGTTTTCAAAATGATCATTGGCTTTTTCAGTTAACTGCCAGAATCGAGTAGGTCGTCCACGCAAGGCTTTTTGGTCAAAAAAAGCGAGTTCCCCCGATTCTTCTAATGACTGTAGATGTTGACGAACCCCCATGGTAGTCATCTTCAATTTTTCAGATAACTGCTTGGCGGTCATTTCACCCTGCTCTTTTAATAACTGAAGAATTTTTTCAGCACTTTTTTCATTTTTATTCATCGCTCTATTATTACCAAACCCAAAATTAAGTAAAGTTTTTTCTTTACTTAATTAAATAAAGCGTTTACTTTACTTAATAACAAAGCAGACAACAGAACAATCAATAGGAAAGTAATATGAAATTATTAATTATCAGTGGTAGCCACCGAAAAGACTCTCAAACAGCAAAAGTGGCAAACTATATCAATAGCCAGAAAAGTAGCTTCACAAAGAGTGATCATATTGATTTATGTGAATTAGATTTACCCTTTTGGGATGCGAGTTCAGACTATAAAAGTAGCAATGAGGCGTGGTTAGGTTTATCAGAAAAAATGCACCAAGCCGATGCCTTTATCTTGATGACACCAGAATGGGCAGGAACTGCTTCACCATTAATTAAGAACTTATTATTGATGAGCGAATTAGCAGATACGGCGCATAAACCGGTTATGTTAGTGGGCACCAGTAGTGGTATTAACGGTGCTTATCCCGTTGCTGAATTACGCATGAATGGATTAAAAAACACTAAGTTAATTGCCGTTCCTGATTATTTAATCGTGAGAAATGTCGACCAAGTATTAAATGAAAATAGCGCAGTGACAGAGCATGATATTAGTATGCGTAAGCGCATTGATTACAGCTTAATGATGTTAAATGAATACGCACAAGCGATGCGCCCTATCCGTGAAGGTTTCTTTAAGCAAGAGAAATCATTACAACAACGTTATGCTTTTGGCATGTAAGTAAACAAGTAATAAGGATATAAAAAATGATTAGATTAGAACATATCAATATAGTGATCGCAGACATCCCCACCAGCCTTAAATTTTACAAGGCAGCTTTCCCTGAATGGAAAGTGAGAGATTCAGGACAAAGTGAATGGTTTGGCGTAACGCGTAATTGGTGCCATTTTGGAGATGATACCAGTTACCTTACTTTTAACGATGATGCCGATAGCGCACCAAGAGATCATCACGGCCATCAAGCAGGTATATCGCATCTTGGTTTTGAAAGCAGTGATATAGAAGCGCTACAAGTTCGCTTAGCCGAGGCAGGCTTTAAACCGCATTCATTTGGTAACGACAATCCCTATCGTCATAACGTTTATTATTATGATCCCGATGGCATTGAAGTCGAATTTGTGCAGTATTTCAGTGACGATATTAGTAAAAGAAATTCAACGGTTTAGAAAAAAACGTGGTAGCTCAGAATAAGTACTGGTCATCCCCTTTTCGTCTCAATCACCACTGTTGAGGCGAAAATAAGTAAAAATCTATCAAGTATTACCCCTCAGATTAAATATATCCTCACTACTCACTAACGCACTAATATGTTCGTCACTCTCAATTTTATACTGCTTAATAATAATGTTACGCTTTATTCTTTTATCCATAAACTCAGGGGAACTTTAATGCGCATTACTTTATTGATTTTTCTATTCGCCAATACGCTAATCATAAATCCCGCTTTTGCAGACCAAGAAGAAGAAAAAAAGCTCGCTCTCATGCTACTCCATCAAGCAACCAATGCTTATGGGGAGAAGCATGATATATGTAATGAAAATAAGAAACGTAACCAACTGTCTTCGGACACACTCAAACAGTTAAAAGAGATACAAATAGAATCATTACGTAAAGGGCTTATGTATCTCAGTGAAAAAGCTTTTAACCAATGTGTACAACCAGAGCGAGGGCTCCTTGCTGAACGATTGTTACATATTCAATCATGGCCAGAGGATAAACAAACAGCTTTTGATAGGATAATGTTGCTGACTATGGACTCAACGCGAAAGCTAATCTTTGATATTTCCGCAGTTAATACTGAAGTTCTTTTTTATCAGCTACCGAAGGCTGAACAGGATAAGTTACTGGCAATACAAGCAATGCAAACACCTTTTGATCCTATGCTTGTTTGGGGTTTAATGGTGCCAATAAATGATGAGTAGGAAATAATTTTCTTTAAAGCGTGAAAGGCCAAGTCAATAACATTGATTCGGCCTTTCACTTATAATAAGTGAATAAAATTAAAGAATCGCTTGTACCTCTTTTTTCAGGCAATCAGACCAAACACCCACTTGTACTTGACCGATATGTTGCTTTTGTAGCAATAACATTGCAAGACGAGATTGGCCAATACCACCACCAATCGTTTGTGGTAGTTTTGAGTCAATTAGCATTTTGTGCCAATCAAGCTCAAGGCGATCTTCATCACCAGTGATTTTAAGCTGTTTTTGCAGCGCTTCTGGGCTAACACGAATACCCATTGAAGAGATTTCAAATACATCCTCAAGAACTGGGTTCCATACTAAAATATCACCGTTTAAGCCTGCGTATTTATCACAGGTTTGTGTCGACCAATCATCATAATCTGGTGCACGTACATCATGGATATCACCGTGAGAAAGTTGACCACCGATACCGATTAAGAATACTGAGCCAAACTCTTTAACCGCTTCTCGCTCACGTGCTTTACCGTCTAAATCTGGGTATTTTTTCACTAAATCTTCTGAATAAACAAAAGTAATATCATCTGCTAGGAAAGGTTTTAATCCGTATAGCGCATCAAGTTGTAACTCTGTTGCTTTAATCGCACTGTAAAGTGTCGTTACCGTTGATTTTAAGAAATCTAACGAACGTTCAGTACTTTCACAAATCACTTTTTCCCAGTCCCACTGATCAACAAAAATTGAGTGAATTGGGCTTAATTTCTCTTCATCAGGGCGCAATGCTTTCATGTGCGTGTATAGACCTTGGCCTACTGCAAAACCGTATTCACCTAACGTTTTACGTTTCCATTTTGCGAGTGAATGCACCACTTCAAAGTCTTGATCTGCTGTTGGCAGTGATTTAACTTTTACTGACACCGCTTTTTCGTGACCACTTAGGTTATCTTGGATACCATCACCGACCTTCGCTAAAATTGGAGCTTGAACTTCAATCAGCCCTAATTTTTCTTCTAACTGTGCTGAAAAGAGTTGCTTTGCTTTACTAATTTGTTGCTGGCTTAAAATGTACTCTGCGCTCATTGGATCATTCCCTGTAAGTTATTTAATTTAAAATCTGAAAGTATATTCATGCATTTAACCAGTAATTACAATAACCCATACCAAAAATAGCTTTACACAAAAACAAACCGCAATAAAATACATAAATTAATAAAGATTCGATAATATCAAGGGTAATATATGAGCAGTAATTATGAGATCGATAATCTCGATAAAAGCATTTTGGCAGCCTTAACCGAAAATGCACGTATCGCTTACGCTGAATTAGCTAAACAGTTCGCTGTTAGTGCAGGAACAATCCATGTTCGAATAGAAAAAATGAAGCAGGCAGGTATTATCGAAGGTACTAAAGTCGTCCTGAACGAAAAAGCGTTAGGTTATGATGTTTGCTGCTTTATCGGTATTAACCTTAAACATGCAAAAGATTACTCTGATACCATTGAAAAGTTACAGGCGCTTGATGAAGTGGTAGAGGCCTACTACACCACAGGTAATTACAGTATTTTTATTAAGTTAATGACTCGTTCAATTGATCACTTACAAATGACGCTTATTAATAAAGTACAAGCGATAGAAGCCATTCAATCTACCGAGACATTAATCTCGCTACAAAACCCTATCAATCGTGATGTGTTGCCATAGAGGTGCAGGTTTAGCTATCAGCTATTATCAATAGTAAAAAAATAATTAATGCCGAAGCAAGATTAAATGCAACGGTCTGGATACTTATACCAAACCCACTAAATAACAGATCAATCTTACTGGTTAAAAGTAAGCTATTTCAGCGTTAAAAATTTCGTAAAGGGAACAGCCATTTGCATCAATTTTCGCCTTTAACTAACTCCTTTTCCTGCGTAATATTTGATCACTATATTAGCGGAATTGATATTACCCACGCTTAGTCGCCCGATATGCAGAGGGGCTTTGTCCCACCAGCGCTTTGAATCGTCGACTAAAGTTGGCTAAGTCCTTAAAGCCCACCTGTAAAGCGACATCATTAATCGACCAATTTTGAGACTCTAAACTTTGCTTTGCCCGCTCAATACGCAACGCTTGTAGATGTTGCATCGGGCTTTTCCCTAACCATTGGTTAGTTAATCGATATAGGTGTGCTGGTGAGCAAAATATCAATGCGGCCATCTGCTCAACATTCCAATTTTTATGTAGCTGTTGGCTGAGCAGGTAGGTGAAGTGTTGCAGGCGCATCTGCACCGCTGAAACTTGTGCTTTACGATGCAGGCTTTGCTCAACGATATGCTGTAATTGGTCTACCAGCATTTTTTCTAATAACGGATCATCAAATTGACTGTATTGTGTATTAAGCAGTAGCGATTCAATATTATGGCGTAATACGCCAGCGTAATTCGTTGCTTGTAAATAAACCCCACTTTTTTTCAATGATGGCCACTTTAATTTTGGATCTAACATCACCCATGCAATTGACCAGTGATCGCAGTTCAAATCAAAACCATTCATCTGCCCTGCAGGGACAATAATCAATGATCCCGCTTCAAGGTGAAAACTTTCATCTGGCGTATTGAGTATGCCTGCACCATGTGTGGTAAATAGCATCATATGAAAATCAGGGTTTTGTCGATAGAAGCTAAACTTCTCGACTGCATCGCAATAGCCAACCTGTATATAACCTAATGTTGCTAAGGTAGGCTGATCTCCTTTATCCAACATCTGTTGCTTACAGCGGTTAGATATTTCACACAACTCAGGCCACTCTTTCATTGTTGCTCCTCAACATTGTTTACTTTGCCAGCAATAAAAGTAACAAGCTATATTTTCTATACACTTTGTTACTTTTTTAACCATGATAGTTTAAGACAAATAGTTACAATACCACAACAAGTTTTATTTAAGAATAAGCATACAATGATCTTAAATATTAAAAGTAATTTCTTCACCCCTTCCCCCTAAAATAGAGTGAGTGATATATGGAAAAATGGTTAGCATCAACAGGAAAACC
Source organism: Psychromonas sp. psych-6C06 (assembly GCF_002835465.1). NCBI lineage: Bacteria > Pseudomonadati > Pseudomonadota > Gammaproteobacteria > Alteromonadales > Psychromonadaceae > Psychromonas > Psychromonas sp. psych-6C06. The sequence continues at coordinate 14,026 of NZ_PIZM01000001.1, read as the reverse complement.
TTTCTGGTCTAAATTCTTTAATTTGGCACTGCCAGTATCCCTGCAATCGATGATGTTTGCAGCCCTTGGTATGTTTGATGTAATGATGGTTGCCACTCTTGGTGAAGCGGAAATTGCAGCCGTAGGTTTAGGTGGCAAAGTGTTCTTTTTTAATCTGCTCGCCGTTTTTGGTATTTCCGGCGCCATTAATATTTTAGGCGCGCAATATTTCGGTGCTGGTGAAAATAAAGGCATACGTAAAATATTGATTCAATCTATCACTTGGGCATTTATCATTAATGCAGGGTTTGCGCTATTTTACACCCTTAATCCGAGCTTTTTTGTCACGCTTTCTAGCCAAGATCCACAGTTAATTGAACTGGGGGCAACTTATTTACAAATAACCGGGTGGACCATACTAGTCACTGCAATCATTGTTCCTTTGGAATCAGCGTTACGAGTGAGTAATGATGTGATGGCCCCGACTGTGATAGGCATCCTAGCGATTATTATCAACGCTTCATTAAATGTGGTGTTAATTTTTGGTGTTGGACCTATCGATCCAATGGGCGTTGCTGGGGCTGCATGGGCGACTGTCATTGGGCGCATGAGTCAGTTGCTTTTCATGATGCTGTATATTAAGTATAAACAGCCGATGCTAATACCAACCTTAGCAGATATAAAAGGATCCTTACTACGAAGTGAAATGTTTAAATTTATTCGCTTTATCGCTCCTATTTTATTTCAACACGCGGGGTGGGCATTGGGTATTTTAACCTATAGCTTAATTATTGCAGCAATGGGCACACAGGCATTAGCCATTCACTCATTAATTGCGCCCATTGAAGGTATGTTTCTATCCGCTTTCTTTGGGTTAAGTAGTGCCTGTGGCATTATGGTCGGCAATGAATTAGGTGCAAATAAATTTGAACGTGCTTGGTATCAGTCATGGACAGCGGTTTATACGGGTGTATTGCTAGCACTTTCAACCGCAGGGTTATTGGCATTAAATCAACATCATTTACTAAGTTACTTGCAACAACATGAGTTTCAAAACAGCGAAATGATCGTCAATGTGTCACTGGTTCTCGCGCTTGGCCTGGCTTTAAAAGTACATAATATGATGGGTATTAATGGCGTATTAAAAAGTGGTGGCGATGTAAAATACTCCGCTTTTATCGACCTGTTTGGGTTGTGGGCTGTCGGTATACCCGCAGTGATGGTAGCCGCCTTAGTATGGCAATGGCCACTGCACTGGGTATTATTAATGATGCTTTCCGAGGAGATAGTAAAAGCGATATTAACCATTCAGCGTATGCTCAAGAAGCGCTGGTTAACCAATTTGGTGGTCAATTAACGTTTGCTAGATTTCCCGAGCTTAGTTGTTAAGTTCGGGAAATCTAGCAGTAACAAAGTAAAAGAAAATAACTTGGCAGGCCGATGGCAAAAAGAGCTACGATATTGAAAAGCGCTTATTAATTGAAACAGAAAAAGATTGCCCTCATGCCTCAGCCATAGCAATGAGTATTAACTCGAAAAAAGGTTACTTGAACAATTATTTGAATTATTAGAATAAGCTGAAAAACGGCCACCTAAAACCTATTTAAATCAACGCACTGATAAATATTTAGCGATGACACGCGCCCTATTCTATGTACATCAACCTAGCATTATTTCTTCTCAAGCTTTACAACGTTACCTAACTCACATTATTAGTTCAATTGTGTTGGATTTCTGTTAAAATCTCGCCTCAAATTAGTAGGAGAATTTATTATGCAAGACAATAGCCAAATTAAAGTGATCGTCGGTATCTCCGGCGGAGTTGATTCCTCTGTATCTGCGTATCTTTTACAGCAACAGGGATATCAAGTTGAAGGGCTATTTATGAAGAACTGGGAAGAGGACGATACCGATGAGTATTGTGCCGCGGCTCAAGATCTTATCGATGCAAAATCGGTCTGCGATAAATTAGGCATTAAACTCCACACTATCAACTTCTCTGCAGAATATTGGGATAACGTCTTTGAGCATTTCTTAGCGGAATACAAAGCAGGTCGTACCCCTAACCCAGATATCATGTGTAACAAAGAGATTAAATTCAAAGCATTCTTAGAGTTTGCAGCGGAAGATTTAGGTGCCGACTATATCGCGACAGGACATTACTGTCGTCGACGTGATGTTGATGGTCAAGCACAACTACTGCGTGGTGTAGATGGTAATAAAGATCAAAGCTACTTTTTGTATGCGGTTGGTGAAAAACAGATTGCACAAACGCTGTTCCCTGTCGGTGAGCTTGAGAAACCAGAGGTACGCCGTATCGCTGAAGAGCAAGACTTAATCACCGCCAATAAAAAAGACAGCACTGGTATATGCTTTATCGGTGAGCGTAAATTTACCGATTTCCTACAAGAATATTTACCCGCACAGCCGGGTGATATTGTGACGCCAACGGGTGAAGTGATTGGACAACACCAAGGTTTGATGTACCACACGCTAGGTCAACGAAAAGGGTTGGGTATTGGCGGTTTACAAAACTCTAACGAAAACCCATGGTATGTGGTCGGTAAAGATATGGATAACAATCGTCTGCTTGTTGCACAAGGCGCGAACCACCCTGCACTATTCTCTTACGGTTTAATTGCTAAGCAGTGTGATTGGGTTGATAGAACCCCTAGAAAAGAATCGTTTAAGTGCACGGTAAAAACACGTTATCGCCAAGCAGATATCCCTTGTACGGTGAACCCAATAGATGATGATACTCTCGAAGTTATCTTCGACGAGCCACAGGCAGCCGTTACACCTGGTCAATCTGCAGTATTCTATCTTGATGAAGTGTGCCTCGGTGGCGCGATTATCGAGCAACACCTACAGGAGAATAAATAATTATGTCATATCATGATCTCCCTTCACGTGTTATCGCCTTTGCTGCTATGACACAGGCTGCTTACTTAGTTGATAAAATAGCAACGACTGGCCTATGCCCTAATATCGAGGCCTTCGAAGCGTCACTAAAATCGATAATGTCAGTCGACAGTGATAGCCCTATCGATACGTTTGGTGGTTATAAATCATTAGAAGTTGGCTTTAAAAGCATGATTGAGCAACTTGATAACCCTAATAACGAGCGTAACTTACAAGTAACAAAATATGTGGTAGGTATGGTTGCTTTAGAGAAAAAGTTAACCGCGAATGGCTCTGCTATGAACCTACTTGGTGAACGCATTAATCAAGTCAACCGTCAACTAGCGCATTTTGATATTAGTGATGAAAGCGTATTAGCAAACCTAGATGGTATCTATAAAGATATCATCAGTAATTTGGGTCCAAAAATCCAAGTTAATGGTAAGCCCTCTTGCTTGCAACAGGTGATCACACAACATAAAATCCGTGCTTTATTATTAGCCGGTGTGCGCGCCACAGTATTATGGCGACAAATCGGTGGTAAACGACGCCAATTATTGTTTTCACGTAAAGCGATGATCCACCAAGCAAAACAAAATTTACAAAGAGTATAAATAGAAAGCTGTCAGTTATTAGCTGTCAGCTTTCAGTAAAGAACAAAATTCATAACGAGTACAAAGCTAACAGCTGACGGCTATCAGCTGACAGCTTTCAGTAACACAACTATTTAAACAACCTTTATTAGGAGCAACAAATGGAACTTTCAGGACTAACAGCTGTATCACCAGTTGACGGCCGTTACGGTAGCAAAACTGCAATTTTACGCGATATTTTTAGTGAGTTTGGTTTAATCAAATTCCGCGTACAAGTTGAAGTGCGTTGGTTACAAAAACTAGCACAAACAGATGGTATCGCAGAAGTTCCTGCATTTTCTGACGCAGCAAATGCACACCTTGATGCAATCGTTGCTAATTTTGGTGAAGCAGACGCACAACGTGTTAAAGATATCGAAGCAACGACGAACCATGACGTTAAAGCGGTTGAGTACTTCCTAAAAGAGAAAGTAGCAGACGTTGCTGAATTAGACGCAGTTTCTGAATTCATCCACTTTGCGTGTACTTCAGAAGATATCAATAACCTATCTCACGCTCTGATGTTAGGTACAGCTAAAAATGACGTAATTCTTCCTTACTGTAATCGTGTTGTTGACGCGATTAAAGAAAAAGCGATTGAATACAAAACAATGCCAATGATGTCTCGTACACACGGTCAGCCAGCATCACCGACAACATTAGGTAAAGAGATGGCCAACGTTGTAGCACGTTTACAACGTCAAGTTAAACAAATTGAAGCAACTGAAGTATTAGGTAAAGCAAATGGCGCAGTAGGTAACTACAATGCTCACCTTAGCGCTTACCCAGAAGTTAACTGGCAGGCTTTCTCAGAAGAGTTTGTGACAAGCCTTGGGGTTACATTTAACCAATTCACTACACAAATTGAACCACATGATTACATTGCTGAGTTATTTGATGCAATCGCACGCTTCAACACTATTCTTTTAGACTTTGACCGTGATATCTGGGGTTACATCTGCCTAGGTCACTTCAAACAAAAGACTATCGCGGGTGAAATCGGCTCTTCAACAATGCCGCATAAAGTTAACCCAATTGACTTTGAAAACTCTGAAGGTAACTTAGGTTTAGCTAATGCTATATTTGATCACCTAACAGCGAAACTACCTGTTTCTCGCTGGCAGCGTGACTTAACTGACTCAACTGTTTTACGTAATTTAGGTGTTGCAATCGGTTACTCAGTGATCGCATACGAAGCAAGCCTGAAAGGTATCAGCAAGCTTGAAGCAAACGAAGCAAACATGCTTAAAGACTTAGATTCAAACTGGGAAGTTTTAGCAGAGCCAATCCAAACGGTAATGCGTCGTTACGCAATCGAGAAGCCATACGAGAAATTAAAAGAACTAACGCGTGGTAAACGTGTAGATGGCCCAGGTATGGCTGAATTCATCGATACACTTGAGCTACCAGAGCACGTTAAAGTTGAGCTTAAAGCGATGACGCCAGCATCTTACATTGGTCAAGCGATCGACTTAGTAGAAAAAATGGCTTAAAGGTCGTCGCTAGTTAAGTTAATTTCATCGTCGAAAAGTGCTCATTTAAACCATTAAACTGCGCCTTTTCTTCTTGAACTAAACATAACTAGCTTAGACTTTGCTCGCTATAGTTAGGCAACCTTCGGGTTGCCTTTTTTGTTTTTAGCGCCTCTATTTTTACGCAACCATAGCAAAAATGGATGCAAGGCACTGTAACAAGCAATTCCAAGTGAACAGATAATTATCGACACGCCCACCTGAAAGGTTATCTGTTGCGCTAAAAACACCATAGCCAGCAAAGCAGAAACGATAGGTACAAGTGCCATAATCGTTGAAGCAGAAACGGCGCCGAGTTTATTAATGGCATAGGTCATGCAAAACAGCGCAATAATACTCACCACAACGCCTTGATAAAATGCCTGTAAAGCGATTTCAGAGATAGGAGCCACGCTAATATTGCTCGGCAGGAAATACCAAATAGGGGTAAAAAATAGCGCATTGATAAGTGGCACAGCGATCATGATCGTTTTTAAATTAATCGACCACATCTTCATAGAAACCGAATAAAAGGCCAAAAATAGCGTCGCTAATAGTAACCATAACAGTGCTACCAAGGTTGCCCCACCTGAACTGGTAAAGAGTAAAAAGTTGGCAATTAAAATGAACGCGACACCAACATATTGTGGCGCAGACAATCGAGATCTGTTCCAAAGATACAAAATACAGGCACACATAATGGGTAAGGTGCCATTAATAATAACCCCGGTATTTGCTGCATCAGACATCAATAGACCAATCAAGCTAGCGCCGACATAGAGTGTGCCACAGGCTAAACTGCAACAGATAATTGGCAAAGTAAACAGAGATTTAAGTGGATATTTAGCGCATAAAGCATAAACCAACACAACAGCCCCTGCCGTTACAAAGCGAACGCCAGTGACATCCCATACCGTTAATGAACGTGATAACCCCCATTTAGAGATAATGATCCACCCAGACCAAATCATCACAACAGCAAGGCCAGCGAAAAGGCCTGATATTTTATTAAACTTATCGGGTAAATACATATTCACCTCCCTGTGATTTATTTTTTACAAACAGCCATCCACAATACTCGCCATGTTATGCTTAAGTCAATGATTGTGCGATCTAAATTTTTAATAGGAAAAATGACTTGATAAGGGCGAAAATTGAGCCCACCTACAAGGAGAGAAACAATGTTTACACCAAATCCAGTCACACTAAGTACAGATAAAATCACATTACGTCCATTAAGCATCAGCCATCTTGACGACTTTTATCGTGCGGGTGCATTTCCTGAACTATGGCAGTGGTCATTGCCCGACCAATGCAGTTCAAAAGCACAAGCGGCAGATTGGTTAAGCTATTCGGAAACAATGACCCAACAGGGTGAGCATGTTGCCTTTGCAATCTTTGATAACCAAAGTGGTGAATTAGTAGGTAGCACACGTTACTGCGCAATCAGTAAAGCAGATAAAAACCTCGAAATAGGTTTCACATTTATCACACCTAAATACCAACGTAGCTACGTAAATACCCATGCAAAATATTGTTTATTAAAACATGCCTTTGAGCAGCTTGGGGCGATTCGCGTACAGTTCAAAGCACATGAAAAGAATACGACATCGCGTAATGCCATTGCTCGTTTAGGGGCGACCTTTGAAGGCATTTTACGCCATCATCGTATTTTACCCGATGGCAGTTATCGCAATACCGCTATTTTTTCGATTATTAATCATGAGTGGCAAGTAATTAAACAACAATTAGAAAGTAAATTGTAATACAGCTAGTTAACAGGATTTTAAAATGCATATTCCCAATATATTCAAACAACAAGATCAAAAAGAGTTACAAGGTATTATTGCCAAGTATCCGTTTGCAACCTTAATTATACAAACTGAATCGGGCATGGAAGTCGATCACCTGCCATTTTTCTTAGATAGCACCAATGGAAAGAGTGTACTACAAGGACATATCGCAAAAGCGAATCCTTGGTGGAAAAACGTGACTGAAACACAAACGGTGATGTTAGTTTTTCATGGCCCTAATTGCTATATCTCACCGAATCATTACCCAACTAAAAAAGAAAATGGCAGAGCCGTCCCCACCTGGAATTACATCGCAGTACATGTGAGTGGGACGTTAACTTTGCGTTTTGATGATCATTTCAAACTCAATATGCTCGATAACTTGACCCAACAGCATGAACAAGAACAACAACAGCCGTGGTCAATCAAGGATGCGCCAGAGCAGTATATACAATGCATGTTACCTGCAATTGTGGGGCTAGAGATATCTATTACCGAGATAACGGGAAAATGGAAAGTTAGCCAAAACCAACCAGAAATTAATAAAAATGGCGTTATTGGGGGATTAATGAAACAACAAACCGAGAACGCTGTGCAAATAGCGACATTAGTAAAGCAAATGTGTCAGTGATAATGGCAAAAGAAAATACGTTAACGGCAAAGCGTGAACAATAATGGCGAGGCATTTTCTTTTTCCTTCGCGAGCGCTTACAATGAAACCTCATCTACTTTTCAGAGGCTTCACATGTTTGAACTAAATCTAGAAATCAATCATTTTCTTGATACTTACTGGCAAAAAAAACCCACCGTCATTAAGCAAGGGTTCACTGATTTTATTGACCCAATTTTACCGGATGAAATTGCAGGCCTTGCGATGGAAGAAGAGGTTGAAAGTCGCCTTGTTTATCGTGATGAAAAACAGCAATGGCAAGCTGAGTGTGGCCCCTTTGAATCCTTTGAAAAACTCGAAAATGATGGTGCTACGTTATTAATTCAAGCGGTTGATAACTGGCACGAAGAGGCACAACAACTAATTCGTCCTTTCCGATTTATCCCGAACTGGCGAATCGATGATTTAATGATTAGCTACTCCACTCCGAAAGGTGGCGTTGGACCACACATTGATAACTATGATGTTTTCATTATCCAAGGCCTAGGCAAACGCCATTGGCGTGTTGGCGATAATACCCAATTATCAGAGTTTGCAGCCCATGGCGCGCTAAAACATTGTGAAGCCTTTGAAGCGATCATCGATGTAGAATTAGAGCCGGGTGATATATTGTATATACCAGTCGGCTTCCCACATGAAGGGTACGCTGTTGAGCCATCAATGAATTATAGTGTTGGTTTCCGCGCCCCCGATCAGAATGATCTATTAAGTAGTTTTGCAGATCATCAGATTGATAGTAATGAAAATGCTGAGCGATATACAGATCGGGTCATGCAACAACGTGAAAAAGCGGGCAGAGTTGAAGAGCAGGAGCTACAAGAACTGCATCGCGTCATGCTAGCAAACTGCGCAACACCAAAGCAGCTTATTCCATGGATAGGTAAAATGCTCAGTGATGCAAAACATGATCTTGATCTTGCGCCACCTGAGCCTGCTCATTCAAAAGAAGAGATAATCGACGAACTAAATAATGGTGCTCAATTTATGCGATTGGGTGGTCTAAGAGCGCTTTATTTCGAACAAGACTCAGAATCTATTTTCATTAATGGCGAGCAATATAATGTCTCAAACTGTAGCGAATTAGGACAATTATTATGCGATCAAGACGAAGTCGCTGGTGAATTATTAAACTTTCTCAATGATGATGAAGGAGGGTTAGCGCTCTTTACTGCGCTGGTAAATAAAGGATACTGGTACGCTCTGTAAAATCCTATTGAATACCCTTTTAACTACTAAAGGGTATTCAATCTATGATCCGTTTTGCTTGCCAGTATTTTTTCTTCCAATAAACATTATTTAGAGACGAAGTGATCACGCCTTTACTCGTTGATGCATGCATAAATTGGTTATTGCCCATGTAAATGCCAACATGCCTCGCTTTCCAGCCTGTTTTAAAAAAGACCAAGTCACCAACTTTTAACTGATCTTTATAAACTAAATAACCCTGTTTACTCTGAGTTTCAGTTGTACGCGGTAACTTGATATTGATGCTATTACGCATTACTTGTTGCACGAAAGCAGAGCAATCAACCCCTTGCTTGTTTTCCCCACCCAATCGATAGGGCGTGCCTCGCCAATCGTTAAACTCATTCCTCAGTAGAGAAAAAAGTAATGCATCCTCTCCCATTGCTTGTTTGTCAGTGTTCAGTGTAGATGACGATTTTTTAACACTTGAGGAAGGAACACTACTTTTAGGCTGACTAGCGCAACCAACTAATAATAAAAGAGATAAAATAATAAATAAGTGATTCATAACGAAAACTGCTAAAGGCTGATAATACCAAACGAAATAAATAGCGGATCTATTTTACGGCTTAAAGTAACTTATCTCTTCGTTGAAATTTTCGTAAAGAGAGCAACCATTTACGTCACATTTAGCCTTGAACGAATCCATTTTTGCAACGCTACATTTAGATTGTATACTTAATTCGGTTGGTGTGAGAAGGTAACTTTAGACTTGGATATTTTAGCTTCCATCTAATTTTACCTATAAAAAAAGGGGCTTTCGCCCCTAGTCTGTTAATATATCGCTTGATTAACCAAGAATCGCTTCAAGCTCTGTACTAATAACATCTACCGCTTTAGTACCATCAAATTTATGATGAGCACCATTTCCTTGCTTAGCTTCATTCTGGTAGTAGCTAATTAAAGGCGCCGTTTGTGCATGATAAATTTCAAGACGCTTACGAACGGTTGCTTCTTCATCATCTGGACGAATCACTAAGTCATCGCCTGTTACATCGTCTTTACCTTCCACTTTCGGTGGGTTGTAAACGATATGGTAAGTACGACCAGATCCAGAGTGTACACGACGACCAGCCATACGCTTAACAATCTCTTCGTCAGGCACATCAAACTCAAGTACGAAGTCGATGATAACACCAGCAGCTTTCATTGCATCAGCTTGAGGAATAGTACGAGGGAATCCATCTAGTAGAAAGCCTTTAGCGCAATCTTCCTGAGCGATGCGCTCTTTTACTAAACCAATAATTAATTCATCAGAAACAAGTTGTCCTGCGTCCATTAACTCTTTTGCTTTTAAGCCTAGTTCAGTACCTGCTTTAGCAGCAGCACGTAACATGTCACCCGTAGAGATTTGTGGGATACCATATTTGTCCATCATGAATTGAGCTTGTGTACCTTTACCGGCACCTGGAGCACCTAACAAGATAATGCGCATGCTTATATCCTTCTGTTTTTAAATAAATAGAACAAGAAATTTACACGGTTAGTGATTTTTTCTCAACTTTATCAACGAAAAAGGCCAGCATAAAGCTGGCCTTTGTATCAATTATGAGCGATTACGCCAAAAGAAGTTTATTGATTCGGTTAACAAACTCAGATGGGTCATCCAAACTACCTTTTTCAGATAATACCGCTTGCTCTAACAATAACTCAGCCCACTGCGCAAATTTCTCTTCGTCAGCCATATCAGCTAAAGTGGTCACCATAATATGCTCTGGGTTAAGCTCAAAAATTGGCTTACTATCTGGCACTGGTTGTCCCATTTGCGCCATTAATTTCGCCATCTGTGTACTCATATCATCGTTATCTGCAACGATACAAGAAGGCGTCGACGTTAAACGATGCGTGATGCGAACATCTTTTACTTTATCGCCTAAGGTTTCTTTAACACGCTCAACAAAGCTTGCAAATTCAGTCTCTTGCTTCTCTTGCTCTTTTTTATCTTCTTCGCTATCTAGTTTACCAAGGTCTAAATCGCCCTGTGTCACTGATGTGAATGTTTTACCTTCGTACTCTGGTAAATGGCTTAATAACCACTCATCAACACGATCGCTAAGCAATAGAACTTCAACACCTTTTTTACGTAGAATCTCAAGGTGAGGACTGTTTTTAGCCGCATTAAAGCTATCAGCTGTAATGTAGTAAATTTTATCCTGCTCCTCTTTCATGCGACCTAAGTAAGCATCTAATGAAACAGTTTGCTCAGCTGAATCAGTCTCAGTTGAAGAGAAACGGAATAGTTTCGCAATTTTCTCTTTATTACCTGCGTCTTCAGCTGGTCCTTCTTTTAATACTTGACCAAACTCTTTCCAGAACGCGTTGTATTCATCTTCATTTTTATTGGCAAACTTAGTCAGCATTGAAAGTACGCGTTTAGTACAAGCGCTACGTAATTTAGCCGTTGTACGCGTATCTTGTAAGATTTCACGCGATACATTCAGTGGTAGGTCGTTTGAATCTAAAATACCCTTTACGAAACGTAGGTACGTTGGCATGAACTGCTCAGCATCATCCATAATGAAAACACGTTGCACGTATAGTTTGAGCCCATGTGCTTTTTCACGATTCCATAAATCAAATGGTGCACGTTTAGGGATATATAAAAGGCTAGTGTATTCTTGCTCACCTTCAACTTTGTTATGGCTCCAAGTTAATGGGTTCTCAAAATCGTTGGCAATATGCTTATAAAACTCTTGGTATTCTTCATCTTTAAGATCTGATTTAGCACAGTTCCAAAGCGCAGTTGCTTTGTTGATGGCTTCCCAGTGAGCAGGAACAGCAGGCGTATTTTCACCCTCTTGATTCTCAACTTCAGCAACCTCTTCGACAAACATTTCAACAGGAATACTGATATGATCAGAGTATTTAGAAACGATCGTACGTAATTTATAATCATTTAAAAACTCAGACTCATCTTCACGTAGATGTAAAATAATCTCTGTACCACGGTCCGCTTTTTCAATATCAGCTACGCTGTAGTCAGCTTCGCCAGAAGATTCCCAACATGTACCGCTCGAAGCATCTTCTCCTGCTTTACGCGTATTTACCGTTACGCGATCTGCAACAATAAATGCAGAGTAAAAACCAACACCAAACTGACCAATTAGCTGTGAATCTTTTACTTGATCGCCAGATAATTGTTCGAAGAAGTCGCTAGTGCCTGATTTTGCGATTGTACCTAAATGCTCAATCACTTCATCACGTGTCATACCAATGCCATTATCGCTAATAGTTACTGTTTTAGCTTCAGCATCGAAACTCAAGCGAACGCGCAAATCGGCATCATTTTCAAAAAGAGTACCATCTGAAAGCGCCTTGAAGCGTAATTTATCAGCGGCATCAGCAGCGTTAGAGACAAGCTCACGTAAGAAGATCTCTTTATTAGAATATAAAGAGTGGATCATTAATTTAAGAAGTTTACCGGTATCGGCACTAAAAGCATGATTTTGTTGATGTTCCATAATATCTCTTTCTCTTTTAATAGTAATAATTAAACAGTATGAAATAGATGGGGCTCCGGACAAACTTTTCAAGGGAGTAAATGAAAATCTTACAATTTTTTTTGATTACATGGGTTGAGCAGTTACTAAAAACGATAAAAGCATCATATATCAATAAATTATACTAAAGGGAATTTATAAAGAGATCTAAGCTCTGTTGGTCTTAGTCGTGTGATTTTTCAACACAACGTCTTTTGAGTAAGGCTGGCGGAATACGACTTATTAATTGTAAGCGAATTTCGTTTAAAGGATAGTAAAACGTCTTTTCATTTAGTATTGCGTAAAAAGATTTAAACTACCAACGCGTGAGTTGCAGAAGTTAATCATGCTCCCTTCAATTAATAACACAGGTAGCGTAGATTTTTACAAGTTAGACTGATCACCTATTTAACACTTTTGCTATTACAACCTAGTTTATTTGAATTACAATAAGTTTAAACCCAATGGGGATATGCATCAGGTTTAATTTTGGCTATTGATAAACATTAAGTGAGTAAAGTACTATCTCTTTTTCTGTAAAAACCAAGGCCAATCATTCCTAAAGCGAATAATAATAAGCTACCAGGAGAAGGCACAGCAGTTTGAATTACTTTAGTAAGGCTGACATTATCGATAAAGTTACCGTAGGTATCGCCATCATTTTCAGATCTAAAGTTGAGGACATGTTTCGTTTTTGTCGCTGATGCCGTAAAGAACCCTTCATAGGTATACCACTGATTAATTAAATCATGATCGTTAATTGTATTCCATGAAGATAATTCTTGTGAGTTAGTGACTTTAAAACGAAATGCCTCATTATCATCCTGTCTTGCTCTATATTGAAAACTAAGCTTATAGCCCATATTTAAATCAAGCTGAACAGTTTGCTTAAGCACCCAGTCAGTCTGCTCACTTGAACTCCAATCTGCATTTAATTCAGCAAAGGAGTTAGAGCCTTCCGTCCATAACTCAATATAATCGTTATTTCCCGCTCTCCAGTTCTCAACACTTCCTTCATCGTATAAGTTAGAGACCCCCCAAGACTTGACAAAACCTCCTGAGGTCACTGTTTCAAAGTCACCATTTTCAATTAAATTCGCATTCACCGATGAAACGAATAACAACGTAAAGATTGTGCTCAACCACTGCTTACCAATATAAGTATTTTTCATTTCCCCACTCCTAAAAAAAATAAAAGTCCATTCACAGCACAGATTTGATAGTGCATAAATAATACCAACCATGTAATAGACTGATAAACAAAAAGGTTTATACCTAAAAGAAAAATAACAGGAAAAAATGAAAAGAATATCGACACATACAAACAATGATTAGTACAGCCCACAGCAGACTGTTCACCTGCCCCATGTGGGAGTAGGTCTTCATTTATCAAATGCATAAAACGAAAAAATCCCTGCTGACGTAGTCAACAGGGATTGTTCGTATTAGGCGTTTGGCGATGACCTACTCTCACATGGGGAGACCCCACACTACCATCGGCGCAACTGCGTTTCACTACTGAGTTCGGAATGGAATCAGGTGGGACCACAGCGCTATTGTCGCCAAACAAAAAAGTTAATTAGAAAAGCTGTTTGTTTCCACTATTTAACTTCGTTAAACAGTACGAAACTGCAAATTACTTCGTAATCTGCTTGTTCTTCTTAATCTTTGCAATGTTTTCGTAAAATATGCTTCGCAAGCATTTCTTTTATAGTCTTTCGACTCGTCTTGGTATACAAAACTCTTAGAGTTTGTATGGTTAAGCCTCACGGGTAATTAGTACAAGTTAGCTCAATACGTTAGATCGGAAGAGCGG